>DHGP01000018.1:0-107380 GCA_002402825.1 Firmicutes bacterium UBA4795
AGCGTCTGACTACGGATCAGAAGGCTGGGGGTTCGAGTCCCTCCAGGCACACCAGAAAAATCAAGGGGCAAATAGGGGGTAGGCATATTATATTGTAATTTTTTTATCGGGCAATAAGTAAGCGCTAGTTTATAATTGAAGGTATAACAACGAAAAAAATCTTTAAACTCCTGGTAAGGGAGTTTTTTTTGTTCAAAATTAATTAGTATAGAAAAAAGAAGGATATTAGATAAAAAAGGCGTATTTTTAATATAAATAACCTTAAAATAACTGAAAATATAGGAGGGAATCTAATGTCAAAAGTTAAAGTTCCTGTTAGCCAGGCTTATCGTTTGCTCAACATTGGTTGTGTAGCTTTGCTTACAGCCGCTCACGAATCGCGGCAAAGCGTAATGGCTCTGGCCTGGCATATGCCTGTGAGTATTAAACCGCCTTTAGTGGCTATTGCGGTGGGCTTGACCCGTTTTACCGCTGAGCTAATCCAAAAAAGCGGCGATTTTGCCCTTAATATCCCTGGCTATGGCTTGCTGTCCCAAACTCAATACTGCGGAACTGTATCGAGCCGTCAAGAAGATAAATTTGCCGGCGCGATGTTTACCTACCAGGCCGGAAACAAAGTAAAAGCACCGGTAATTTCTCAATGTTTGGCTCAGATAGAATGTAAGGTAGTTAATCAATATCTGGCGGGTGACCATTATATTTTTATTGGTCAGGTAGAAGACGCTGCTGCTGAAGAAGAATTCTTTGATGGGATGTGGAAAATAACGGCGGAGGAAAAAAACTTACCTTTTCAGCACCTGGGAGGAACAAACTATCTTTTACCGGGCCGTAAAGTATTTCCTTAAGTTAAGTTGCCGGTCCATAGAGGTTGCCACGATTTTGGTCGAACCACACCCTTTCTGTTTTTAAAGTTAGGTTTAAAAACTTGTCATATTTTATATTTTATGTTAAACTCAAAAAAGGTTGAGAAAAGGTATTATTTGTTAAACAGACAGTTTTTAAGGAGGAAAAAGTGTTAATTAAACCATTGGGCGAGGACTTAAAATTTGAAATTTATGGTCTTGCCGTTATCACCCTAGCTATTTTAGCGCTAGCCAGTTTAATTTCCCCTCTTACCGGAACACTTGGTCAAGCCCTAAAACAAGGAATGGTCATGGTTGCCGGTAAAGGGGGGTATTTTATTCCTGTTTTAATATTTTTATTGGGCCTAAAGATTATGCGGGAGAAAAGCCAGGTATGTCTCAATGCGCGTTTTTTTGGTTTTGGTTTGCTTTTTTTAGCTACTTTAATCTTTCTTCATCTTCCTTATCCTCCAGACAAAGCCTTCCTGTTTGGCCAACAAGGAAAGGGAGGAGGTCTGCTTGGTGCGGCTGGATTTTATGTTTTGCAAAAAGGATTTGGGTTAGCGGGCAGCCGGATTCTTTTAGGGGCCCTGGGTTTTATTTCCCTTTTGCTTATTGCTAGTATGCCAACCGGCCAGTTAGGGCAGGATATTCTTAACCGTTTTGTTAGTCTTTGGCGCCGGGGAGGGCATTTTCTAAGTAACTTTTTATTTGAAGAAATTGCCGGGGAAGAAAAAAAGTGTAAAGGAGCGGAAAATAAAAACAGTCCTCTAACTGCTGTTGGGGCCCAGTCTGTTTTTTCAAAGAATGCGCTTGCTGGTGACTGTGAACCAAAAAGCACCTCCAGGGTAAAACAATTTTTACCGCCAAACCTAAGCCAAAATTCCGGCGCCAAAGGGGTAAAGCAAACAACCTGTGCTTTAGCCAACGGGCAACCATACCGTCTTCCCACGCCAGAAATTTTGGCCAGCATTGTTCAGCCAAAAAGTAATGCTGCGCTGGATAAAGAAATTAGCGAAAAAACCCGGGTATTAGAAGAAACCTTAAGTAATTTTGGCATTACTATTAAGGTTAACCGGGTTAACGTGGGACCAACAGTTACCCGTTACGAGTTTCAACCTCCCCCGGGGGTAAAAGTAAGCCGGATAGTAGGCCTGGCCGACGATATTGCCCTGGCTATGGCTGCTTTCCGCGTTCGTATTGAGGCTCCTATTCCGGGTAAAGCCGCCGTTGGTATTGAAATACCAAACCGCGAAATATCGCCGGTTTATTTGCGCGAACTTCTGGAAACTAAAGAATTTGCCAGTTCCTCTTCCAAGCTAACTGTAGTGTTGGGTCGGGATATTGCTGGCGCCCCGATTATAACTGATTTAAGTAAAATGCCTCATTTGTTGATTGCTGGTGCTACCGGGGCCGGAAAAAGTGTCTGTATTAATACCTTAATTTCCAGCATTTTATTTAAAGCTACCCCTGACGAAGTTAAATTTTTACTTATAGACCCTAAAATGGTAGAATTAACTATTTATAGTGATATTCCTCACCTGATTTCTCCTGTGGTAACAAACGTAAAAAAAACAGCCGGAGCCCTTCACTGGGCAGTAAAAGAAATGGAACACCGTTACGAGCTTTTTGCTGCTTGCGGGGCAAAAGACGTTACGGGGTATAATGAAATAATGCGCAAGCTTCCTCCTGAGAATCAATGCTTGCCTTTTATCGTGGTTATTATTGATGAATTGGCTGATTTAATGATGATTGCTCCTAATGAAGTGGAAGATGCTATTTGCCGCCTGGCTCAAATGGCCCGGGCGGCCGGTATTCACCTGGTTCTGGCCACCCAGCGTCCTTCAGTTGATGTTATTACTGGTTTAATTAAAGCTAACATTCCTTCCCGGATTTCTTTTGCGGTTACTTCCCAAATGGATTCCCGGACCATTTTGGATATGGGCGGGGCCGAAAAACTGGTGGGAAAAGGGGACATGTTATTTCTACCGATAGGCTCATCAAAACCAGTACGTTTACAGGGAGCCTTTTTAACGGATAAAGATATAACTACTTTAACTAACTTTATTAAAGAACAAATGTCCCCTGTTTTTAATGAAGAAGTGACCCAAGTGCAACCAGAGCTTAAGAACAATAACGAAAAGCAAGATGACGAACTTTTTCCTCAAGCGGTAAACGTCCTTCTGGAAAATGGTAATGCTTCCGTCTCTCTGCTACAGCGGCGTTTACGGATAGGTTATTCCCGGGCGGCCCGGCTGATCGACCTTATGGAAGAAAAAGGTATCATAAGTACCTACGAGGGTAATAAACCGCGGACCATTTTAGTGAATAAGGAGCAATTTAACCAAAAATATCACTAAAATGATTTAAAATGGTTAAATTATGCCAGAATATTTAATATTTAAAAGCAGGAAAATAAGCACTCTTTAACAAATATATATTATTGTATTATTAAATATTATGTTACTGGACATTAACAAGTAAATTTATTATTAAATAAATTATTAAGCAAGAAACACTTAATCAATTTATAAAAAAGGTTTAAAAAAGGTGGTATTTAAATTTTTTTTTAACAAGAGGGTATGAAATTATGCTTAGACGCTTGCCAAAAATAAAAATAGCTTCAAGGGCAAGGATAATGTTTTTCCTGGTAGTTTTTATTTTTATGTTAACAAATTTAAGTGGTTGTATTTTAAAAGACAAAAGAGAAGTAAATGAAAAAACAAATTTAAACGAAAATAAATCATTTCCTATGGGGCAAAATACGAAAAGACAGCCTCTTTCAATAGCCGTTTTTTACCTTAAAATTTCCGATCAGGACGAATACCTGGTGCGGGAAGTTCACAAGCTACCGGATACTAAAAATGTGCTGGAAGCAGCCTTGCAAGAACTTATTTCGGGCAAGCCGTTAACCCCAGGGGCTTATAAAGTGCTTCCTCCCCAAACAAAAATATTGGGGGTAACAGTTGAGGATGGTCTGGCTACCGTGAATTTTTCCCGCCAGGTGCTTGCGGCCAACGTGGGTTCAAAAGGTGAAGCATTAGGTATTCAAAGTATTGTTAACACCCTTACTGAATTTTCGGAGATACAAAGAGTATCTTTTTTGGTGGAAGGAAAATTGGATGACCGCACACGCGACTGGTGGGGGCACGTGGGATTATATGAGCAGCCTTTTAAGCGTGATTTAACCTGGGTTTTCGAGCCGGCTATCTGGGTTACCCACCCGGTGGAAAATCAGGTAATAGGCGTTCCTTTACTTGTTAAGGGCAGTGCCAGGGTGTTTGAAGGAACTGTTGTTTGCCGTCTTTTAGATGCAAAAGGAAAGTTGTTGGCGAAGGAATTTACTACAGCCACCTGTGGCGCTCCCGGGCGCGGTGATTTTGAACTCCGTTTAAGTTTTGAACCATCTTTATCTGGAAATGGTAGGGTGGAAGTATTTTGGGAAAGCCCGAAAGATGGTAGTGAGCAGGACAAAGTAGTCATACCCATTCGCTGGTCTAAGTAATAGGCAATAAAATTTTAAGGAGATTAGTTCATGGCCAAGAAAAAGAAAAGTACCAAAAAAGGATCTCGCCCCGCGTTAAGAAGACAGGTAGTAGAGGGCAAAAAACAAATAAAGGCGGACCATAGTCAACCCGTCAGTAAAATTACCCCCCTTGAAGTTAGTTCTCAAAAGAACGCCGGGCAAAGAAAAGTTCAAGTGAATCAAAAAATGGGTCAAAAAAGTGTTTTAGAAACCTTCACGGGTGAAAATACTGAACAGGTAGTGCAAAGGGTTAAAAAAGAAATGCTTTGGGTTGTTGCCAGTGTGGTTGTTTCTTTAGGAATTGGTTTTCTGGCCGGTAATTTCATTAAGCTATAAGGTTATTAACCGTATTACTTCTTTACAAGGATAAATATTTCATTTTACTTTTTTTGAGCTCAGCCACAGTAAAAAGGGCGCAACAATTTTTTATTTCCGAAGCCCTTATCAAACGGTTAATTATTTCCTGACACTCCTGGTGTGTTTTTCCATGAATCATGGTATATAAATTGTAAGGCCACTTAGGTTGGGCCGGGCGGGCGTAACAGTGGGTTACTTCCGGAAAGGAAGCCAGTATTTTTCCCGCCTCTTTTATTTGCTCCTCCGGTACCTGCCAAACAACCATAGCGTTAACCACATAACCAACCTGCTGGTGATTTACCGTAGCCCCAAAGCGGCGAATAACGCCCCGAACAGCCAGGTCTTTTATTTTAGTCAGCACCTCTTCCTCGCTTAAGTTTAATTTTTGGGCCAGCGCAAGAAAAGGACGGCTTACCAAAGGTATTTCCGTTTGCAGTTCCTGTACTAGTTGTTTTTCTATGGAGGTTAACATTTATCCTCGTTTCGAGGAGCACTCAACCTCCGTTGATGGTAGTTTCTTTCTCTTAAGATTATTGAGTGCTCTCTTTATCCTTCCTCTTCAGCCAGGTTAAAGTTTACTTTAATTTTAAAAGTATGGGTGGCAGGCAAAGAAATGATTTCCTTAAGTCCTGTTTTTTGCTTTATTTTTTCCAATAAAGCAATTAATTTTTCAGGGGTCTTCGCCTGCAAGGTAAACCATATATTATAAGGGTGATTACGCAGGTAATTATGGGTTACTTCCGGGTAGCTATTTATGACGGCAGTAACTTGGTCAAGCATATTGGGCGGAACTTTAACCGTACATAATATTCCGTAATATCCCAACTTACCAGAATCAAATACCGCCCCTAAGTGTTTGATTGTCCCTTGCTCCTTCAAGCTTTTAAGGCGACGGATAACTTCTTCTTCGGTAACGTTTAACTGTTTGGCCAATTCAGCAAATGGTTCCGGAACCAGCGGGAAATTTTCCTGGGTTAAGTTTAAAAGTTTTTTGTCTAAATTGTCCAGCTCAGGCAGCTCCATAGCAGTATTAAATCCTTTACCATTATTTGTTTTAAAAAAGCTGTTTATAACTCAGGAAAAAAACTCCCGTCGGTGCATGTTACCAGGGAAATACCCTTTTGTCAAGGAATCTTGCCGGTGACCCCAAAAAATTCTTGTTAATGATCAAGAAATTCTTTTGATGTGCCGGGCTTGGACAAAAGGATTACCCGAAAGGAAATATTAGAGGTAATACGCAAATCCAGAGAACGGGCATAACAAATCACTTGTGCTGACGGGCAATTGCCCGCCACACAGTTCAATCGTTCAGCCTGCGCTTTCAGTCCGCTATTTTGCCGTCCTACGCTTAAATCATCCAGTTGACTGGTTGATACTATCCATAGCCGGTTTTCCTAGTTTTCTCTTTCGGAGAACGAGGCATTTTACGTTAAATTTTTTTTACTGTTCTTGTGTTGTCACAAAAAAAACATTTAGCCCGTAATATATTAAAGTCCAAAGATATTTAAGGTCTAAAAAATATTTTTGGCCTGATAGTTAGCCTCAGCTAACATTGTTAGTCATTGCTAAATGTTAACAATCGGAAGGAAATTGTATGGTGAAGAAAATTTTATTATCCGAGCTCCCGGTTGGGCGGTGCGGAAGGGTTGTTTCCTTACGGGCAAAAGGGATGAGCAGGCGCCGGTTGCTGGAGTTGGGTCTGGTACCGGAAACAGAAATAAAAACTATCCGTCATAGCCCGCTGGGTGACCCTACGCTTTTTAAGTTTCGGGGGTCACTAATTGCCTTAAGGCGAGAAGAAGCCCGCCAGGTTCTAGTTTCCCTGGAGTTATTATAAAAAATTAAGTAGGTCAATTGTCTCGATTGACCAGGGAGAATTAAACGATATGTGCTATAGTGAAGATCCTGAATACACCGGGGCGGCGGTAATTGCCCTAGTCGGCAACCCCAATACTGGTAAAAGCACTATTTTTAACGCCTTAACCGGCCTCAGCCAGCATACGGGCAACTGGCCGGGCAAAACGGTGCTTAAGGCGCAGGGCACTTATGTTTTTCACGGAAAAAAATACGTGGTGGTCGACTTGCCGGGAACTTATTCCCTGCAGTCCGGTTCTGCCGAGGAACAGGTTGCCCAGGACTTCCTGTGTGGGAAGCGGCTTCAGGCAACCGTGGTGGTAACGGATGCTACCTGCCTGGAGAGAAATTTAAACCTTGTTTTACAGGTTATGGAGGTTACCTCCAGGGTTATTGTTTGCGTAAACTTGATTGACGAAGCCCAAAGAAAAAAGATTTTCATTGATTTGGACTGTTTGTCTGCTGAACTGGGGGTACCGGTGGTAGCTACGGCAGCCCGCAGCGGCACGGGGCTGGAAGAACTAAAAGTTAAAATAGAAGAAATATCCTTTAAGCGGATAATTACTAACCCCCGCCGTCTGGTTTATGACCCGGATATTGAAGAGGCGGTCGCTTTAATAGAACAAAACCTGCCCGGGTCAGTAAAGGAACACTTTAACCCCCGCTGGTTTGCCTTAAGGCTAGTCGAAGGCAACCAAAGTCTTTTGAAAGAAATTGAAAAATTAAAGTGGAGTGCGCCTTGTGAACCTTACCGAATCTCCTATTCGGGACCGGATAGTAAAAACCATATACCAGGAAGCTGAATCCATAACCTCACGCGTGGTCAGGCGTAAAAAATCTGTATTTGACTGGGATACCAAGCTGGACGATATTCTAACTTCCTGGTGGTTTGGTTTGCCAATTATGTTTTTATTGCTTGGCCTTGTTTTTTGGCTAACCATTATTGGGGCAAATTACCCTTCTCAACTGCTGGCAAAAATTTTATTTTGGGGCCAGGACCAGCTTTCCGTTATTTTTCAGTGGTTTGGGGCGCCGCAATGGCTGCATGACTTTTTTGTGCTGGGGGTTTACCGCACCGTAGCCTGGGTGGTTTCCGTAATGCTGCCGCCAATGGCTATTTTTTTCCCGCTCTTTGCCTTGCTGGAGGACCTGGGTTATTTGCCCCGGCTGGCCTTTAACTTAGACCGCTTGTTTAAGCTGGCCGGTGCTCACGGCAAGCAAGCATTGACGATGTGCATGGGTTTTGGGTGTAATGCCGCCGGGGTAACTGCCTGCCGGATTATTGAGTCCCCCCGGGAAAGGTTAATTGCCGTCCTTACCAATAATTTTGTGCCCTGCAACGGGCGTTTCCCTACTTTAATTACCCTGGCCTTTATATTTATGGGCGGTTTAGCCGGCGTGGGCGCGGCTTCGCTTACTGTGGCGGGTATTGTTATGACCGGTGTTGCCGTTACCCTGCTCACCGCCTGGTTTCTTTCTAAAACCTTATTAAAAGGGGTTCCCAGCACCTTTGCCCTGGAACTGTCGCCTTACCGCTTACCTCAAATAGGCCGGACGATAATTCGCTCTTTGCTTGACCGCACTGTTATTATTCTTACCCGGGCTGTATTGGTGGCTGCTCCGGCAGGCGGGCTTGTTTGGGTTTTGGCTAACGTCCGCCCCGGGGAGCACAGCATTCTTGTCCAAGGGGCCGGTTTACTCCAACCCCTTGGTAAGGCGCTGGGTCTGGACGGTTTTATCCTGCTTTCTTTTATCCTTGGCCTGCCGGCCAATGAAATCGTTTTGCCTATATTGCTCATGAGCTATTTATCTGTCAGCTCAATGGTAGAGCCGGACAATCTGCTGGCATTAAAAATGCTCCTGGTAAACGGGCAAGGCTGGACCTGGCTGACCGCTCTTTGTACCATGCTGTTTTCTTTGCTGCACTTTCCCTGCGGGACCACCCTTTTTACGATTTGGCGGGAAACTAAAAGCGCCAAATGGACTGGGCTGGCGATTATTATCCCTTTTATGGTGGCATCAATGGTTTGCTTTGCAATTAATTGGACGATCCGTACTTTAGGGTTGATTTAATTCTGACTTCAAAAAAGCAATTAATATCTTTTAGGTATGAAATGCCCTTTTAGGGCTAAAAGCCCGGTAAAAATATTGTCCCATGTCCATAGTTGTTTTTTATGTTCATATTGCCTTAAAATAAGTGTAAAACGGGGGAAGATAATTTACAAAATTAGTTTTCACACAGTTTGTGTCCCCTTGTCTTTACCTCTGAGAGCGGTACAGGCACCAGGGTTCTTCGGCCATGTAGTCGCCGTGGTAAAAGTAGGCCCGGGCGCGGCAACCCCCGCAAATCTTACGATAAGCGCATTTACCGCAGCCGCCCTGGTAATCTTGCGTTCTTAGGCGTTGCAGCACGGGGCTGTCCTGCCAGATTAAATTGAAGGGTGTCTTCAATACGTTGCCTACCGCCAGATCCAGGTAAGCACAAGGCTGGACATCTCCCCAGGGGTTGACCAGACAATAACTTATTCCGGCCAGGCAGCCTTTTTGGAAGCGCAAGTTTAAACCCATTTGTTTAGCCAGGCGCATAAACTGGGGAGCGCAGGTAGGTTTTAATTCCAGGGGGATTTCCTGTTGTTTTTTTAAAATGCGGCGGAGCAAATCTTCATATTGAGCGGAGCGTAAAGTGGTTTCTTCAATATTTACGGCCCGGCCGGCGGGAACCAAAAAGAAAATATGGTGGGCCACCGCTCCCATCTTAAGGGCAAAATCAGTTAGGTCCTCAATTTCATGGCTGTTCCAATCCATTACGGTGGTATGAATTTGAAAAGAAAGACCTTCCTTTAAACAAGCCCGCATACCATTTACGGCAGCCTGCCAGGAGCCCGGGACGGCGCGAAAATCATCATGCAAAGCAATGTTTAAGCTGTCCAAACTAATTCCTGCTACTTGAACCCCTGCCTTTTTTAAGTTTTGGGCTGTTTGGCCGTCAATTAAAGTTCCGTTAGTTCCTAATACAGGTCGTAAACCTTGTTTTTTGGCCTGACGAATTAAATCGTAAATATCCGGTCGCATTAAAGGTTCCCCGCCGCTAAAAATCATGATTCGAAAGCCGGTGTGAGCAATCTCATTTATTAAATTTATCCCTTCCGGGGTGGTAAGCTCATTAGCGGCTGTCCAATGGGCATCACGGTAGCAGTGTTTACAGTAAAGATTACAGGAGTTAGTAACATTCCAGGAAACCAGCATCAATTTCCTATCCCCCTAATTCTTAATCTCTACTTTTTAAGTAACTTAATTATTTATTTTCAGGCTTTACTTAGCCACCGGGCTGCTTCAAGGGCATGGTAAGTCAGAATAAAGTCTGCCCCGGCCCGCTTTATGGCCGTCAGGTTTTCTATAACCAGGCGCGGCTCGTCAATCCAACCTTTTTGCGCCGCGGCTTTAACCATGGCGTATTCCCCGCTAACGTTATAGGCAGCTACGGGATAGGGGAAGGTGTCTTTAACCAGGCGAATAATGTCCAGGTAGGCTAAAGCAGGTTTAACCATTACTATATCCGCTCCTTCTTGAAGGTCCAGGTAAACTTCCCGCAAAGCTTCAATTGCGTTAGCCGGGTCCATTTGGTAACTCTGCCGGTCACCAAACTGAGGGGTTGAGGCGGCTGCTTCCCGGAAAGGGCCGTAGTAAGCCGAGGCGTACTTGGCCGCATAGGCTAAAATAGGAACCTGGTCAAAACCAGTCTCGTCAAGCAACAATCGGATAGCTTTTACCCGTCCGTCCATCATATCGGAAGGCGCCACCATATCGGCTCCTGCTCTTACGTGGGAAAGAGCGATTTTGGCCAGCAGTTCTAAGGTGGCATCGTTTAAAATTTTCCCATTGGCTACCACCCCACAGTGTCCGTGGCTGGTATAGGCGCAAAGACAAACATCTGTGATAACCAAAAGGTCAGGAAACTTATCTTTAATTGCTCTTACAGCCTGGCTTACAATGCCCTCACGGGCGTAAGCTTCAGAACCTCTTTCATCCTTGACTTTAGGGAGGCCAAAAATAATAATGCCCGGAATGCCAGCTGCTTGCACTAGTTTTAACTCTTCTTGTAAAGCATCAATGGAAAAATGATGGATTCCCGGCATAGATTGAATAGGTTCACGAATTCCTTTACCATGGCATACGAAGGCCGGGTAAATCAGGTCGGTAACTTTAAGCTGGGTTTCCCTTACTAGTTGCCGGAAAGAGCTTTTAGCCCTTAACCGGCGGGGCCGGAAAACTGGGTAATACATTTTTGACGTCAGCCTTTCTATGGAGGACGATTCTGTTGACAGCTTACGTCAAACCCTTTTCAAGTCTGGTTACATTTTTTTCCTGTTTGTCAACAGAACTGTCCCCTCGTCTATTTCCTCTTCACTTAAATAACATGCCGGGTCGGAAGCCCAAAAATCACCGTAAAAAGCCTCAGCCCGGGCGCGTAAATTACCGTTGCAAAGATTAAGCCAGCCGCAACCGGCGCAGCGACCTTTTAGATATGCCCGGCGGTTCCTTAAGGCTTTCAGGACCGGGTGAGATTCGTCATTCCATATATCCCCAAAACTGCGTTCTTTGACATTGCCAAAAGAAAAGGTACGGGTAAACTGGTCTGCCAGCACAAAGCCTTTCCAATCTATGGCGCCAATAGCTATTCCCGAACGGTTACCTCCATTTTGGGCCAGTAAGGTGTAAGCCCTTTTAGCTATGGCAGGTTCTTTTTCCCTTAATTTAAGGTAAAGATAAATTCCGTCGGCGTGGTTGTCCACCGTTAAAATTTCTTTTTCTAATCCTCGCTGCTGAAAGTCAAGTGTTTTTTTTATAATTAGGTCTAAGGCTGCCCTTGATTGTTCATGAGTTAAGTCTTCGTTAACTAATTTAGCTCCCCGCCCGGCATAAACTAAATGATAAAAGCACACCCGGGGGATGTTTTCTGTTTCTACTAATTTGAAGATGTTTTCAAGCTCGCCAGCATTGTAACGGTTAAGGGTAAAACGCAAACCTACCTTTTGCCCCACCGCCAGGCACTCCCTTATTCCTGCTAAGGCCTGGTCAAAAGCCCCGGGCACCCCCCGGAAAAAGTCATTCACCTCGCCTAGACCGTCTAAACTAACACCTACGTAACTAACCCCGGCTTCTTTAATTTTTTGGGCCATTTGATGGGTAATTAAAGTCCCGTTAGTGGATAAAGTAACCCTGATTCCTTTATCTACGGCGATTGAGGCAAGCTTAAAAATATCCTGGCGCAGGAGCGGCTCACCCCCGGAAAGAAGCAAAACCGGGACTTTAAAGGCAGCCAGTTCAGTAATTAACTTTTTTGCTTCAGTGCCTGTCAGTTCTTCTCCGCCCGGGTGCTGGCCGGCCCCCGCGTAACAATGCCGGCAGCGCAAGTTGCAAAGGCGGGTCATATTCCAAACCACCACCGGACCTAAGCCGGCCCCTGCGCCATGCTTTGAGCGGCGGGAGGCAGGGCTATAACGTAAAGCATCGCCGTAATTTTCCCTTCCGCCAAGAAGCTTACTAATACTAAGCATATTTCAATTTCAGTCGCCGGACCTCATGACGACTATTTCCTCCTCTCTCGTAAGGCAGGCATCTTGCCTGTCCACCAGGGCTTTAACCAGTCCCTCTACGGTGTATTCCTGGGCTACAAGGTCAACCTTTAAACCGGCCTTAATTGCCGTTTGCGCGGTAACCGGTCCAATACAAGCAACAGTGACTTTGGCCAATAAATCAGCTAAATCAGAGGCGTTTAACAAAGAAATAAAATTGCGTACCGTTGAAGAACTAGTGAAGGTAATAACATGAATGTGCCCTTTGGCCAGCATAAACCGGACCAGGTCTATATTACCCTTATCGCCGGCTACTTGGTAAGCGGTTACTTCATCTACGTGTGTCCCTAGGTCAGTTAAGGCTGTAACCAGCACGTCTCTCGCTCCTTTTGCCCGGGGCAGTAAAACCCGTGCTCCAGGAAAAAGCCTATATTTCAGGCCGGCACTGATTTCCTCCGCCTGGTAGCTTTCCGGCACAAAGTCCACCATCAAACCGAAATTTTCCAAAGCTTCTTTTGTGCGGGGACCTATAGCGCCCAGGTGAATATCTTTTAAGCGGCGAATATCCCCTTTTTGCTCCGCCAGCCGCCTGAAAAAAAACTTGACTCCGTTTACGCTGGTAAAAATTATCCAATCATAACTTTCTATAAAAGCAATGGCTTGATCTAAAGGGCCAAAATCATCGGGCGGGGTAATTTTAATGGTAGGAAACTCAAAGGGCTCCCCTCCCAAAGCGGCAATCGCCCGGGATAAAGAATCGGCCTGCTCCCGGGCGCGAGTAACCATGACCCTTTTTCCAAACAAAGGTTTCTTTTCCCGCCATTTTAATTTTTCTCTTAAAGCTACTACGTCACCTACTACTACCACCACCGGGTTGGTAAGGCCTGCTACGGTTGCTTTTTGGGCAATATCAGCCAGAGTACCCACATAAGTTTGTTGTTCACTAAAAGTCCCGCAGTAGATTAGCGCGACCGGTGTTTCCGGCGCTCGTCCCGCCTGGATTATTCTGGCAGTAATTGACTTTAAATTGGCCATACCCATTAAAATTACCAGTGTTCCTACGGCTGAGGCAATTTCTTCCCAGTTAACCCCATCCTCACCTTTATCTACGTCTTGATTGCCAGTAACAATTCCTAAACTGGAAGCATAACCCCGGTGGGTAAGCGGAATTCCCGCGTAAGCCGGTACCGCTATGGCTGACGTAACCCCGGGTACTATTTCAAAGGTTAAATTATGCGCGGCTAAAGCTTCTGCTTCTTCGCCACCCCGGCCAAAAACGAAGGGGTCTCCTCCTTTAAGCCGGACTACCACCTTGCCTTCTTTGGCCCGGCTTACTAAAAGACGGTTAATTTCCTCTTGCCTTAAGCTGTTGCTGCCCGGTATTTTTCCTACATAAACTAATTCGGCCTCAGGTCTGGCGTATTTAAGCAAAACCGGGTTGATTAAACGGTCGTAAATGATAACTTGCGCTTCTTGAAGACATCTTATCCCTTTTAGCGTGATCAGTCCTGGGTCGCCCGGCCCTGCACCCACCAGATAAACAATTCCTTTTAGCACCTTGATTTACTCCTTTTGGTTAATCAGGACGATTGACCTATCATTTTTGCCAGGCGTATGGCCATACGCCCCTACTGTGAAATTTTTCAGCCAGTGTTTCCCCCAGCCATGTGGCTTCGGTCACCTTCCCGGTGATAGTATTCCGGACAAGTTGTTTGCCATTTTCTGAGGCCACCATACCGGTAATGGTAAGTTTATCTCCTTCAACTTCTCCTAAAACGCCAATGGGATATTGGCAGCCGACCCCCAATTTACGTAAAAAGGCTCTTTCGGCTGTAACCGTTGCGTTGGAAGAAGGATGGTTTAAAGAAAAAGCTATTTGAGCAACTCGACTGTCCCCTGCCCTTCCTTCAATACCGATTGCTCCTTGGGCCGCCGCCGGTAAACAGATAGAAAAGGGGATTATTTCGGTGATATTTTTAGCCAGCCCTAGACGTTGCAATCCAGCCACCGCTATAACAATCCCATCTAATTTTTGCTCATCCATTTTTTTAAGCCGGCGGTCAATATTCCCGCGTAAAGGGACAATTCTGAAATCAGGCCGGTAATAAAGCAGTTGCGCGGCGCGACGCAAACTGCTGGTGCCGATAACCGCGTTTTTAGGAAGAGAGCCTAAGGCTAGACCTGTCCGTGAAACAAGAGCGTCTGCCGCGTTTCCCCGCGGGCATACCGCCAGCAAAACTAATCCTGTTGGCAACTGGGTGGGCAGGTCTTTTAAGCTATGCACGGCCAGATCAATTTCCCCCTTTAAAAGAGCCAGCTCTAATTCCTTAGTAAACAAACCCATGCCACCCGCTTGAACTAAGGACGCCTTTGCAAATTGGTCACCGGTAGTTTTAATTTTAACCGGCAAAAAGTCAATATCGCGGTGTTTTTCTTTCAAACACTTAATTACCCATTCTGTCTGCCAAAGAGCTAATTTACTTCCTCTGGTACCAATAAGAAGCTTCTTTTGCATCCTCACTTAACACCTTGTTTTTATTTTCTTGCTCTTCAAGTATTTTTAAGTCAAATAAATTTTGTAGTATTTCCGTATATAAGTGTCCCTCACCTGCTCCGGCATAAGCTTTTAACTGGGTAATAGGAATGTGGAGTAATTGGTTTACGATGGTGTTGGCTAGCTTAACTAGAACCTGATGTTCTTGCTCCGAAAGGTCAGGTAAACTACGCAAGGCTTGCTGTAAGGCTTTTTGTTTAATTTCCTCTCCTTTTTGTTTTAAAAAAACAATGGTCGGCACCATAAATTGGGTGCCCAGCCACCGCATAAACTTGACTAATTCTTCTTCAATAATAACCTCCGCTGCCGCTGCCGCTTTTTTGCGTACTTCCAGGTTAGCGTCAACCACGTTTTGCAGGTCGTCAATATCATAAAGAGATACCCCTGGTAAGGTAGCCACGGCAGGTTCAATATCCCGGGGAACAGCAATATCAATAAGAATGAATTGCCTTTCTTCTTGCTGTCGGAGCGCATCTGCCATTTGCTGGTAATAGATAACGTAATGGGGGGCAGCTGTACAACTAATGATAATATCTATTTCCTTTAAGTGGTTATAAACTTGTGTAAATTTAATTGCTTGTCCCCCAAGCTGTCCGGCCAGCTCAACGGCCTTGGCGTAAGAACGGTTGGTAATGTATATTTTATTAGCTTTGTTAGCTTTTAAGTAACCGGCAGTCAAGGTGGACATTTTACCGGCCCCAATAAGTAAAATTGCTTTCCCGGACAAATTTTTAAGGTTTTGGCGGGCTAGTTCAACGGCTGCGTAACTAATAGAAACAGCGTTTTGGTCAATGCCGGTTTTTTGACGCACCTTTTTGCCAACAGCCAGGGCTTTTTGGAATAAAACATTTAGCACCTGGTTTACCGTGCCCACTTCAAAAGCCTGCTGGTAAGCCCGTTTTACCTGGCCCAAAATTTCCGTTTCCCCTAAAAGCATAGAGTCTAAGCCGGCTGCCACCCGAAAAAGGTGCCGGATAGCATCATAAAGGGTGTAAGTATAGGTATAGTTTTTAATTTCCGTGTCGTTTATACCAGATTTATCCTTAAGAAAATCACGGGTTGCCTTTAAGCCCTGGTTTAATTCCCGGGTGGTGACGTAAATTTCCGTCCGATTACAGGTGGATAAAATCACACAACCTTCAACACCCTGGCAGTTGTATAGGTTCAAGCAAGACTTCGGTATAGAATTTGGTGTAGTAGAAAGTTTTTCCCTAAATTCTACTGGCGCCGTCCGGTGATTAATCCCTACCACCACGATAAACAAGGGTTAGCCGCTCCTTTGCTTCTTCCAGTTTTTCTTCCCGTACCAATTGTAATAACTTTAAATCCACCAAACGAGTTAGAATGGCCTGCTTTTGGTCAGATTCGGCAACTTCATTTATGGCTTTCTGCCGTATTTCCCCTAAAAAAGAGACCAGCCACTCAAAAGCCGGACCGTATTGTATTTCCAATTCTTCTCTAATTTTTTTGGCTAAAATTGGGCTTTTACCTGTGGTAGAAACGGCAATTTGCAAAAATCCTCTTTTAACCACAGCTGGCACAAAAAAGTTACTATATTCAGGGTCGTCAACTACATTAACCAGAATATTGTTTTTAAAACAATCTTTAGCCACCTGCCGATTTATTTCCTTTTGATTAGTTGCGGCAATTACTAAAACAACTCCGATAAGATCAGCCGGCTGGTAAGTACCTTGCCTGAAGTTGAGTCGCCCATTTTTTACCAGCTTTCTTAAATTTGGCGTTGCCTCACCAGCCACCATCTTTATCTGGGCGCCGTAATCAAGTAAAGTTAATATCTTTCGTTCGGCCACTGTTCCACCTCCCACCACCAGACATTTCTGGTTGGTTAAATTTAAAAAAAGGGGATACAGTTTCGCCGCCGGTGGTCTTACCTCAATGTTCATTCTTAATTTTAATACTCTCTCTTACCAATATAATCAGCAATCATAGTCAGGTTTTTTTTAGCTGGTTGTTCGGGAATAAAAGCCAGTTCATTTTTAGCTTTTACCAGATAGCGCCAGGCAATTTCCTGAGCGTGGCCTATGCCCCCCGAATTTTTAATGATTTCTACCGCTTTATCAAGAATAAAAGCATCATTTTGGGTGCTTAGCAAGCTTAAAAGGTTCTTTAAGTCCTCACGCGCCGGGCTATGCTTTAAGGCATAAATCGTGGGCAGGGTAATAACTCCCTGTTGTAAATCGCTGCCCACTGGTTTACCTAATTGCTGTTCCTTAGCTACAAAGTCTAAAATATCATCGGTAATTTGAAAAGCCATCCCCACATAATGTCCGTAACGGCGTAAGGCTTCTGACAATTTACGCGGAGCTTCGCAGACCAGGGCCCCTAATTGACAGCAGGTTGCAATTAACAAAGCTGTCTTACGGCTAATTCGGGAAAAATAATCTTTTATTGGTTGGGCCCAGTTATAACCGTTTTTAATTTGCTCTATTTCGCCGACACACATTTTTACCCCCGTGTTGGCTAATATTTTAATAATTGGTTTATCGTAATTAGAAATTAACTTTAATGATTCCGCAAAAAGATAACTTCCAACGTGTACGGATAATTTATTTCCCCATTTTGCTTTTATAGTTAGTGTTCCCCGGCGCACCAGGGCAGAATCTACTACGTCATCATGCACTAAAGAGGCCATATGGGTAAGTTCTACAGCTGCCGCTACTGGTAAAATTTTTTCAAAATTAAAATTACCACACTTGCCGCTTAGGATACAAAAAGCAGGACGCAAGCGTTTTCCCCCTGCTTTTAAAAGGTGGGTAGCCGCTTCCGTGACTAAAAGATCCGGTGTTTGGACAACTGAATTAAGCTTTTCTTCTACTCCGGCCATTTCAGCCTGTATTTCATAAAATAAGCTTTGCAATATTTTAAACCACTTTACTAAAAATCCTCTATTTTATTTGGCTTAAAGCGTACCTTATTTTAAATTAAAAATCAATAGTAGTTTTTAACATGAAAAAATAAAATGTTCCTTTTTAAAGAATTATGTTATAATCTACTTAAAACTGTTTAAAATAAAAGTTTTAGAAGTCTATAAAGGGGGTGGCTGGGGCCTGGTGGCCCTCCTGGTCTTCAAAACCAGCCGTGGGGCGGTGCTCCCGTCCCGGGTGAGTTCGATTCTCACCCACTCCCGCCAAAGATTTAATGGTATCATAAACAGGGTTTCAAAAGCGGGTGAGGGGTATAAAAAACATAGGTAAGACTTTCTTGACAATCAGCAAAAATTGTGTTAAAAAAAGAAAAACTAAATAATTTAATTCATGTCGGGTTCCTGCAGGCATTGCAGGAAAATAGGGAACCAGGTGTAAATCTTGGAAGGTCCGGCCACTGTAAGCTGGAATTAGAAAAGAAAGGTTATCCTCTGGAATTGTTTTACTTAACCAGGTTTAATTTGCAATGGTATAATTTGAATTACGTTAATTAGCCAGATTGAGATAAACAATCAGAGGAAGAGTCGGGTCAGTGAGAATATTTGAGTATATAGGAAAGGAACTTTTTAACCGTTTTGGCCTGCCGGTACCAAAAGGAAAAGTGGTCTCTTGTGCTGATGAAGCAGCTTTGGCGGCTGCAGAAATTGGTCCGGTAGTAGTCAAAGCACAGATTCTTTCGGGTAAACGCGGGAAAAGCGGCGGCATTAGATTTGCAAACACACCGGCAGAGGCTAAAAGTATTGCTTTAGAATTGTTAGGCGCAAATATCCGGGGTTACCTGGTAGAAAAACTACTGGTAGAAGAAAAATTAGCTGTTGATCAGGAATTTTATTTAGCCGTTACGATTGATGAAGAAGCCAAAAGTCCAGTAATTATTGCTTCTAATCAGGGTGGCATAGATATTGAAGAAGTACCTGAAAACCGGATTTTAAAGGTTCATACCGATGCAGAACTTGGCATGTATCCTTTTATTGCCCGTAACATTGTTCGCCGGTTGGGTCTGGATTTAGGCAGCCAGCACGGAAAAGAACTGGTTAAGGCAATTTTAGCAACTTATCAAGTGTTCCAGGAAAAAGATGCGGTACTGGTTGAGATTAACCCGCTGGTATTTAGTGGGGAGAAAATTTTTGCTGCTGACGCCAAGGTAATTATTGATCCTGAAGCCCGGTTTAGACAAAAAGATATTCCATACGTAGAAGACCAAACCGAAACGGAAAAACTGGCCCATGACCTTGGTCTTTCTTACGTTGAACTAAAAGGGGACATTGCCGTAATGGCCAATGGGGCCGGCATTGCCATGAGTACCCTGGATATACTTATGCATTATGGCGGAACACCGGCTAATTTTTTGGATGTAGTTGGCGGAACCGATACAGAAACTATTGCTCGATCTTTAGAAATTTTACTGGCGAAGAAGCCGAAAGTTATTTTTATTAATATTTTCGGCGGTAGTACCCGCTGTGATGATGTTGCCAGAGCTTACGTGAAAGTTAAGAAGAAAGGTTCTGGCATCCAGGTACCGGTAGTAATCAGACTGGAGGGAACTAACCAGGATAAAGGAAGGCGTATTTTACAGGAGTGCGGTATCGAGGCATACACAGATATGGAGGAAGCAGCGGCTAAAGCAGTGGAGTTGGCCGCATGTGCGCCAGCAGGTAGTTCTAGTTAAAGGAATGGTTTTAATGGCTAATAATGGCTATTATTGTTGATCAAAATACTAAGGTGATCGTTCAAGGCATAACCGGTAAGCAGGGTTCTTTTCATATCAGGCAAATGTTAGCTTACGGTACAAAAGTTGTTGCCGGTGTAACTCCTGGAAAAGGCGGTATAACATTTGAAGGCGTGCCGGTTTATGACACTGTACAAGCGGTTTTAGAAAACCACCAGGTTGATGCCACGGTAATCTTTATCCAAGCTGCAATAGCTAAAGATGCTGTGATGGAGGCCCTGGAAGCTGGAATCGGGATTGTGGTAGTAATTACCGAACACATTCCGATCCACGACGAACTTGAGTTTATCTCCTACGCCCGGCGTAAAGGAGCAATTCTTATTGGTCCTAATACATTTGGCATTATTTCTTCTGGAAAGTGCAAAATCGGTATCCCGCCCAATCAGTTTTTTATCCCTGGTCCGGTGGGGTTGGTATCCCGTAGCGGAACTTTAGCTTATGAGATTGCAAAAAAACTGGCTGCAGCTGGATTTGGACAGTCTACTGCTGTCGGTATGGGTGGGGACTGCGTAAAGGGGCTTACCTTTGTTGAGATATTAAAACTTTTTGAAGCTGATCCGGAAACCAGAGCAGTTGTATTAATTGGTGAAATTGGCGGTGATGCTGAGGAAGAAGCCTCAGTTTACATTAAAGAGATGACCAAGCCGGTGGTAGCCTATATTGCCGGTAAGAGCGCACCCCCGGAAAAGCAGATGGGCCATGCCGGAGCAATTATCAGGGGAGGGAGAGGAACCTACCAGGGTAAAGTTAAAGCTCTTTCCAAAGCTGGTGCTCTGGTAGCCGAAATGCCATCCGAGGTGCCGGAAAAAATTAGTAAACTGTTGGCTTGAGTGACCAAAAGGAGTACGGAACGTGGGGACGGTTCCTTTGTTTTGAAGGAAAAAACCGAAATCAAATAAGGAACTCTTTTCTCTATTATTTATGAATCGGCACAAGAATGGGCTTTGCGCTTCTTCTTCCGTCATCTTATTCGCAGAGTAGTTGACATTTTAAGCGATCACCACTTGTTTTTTAAAACGAACGGCGGAACCGTCATTAATAACAATCACTTTTAGGAATTGTCCTTGCTTATTTAGCCTTAACCATAAGTGTGGCCGTTAAATTATGGAAGATAAGTCTCTTTTTAAGTGAAATCTACAATACTGGTATTCTGCCTCAAAGTAATCAGCACCTTCACGAATCCAACTTGAACCATCTCCCCCAATAATAATCCTGGTGCAACTAATTATAATGGCCAAAGAAATTCAGACAAAAAATAAGCCTTATTTAAGGTGTATACGAGGAGTATGAGAAAGACATATACAAATAACTTTAGAACAAGAGCTGTACTGGAAATTTTTAAGGAAGAAAAATCTATATCTGAGATTGCTTCGGAGTATGAAGTACATCCCAATCAACTAGGAAAATGGAGAAAACAAGCAATCAATGGTCTTGGCTAGTCATTCTTGCCGATGACCGTAGGAAGGAGGACAAAGAAAAAGAAGTTTTAAAGCAACAAATTAAAGATTTGTATACAGAAATTGGTGAACTTACAACCAAGCTAAACTGGCTTAAAAAAAATCTGGCCTCAAATTGGAGTAGGTCAGAACTCTTCGAGGTTCGAGGTTCGAGAGAGGTTAAAATAGACAAACGGGATAAAGACAAAATCTAAAGTGATAAATTCCAGTTAATGTATTCTATTAATAGGATATTATGGGATTAAAACAATTAGATTGGAGGGAATAAATTCACCTTATATAAAGGCGAAAAAATGTCTTGACAAAGTTAGCCGCCTTAACAAAGATATCTATAAAATGAACTGGATTATCTTTTGTTATATAATAATCGACGGCTTCCGGAAATAATGCTATCTGTTTTCGGTCAATCCCCCGGATATAGGCCTTCTTTTAGCTACTTTTTGAAGTTTTTCTTGTTTAATTATACCATTAAAGGTATAGTAAAGGTATAGTAAAGGTAAGGTTTTCATACGGTCTGACAAGAAAGGATCAAATAAATGAATCAGCCATCTAAGAAAAGAGTGGTAAAAGCCGGTCTTCCGCCGGGTACATTGGTTCATATAGGGCATAAAAAGACCGACCAGGTATTCATTACGGTCATCGAGTACGCTGAAGAACAATTTCAACAAAGAGAAATAAAACAAGTTGAGGAATGTTTCCCGTTAAAAGATAAAACCACCATAACCTGGATAAATATATCCGGCATACATGAGCTTGACGTCATCGAAAAAACAGGGATACAGTTCGGCCTGCACCCGTTGACTTTAGAGGACATCGTAAATACGGAACAACGTCCAAAAATAGAAGATTATAAGGACTATATCTTTATCGTTCTAAAGGCGCTTCATTATGATGCCGATCAAAGCCTGAAAATAGAACAGATCAGCATTATTATTGGTGTAAATTATGTTATTACTATCCAGGAGAACAGAAAGGATATTTTCTGCCCCGTCAGGGAGAGGATAAAAAATAGTACCGGCCGGATCAGGAAGATGGGGGCAGATTATCTGGTCTATGCGTTAATTGACGTTATTGTGGACAATTACTTCGTAGTTCTGGAGCAGCTTGAAGGGAAGATAGAATTTCTGGAAGAAGAGTTAATTACCAACCCCACGAAGAGAACCTTGCATTTAATCCACCAACTGAAAAGAGAAATGCTATTTATGCGTAAATCACTCTGGCCGTCAAGGGAAGTGATCAACATTCTGCAAAGGGGCGAACTGCCCTTTATTAATGAAACTACAGTTGTGCAATTAAAGGACGTTTACGATCATACAATTCAGGTCGTTGACATAATCGAAACACTGCGGGACATCCTTTCCGAAACACTTGACATTTACCTTTCCAGTATCAGCAATAGAATAAACGACGTGATGAAGATATTAACAATCATCACTACTATTTTTATTCCCCTGTCGTTCGTAGCGGGTATTTATGGAATGAACTTCAAATACATGCCAGAGCTCGAATGGCGTTTTAGTTATCCTATGATACTAATTTTCATGGCGGTGGTAGCCATCGTAATGTTGTTTTTTTTCAAAAAGAAAAAATGGATTTGATTTCTGGTCCAGCCGCAACCTTTCAGGGCTGTTCTTGAAGGGGTCAATCAGGAGTTTTGCGCATGAAAAAGGCTCAACCGACGGATGTTCGCTATTTGTTGAGCCTTAATAATACCTATGCGCAAAGCCTACCCGCAAAAAATTTAATTGCCCCAGAAGAATGAAGTCGCGACTACTGTCTTTAGCTATAGGGTTGTTCAAAAGGATGGTTTGTCTTAAGCGAACGGCTAAATCAATAAGCTTTTGTATTTCTTTTGCATCTTCGTGGGTTAGCGTTCCAGCTAATTCACGTAAAGATTTCCTTTTAGGACGATCTCGTTGCATCTTGATTTTTTCCGGTTATTGATATTATGATTATATTGATCAAATTGCTCATAGGAGGACGAAAGAAAATGCTGAAGAAAATATCTGCTGTTAAAGCCAGGTAAAATTTGGGTAGCGTTATGAATGAAGTTTATTTAAGGGATGATCAATACATCATTGAAAGAGATGGTAAACCTTTGGTAGCAATTGTTCCTATATGGAAGCTGCAACAATGGGAAAAGAGGAAAGATATTTTCTTCAAGGGCGTAGAAAAAATTCAGCAAAAGTTTATAGGGCGGGATGAAGAAGAAGTGGAAAAATTTTTAGATGAGGCGGTGCAAGAAGCCAAGAAAAATTTTAATAAAGAAGGAACCAACAGTATTTAATGATCCGGGCTGTATTAGACGCCAACCAGTTTGCCAGTGCTTTAATTAGGCCAGGTAGTAATCCTGCTCGAATTCTCGATTTTTAAAAAATAATATGTTCCAGTTGGTTATTTCGGAAAGCATTGTAGAGGAAATTAAGCGAATTTTGTTTTATCCAAAGCTGAAAAAAATTCATGGGTTAGAAAAAGAAGAAATTGACCTTTTCCTTGATGATCTGATTGCTTTTGCTTATTTTACGCCGGAAGAATTAAAACTGGAGGCAGTTTCTAGTGACCCCATTGACAACAAATACCTGGTCTGCGCTGTTGAAGGTAAAGCGGATTATATTATTTCTGGCGACCATCATTTGCTTACCCTGGGGATTTGGGAGGCTATAAATCTTATTACCGCAAAGGAACTTTTAGATCTGCTCTTTTTCTGCTCTTTTAATGAGCGCAAAAATTGGTAATTAGGTGGTCAGATTTAAGTTCTATTATTCAGTATCTTCTATTCAGTATCTTCATGACGGCAAAATCCGTTCCTTCTACCATACTTACGCAAAGATCAGGCAGCTTGCCGAGGTCATTAAAAAACCACCCTATCACCTGACCCCGGAACTTCTCTGACAGGCTTATGAAAAACTGGAAAAGTCAAAAGTAAGAGAGGCCGGCCCCCAAAAAGTGCTCACTGACATTATTTCCCTCATCCGCTTTGCCATAGGGGAAAGCGGTGTCCTTGAGCCGTTCGCCGAAACCGTAAATGAAAGATTTCACCGGTGGTTAGCAGAGCAAGAAAAGGCGGACCACAGGTTTACCCCAGAACAAGTAGACTGGCTGATCATGATTAAAGACCACATAGCCACCAGCCTGGGCATTGAAATGGAAGATTTTGAACTGGCGCCATTTTACGAGAAAGGCGGAGCAGTAAAAGCATACCAGCTTTTCGGACCAGAATTAAATAATCTTTTAGCGGAATTAAATGAGGTGCTGGCCGCATGAGGAAAATAATGTAGGGGCGTATTGCCATACGCCCATATAAAGAATGATAAAACATTTGATGTAGGGGCGTATTGCCATACGCCCCTACACGAATGTTTCATATAAGTAGTTAGTGAGGAGTCGGAAAGGGAATGAACTTTGAAGGTCCCTACAAAATCCCCAGAAATTGGGTGTGGACGAGGCTGGGGGAAGTTTGTTTAGACCCTCAATATGGTTGGACAACAAGTGCAAAAGCGGAAGGGAAACTTCACTTATTGAGGACTACCGATATAACTTCTGGAAATATCGATTGGTATACTGTTCCATTTTGCAAAAAAGAACCGCCTGAAAAAGAGAAATACTTGCTAAAAGATGGAGATATTGTTATTTCAAGGTCAGGTTCTGTTGGCCATAGTCATCTTATAACAAATCCTAAAGAAGCTATATTTGCATCGTATTTTATTCGGTTTAGACCTTTAATTAATGAAAAATATTTAGCAATTTTCTTAAAGAGCCCATCTTATTGGAACTCTATCTCAGAAAAAAGCCTTGGGATAGCTATGCCTAATGTTAACGCATCCAAGCTAAAACAAATTCCCCTCCCCCTCCCTCCCCTTGCCGAGCAGCACTGCATTGTGGCCAGGATTGAGGAACTTTTTACTAAGCTGGATGCCGGCGTGACGGCGTTAAAAAAAGTAAGGGCACAACTAAAACGTTATCGTCAGGCGGTTTTGAAATACGCCTTTGAAGGAAAATTAACTGAAGAATGGCGGGAAAATCATAAGAATGAGCTGGAGCCTGCCGCCGTAATTTTGGAGCGGATAAAAGAAGAACGAAAAAAAACCGCTAAAGGAAAACTTAAAGAACTGCCGCCACCGGATACGTCAGATTTAACTGAAATACCTGAAGGGTGGGTATGGACGAGGCTGGGGGAGATTGTTACCGATGTTGAAAAGATCAATCTTAAGATAGAACCGAATAAAGAGTTTATTTATTTGGATATTGCTTCAATTGATAACTGTCAACAAAAAATAACAAATCCTAAAAAACACATAGGTAAAGACGCTCCCTCTAGAGCAAGACAGCTTGTTAAGTCAGGGGATATTTTATTTTCTACCGTTAGAACCTATCTTAAAAATATTGCTATTATAAACGAAATCTATGATGGGCAGATAGCATCTACAGGGTTTTGTATTATAAGACCTCATAGTTTATTAGATAATAAAATGGTATTTTATTGGGTTCAAACAGAGGAATTTGTAAATCCGTTAAATAAGATTCAGCGAGGCACAAGCTATCCTGCTGTACGGGATTTTGATGTTTTTACTCAGTTTATTCCCCTTCCTCCCCTTGCCGAACAACATAAAATTGTTGAAGAAATTGAACGCCGTTTTTCTATCGCTGACGAAGTTGAAAAAATCGTGGAACAAAGCCTCAAGCAGGCGGAAAGATTGCGCATGAGCATTTTAAAAAGAGCCTTTGAAGGGAAACTAGTTCTCCAGAATCCTAACGACGAGCCGGCCGAAAAATTGTTAGAGCGGATTAAATATGCAAGAGATCAAAAATTTAAACCTATTAAATCTGACGAATACTGAGAGAGAATAATTTGAAAGAAATGGCTCCATAGAGGTTTTGTGACTGGAAAGGAATGGTTATAAAATGAAATTCAATAATGAAATACACCATCGAAGGTCAATTAGATTAAAGGATTATGATTATTCACGGGCAGGTGCGTATTTCGTGACAATATGCACACACAATAGGGAATGTCTATTTGGTGAGATTTTAAGTGGGAAGATGATAATAAATGATTTTGGAAGAATTGCCTACGATGAGTGGCTTAATACATTTCAGATACGAAGCAATGTTGAATTAGATAAATTTGTCGTGATGCCCAACCATATCCACGGCATCATGATTATAAATTGTAGGGGCGTATGGCCATACGCCCCTACATTAGGATTACAATATAATCGCGGGATGGGTATTTCGCAATGTCACCCTACAGCGGAATTTCGGTCACCATCCCAAACGATTGGTGCAATCGTGCGAGGTTATAAGTCAGCAGTTACTAAAAAAATAAATACATTGCGAAATACACCCAAAATGCCCTTTTGGCAACGTGCTTATTACGAACATGTGATTAGAAATGAAGATGATTTAAACCAGGTTCGAGAATACATTATAAACAATCCCCTAAAATGGGAGCTAGATCGGGAAAATCCCAGTAATATAGAAAAAAGGAAGTAGGATATAATATGCCCAATGAATCAGCCGCCATTGTTCAGCGTCTCTGGAATTACTGCCATGTGCTGCGGGATGACGGGGTAAGCTACGGCGATTACGTTGAACAATTAACCTACCTTTTATTTTTAAAAATGGCCGACGAGCAAACAAAACCGCCTTTTAATAAGCCGCCTGCCATCCCCCAAGACTTTGCCTGGCCAAGCCTTCTTTCCCTCGACGGTGATAAACTGGAAACCCGTTACCGCCATACTCTGGAAACCTTAGGCAAAGAGCAAGGCATGTTAGGGGTTATTTTCAGGAAATCGCAAAACAAAATTCAAGACCCGGCCAAGCTCAAACGCCTGATTGAACTTATTAACGCGGAAACCTGGATGGGCATGGATATTGACGTTAAAGGGGAAATCTACGAGGGACTTTTACAGAAAAATGCCGAGGATGTAAAAAGCGGGGCCGGGCAGTATTTTACGCCCCGACCCTTAATTAAGGCCATGGTGGAGGTTATCCAGCCCAAGCCGGGGATGACCATTTATGACCCGGCCTGTGGGACCGGAGGCTTTCTTTTAGCCGCCCATGATTATATAGCCAAAAATTATTCGTTGGACATCGAGCAGAAAAAGTTCCTTAAATTTAACACCTTTAAAGGACAAGATATTGTCGACAATGTAGTCAGGCTTTGCGTTATGAATCTTTACCTGCACGGGATAGGAGGAAATGAGAGCCCCATTGAAGTGGGAGATGCTTTAGTTTCCGATCCGGGTGAACGTTTTGACCTGGTGATGACCAATCCGCCTTTTGGCAAAAAAGCAGTATCACCATCGTTAATAACGGGGGAAAAGCCGCTCATGAACCGCTGATTTATGAACGTCAGGATTTCTGGGCTGCCACTTCCAATAAGCAGTTGAATTTTTTCCAACACGTTAAAACACTTTTGAAAATTAACGGCAAAGCTGGTGTTGTCGTGCCCGATAATGTCCTTTTTGAAGGGGGAGCCGGGGAAACATAAGAAAAAAATTGCTGGCCGAATGTGACGTACACACGCTTTTAAGACTTCCCACGGGCGTATTTTATTCCCAGGGCGTCAAGGCAAACGTGCTTTTTTTTGACCGAAAACCGGTCCGCGAAAAACCCTGGACAGAAAAGCTTTGGGTTTATGATTTAAGAACCAATATGCACTTCACCTTAAAAACGAACCCTTTGCGTTTTGAGGACCTGCAGGACTTTATTAAATGCTACCACCCGGAAAATCGCTTTACCCGACGCCAAACAGAGCGCTTTAAAGCCTTTACCTATGAGGAGTTAATGCAGCGGGACAAGGTAAGCCTGGATATATTCTGGCTCAAAGACAAAAGCTTGGAAGACGCTGAAAACCTCCCTCCTCCCGATTTATTGGCCAGAGATATTACGGAAAACCTTGAATCTGCTCTAGAACAGTTTAGCACCATTTGCGCCGACTTAGAGGAAAACTAGTACCTTGATTCTTTAATAACTTAATCCTTAACCTAAAATAATTTTTTTGTTGACACAACTAACGTATCTAGATATTCTTTTAAGGGAATTATTATAGGGAGGATAAGAAAAGTGAAACCTGCCCCAACTTTTGAAAGTACCAGCAGCTATTTGGTTTCTGACGACCTCAAGGACGTGGTAAATGTAGCTATTGCCATAGGAAGACCTTTATTAATAAAAGGGGAACCGGGCACCGGTAAAACTATGCTGGCCAAAGCAATTGCTGATTCACTGGGACTGCCGCTAATTACCTGGAATATTAAATCCACCACCAAGGCTCAGGAAGGCCTTTACGTATATGATACAGTTCAAAGGCTGTACGATAGTCAATTTGGCGATCACGATGTTTCAGACATTAAACAGTACATCAAGCTGGGTAAATTAGGCGAAGCCTTTTTATCAGAGAAAAAAACTGTTTTATTAATAGACGAAATAGATAAGGCCGACTTAGAATTCCCTAACGATTTGCTTTGGGAACTGGATATTATGAGTTTTTATATTCCAGAGATTAAGGAAACAATAGCCGCGAAACAAAGACCGGTGGTGGTAATTACCAGCAACGCTGAAAAAGAATTACCCGACGCATTTTTAAGACGCTGTGTCTTTCACTATATTAGTTTCCCGGATGAGGAAATGATGGAAAGAATTATTCGGGTACACTTTCCGAATTTAGAAAACAAATTACTCCAGGAAAGCTTAAAGGCTTTTTATTGGGTAAGAAGTATAAGCGGCCTGCATAAAAAACCAAGTACCAGTGAGTTGTTGGATTGGATTTTAGCTTTAATCTCAGGAGGAATACGTTCGGAAAAAATTTGTGCCGAAATGCCTTTTTTAGGTGTTTTGTTAAAAAAGAATAAGGATTACGACTTGGTTTTACAAAAACTAGCAAGTTCAGGAAAACAAAAGCCTGCTGCAGCTACAGGATACGGACAAAAAAACTGGTAAGAAAAACGATAAGGGGAGTAATCTACCTTCGTTAATGGTAGTTTTTTTCTCTTAAGATTATTAAGTGCTCCCTAGAAATATTCTATAAATATAGGAGATAGGAGCCGAAATTTTAAATCAGGCCCAGTTTAGGAGTAAGGTTATTGTTTAGTGGTTTTTTTTATTTACTTAAACAAGAAGGAGTCCCGGTTTCCCTAAATGAATGGATGATGTTAATGGAAGCCCTGGATAAAGGTCTGGCCCAAAATAGCCTTCTGGGTTTTTATTATCTGGCGCGGGCTTTACTGGTAAAAAGCGAAGCGTATTACGACCGTTTTGACCAGGCATTTCAACAATACTTTAAGGGGATTGAAGCTTCACCTAAAATAGCCGAAAAAGTAATGAAATGGTTGGAACGTTCTTTGCCCCCATTATGGATGGACCCCGTGCAAAGGGAAAAACTTTTTTCCTGGGACCTGGACACCTGGCGTAAAAAATTAGCTGAACTTATAGCGCAGCAAACAGGGGAACATCACGGTGGTTCACGTTGGATTGGTACGGGAGGCACCTCACCCTTTGGCCATTCAGGTTATCACCCGGCCGGGGTGCGCATTGGGGGCGAATCTTTAAATCTTTCCGCCGTTAAAGTAGCTGCCCAGCGCCGCTACCGCGATTTTCGCAACGATGAAACTTTAAATACTAGGCACTTTGAACTGGCCTTACGAAAGCTACGTACCCTTGGGCACCAGGACGAAGGGCCAAAAGATGAACTGGATCTAGAAAACACTATTGACGCTACCTGCCGTAACGCCGGGTATTTAAAAATAATTTGGACCCGGCCGCGGAAAAACACCGTGAAATTATTAGTTTTAATGGATTCCGGTGGCTCCATGGACCCTTACGCTAGGCTTTGCGCTCAACTTTTTAATGCCGTGCACAAAGTTGGCCACTTTAAAGACCTGAAATTTTATTATTTTCATAACTGTGTTTACGAAAAGATTTACCTTGACCCATATTGCTACCGCTTTGCCTCTCTGCCTACTTTGGAGATGCTACAAAATTTGGATCAAGATTATTACTTAATTATTGTCGGCGACGCTAGCATGGCTCCCAGTGAACTGTTAATGGTGGGCGGAGTAATTGATTGGTACGACTTTAATGGTGAAACAGGGCTGTCCTGGCTGGAAAGACTGGCGGCACACTTTCCCCGTTCGGTTTGGCTGAACCCTGTCCCCCAAAAAACTTGGACCTATGCCTGGGGGAAGGAAACAATTAAAGCAATCAGTAAGATATTTCCAATGTTTGAGCTAACCGTGGAAGGGTTGGAACAGGCGGTAAAAAAACTTAAAGTCCGCCACTAAGCAATGAAAAAAATTAAAATAAGGCTGGTTATTTTACTTTTTTTTGTTTTTATGTTTCCCCTTTTTTTAGAGGCAAGCACTACTCAAGCTCCGGATATTGATGGTGAAGCGGCTGTATTAATGGATGCCCGTAATAAGCAAATACTCTACCAAAAAAATATGCATTGTTTGATGTATCCGGCCAGCACAACAAAAATATTAACGGCTGCGGTAGCGTTAGAAAAAGGTAAGCTTGACGATACAGTTACCATACCGCGGGCAGCCTGCTTGCAAGACGGCTCGTCTATTGGCCTGCAGGAAGGAGAACAATTATCCTTAAGTGACCTCTTATATGCTTTAATGTTAGCCTCGGGCAATGATGCCGCTACAGCCTTGGCTATGCACATTTCTAAGTCAGAGGTTGAATTTGCCGCCTTAATGAACGAATGGGCGCGCTCATGCGGGGCCAAAGAAAGCAATTTTGTTAATCCCAGCGGTTTGCCCAATCCTTTACACTTCACTACCGCTTACGATTTAGCCCTTATTACGCAAAAAGCCATGCAAAATCCTATTTTTCGGCAAATAGTAGCCCGTCGACTGGCAGTAATTCAAAGACCCCTGGCTGACCGCAGTAAAGGACCGCCGCAGGAACATTTATGGAATCATAACCGGTTGCTATCTCTTTACCTTGGAGCGATTGGGGTTAAAACAGGATATACGGTGGAAGCAGGCCAATGTATTGTGGCTCAAGCCAAGCGCGGGGATAAGGAGTTAATCGCGGTGGTTTTAAAGAGCCAGGGTTCGAATGTTTACCATGACGCCATTAATTTGTTGGACTACGGTTTTAATAATTTTGTGGTTACCCCCGTAGTTACAAAAGGAGCAAAAATATCCTCTTTGAAAGTGCGGCAAGGGAAAGAGGAAGTAAATTTAGTGGCTAAAAATTCTTTTTATCTTAATTTTCCGGCCGGGCAAAATAAAAATTTACCTGACCAATCCTTTAGCCGCCAGGTTGTCTTAAATGGAAAACTTTGTGCTCCCCTCCCCAAAGGAAAAAGGGGAGGGGAATTAATCTTCCTTCAGGAAGGACTGGAATTGGGCCGGGTAGATTTGATAACCGACCGGTCAGTAGAAAAAAAATATCCTTTCTGGTTAGGATGGTTGACCTTGCTGGTATCATTATCAATTTTTATGCGCTTTTATGTTCGCGTAAAACGAAGGCGGGCGCAAAAAAATTATATATTCCGTAATTACCTGATTAAAAGAAATGTTCGTTAATTTTTTTAGAGTAGGGGGAAAAAAATAATGGACAAACCACCACAATTTATACCAGATTGCTTGGCTACTGGAATAGGGAGCTTGCCTTTTGACCAGCCTCAGACTGCTTTAAATCTTATCCTGGAATCATTTCCCCAAGCTCCTCACTGGCCACAACTTCCCCAGCGCGGCATTCAAGAAGGTTTTGTGTTTCAATTTTTAAATCCGCTGGTCCAAACTGGTCTTTTGGAACTAAAAGTAAACCAGGCTTTTTTTACCAATGAACACCCTGCCTGGCCGGAGCGTTTAACGGAATTTTACCGCCTTTACCTGGCAGGTGAAGCTGGGGAGCGGGCGGCGCTTAAATTTTTCTCCATTCCGCCTAGTGCGGCTACCGGTTTTTACGCCTTCATTGAAACCATAAAAGAAACAGGAACCAGCCAGGCCCTTTATTTAAAGGGGCAATTGGTGGGCCCGGTTACTCTTGGGTTGCAGGTTAAAGATGCCAATGGAAACCTGGCTTATTATGACCCCCAGCTACGTGATATACTGGTCAAGACCTTGGCGTTAAATGCCCGCTGGCAAACAGGTCAGCTAACGAGCCTGGGCCGGCCGGCCGTAATTTTTATAGACGAACCGGCGATTAGTATTTACGGCCAATCCGGTTACATCACCGTTACTAAAGAAATGATTAAAAATGACCTGACCGAAATTATTCAAGTCATAATTACTGCCGGCGGAAGAGCGGGGGTTCATTCTTGCGCTGCCCTTGACTGGACTATTTTATTTGAAACCCACCCGGACATTGTTAATTTAGATGCATACAATTACGGCCATTCTTTGCTTCCATACGCCAAGGAATTAAATGACTTTTTAGCCTGGGGCGGGGTAATGGCCTGGGGAATTACCCCTACTTCTGAAAAAGCCTTTACCGAAAACACGGCCACTTTAACCGCTAAATTACAGGCCCTCTGGTCTGAATTAACCGCAAAAGGCATCAATCCGAAAGTTTTAAAAAAACAGGCTATGATTACGCCGGCTTGCGGCACCGGTTTACTTGAGCCAGCTCTTGCCCGGCACATATACCGCTTGACCAGCTTGACCGCCGGGCAAATTAAAGGATAAAAGGAGTTTTACCTTGTTGCCTGATTATCACTTACACACCTGGCGTTGCGGCCACGCTGCAGGTCAAATGGAGGAATACCTCAAGACAGCCCGGCAAAAAGGCTTAACCGAGGTAGGTTTTGCCGATCATATACCCATGTACTGGCTTTTACCGGAACAGCGAGATTCCTCTTTAGCCATGCGGGAAGAAGAATTAGCGCTTTATCTTGCTGAAATAAGTCGGCTGCAGGCTAAAAATCCAGATTTGACGCTTAAAGTTGGCCTGGAAGTAGATTACATCCCGGGACGGGAAAAAGAACTGGCGCTTTTTTTAAATAAATACACCTTTGATTATCTTATTGGCGCGGTACATTACTTAAATGGTTGGGGCTTTGATCAGACAACCCAGCAGGCCGCTTATGCCAATAAAGACCCTATTGCTGTTTACCACCGGTATTTCAGCCTGCTGAAAGAGGCTGCATTATCCGGTTTATTTGACATTATGGCTCACCCAGATTTAATTAAAAAGTTTAATTATCGCCTAGTCGAAGAACCCAACGCATTATATCTGGAGGCGGCAAAGGCTTTTGCCCAAGCTGGTGTTTGCGTGGAAGTAAACACAGCCGGTTTGCGCGTTCCGGCGCGCGAGATTTACCCCTGCTTGAGTTTTTTAAAGATTTGCCAGCGGTGCGGTGTTCCTGCCACCGTCGGTTCAGACGCGCACCAGCCAGATCAGGTAGGATATGGATTTAAAGAAGCCGTCCAGCATTTAAAGCTGGCGGGATATCATGAAGTTACGCTGTACTCTAGGCGTTACCGATACACCCATAATATTGTAAATTTTAAGTGGTAAATTTTAAATCTTAAATTAAAAAATTAAAAATATAAAAACGGCAAAAAAAGTCAGAAAACAAATCTGGCTTTTTTTAATTTTTTTAATTTTAAGCAGGAATTTTTTAGACCAGCTAGAATCTATAAAGTGGGGAATAGTAGTGTAAAGTGGTAGATAGGGACAAAAGGAGCTAATCCGGGTGTTTATTGGTGAATACCAGCATACCATTGATTGCAAGGGAAGGCTTATTATACCTGCCTGTTTTCGGGAAGGCTTAACGGAGAAATTTATTTTAACTAAAGGTCTGGATAGCTGTCTTTTTGCTTACCCACCTTCTGAATGGATAGCCCTGGAAAACAAAATGCGTGCTTTGCCTTTAAATAAAGCTGATGCCCGTGCCTTTATCCGTTTCTTTTTTGCCGGAGCCTGTGAATGCAGCTTTGACCGTCAGGGAAGAATATTAATTCCCGCTAATCTTCGTAAATATGCCGGGCTAGAAAGGGAAGTAATGGTTACGGGCGCATCAATGCACGTGGAAATCTGGGCCAAAGACCGTTGGGACCTTTACACCACAGAAGTAGCTAATAAAATAACTCAACTGGCGGAAAGTTTAATGGAGTTTTAGTTTTTTTTAAAATTAAAGTTTGACAAGGGTTAGGTTAATGGAGGCAAATTATAATCAGGATTATTTACACCAACCGGTTCTTTTAAAAGAAGTCTTGGATGGCTTAAATTTAAAACCTGAGGGAATATACGTTGACTGCACTGTAGGTACAGGAGGACATAGCTTGGGGATCCTACGGTCTTGCGGGCATGAAGCCAGGCTGGTTGGTTTTGACCAGGATACTTTCGCCTTAGGCGTAGCTAAACAACGCTTGTCTTTTTACAAAAAACAAGTAATCTTAGTCCAGGAAAATTACATTAACTTGGCGCAAGTTCTTAAAAAATTAAGAATTAACGAGGTAGACGGCATACTTTTTGATTTAGGTGCCAGTTCCCTCCAACTGGATGACCCCCAGCGGGGTTTTAGCTACCAGTATGAAGGACCGCTGGATATGCGGATGAATCCGGATAAATTAGTAACGGCGGCAAACCTGGTTAATAAACTTTCGGAAAAAGAACTGGCCACAATCATTTCCCGTTTTGGTGAGGAACGCTGGGCGAGACGGGTAGCTGCTTTTATTGTTCAGGATAGAAAACGCCAACCCATTGAAACAACCACTCAACTGGCAGAAATCATTAAAAAAGCTATTCCTGCCTCAGCCAGACGAACGGGTAAACACCCGGCTAAGCGCACCTTTCAAGCTTTACGTATTGCCCTTAATAATGAACTGGAAAACTTAGCGCAGGCATTGCCAGAAGCAGTAAATTTGTTAAAACCGGGTGGGCATCTTTGCGTGCTTTCCTATCATTCCTTGGAAGACCGTCTGGTTAAAAACACTTTTAAGAATTTGGCGGCTTCTTGCGAGTGCCCCCCTGAATTTCCCCTTTGTGTATGCAACAAGACTGCTTTAATTAAACAAATCACGCCGCAACCAATTACCCCATCACCAGAAGAAATTTTTCGAAATCCCCGCTCCCGAAGCGCCCGCTTAAGAATTGCTGAAAAATTATCCCCTGTTCTAAAAAGGAAGGAGGAAGCATAAATTTTGACTAAGGCCCAAAAACATGTATTTAGGCAAGAATTACCGGAAAAAAATGAACCGTTAATTAATCGAACCAGACATTATATTTTACCAACTAAAAAATTGTTAACGTACGCCGGTTTAATTTTTGCGGGATTTTGTTTGGGACTGCTTACTATTTTCTTTTACACCCAGGTACAGACCACAAACTACCAAATTTACTGTTTAAAGGAAAACTTGGCGGTCTTAGATATGGAAACGCAAGAACTTTCGGGAAAACTGGCCCGCTTATCCTCCTTGGAAAAGGTAGAAGCAGCGGCCACAACCAGGCTGGGAATGGTTCCTGCCGATTACAGTAACGTTTTATTAGTTAAGGTGCCGGAGGAAAAAAAGAAGTCTGTGGCCACCGAAAAAGGAAATTTACCGGGTAGAACAACTAGACTAAACCATAAGCAGGCCCAAAACTGGTTAATTCAGGCCTTTGTGAATTTAGTCAATCGTTCCTGACCAAAATACCGCGTCAATAAATGGTAGGAAGTGAAAGTAGGTGCGCCATCCCCGCCTGCTTGGGCAAAAAAGATTGACCTGGCTTATTGTGCTCGCGAGCCTGGCTTTAATTTGCTTAACCGGCCGGCTGGTTTGGATTCAGTTTATTAAAAGTGATGTTTTGCAAAAAAAGGCCTTAGAAGTACGCCTGCGGAATGTTCCGGTAGCCGCTGGACGAGGTAATATTTATGATCGGAAGGGCCGGGTTTTGGTAACTAACACCAGTACTGATTCCTTATACGTTGTTCCTTTTATGATAAAAGACCCCGAAAAAACGGCCAAAATTTTGTCTCTCCTGGTAAATATAAAAGAAGCCGAACTTTTCCAGAGAATAACACGTCCTACCTGTTTTGAATGGATAAAACGCAAGTTAGCGAAACAAACAGCACAAAAAATAAAAGCTTTAAAGCTGCCTGGCGTATTTTTAATTACGGAAAGCAAACGCTACTATCCTTATCGCGATTTGGCTGCCCATCTTCTTGGCTTTACCGGAGTAGACAATCAAGGACTAATTGGTCTTGAAAATAGTTTTGACCGCGAGCTTCAGGGAGAACAAGGCAGGATAGTCATCGAGCAAGATGCGGCCGGCCGGGAACTGCCGGAGCCAATTCATAAATTTTTTCCGCCCCAACAGGGAAAAAATCTGACTTTAAACCTTGATGCCACCATCCAGCAATTTGTAGAGCGGGAATTAAATTTAATCGTAGAAAAGTACAATCCCCGTTTAGCGGTAATTATAGTTATGAATCCAAAAACAGGTGAGATATTAGCTATGGGCAACCGGCCCTCCTTTGATCCTAACGACTGGTTAAATACTCCCCGTCAAATCTGGGACCGCAACCCGGCTATATGGTATAATTATGAACCGGGATCAACTTTTAAGGTGGTAACGGCAAGCGCCGCTTTGGCCGAAAAAACAGTTAAAATGGATGACCCTTTCTATTGTCCAGGTTACATTAAAGTAGCTGACCGTTATATTCACTGCTGGTTGGATGGAGGCCACGGCAGCCAAAAATTTGCCGAAGTAGTAATGCACTCCTGCAACCCGGGTTTTGTTGAGGTTGGTTTACGCGTGGGCAAGGAGAGATTTTACCATTACCTTGAAAAATTTGGCTTTGGCGTTCCTACGGGAATTGCATTGCCGGGTGAAGCGGCAGGAATTGTAATTCCAAAAGATAAGGCCACTAACTTAAACATAGCCACCATATCACTGGGTCAGTCTATTGCCGTTACCCCTATTCAGATGCTCTCGGCCGTCAGTGTCATAGCCAACGGTGGAGTTTTGTACCGTCCCCAGTTAGTAAAAAAAATTCAAAACAATTCAGGAAAAAACCTGGTTGAGTTTAAACCAGAGCCGATTTGTCAGGTGATCCCACCGGAAGCAGCCCAAAAGACAGCGTCCCTGTTGGAGAAAGTAGTTCTTAAAGGCACGGGCAGAAACGCTTTCGTGGCTGGTTACCGGGTTGCCGGTAAAACCGGCACCGCCCAAGTGGTGGGAGAAGGTGGGGGTTACGTAAGCGGGCGGTACGTAGCTTCGTTTGTTGGCTTTGCTCCGGTAAATGATCCCTGCATGGCTGCTCTGGTAATGGTCGCCGAACCACAAGGGGGCCTTTACTACGGCAGCCAGGTTGCCGCGCCTGTTTTTGCCTCGGTAGTACGTGATACCCTTCATTATTTACGGGTGCCAGAAACACCGGGTTTAGAAAAGCCGGAACAGCCTTTTGTTTACGAAGAAGAAAGAAAGCCCGTAATTGTTCCCAACGTAATTAATTACCCTATAGAGGAAGGGACGAAAAAACTGCGGGAGGCTAATTTAAACCTTAAAACCCAAGGAGAGGGGAAGGTTATTTACGGTCAAATACCAGAAGCAGGGGCAGAAGTGATAAGTGGTACGGCGATTATTTTAAACTTAAAAAAACCATCCAAAAAACAAATAAAAGAGCAGGTAACAGTCCCGGATTTAGCAGGATTGAAGCTAACTGAGGTGGCTGATTTACTCGCCCGCATAGGTTTATTTTTAGAACCATCTGGTATAGGATGGGCATATCACCAGAATATACCGGCAGGTAGCAAAGTGCCCCAAGGTACGGTAATTTACGTAGAGTTTAGACCAGCTACAAAGAAGGACTTACTTCGAAAGGATAAAAACATACCCTCTTTCTTAAATATTACTACGCAAAAAGAATTTATTGAATATCCGTAATGAAAATACCGGTAATAAAATTGAATAACGGTAAGACAAAAAAACCATAATATGGTTATTAGAAGTAGTAATGGTGATTACTGCAAATATTCTTGGGTATTAATACTTTTTTTAAGGCGGGAAACATGTTAAAATGTATTTTAAAGAATTACTAAGGAAACAAAAAATAATTTGCGGTAGCGGTAATTACGAAATCGATATCCGGGGTTTAGCTTACGACTCACGTCAGGTAAAGCCAGGCTTTGTTTTTGTAGCTATTGAAGGTTTTAAAACTGACGGGCATAAGTTTATCCCCCAGGCAATAGCTAACGGTGCAGTAGCCTTGGTAGGACAAAAAAAGATATCTTACCCAGCCGGGGTAATCTGGGTTCAGGTACCGGACACTCGCCTTGCTTTAGCTCAGATGGCGGCATGTTTTTATGACTACCCAGCGCAAAAACTAAGGTTAATTGGGGTAACAGGAACCAACGGTAAAACCACCACGGCAAATTTAATCGCGGCTATTTACCGGGGCTTGGGCAAACAGGTAGGTCTAATAGGAACAATTGCTCATTATATTGGATCGCGCACTATAACTGGACAGCATACCACGCCTGAATCACTTGATTTGCAGCAGTTGCTGGCGAAAATGACGACTGAAAAAATAAATACCACGGTGATGGAGGTCAGCTCCCACGCTCTGGCATTAAAGCGCGTTGAGGAGTGTTTTTTTGATATAGGGATATTTACTAATCTCACCCAGGACCACCTTGATTTTCACCAGCATATGGACGATTACCTGACGGCAAAGCAACACTTATTTGAAGTGCTGGGGAAGGGAAATAAAAAGGGTTCGTGCTTTGCTGTCGTTAACCGCGACGACCATTACGCCGAACAAATAATTAAAGTAACGCGAGTACCGGTAATCACTTACGGAATAACTAAGCCGGCTCATGTACAGGCAAAAGAAATTCAAGTTTCACCTGCGGGGACATCCTTTGCAGTTGCCAGTCCCTGGGGAGAAGCTTTGGTAAAACTAAAACTAACCGGCCTCTTTAACGTTTATAATGCTCTGGCTGCTTTGGCCGTAGGGGGAGGAGAGGGTTTTCCTCTGTCTCAAATAGTTTTAACTTTAGAAAATATTTCTGGGGTGCGCGGCCGCTTTGAACTGGTAAACCAAGGTCAGGACTTTACGGTAGTGATCGATTACGCTCACACCCCTGACGGCTTGGAAAACCTTTTAAAAACGGCCCGGCAAATATGCGCCTGCCGTTTAATTACGGTATTTGGCTGCGGCGGCGACCGCGACCGGACTAAGAGACCGGTAATGGGCGAAATTGCCGCCCGTTACAGTGACCTGCCCGTAATTACTTCGGACAATCCCCGCACGGAAGATCCGGCGCAAATTATAGCGGCCATTGAAAAAGGGGTCTTAAAGGTGCTTGAAAAGGGTGACTACCTGGTTATCGTCGATAGAAGCGAGGCCATTCGCCAGGCTTTGGCGTTAGCCGGAAAAAATGACGTGGTGGTCATAGCCGGAAAAGGACACGAAGACTACCAGATAATTGGAACGCAAAAATACCCCTTTGATGATCGGTTAGAAGTAATTAAAAACTTAAAGGCTATGGGGTTTAAGCAAAAAGATGAAAATAATGACCATTGAAGAAATAGCCCGGGTTACCGGGGCAATTCTTTTGCAGGGGGGTCCCCGGCTAGAAATAGAAAACGTATCTATTGATACCCGGCATTTAAAAAAGGAAAGTTTATTTTTTGCTTTAAAAGGAGAATGTTACGACGCCCATGATTTTTTAGGGCAAGCTGCAGCTGCCGGTGCGGCCGGCGCAGTCGTGGCTCATTGTCCAGGCTTTAATTTATCCTCCGACCTGGCCTTATTAAAGGTGCCCGACCCAAAAGAAGCCCTGCAAAAACTGGCCCGGCATAACCGCCAAAGATGCCCGGCGCTTATTATTGGAATTACCGGCAGTACGGGAAAAACTACCACCAAGGATATTTTAGCCACTCTTCTGGCTGAAAAATTAGTTACCTTGAAAACCAGCGGCAATTTAAATAATGAAATTGGGTTACCTTTAACTTTATTAGAGTTAAATAACTCTCACCAGGTAGGCGTGGTAGAAATGGCCATGCGGGGACCGGGCGAAATTGATTTTCTCTGCCGCCTGGCATGCCCTGATGGGGCCGTTATTACCAATATCGGCATGGCTCACTTGGAACGCTTGGGTTCTCAAGACAACCTCGCCCGAGCAAAAGGGGAAATATTAGACCATATCTCTCAAAATGGTTTTGCTGTTCTTAACGGCGAAAGCCCACATATTTACCGTGAAGCGCGCCGGACCCAGGGAAAGGTTTTATTTTTTGGTCTCCAGGGAGCAACGGATATTTTAGCCTTTAACCTTAAAACCGCTAAAAAGGGTACCCGGTTTACCGTGCGCTTAAATGACGTTGAGGTGAGCGAGACAGAAGTATATCTACCCTTACCAGGAAGGCATAATGTCCTGAATGCTTTGGCGGCCATAGGGGTAGCTAAAATTTTAGGCTTTTCCTTAGCTAAAATTAAGGCTGGTTTAGCCAAAGTAACCTTAAGTAAAATGAGGTTAGAAATTAGCGACCGAGACGGCCTTACCATTATTAACGATACTTATAACGCCAACCCGGATTCCGTACTGGCGGCCCTGGAAGTTTTAAATGAAGTTGCCGGACAAAACCCCAAGGTAGCCGTTTTAGGCGACATGCTGGAACTTGGTTCCTACGCCTTCGAAGGTCACCTGAAAACAGGCAAGGCGGTAGCCGCCTTAAATATCCAGTACCTGGTGACTGTTGGGGAACTGGCCTTGCAAATAGCCGCTGGGGCAAGCGTGGCCGGGATGCCGGAAAAGCACATTTTTACCTGCCGCGATAATGATGAGGCAGTAAGCTGCCTGCAAAAAATTTTAGTCCCGGGTAGCGTGGTGTTAATTAAAGGCTCGCGTTTACTAAAAATGGAGGATATTGTTAATAAAATTTAAATGATTAGGTGTACTTTACTTGAAGCCGGTATAGTATCATTTGTGATTACTATACTGCTTGACCCAATAGCTATCCCTTTTTTGCACCACTTAAAATTTGGCCAAAGGGTACGCTCAGACGGTCCGGCGCGTCATTTAACCAAGACAGGTACCCCAACTATGGGAGGTCTGATTTTCTTAGTTGGGATAACCTTAAGCATTTTATGGTTTGTTCCTTTTAATCCTGAGGCAATTTTAGTGTTGGGCCTTACCTTAGGTTTTGGTTTTATTGGTTTTCTTGACGATTTAATTAAGGTACACTGGAAAAGACCGGTAGGTTTAAGGGCCAGGGAAAAACTGGCGGGCCAAATATTGCTGAGCCTTTTATTAGGGGCCCTGTTGGTTTTAACGTTAAGCCACAAGACAGAAGTAATCGTTCCTTTTAGCGGTTTTCTATCGCCTGGAGGAATGACGCTAGATTTAAATTTGGGGGTTTTTCTTGCCCTTACTGTTCTGGTGATTGTAGGAACGGCTAATGCGGTAAACCTTACCGATGGGGTAGACGGCCTAGCCGCAGGGGTAACCTTTATTGCCGCCTTTGCTTTCTTGTATCTTGCTCTACTAAAAGGGAAAGTTGGAGTTGCCCACACCATGGCTGCCTTTATGGGGGGATGCGCTGGTTTTTTATTTTTCAACCGTCACCCGGCTAAAATATTTATGGGCGACACAGGCTCGCTGGCTTTAGGCGGAGGGTTAGCTGCCACAGCGGTTATTACTCAAAGCGAACTTTTTTTAATTTTTTTTGGCGGTGTTTTTGTTTTGGAAACTTTATCCGTAATTATACAGGTGATTTCTTTTCAGTTTTTTAAGCGTCGCATTTTCAGAATGAGCCCTTTGCACCATCACTTTGAGTTGGGCAACTGGAGTGAAAATAAGATTGTGTTGGTTTTTTGCAGTCTGACGATAATCTTTTCCTTATTGGGGCTGGTAGGCGGCTATAATATATGGTGGTAAGTCGTCAGATGTCGGACGTCGGAAGACATCTAATGTACATTTTCGCAATTGATTTCTAACGTCTGACGACTGGCGACCGAATTTACGGACGGCAGTCATCAGGGTTATATGGTAGAAATTCGCTTTAGCAAACTCTATCTATTCTGACGTCTGACGTCTAACGACTGACGACCGAATGGGGAGGTAATTTAAAATAGGTAAAGTATTAGTAATCGGAGCAGGTAAAACAGGTTTGGCGGTAGCCTGGTTTTTAAACCGCAAAGGCATTGAGGTAGTGCTTACAGATAAACAAAACATTGCCCCAGATAAACTGGCTGCTTTAGAGGTCGTCGGTCGCCAGACGTCAGACGTCAGGGGGGACGCTGGCGTAAAGGTACATTTTCCTGACTACCCCATAATCAAACCTGGCGATTATTCCCTGGTAGTGGTAAGCCCGGGAGTGCCGCTGGATATACCTCCGGTAGTTCAGGCTAAAAATTTAAATATTCCGGTTATAAGCGAACTGGAACTGACTTACTGGTACGCTTTAGCTCCTATTGTGGCTATTACCGGTACTAACGGTAAAACAACCACCACTAGTTTAGTGGGGGAAATTTGTAAAGACGCCGGTTTAAATACCCTGGTGGCCGGTAATATTGGCCTGCCACTAATAGCAAAAATAGAAAACTATACCACCCATGATCTCGTTGTGGCGGAAGTAAGCAGCTTTCAACTCGAAACAACTGTTTTTTTCCGGCCCCATGTGGCCGTCATCTTAAATATTTCGTCTGATCACCTGGACCGGCATAAAACTTTAGCTAATTATACCGCTGCCAAAACAAAAATCTTTGAAAATCAAAAGGCAGGCGATTATACCATTTTGAATTATGATGATCCTTATACCCGAAGTCTGGCGAGTTATTCACCAGGAACAGTTATATTTTTTAGCCGTCGGCGTATTTTAGAAAAAGGGGTTTTTACGCAAAATGATTGGATTATCAGTAATCTTACCGGGAAAATAGAGCCCGTTTTACCGGTAAAAGAAATTCAACTGCCCGGTGCACATAACCTGGAAAACGTCCTGGCCGCTGCGGCCAGCGCCTTGGTTTTAGAAATTGAACCTCTGAAAGTAGCTAAAACTTTACGCCTCTTTAAAGGGGTAGCTCACCGTCTGGAATTTGTGGCTGAAATTAACGGGGTGCGTTATATAAACGATTCTAAAGGAACCAACCCGGAAGCCAGCATTAAAGCCTTGGAAGCATTTGCTGCCCCCATTATTTTACTAGCCGGCGGCAAAAACAAAGGGAATGATTTTACTGCTTTAGCGCAAAAGATTAAAGAAAAGGTCCGGGTATTGATTACCCTGGGGGAATGTGCCGGTGAACTAGAGAAAGAAACTAAACTGGCCGGGGTAGTTAAGGTAATACGGGCGCATGATCTAAGGCAGGCAGTTTTTTCAGCCTACCAGCTGGCCCAACCAGGGGAAGTAGTTTTATTATCTCCTGCTTGCGCCAGTTGGGATATGTTTCAAGATTACGTGGAAAGAGGCAACCTATTTCGAAAAACTGTTCTGGAATTTTCCGCCAAGCAATTATAATTTTTTGGAGTCAAGGGTGAGATGAGACATATAAAACAACCATCAGATTTTATTCTTTTTCTTACCGTGCTTATACTTTTAAGTATAGGAATTGTGATGGTATTTAGCGCCAGTTGTTATTATGCTATGTTTCCTCCTTTTAATAATCCTTACTATTTTTTTACCCGCCAGCTAATTTATGCTGGCCTGGGCTTGATTGTCTTGTTTTTTTTCTGGCACTATGATTACCAGCACCTTAAAAAATGGTCTAGTTTTTTATTGATTTTAGCCTTTATTCTTTTGACGGCCGTCTTAATTCCCGGCCTTGGGGTGGAAAAACTGGGTGCCCAGCGTTGGTTAAAAATAGGGTCTTTAAGTTTTCAACCTTCTGAATTGGCCAAACTTTGTTTGGTAATTTTTATGGCTTACGGCTTATCCCGTTACCCGGAAAAGGTGTTTAATTTTTGGCGGGGAGTTTTTCCTTACTTGTTAATTTTAGGCCTTGCCGCTGGCTTAATTATGAAGCAGCCTGATTTAGGCACCACCGTGACCCTGGCTGGAACAGTCTTTATTATGCTCTTTGTGGCGGGAGCAAGGATTAAACACCTGGCGGCCCTGGTCACCTTGGGAATAGGGGCAGTTGCGCTGGCAATATGGCAGGAACCTTACCGGTTGAAACGTTTTCTTGCTTTTTTGAATCCCGAAAAAGACCCAACCGGCAGCGGTTGGCATATTTTAAATTCCTTGTTATCTTTAGGCTCAGGGGGACTTTTAGGTACCGGCTTAGGTCAGGGACGACATTCCAAGTTCCTTTATCTGCCCATCAGGGAAGCAGATTTTATTTTTGCGGTAATTGGCGAGGAATTAGGCTTTATTGGCGCTTGTTTAGTTATTATCTTATTTCTTATTTTTATTTGGCGCGGTTTCAGAATTGCTATTATTTCTCCCGACCCCTTTGGTAGCTTGCTGACCACAGGTATTGTTGGTGGTATTGCCATCCAGGCAATTATAAACATTGGGGTAGTAACCAGCACCCTGCCTATTACGGGCATTACCCTTCCCTTTATCAGTTTTGGCGGCACCTCGCTGGTTTTTACGTTGGCCGGGGTAGGAATTTTGCTTAATATTTCCCGGCATACAAGGAGAGTTTAAGTAAATTGAAAACACGATTTATTGTCAGCGGCGCCGGCACAGGGGGTCATATTTACCCTGCCCTGGCCATAGCTAAAGGCTTAAAAGAAAAATATCCGGGTTCAGAGATTCTCTTTGTGGGGGGTAGTTACGGCCTGGAAGGCAAGCTGGTTCCTCAAGCCGGTTTTCAATTAAAAATTATTTCCGCCGCAGGTTTTAAACGTAAATTTACGCTGCAGAATTTAACTATCCTGGGAAAAGCAATTATATCACTTAGTAAGGCCTGGCAAATTATTCGCCACTTTCGACCCCAGGTGGTAGTGGGTACGGGGGGCTATGTATGTGGTCCGGTAGTTTTAGCCGCAGTGTTATGTGGTATTCCCACCCTTATCCACGAACAAAATGCCTATCCCGGCTTAACCAGCCGCATATTAGCTTATTTTGCCCGGGGAATTGCCGTAACTTTTGCGGATTCAAAAAAATATTTTCCCCGTACCAAATGGCTTGAGGTAACCGGTTTACCCGTCCGCTCAGAATTGGTAAATATGCAAATCCAACCGGAAGAGGCGCGCCAGCGGTTAGGCCTGCCCGTAAAAAAACGGTTGATTTTATCCTTTGGAGGAAGTCAGGGGGCCCAAAGTATTAACCGGGCCATGTTGCAATTGTTAAAGATTTTTCAAGCCAATAAAGAAGAGTATTTTTTACACGTTACGGGTCCCGATCAATACAAAGATTTTATAAATCAAGCCCGACGTTTAGGATTAAAAATGACGAATAATGGTAATATTACCATTGTACCTTATCTTAATGAAATGCCCCTGGCCATGAAGGCAGCGGATTTAGCTGTTTGCCGGGCTGGTGCGTCAACCCTGGCTGAATTAACAGCGGCAGGTTTACCGGCTATTTTAATCCCCTATCCTTACGCCACAGGTAACCACCAGGAGTACAACGCCCGTTCAATAGTTAATCAGGGAGCCGCATTTTTAGTCCGGGAACAAGAATTAAGCGGAGCAAAGCTGGCTGAAATAATAAGGATGCTTTTTAATTCCCCAGATATTCTTAGCTCCATGGCCTGGAGCAGTAAAAAAATTGGTCGGCCTCAAGCCTTGGCTGATATTCTAGAAATGATTGCGACCTTTATTTAATTATTTAATGGACAAGCTCATAATATTACCATTTTAACTTTATTAACACCTGGTTTGAAAAAAACATAAGATATAGAGGTTAAAACAAAAGGAGAGGAAAAATATTGCCGGCAAAATTTGAACCCCTCAGACACGGCAAGAATCTGGTGCACTTTATTGGTATTGGGGGCACTGGAATGAGCGGCTTGGCTAAAATCTTACTGGAGTTGGGCTTTTCAGTATCCGGCTCAGATTTAGTAGCCACTCCGGTTACCAAGCGGCTGGAAACTCTAGGCGCTACTTGCTACATTGGGCATGAGGCTAAAAATGTAACTAACCCAAGTCTAGTGGTAGTATCATCAGCCATTAAGCCTGATAATCCAGAGCTCAAAACGGCGCAAAAAAGGATGCTCCCGGTGATCCACCGCAGTGAATTACTGGCCTACCTGATGGAAAAACAAAAAGGTATTGCCGTTGCCGGTACGCACGGTAAGACCACCACCACTTCTATGTTAGCTCTGGTTTTGGAGAAAAATGGCCTTGATCCTACCGTGGTGGTAGGAGGAGAATTAAGCGACCTTGGAAGCAACGCCAAATTAGGGCAAGGTGAATACTTAGTTACCGAAGCTGATGAAAGCGATGGTTCTTTCTTAAAACTAAAGCCTGTCGCTTCCATAATTACCAATATTGAAGATGATCATCTTGATTATTACGGAAATATAAGCAAAATAAAGGATGGTTTTAGCAAATTTATCTCCCGCACTACAGATACTGCATTTGTATGTCTAGATGATCCCCAGATAATTGAAGTTATAAATAACTGTAAGCTTCCTTTAGTTACATACGCCATTAATAATCAAAGGGCTGATTATGTCTTGAAAAACGTTCACTTGAACCCTAAAGGTTCGCGGGGAGAGGTTTTTTACCACGGTCATTTGATGGGTTTACTTGAACTGGCTATTCCCGGACAACATAATCTGCTAAATGCTTTAGCCGCCCTGGCCGCAGCACGTTGGGTTGGCCTTGATTTTGAACGAGTCGCCCTAGCCTTGCGCCATTTTTTGGGGGTAGGACGGCGCTTTCAGTTGCTTGGCGAGGTAAGGGGAATAAAAGTAGTGGATGATTATGCACATCATCCCAGTGAAATTAAAGCAACTCTGCAGGCTGCCAGGCAAATAAAGCCCCAAAGAATAATCAGCGTATTTCAACCTCACCGTTACACCCGAACCTTGTTCCTGAGTGAACATTTTGGTTCTGCTTTTAAGCAAAGCGATTTAGTTATTGTAAGTGAAATTTACAGTGCGGGTGAAGCCTGTTTAAACGGGGTAAACGCCCAGTTAATTGTTAAAGCTATTTTACGGCAAGGCAATAAAGAAGTAAAATATATCGCGGACAAGAAAGAAATTGTCCCTTATTTAGCCGGGGTGATTAGACCAGGAGATTTGGTGATAACCATCGGCGCCGGCGATATCTGGACTGTTGGCGAGGCCTTGGTAAAAAAATTAGGAGAGAAGCAACATGAACGCAAGTAAAAGCACAAGTGCAAGTAGGGACGGTTCTTCTTGCTTGCCTAATCGGGAGTTTAAAGCTGTCTATAAAGAATTAAAGCAGCTTTTGCCTGACCAGGTGCGCATACAAGAGCCAATGTCCCAACATACTACTTTTCGTATTGGCGGACCGGCGGATATTTTAGTTGAGCCCCGCACAATAGCTGCTTTAAGGGAAACAATTTCTTACGCTAAAGTCAAAAATATCCCTGTCTTTGTTATGGGGGCCGGTTCCAACTTACTGATCCGTGACGGTGGAATCAGGGGCATGGTAGTAAAAATAGGTCGTCACCTGGCCAGGATTAAAATAGATGGCGTTGTGGTTATGGCAGAAGCAGGAGCAACCCTGTCACACTTAGCCCTGACTTGCTGTCAAGCCAGCCTGGCCGGTTTTGAGTTTGCCGTCGGCATCCCTGGAACAGTGGGGGGTGCAGTCGTAATGAACGCTGGGGCAGAAGGTCGCGCCATGAGTGATGTAGTGCAGGAAGTTCTGGTTCTTAACCAGAAAGGTTGTTTTGATCGGCTGAAAAAAGAGGATTTGGGATTTGGCTACCGGAGCAGTAATTTATTAGATCACAATCAGATAGTGGTAGAAGTAGTTTGCCAGGGAACACCTGATCAAAAGGAACGTATTCAGGAAAGGCAAAAAAAACATCTCCACCACCGGCAGAATACCCAACCGCTTATGTACCCTAACGCCGGCAGTGTTTTTAAAAATCCTCCTGGTTTTACCGCCGGATACCTAATTGAACAGGCAGGAGCAAAGGGACGGCAAATTGGAGCAGCTAAAGTATCGTTAAAGCACGCTAATTTTATTATTAACTTAGGTATGGCACGGGCCAAAGAGGTGCAAGATCTTATATCCCAGGTTCAAGAAATGGTGAAGCAACGCTTTGGCATCCAATTGGCCTTAGAGATTCAAATAGTCGGAGAGGATTAAAAACAACCTAGTTAAGAGGTAAGAGGTGAGCGGTTAGAAGTGAGAATTTCATATCTCATTTTTCAGTTAAGAATTTTAATTCCCACTTCTGACTTCTTACATCCCACTTCTCAGTTAAGAGGTGAAAAAAATGGCCAAGTTTATAATTACCGGTGGTAACCGCCTAAAAGGAACTATAACCGTAAACGGCAGTAAAAATGCTACCTTGCCTATATTAGCTGCCAGCATTCTAGCCGCTGGTGAATGTATTATTCACGAAGTGCCGTATCTGCAGGACATTACTACCATGAGCAATGTGCTGGAAACTCTGGGAGCAAAAGTCAAACGGGAAGGAACTACTTTAATTATAAATACCCGTGATATTTATAGTTGGGAAGTAGGAGAAAATTTAATGCGCCAAATGCGGGCTTCTAACTTGGTCTTAGGCCCTTTATTGGGACGCTTTAAGCAGGTAAAAATTTCTTACCCTGGTGGCTGTAATATTGGTTCCCGGCCCATGAACTTACATCTAAAAGGCTTAAGGGCCTTAGGGGCCGACATAAACGAAAGATACGGCTATATTAACGTAAAGGCCAAAGACTTAAAGGGAACCGAAATACACCTGGATGTACCAAGTGTCGGGGCTACCGAAAATATTCTGATGGCGGCGGTAATGGCTAAAGGAGTAACTATAATTAGAAACGCCGCCAGGGAACCAGAAATAGTTGATTTACAGAATTTTCTTAACTACCTGGGGGCAAAAATCAGAGGGGCCGGAACAAGTTTAATTAAAGTTGAAGGGACTACCTCCCTGCATGAGGCCGAACATACCGTTATTCCCGACCGTATTGAGGCAGGTACATATTTAATTGGGACGGCAATTACCGGCGGAGACGTTACGGTAACCAACGTTATTCCGGAACATCTGGAATCACTACTGGCCAAGTTAAAAGAGATAGGGGTTAAGGTGGAGGTTAAAGATGAGGCCATAAACATAAGCTCAACTGGTTGCTTTAAAGCTACCAACATTAAAACAATGCCTTACCCTGGTTTTCACACGGATTTGCAACCCCAAATGATGGCCTTGCTGACCCTGGCCCAGGGAACTAGTGTAATTACCGAAACAATCTTTGAAAACCGCTACCAGCACGTTAGTGAGTTAAGACGCTTGGGGGCTGAAATTACCGTAGAAGGGCAAACCGCCATCATTAAAGGAGTAAAAAAATTAAGCGGGGCATCTGTAGAAGCAACTGACTTAAGGGCTGGGGCAGCCTTATTATTGGCTGCCTTGGCCGCGGAAAACAGTACGGTCATTGAAGGGGTGGAACACATTGACCGTGGTTATGAACAAATGGAGAATAAATACAATACTTTAGGAGCTAACATTATACGTGTTTAAAGTTAAAATTTTTTTAACCTTATCTGGGACAAGTATTGTTTTGCTTTATTTTTTAAAAAATATATGATATAAGTTGCTTATGGATAAAACTTGATTTAAATACCGGATGAATGAGGTTTTCAAGGAACAAACAACTAAAAAAATTTAAGTTAAACGCGGGAGAAAGCATATTTTTTATTTTCCTGGTTATTCTGGCGGCTTATATTTTCTGGCGGTCATCTTTATTTGAAGTTAAGGAAATTTTTGTCCAGGGCAACCATTCTTTAACCACCACCGAGATTGTAGCTTTATCCCGGATTAATGAGGGGACAAATATTTTTAAAGTTAATTTATCCCAGGCAGGCGAAAGAATTAAGGCTCTGCCGTTGGTTAAAGAAGTGCATTTAACCCGTAAATTTCCTTCCCAAATAATTATAGAAATAAAAGAACGCTACCCGGTGGCCTTGGTCCCGGTAAAGGGTGGTTTTGCAGAAGTAGATAGAGAAGGGGTATATTTAAGGCCAGGTAAAATAAGCTCTTCAGGACTGCCGGTAATAATGGTAACCAAAGAAAAAGCATCTAATGGTAGGTCAATCAGCGGCACAGGCCAAGGGCAGGCTTCGGGAAGGCAGGATGCCTACCCTACAAGCCTACCTTCCCTTCAGCCTGTGGTTGACAGTAAACCGGCCCAAGCTCTTAAACCAGGGCAGGTTTTTGACTTTCCCGGGTTAAAAATTGCTTTAAAAGTAATTAATGCCTTGCCCCGCGAATTAATAACCAGTCTTTCCGAAGTTTACGTGGACAAACAAGGACAAATATTCCTTTACCACTTAAGCGGGGTAGAATGTCGCTTGGGTCAACCGGTAAATATAACTAAGAAGGGGATAATCCTTAACCAACTTTTTAGCCAGCTTAAAAACACGCGCCAGTTTGAATATATTGATATTTCCCTTGCCGGTTCACCGGTGGTAAAATATAAGGATGGTAAATAAAGCTATATTTAAAAATAAAAGTATTTACTTTATAATGGCTTTTATTGCGCTAAGCCTGGGTTTTATTTTTGCTTTGCAGTTTCGCACTAATACCATGGTTAAACAAAGTCCTCCCTTACAGCAAACACAAGAATTGGCGGCGCGTTTAAAAACTGCCCGGGAGGAAAATGAGGCTTTGCAAAACCGGGTGGATAAATTACGCCGGCAATTAGACCAGGTTACCGATAGCTTTTACTTAACCACCCTGCACCAAGAATTAAGCAAAACCCGTATTGCGGCTGGAATGACGGAATTAACCGGTCCTGGAATAGAAGTTACTCTTAGTGACAGTAATAAAAAAATTCAGCCTGGTGAAAATCCCAATCTTTATGTCTTGCACGATGAAGATATTTTAAAGGTTATTAATGAATTAAAGGCGGCCGGCGCAGAAGCTATAGCCCTTAATGGTCAGCGTCTTTTAGCCACCAGTGAGATTCGCTGTCTTGGTCCCACCGTGCTTACTAATAAAAATCAGCGGCTTACTCCTCCCTTTGTAATTACGGCCATTGGTAATCCTGGTAATTTGGTTAACGCTTTGCAAATGCGCGGGGGAATAGTGGATCAGCTTCGTTTCTGGGAAATTCAAGTAACGATTAAGTCTATGCCCAATATTATTATACCAGCTTATACCGGCCAGTTGCGCTTTGATTACGCCAAACCGGTAAGTTAACCGACGATTTTCGAATAACGAATTATAAATGGTAAAAAAACTGAAAAGGTGGGAATAATATGAACCAAAAATTATACCTTTCTGTTTTTTTAGTGGCCTTAATTATAGGTTTAATGGCGGCCTTGCAGTTCCGCACCACCAACTTTATAGAGCAAGGTGTTCCCCTTGGCCGATCCCAGGAATTATCCGTTGATTTAAACCAGTTAAATGCAGAGAAAAAACAATTGGAGACAGAAGTTAAAGATTTAACGCAAAAAATTCAGCAGACCACTAAAGGACAGGCTTCGGGCAGGCAGGATGCCTACCCTACTTTGGCAAAAGAGGTTCTAGTAGGTGAATTAAAAAAAGCCCGATTAGGTGCTGGCCTGACCGCGGTATCGGGGCCGGGTATTGAAATAACCCTGGATAATCCTTCGGCTGAACAAAACAAAGGCCTGGAAGATACCATGTTTGCTATCCGGGATGAGGATTTACTGCACCTGGTAAACGAACTAAACGGGGCCGGAGCAGAAGCAGTGTCAATTAACGGACAAAGAATTCTGGCTACCAGTGAAATCCGTTGGGCCGCTCCTTTTATTAACGTTAATTTAACCAGAATAGCCCCGCCTTACCATATACTGACGATTGGTTCACCCAAAAATTTAACCAGCGCTTTAGAAATATCCGGTGGATTGGCTGAATATTTACAAAGCCTTGGCGCGAAGGTAAAAATTCAACCTTATGAAAATTTAACCGTTCCTGGTTATACCGCCCCAATTGAGTTTCGCTACGCCAAACCAACAAAAGGAGAGTAGGTAAAGTGGGGATATTAGCCTGGGTAATAATTTTAGGAGGATTAGCCATTGGAGTATTGGTAGGTCTAAACGTTCCTTTTTTAATCCCTCAGCTATACGCTAAATATTTATCGGTAGCGATCCTGGCCGCTCTTGATTCGGTTTTTGGGGGCATAAGAGCAGCCATGGAAGACAGCTACGACAACACCATTTTCCTGACGGGTTTTTTCAGCAATGCCTTGTTGGCTGCTGGTTTGGCTTTTATCGGGGAAAGACTAGGCATGGATTTATATCTGGCAGCCGTGGTTGCTTTTGGTGTTCGTCTTTTTCAAAACCTGGCCATTATCCGGCGTCATTTGCTTAAAAAATAACTTTTCTTTAAAAAAAGGAGAAACAATATAAATATTGAAATTAAGACTTAAATTAGGGTACTCAAAAAAAGCTTAAATTAATTTAACCAAAAGGAGGCTTAAGCTATGATTGATTTTGAACTTGAGACAAAACAATTTGCCAATATAAAAGTTATTGGAGTAGGAGGAGGAGGCAATAATGCGGTTAACCGAATGATTATCGGCGGTTTAAAGGGAGTTGAATTTATCGCGGTAAATACTGACGCCCAAGCTTTACAATTAACCCAAACGTTAAATAAGGTTCAAATAGGGGCAAAATTAACCAAGGGATTGGGGGCCGGCGGTAATCCAGAAATTGGTCAAAAGGCGGCTGAGGAAAGCAAAGAGGAGCTTAATCAGATTCTAAAAGGGGCTGATATGGTCTTTGTAACCGCCGGGATGGGTGGAGGTACGGGAACCGGGGCGGCACCAGTGATTGCGGAGGTAGCTAAAGAATTGGGGGTATTAACCGTTGGGGTGGTAACCAAGCCTTTTACTTTTGAGGGGCGCAAACGGATGAATCAGGCGGAGATAGGAATTCAAAATCTTAAAGAAAAAGTAGATACCTTAATCACTATTCCTAATGACAGGTTATTACAGGTAATTGATAAGCATACTTCTATCGTGGAAGCTTTTCGAATTGCCGACGATGTCTTACGGCAAGGCGTCCAAGGGATTTCTGATTTAATTGCGGTACCAGGGTTAATCAATTTAGATTTTGCCGACGTCAAAACCATCATGAAAGATACTGGTTCAGCACTAATGGGAATTGGGGTGGCCAAGGGTGAAAACAGGGCCACTGAAGCAGCTAAAATAGCCATCTCCAGTCCGTTACTGGAGACCTCAGTAGAAGGAGCCAAAGGGGTTTTATTAAATATTACAGGCGGAACTTCCCTAACTTTATTTGAAGTTAATGGCGCCGCAGAAATTATCTTCCAGGCGGCAGACCCGGAAGCTAATATTATTTTTGGAGCAGTAATTGAAGAAAACATGGAAGAAGAAGTCCGGGTTACGGTTATTTCCACAGGCTTTGACCAAAAAAGGGTAAAAAGAGAACGCATCCTGCCAGAGCTAGAAATAAAACCTTTTACCGACCATGAAGAACTAGACATTCCGGCCTTTTTACGCCGGCGCTATTAAAAATGATTCTTTTGTTTATAACTTAAGTTTTATAAAAGAACGTAAACGGTTTAAATCGTAACTGTAAATACCGCCGGTAAGATATAAAAAGATAGAATAACATAGGGCCCCAATTAGCAAAAGATTAATGGTTTTAAAATTAGCTGAACCAAAAAAAACAGGCAGAAAAAGTTTCGTTTGCCAAATAACCAGGGCCATACCGGTTGAGGCCAAAAGAGGTTTAGCTACACAGTAATTAAAATCAAGGGGTAAACGGACTAGTGTTTTTAAGTCGTAGTAGTTTAAACCGGCCAGAATAAAGTAGCTGATTAACATAGCCAGAACAGTTCCTTTTATCCCTAGTTGAGGCAGCGCCGTCAGATAATAAATACCGGTAATTTTAAAAGCGGAGGCAATTACCAGATTTTTAAGGGGGCGGGCGGCATATCCTAAGCCCTGTAAAATACCGGTAAAAGTCTGTTGGAGATATAAAAAGGGGCCTCCTAAAGCTAAAAGACCTAAAATAGCTCCTGCTGCTTCGTAGCCGTAAAATAAAGCGCATAATTCATCAGACAACTGGTAAAATACAGCTACGGCGGGCAAACCCGTCAGCATGGTTACCCGTAAAGATTCTTCGATACGTGTTCGGATAAGATAATGATCATTTTGAGCCGCAGCTTCACTTACGGCTGGAATCAAAGTAGTAGCCAGGGAAGCGGTAACAATGCTGGGTATATAAAGCAAGGACTCCGCAATACCGGTAAGCTGTCCAAAAACAGCGGTAGCCTGGGAATAGGTTAAGCCCGCCGTCTGGAGTCTACCGGGGATAAGCAAAGCTTCTATAGCCGAAGATATAGTAGAAATAAAGCGAATAAAGGTTACGGGAATTGCGAGTTGAAAAATTTGCGTCAGCACGGTAAGAAGTTTTTCCGGTAAGAAAGGAATTGTTTTTTTAAAACGAGGCCGTCGGCGAACGTAGATATACAGCATCAGTAAAAAGCCCACAAATTCACCAATAACAATTCCTATCGCCAGTCCCATCACCGTGTATTCAACCCCGTAAGGTAGCATAAAATAAGCAATAATTAAGCCGCTGGTTACTCTGACTAACTGCTCCACCACCTGGGTAACCGCCGTAGGGGTCATTTGTTGTAACCCCTGAAAAAATCCCCGGAAAGCGGAGCACAAGGAAACGATAAGCAAAGCAGGGGTGAAGCAAAAGAAGCTGTAGATAACTTTAGGATGGGCTAAAAAGTATTTTTGTAACCAGGGTACGCTGATCAAAAATAAAACGCTAAAAAACAAGCTGCTAAAAGTTAAACAAATAAGTGAGATATATAAAACGCGGTAAGCTTCCCGCAAATTACCACAAGCCGTCTTTTCAGCCACCAGTTTAGCTACAGCTACGGGGATACCGGCCGTAGCCAGAATTAAAGCAAGGACATAAATGGGGTAAATCATATTAAATAATCCTACCCCTTCCGGTTGAATGAGACGGAGCATTATAATTTGGTAAACAAAACCAATAAAATGATTAAAAAAACTGGCTAAAAGAAGAATTAAGGTGCCGCCAAGAAATGATTGCCGGGTCATATTTAAGCCACCTCTTGTTATATTTATGATATTTTACCAGCTTGTATGTGATTTAAGCCTTTAAAATTGTTTTCTCGTCAGGACAAGGAGATTAGACTTTAATGTAGAATTTGTTTAATGATTATGGTATAAAAGTTGTGACAAGTATAAGCGTATAAATAGCCAATTATCTGAAGGAGGCATAAAAATATTGAAAAATTATCCCCGCGAAAAAATTCGTAATATTGGGGTGGTTGCACACGGGGGAGCGGGCAAAACCTCCCTGGTAGAGGCCATGCTTTATAACACGGGAGCAATTACCAGATTAGGCCGGGTAGAAGATGGGACGACCACGGCTGACTACCACCCTGAAGAAATCAACCGTAAGGTAACTATTCACCTCAGCCTGGTACCTTGTGATTGGCAGGACTGTAAACTTAATATTTTAGACACCCCCGGCTACGCTGATTTTATAGGTGAAGTATACTCGGCTTTACGGGTAGTGGATACAGCCCTTTTTGTGGTTTCAGCCGTGGACGGCGTAGAAGTACAGACGGAGGTTATATGGGAATACGCGGCCCGGGCTGGTTTACCGGCCCTGGTATTTGTAAACAAAATGGACCGGGAAAACGCTAATTTTTTTAACGTCCTAACCGAATTAAAAGATAAATTAAAGGCTAATTTTGTCCCCGTTCAGCTTCCGGTTAGTCAGGCTTTGGGCAGTCAGGATGCCCACCCTACTGATTTTACTGGTATTGTTGATCTGATTACCCAAAAGGTCTACACATATCCGGATAACGGCAAAAGCCACCAAGAAATCCCGGTGCCTGATGATTTAAAAGAAACAATGGCCAGTTACCACGAAAAGCTAGTTGAAGCAGCAGTAGAAACCAACGATGAATTAATGTTAAAGTATTTAGAAGGGGAAGAGTTAAGTAATGAAGAAATAATTTTGGGCTTAAAAAACGGTATTGCCCAAGCCAAAGTGATTCCAGTGCTGTGTGGTACAGCCACTAAAAATATGGCGGTGATAAATTTAATGGATATTATTGCTAATTATTACCCGGCTCCGGCTCCAGCTAATGATGCTCCTTTTTCGGCCCTGGTGTTTAAAACCTTAGTTGACCCTTACGTAGGAAAAATGAACTTCATCCGGGTTTATACGGGAACGCTAAAAAACGATATGCTGGTTTACAACAGCACCAAAGAAAAAACAGAAAAAATAGGTCAAATCCTTTATGTCCGGGGTAAAAACTCAGTCCCCACGGCAGAGGTATCGGCAGGAGATATGGCCGTGTTGGTTAAACTGCAACACACCGCTACTGCTGATACCCTTTGCGAAAAAGATAAGGGTGAAATATTGGAAGGGATTACCTTCCCAAAACCGGCTCTTTCCGTGGCTATTTCCCCCAAAAGTAAAGGGGATGAAGATAAATTAGGTAATGCCTTAAACAGGCTTTTAGAAGAAGATTTGACGGTGCAAATTGAAAAAAACCTGGAAACCAAAGAAAACATCCTTACGGGAATGGGTGAGCTACACCTGGAAATTATTCTAGAAAGATTGAAAAGAAAATACGGTGTCGATGTTTCCATGGAACCACCTAAAGTACCTTACCGGGAAACAATTCGTAAGACCGTTACCATGGAAGGCAAATATAAAAAGCAAACCGGCGGCCATGGTCAGTACGGGCACGTTTGGCTGCGCCTGGAACCATTGGCAGAAGGCGAATTTGAATTTACCGAAGAAATTTTTGGGGGGGCGGTGCCCAAGCAATATATTCCAGGGGTAGAAAAAGGGGTCCGGGAATCTCTTACCGAAGGAGTGCTGGCTGGTTACCCGGTTACAGGAGTAAAAGTAGTCTTGTACGACGGTTCCTATCATCCGGTAGACTCTTCCGAACTGGCCTTTAAAATTGCGGCGGCCATGGCTTTTAAAAAAGGGGTGCAAAATGCCGCCCCGGTACTGTTAGAACCAATTATGTACGTTGAAGTAACCGTACCGGAGAACTTTATGGGTGACGTAATTAGTGATTTAAACACCAAGCGCGGCCGCATCCTGGGCATGGAACCAGCAGGCAACAAAACAGTGGTCAAGGCAATAGCTCCGCTGGCTGAGTTAACACGTTACGCTATTGACTTAAAATCAATGACCCAGGGCAGAGGGTCCTTTGAAATGAAATTTAACAACTACGAAGAGGTTCCGGCCCGCCTGGCAGAAGAAATAATTAAAAAAGCCAAGGAGACAACCAACCAGCAGTAACTACATTTTACAATAAAAAAGGATTATAAAATAAAATGGTTAAAGTTGGTATAATTGGCGCTACTGGTTACACGGGAGCAGAACTGGTACGATTACTAGGTCGACACCCACAAGTGGAGTTGGTAGCTTTAACCACCCAGCAGTATGTAGGTCTACCCTTTACGGAAGTTTATCCCCACTTATCGGGTAAAGTAAACCTGGTAGGGGAAGAATTAAATATTCCTGCTTTGGTGGCCAAGTGCGAGGCAATTTTTGTTTCCCTGCCCCATGGCCACGCGCTTCCTGTTGCTCAGGAGGTTATCCGTCAAGGGAAAAAAATGATTGACTTAGGGGCGGATTTACGGTTAAAAGACCCGGCTGCTTACGCTAAATGGTACCAGGTTGATTTAAACCAGTCTTTAGGCCGCACAATAGTGGCGCAACTATTGGCGCAAGCCGTGTACGGCCTGCCTGAACTACACCGCCAGGAAATTAAGCAGGCTAAAGTAGTGGCTAATCCTGGTTGTTACCCAACCAGTGCGCTTTTAGGTTTAGCCCCGCTTTTAAAAAATAAAATAATTGGCCAAAACAGGATTATTATAGACGCCAAGTCGGGGGTATCCGGGGCAGGAAGAGGGCTTTCTTTAAACACCCATTACGGTGAAGTAAATGAAAATATAAAAGCGTATTGCGTAGCAAATCACCGCCATACCCCGGAAATAGAGCAGGAAGTAAGTCTTCTGGCGGGCGGGGAAATTAAAGTAACTTTTACCCCGCACTTGACGCCTATGACCAGAGGAATTCTTAGCACCATATACGCTCCCCTGACTGTTAACGCGTCGCCGCAGGAAATATTAAACTTATACCGTACTTTTTACCAGGGTGAGCATTTTATCCGGATTATGCCGTCGCACATCCTGCCCGGCACAAAAATGGTGGCCGGTTCTAATTATTGTGCCTTAGGGATAGTGGTTGACGAGCGCACAAACCAGGTTATAATTTTATCCGCCATTGATAATTTAATTAAAGGAGCTTCCGGTCAGGCCGTGCAAAATATGAATATAATGTTTGGCCTTCCAGAAACTACGGCTTTAGAAGAAGCTGGCGTTTATCCGTAGGAAGTTATTGAGGGGAAGGAAAAGCTTTTGCCTTATAAGCATATTGCCGGCGGGGTTACCGCCCCTAAAGGATTTAAGGCCGCAGGTGTAGCTGCTGGAATTAAAGACCCCAGCCGCAAGGAGTTAGCTTTAATTTACTCGGTTGTTCCGGCCTGCGCCGCTGGCTTGTTTACGGCCAACCGGGTAAAGGCGGCTCCTCTTTACGTTACCAAAGAGCACCTGAGAGACGGGCGCGCTCAGGCAGTGGTTATTAACAGTGGCAACGCCAACGCCTGCAACGGAAGCCAGGGTCTAGAGGATGCTAAAGCCATGGCTCGTGAGGCTGCCCGCCTTTTACGCTTGTTGCCTGAAGACGTTCTGGTGGCTTCCACCGGGGTAATTGGCCAACCGTTACCTTTAGCCAAAATTATAAAAAGCCTTGGCCAGGCGGTGGTTGCTCTGAGTGAGCAAGGGGGAGGAGCAGCCGCTGAAGCAATCATGACTACGGATACCAGGCCCAAAGAAGCAGCCCTGCAATTTGAACTGGCAGGGAAAGTAATCACGGTAGGCGGCATGGCTAAGGGAGCCGGGATGATTCACCCCCAGTTGGCCACCATGCTTTGCTTTTTAACTACTGACGTCGCAATATCCGTTCCCTGCCTGCAGGAAGTTATTCGTATGGCCGCGGCCTCCAGTTTTAATTTGCTTACGGTGGACAGAGACACCAGCACAAATGATATGCTGGTCATCTTGGCTAACGGACGGGCTGAAAATCCGGCCATAAACAAAAGGAATGCAGCTTACAATATGTTCCAAGAGGCGGTGCTTAAAGTTTGTACTGAGTTAACCATAGCTATTGCCCGTGACGGGGAAGGAGCAACCAAATTGCTTGAGGTGCGGGTGATTAACGCGGCCTCAAGGGAAGATGCGTGTTTGGCGGCCCGGGCAGTAGCCGCCTCAAATTTAGTCAAAACAGCCATATTCGGGCAGGACGCTAACTGGGGAAGAATAATTTGCGCCGTTGGTTATTCAGGCGCAAAATTTGACCCCTACCGCATAAATATATTTTTAGGCAATGAACAAGTAGCGCAAAACGGCTCAATGCTTCCTTTTAGTGAGGCTGCTGCAGTTCAGGCTTTAGCCGGCAGTAAAGTGTCCATTTTAATTGATTTTAATGAAGGTACTTATGAGGCTATGGCCTGGGGATGTGATTTAACCTATGATTATATCCGGATTAACGCCAGCTACCGGACTTAAGTATTTAGGATTCTTTTTTAAATAGAAATAAAAAGAGATTATCGAAAAAGTTCAAATCCCTTTCCCCCTAACCCCCTCCCCTTGAAGGAGGGGGTTAGGGGGAAAGGTCAATAAAAGGGTTTTTCGACATTCTCAAAAAGGGGTTATCAAGTGAAAGGTGCTTTAACCAAAGCAGCTGTTTTAGTGGAAGCTTTACCGTATATAAAAAAATTTTACGGGAAAACGGTGGTTATTAAATACGGAGGCCACGCCATGGTGGACAAGGACTTAAAAAACGCTGTCCTTACCGACATTGTCCTGATGAAATACGTGGGGATGAACCCGGTGGTGGTGCACGGCGGAGGACCAGAAATTACCGAAATGTTAGCCAGGCTAGGCGTAAACTCCCAATTTAGAGTGGGTCTGCGGGTAACCGATAAAGAAACCATGGAAATTGTAGAGATGGTTTTAGTAGGCAAAATTAACCGGGAAATTGTTTCGCTTGTAAACAGGATTGGAGGCCGGGCCATAGGTTTGTCCGGTAAAGACGATTGCTTTTTGCAAGCCAGAAAAAAGATGATTAATAATGGTTTTCCGGCCGGTGAAATTGACCTTGGTTACGTAGGCGAAATTAGCCACGTAAAGTCAGGGCTTATTTTTAACCTTATCAGCCAGGGCTACATTCCGGTTATTGCCCCTGTAGCGGTAGGAAGTGAGGGGGAAAGTTATAACGTTAACGCCGACCACGCGGCTGGGGAAATCGCGGCGGTATTGGCAGCCGAAAAATTGGTGATTCTTACGGACGTGGCCGGCGTGCTGGCGGATTTAAATGACGAAGACACGCTCATTTCCACTATTAAAGTTTCCGAAATACCCGCCTTAATAGAAAGAAAAGTAATTACCAAAGGGATGATTCCTAAAATAGAATGCTGCGTGGCCGCGTTAAGCGGGGGTGTGCAAACAGCTCATATTTTGGACGGACGAATATCCCACGCCATTTTACTTGAAATATTTACTAACCAGGGTGTAGGCACCATGGTAGTACCTTAGGAGGAAAAGAAATTGACCAGTCAGGAAATTATTGAGCTAAGCCATAACTACCTTATGCCCACGTACAATCGTTTTCCTATTGCCCTAGTAAAGGGCAAGGGGGTTAAAGTATGGGATGCCAACGGTAAAGAATACCTGGATTTTACCGCCGGGCTGGCCGTTTGCTCCTTAGGACACTGCCACCCCGTGGTAGTTGAAGCCATTTGCCGTCAGGCTAAAGAGTTAATTCACGTGTCTAATTTATACTACATCCAACCCCAGGCCAAATTGGCCGCGTTAATAGCCCAAAATTTTAAAGGAGCCCGGGTTTTCTTTTGCAACAGCGGGGCAGAAGCCAACGAGGCCGCCTTGAAGCTAGCCCGCAAATACGCTAAAGTTAACGGTCAACCTGAAAGATACGAAGTTATTACGGCCTTACAGTCCTTTCACGGTCGAACCCTGGCTACTCTAGCCGCTACCGGCCAATCTAAACACCAGCAAGGATTTGAACCTTTACCGTCCGGCTTTTGTCACGTACCCTTCAACGACCTTAAAGCTTTAGAGAAAGCAATTAATGACAAAACCGGTGCGGTAATGCTGGAACCAGTTCAAGGAGAAGGCGGAGTTAACCCGGCCACCAAGGATTACTTGGTCGGTGTGCGGGAATTATGTCACCGGCACAAGCTGACCCTTATTTTTGATGAAGTGCAGTGCGGGTTAGGCCGCACGGGTAAATTTTTGGCATTTCAACACTACGGTATTGCCCCAGACGTTCTTACCCTGGCTAAAGGTCTGGGCAGCGGGTTTCCTATTGGGGCTATGGTGGCTAAAGAAGAATTTGCCCTGGCTTTTCAGCCCGGTAGCCATGCTTCTACCTTTGGAGGTAATCCTCTGGCCTGCGCCGTTGGCCTGGCCGTGCTTGAATATATTTTAAATCATGGCCTTATTGAACATGTGGCTTCAATTGGGTATTATTTTAAGGAGCGACTGACCCTCCTGGCGCAACGTTTTCCTTTTATCCGGGAAGTGAGGGGGATGGGCTTAATGCTGGCCTTAGAATTAAACCAAGACCAAAACGGCCCTGAAATAGTCCGCCGGTGCATGGAGAAAGGGTTATTAATTAACGGTATTGAGCAGCATATTTTACGTTTCCTGCCCCCGCTTATTGTTACCTGGCCGGAGATAGACCAGGCTGTAAACATATTAAGTCAGGTTTTTTTGGAAAAGGCAAATTTAACCTGAAGTTAAAATTGTAGGGGCATATAGCTATACGCCCCTACAGAGAAAGGAAGGACAATTTGACGGTAACGCTGGTGGAAAGTTTAAAAGGAAGAGATTTGCTTTCTTTAGCGGAATTTACCCCCGCCGAAATAAAATGTATTTTGGATTTAGCTGCTGAATTAAAGCAAAAACAAAAAAGAGGAGAGCCGCAAACCTCTATTTTGGCTGGAAAAACTTTAGGGATGATTTTTCAAAAGGCTTCCACACGCACCCGGGTATCCTTTGAAGTAGCTACGTACCAGTTAGGAGGATACGCGCTTTTCCTTAACGCTAACGATTTACAGTTAGGACGAGGCGAGACCATCGCAGATACAGCCCGCGTTTTGTCCCGTTATTTAGACGGCCTGGTTATTCGCACTTACGCCCATCAAGATGTGGAAGAGCTAGCGCTTTACGCTAATATTCCTGTAATCAACGGACTTTCTGACCTGTACCATCCCTGCCAGGTATTGGCCGACTTGCAAACAATCCGGGAGCATAAAGGGAATTTAGATGATTTAAAATTAGCTTACGTGGGGGACGGTAATAATGTTTGTCATTCTTTACTTATTGCGGCCGCTAAACTAGGTCTGCCCTTCTTTGTTGCAACTCCTGAAGAATATCCTCCCGCGGAAAAGGTAATTTCCTTGGCCAGGCAAATTGCTTGGCAAACCGGAAGCCAAATTAAAATTTTAAACTCTCCAGTGGCAGCAGTAGCGGACGCGGACGTTGTAATTACGGACGTCTGGACCAGTATGGGTCAGGAGGCAAGCTCAAAACAACGAAGAAAAGCTTTTGCTCCTTACCAGGTAAATACTGAATTAGTAAAACACGCCAGGCCGGATTTTATCTTTTTGCATTGTTTACCGGCCCACCGGGGCGAAGAGGTAACAGCCGACATTATTGACGGACCCCACGCGGTAGTGTGGGATGAGGCGGAAAATAGACTGCACGTCCAAAAAGCTATTTTAAGTCTTGTTTTGTAAAAATAAACGTTTCAAAATTGTAGTAGGGGCGTATTGCTATACGCCCCTACATTGAAAGGGGTTTAAAAAAATGGTTAAAAAAGTAGTTCTAGCTTATTCAGGCGGTCTGGATACCTCCATTATTATTCCCTGGCTCAAAGAAAATTACCACTGTGAGGTTATTGCCATGGTGGCAGATTTGGGCCAAGGGGAGGAACTGGCCCCTTTAAAAGAAAAAGCCTTAAAAAGTGGGGCCAGTAAAATTTACCTAGAAGATTTAAAACAAGAATTTATTGAGGAGTACATTTTTCCTACCTTACAGGCCGGGGCAGTTTACGAAGGTAAATACCTTTTAGGCACATCCATAGCCCGCCCCTTGATTGCTAAATACCTGGTCTTAACCGCCCAAAAAGAAGGGGCTGAGGCAGTTGCCCATGGCGCCACCGGCAAGGGTAACGACCAGGTCCGTTTTGAATTAAGCGTTAAAGCGCTAAACCCGAATTTAAAAATTATTGCCCCATGGCGTGAGTGGCGTATCCGCTCCCGGGAAGAAGCTATTGATTATGCGGCTGTCAGAAACATTCCTATCCCGGTAACTAAAAAAGACCCTTACAGCCGGGACCGCAATCTTTGGCACTTAAGCCATGAGGGCGGAAACCTGGAAGACGTGACTAAAGAACCACCCCCGGATTTATTGCAGCTTACCGTTCCCCCGGAAAAAGCCCCTGATTCACCTGTCTACGTGGAAATTTCCTTTGTTGAAGGCCTCCCTAGGGAAGTTAACGGTAAACAAATGCCGGCCGTGACCCTGGTGGAAGAGTTAAACCGGTTGGGTCAGGCAAACGGTATTGGAGTGGTTGATTTGTTGGAAAACCGCCTGGTAGGAATGAAATCACGCGGGGTGTACGAAACACCAGGGGGAACCATACTTTACCTGGCGCACCAAGAATTAGAATATTTAACTTTAGACCGCCAAACCATGCACTTTAAAAATATAGTGGCCCAGCGGTACGCCGAACTGGTTTACGACGGCCTATGGTTTTCCCCGCTTAAAACGGCTCTGGATGCTTTTGTAAAGGCCACCCAGCAGACAGTTACGGGAAAAGTGCGTCTGAAGCTTTACAAAGGAAACTGCATCCCGGCCGGCGCCAGCTCACCTTACTCCTTATACCATCAGGAACTAGCTACCTTTGGCCAGGATGAAATATACAGCCAGGCTGACGCCACAGGCTTTATTAATTTATTTGGATTGCCTTTAAAAGTCCAAGCCCTTTTAAGACAAAAAGGGAAGGTGGAACATTAATCTGAGCTTATAGCTTTAAAACGCAATCTTTAATTCTAGACAGCTGCTTTTTTCTGTGATAAGATTTTAATGTACATAGACGCTATATCGTATAATCGAAAGAAGGAAGTGGTCTATATTGAAGTCTACGGCCGAAAAAGTAAGTGAACTGGAAAAGGCAATGATGGAGCTTGTTTACCAATCCAGGCTTACGGAAATGAGACTAAAACAATTAGCGGAGGAAATGATAGATTTCAAGGATGAAATGAAAGAGTTTAAGGATGAAATGAAAGAGTTTAAGGATGAAATGAAAGAGTTTAAGGATGAAATGAAAGAGTTTAAGGATGAAATGAAAGAGTTTAAGGATGAAATGAGGGCCTCCAAGAAAGAAATGGATAAAAAATGGGGTGAATTGGCTAAAAAGATGGGCACCCTGATTGAGGATATTTTTATCCCTTCCTTAGACCTAACCATAGAAAAATACTTTAACGTTACTCCACATGACGTAATGCCGCGCCGTAAAGTGAGAAAAAATGGTAAAAGCAAAACCATGGAAATAGATATCCTTGCCTTAGCCGATAACCAGGCCTTTGTGGTGGAAGTAAAGGCTTCACCAAACAGGTTAGAGTATGTTTATGATTTTATCGAAAAAATAAAAACCATACCTGATTTTATTCCGGAAATTAAAAACTACAAAGTAATACCCATCTATGCCGCCCTGGATATGGAAGAAAGAACCATAAGTCTCCTTACCAAAAACAATATTTACGCCATGATTTTAAGAGGAGACATTTTAGAAATAATTAATTTTAAAGACGTAAGTTAATCCATGCAAAGTAGCCATAAAAAGTATGGCAAACTTCTCCAGGCTAGCTACCTAAATGCTTTTTTGAATATGGTATATAATAGCTAGAGGCGGTGAATATTAATGCCCGGGTTACAAATAGCGGTATGTGTTAAATTTGTTCTCGACCCAAAAGATGTATCTGAAGAAAGTATAGATTCTGCAACAGGCATAATAAATCGTGCTAAATACAAACTAGTCATTAATCCTTTAGACAAACATGCGCTTTTTGCCGCCCGTCAACTGCAAAAGGTAGCCGGAGGGGTAGTTACCGCAGTTAGCATGGGACCGCCTTCCATTGCTGAAGATTTAACCGAAATTTTATCCCTGGGTGCAGATCATGCTTTTTTACTTAGCGACTCGCTATTTGCCGGGGCAGATACATTAGCCACTTCTTACACCCTGGCCTGCGGCATTAAAAAGTTCATCAGCAATTTTGATTTAATTTTATGCGGGGCCAAAAGCTTGGACGGAAGCACCGCTCAGGTAGGCCCTCAATTGGCAATTCATTTAGGGGTGCCTTGCGTAACCAACGTGTCCGCCTTAAGTTGGCAACAGAATGGATTTTTTAACCTCAGGATGAAGTTGGAAGACGGTTATTTATCTTTTACTGTCAAGCCTCCGGTGTTATTTACGGTAAACCGGAATCTTAACACGCCTCAACCACCAACGTTAATGGATATTGTTATGGCCCGAAGTAAAAAAGTTACTGTTATTTCTAACCAGGATTTAGGCCTAGATTTAAATCATGTAGGACTAGCTGGTTCCCCTACCCGGTTTAAAGATATGTTTTACCCCCCGTCAAAGCGAAAAAGAGAGCTACTTTCAGGTTTACCGGAAGAAATGGTAAATACATTATTTCAAGAATTAAGAACGAAAGGCATTTTCGGCCAATGAAACCTGAAATCTGGGTATTTATAGAAACACGTTGGGGAGAAATAATGGCGGTAAGTATAGAGTTAATCGGCCAGGCGCGTAAGTTGGCCTTACAAAACTACGAGGTCGCAGCTATTTTAACGGGAGATAACCTAAATCCCTTTTTTAGTCCGCTTTTTGAGGCCGGGGCTGATAAAATCTATGCCTTTGCCCATCCCGCTTTAGCCAGTTACCGCAACGACTTATATCCTAACCTTATCGTACAGTTAGCCAATAAATACAAGCCAGCCGTAATTTTTGTGGGTGCTACTACTGTAGGCCGGGACTTGGCCCCAGCAGTTGCGGCACTATTAAACACGGGTTGTGTAGCTGATTGTTGCCAAGTATACTTTGACGCCAAGGGGGAATTGCTTCAAATTGTACCTGCTTTTGGTATCCATGCCATGGCTACCATTGTCACTCCCAATCACTGGCCTAAGATAGCTACCGTACGCCCTGGTGTTTTTCCTAAACTAAAGGATGTTTCACGTACCGGTAAAATAGAATATTTGTCCCTTAGCTTACCTCCTGAAAGATTAATTTTTCATGAAGCTACACGCGAGACAATTTATCATTCCTCCTTAGTTGAGGCAAGCGTTGTTGTTGCTGGAGGCAGTGGTATAGGCAGTCAAGAAGGGTGGGACATGCTGCAAGAATTAGCCATGCTCCTGCATGGCGCTTTAGGAGGCACCCGTCCTGCCGTTGATGATGGCTGGATTCCGGAAAGTCAAATGATTGGGCAAAGTGGGCAAATTATTCGTCCGGATTTATATATTGCGGTAGGTATTTCTGGAGATATGCAGCATATGGTCGGGGCCCAAGATGCAAAGGTGATTGTGGCTATTAATAAAGATAAGCGGGCCCCTATTTTTCAACAAGCAGATTATGGTATAGTAGGTGATTATAAAGTAATTATACCTCTTATGCTTAATTTTCTTAAAAATAAAGAGGAGGTTTTTTAAGGTGAATTTTCAATTTACCGCCGAACAAGAACTATTACGTAAAGCAGTAAGAGAATTTGCGGAAACCCAAATTGCTCCTTTAGTAGATGAAATGGAACGAACAGACGAAATGCCCATGGAGTTGATTAAAAAAATGGCCAACCAGGGCTATTATGGCGTCACGATTCCCCAAGCTTATGGAGGATCGAATCTGGGTCATGTGGCCCGGCTTATTATCCTGGAGGAAATTGGCCGAATTTCCGCCGCCGTAAGTATGTCCTTGCAGTGCCTTCAATTTGGCGGGGGTTGCCTTAATAGTTCAGGAAATGAGGCGCAAAAACAAAAATATATTCTTGATTTTGTCCAAGGGAAAAATATTGCTGCTGCTGCTATTACTGAAGCTACGGGAGGATCTGACCCTTCAGCCACTGCCACAGAAGCAATTGAGCATAAGGATTATTATCTTCTTAACGGACGCAAGGTCTTTATTACTAATTCTAATATTGCCAACATGGCCGTTGTCTTGGCCAAAACAAAAGACGAACCCAAAAAAGAATTTAGTGCTTTTATTGTAGATAAAAGCATGGCTGGTTTTCGGGCCGGGCGAGTTGAAAACAAAATTGGTTTTAAAGGTTGTGGAACTGGTGAGCTAATTTTTGAAAACTGTAAAGTGCCCAAAGAAAATCTTTTAGGCAAACCCGGTCAAGGGTTAGCTATTGCCTTAAAAGGAATTAGCGAATACGGCCGGGTTGGTATTATTGGAGTGGCATTAGGAATAATGCGGGCTTCTTATGATGCGGCCTTAAAATTTTCTCGCGAACGGGTGATGTATGGAAAACCAATCAGCAACCTTCCTGCCGTTTATTACCGCATTGCGGAAATGTACGCTGACCTTGAAGCCAGCAGGCTATTGGCTTACCGGGCCGTTTGGCTGCTTGACCAGGAAAAAAATGCCGATGTTGAAATAGCTGCAGCAAAATTTTTTGTTACGGAAGCTGCACTACGCTGCACACGTAAAGCAATGGACATCCACGGTGGTTATGGTTGCGTTAAAGAATACGCAGTAGAAAGGTACTGCCGTGATGCTCAGCTTTTAATTCCTGCTGACGGAACTAATGATATTCAACGGATGGTGGTTGGCCGCACTCTTACGGCCAGTAAAAAATAATTTAAAAAATAAATATTCAGAACCAGAATAATATTTAATTGACAACAAAAAACTTAATGGTAAAATACTTGTAATATCATCTTACCGAATTTTTGAAAGTCTTAAGTAAAAGAGGGGATAAAAATATGATTCCCGTTAGTGTAAAAGGAATTGCTTACGATGCTTCCGGCAATCCGGTGGTTCTTTTAATTGACCAAAAAGAAGAGCGGGTTTTACCTATTTGGATAGGTCCGCTAGAGGCCCACGCCATTGCCGTAGCTTTGGAGAAGGTAAACTTACCCCGCCCTTTAACCCATGATTTATTGAAAAACGTTTGTGATCGTTTAAGTGCTCAGGTATCCCAAGTAATAATTAGTGACTTACTGGATAATACTTTTTACGCTGAAGTTCACCTGGTGTTACCAAAAGAAGAAATGATTTTAGACGCCCGGCCAAGTGATGCTATAGCTTTAGCCCTGCGTGCCACTTCACCTGTTTTTTTAAGCGATAAACTTACCAGTCATATGTTAAACATTAAAGATTTATTTGACGAAGAAGCCCAGGCTGAATTGCAAAAAATACTAAACACCAGCGAAGAAGAGGAAAAAAAGTTGCTGCACTAACATTGGTGCTCAGGATAAGAACCTAATATTCGTAACGAAAGAGTATGTTTTATTATTTCGTCCAGTGCTTCATGCACGTTTTTATCTAAACGATGGCCTAAAAAATCAATAAAAAACAAATAATCTCCCAATTTACGTTTGGCAGGACGGGATTCGATACGGGTTAAGTTAATGTTGCGCCGGGCAAACTCGGCTAAAATACTGTAAAGCGCTCCGGGACGATCCTTAATTGTAACTATAACGGACGTCTTGCAACCAGGGACTTGTTCATTATCTTCCAATCCAACAACGATAAAGCGGGTAGCATTATCGGGATAATCATTTATATTACTAGCCAATATCTGTAAGCCATTATTTTCAGCTGCCAAAGTTGTTCCAATAGCTGCCCAAGGCTCATGGCTGCCGGCCACTAAAGCGGCAGCACTAGTAGTACTGCTTGTTTCTATGGTCTCTACGTCAGGAAAATTTTGTTCAATATAGTTCCTGCACTGAGCTAATGCCTGGGGATGAGAGATAATTTGCTTTAGGCTGGACGGCTTAGTACCAGGACGGACTAATAAGTGATGTATTACCGCTAGAATTATTTCTTTTTGGAAATATATTTTAAAAAAGTTATGGGCCAGTAAGTCCAGGGTTTGGTTAACTGCTCCTTCTACCGAATTTTCTAAGGGCACTATTCCTGCCGTCACGATCCCTTTCTCCACGGCTAACAGCACTTTTTGCAGAGACGAAAAGGGAGTGAGCACAGCTTCTTCATGGTGCTTATTTTCAGACATTTCTTTTTTTATCTTTTCTTCAATATAATAACGGGCTGCCAATTCAGAAAAGGTACCCGCCGGGCCAAGGTAGCCAATATTTAGCATTATTATCTCCTTCCTAAAAAATACTGCTTCCCTTAAAAATTTATTTTTTTGTTTTATTTTTTCGTTCTATTTCCTGATGGTACTTTTTAGCCGCGGTGGCTGCTATAGCACCATCAGCAACTGCCGTTACAATTTGACGTAAGTTCTTTTTTCGCACATCACCAGCCGCAAATAACCCTGGACATTTGGTCCTCATTTCCTCGTCAGTAACAACATACCCTTGCTCGTCTAATGTTGCCAGGTCTTTTACCAGTTCAGAATTGGGCTGTGTCCCACCATAAACAAAAACTCCTGCCACCTCAAGATGCCGGCTTTCACCGGTACGCACATCTTTAACCTTAATTCCTGTTACCACTTCATCTCCGTGTATTTCCTTAACGGTATGATTTAAAATAAATTCTATCTTAGGATTTTCCTTGGCCCGGAGCAAGTTGATTATTGCTGCTTGTAGTTCTTCTCTTTTATGGATAAGATACACCTTAGCTGCAAAGTTAGTCAAAAACAAAGCTTCTTCAACCGCGGCGTCGCTACCGCCAACCACCGCAATATGCTTATCCCGAAAAAAGGCGCCGTCACAAGTAGCACAATAAGAAACCCCCCGGCCACGAAAATCATGTTCTCCTTTTACTTTTAGCAGCTTTGGTTGTGTGCCGGTAGCCAGGATGACGGTCTGCCCCTTTATTTCCTCGCTGCTTGTATTAACCATAAAGATACCGTTAGCCCAAGTTAGGGATTGTACTTGGTCAATAATAAATTTTACCCCAAAGTGATGGGCCTGCTTTTCCATTTGCGCCATCAGCTCAGGACCGCTAATCCCATCTGCAAAGCCAGGGTAATTTTCAACCAGGTATGCGGTTGCCGCTGTTCCGCCAGGGACTCCTCTTTCAATTATAACGACGTCTAGATTAGCCCGGGCGGCGTAAATTCCTGCGGCCAAACCTGCGGGTCCGCCGCCAATAATGATGAGTTCTCTTTTTTCCATCTTGTTTTTACCTCCGCATATTTTGTTTTTATTGTTTAACTTCTAAAGCCCTTGCTCCTGTCAGGCTAGGTTCCAAAACCATGGTCTTAGCTGGCACCCCATTTTCTTTAAAGGTTTCTTTCATCACCTGGGCAATATGTTCTGGATTACTATCAACAAAAGCAGCTATAGCTGGGCCTGCTCCACTTAAGGTTACCCCTCGCGCTCCGGCCAGGCGAGCCGCAGCAAAAATTTTTTTCATTCCCGGAATAAGTTGGGCCCGGTAAGGCTGGTGAAGGCGGTCTTCCATAGCTGTAGCCAAAAAACTTAAATCTCCCTGGTGCAAGGCAGCTACTAACAAGGCTAACCGGCCCAAATTAAAAACCGCATCCTGTAAACTTACCTGTTGGGGTAACGCTTCACGTGATTTTTTCGTTGCTAAGGGATAACCAGGAATGCCAATGATCACTCTTAACCCGGGAGGAGGTGAAATCTTCAGGCATTTTATTTCACTATCTACCGGAACAGAAACTAAAATTCCTCCGTAAATAGCCGGCGCCACGTTATCTGGGTGCCCTTCCATGTTTGCCGCCAGGGTAAGAATATCTTTTAAAGATAGCTTGCCGCCAGATAACGTATTGGCGCCAATTAAACCACCTACAATAGCGGCCGCGCTGCTTCCCAATCCCCTGGTCACCGGAATATGATTAATTAACTTTATTTTAAGACCGTTAAGGGGATAGTTTATTTGCTTAAACAAGCGCCATACTGCCTGGTAGACAATGTTTCTTTCATCACGGGCTATTTCTTTTGCTCCTTCACCAATCACTTCTATGGAAATGCCCGCGGCTTGTTGTTCTAGTTCAATAATATTATAAAGCTTAAGCGCCATTCCCAGGCAATCTAAACCGGGTCCAAGGTTAGCTGTGGTAGCAGGAACCTGGACGCGGACCATAAAAATCCCCCATTTTAAACTTCTTCCCCTTCTACCCTAATAAAATTACATACTTCTTTAACTGCTGACAACTGGTTTATCAGATTTAGGGCTGCGCGGAAATTTTGTTCCTTAACCCGGTGGGTAACCAAAACAATTTCAGCCTGCTGGTCAAGGTTAAGCTTTTGAATTACGGAAGCCAGACTAACCCTTTTATCCCCAAAAGCATAAGCTATGGAAGCCAATACTCCAGGACGGTCATCCACTATTAAGCGTAAATAATACTTACATTCAACTTCTTCTATTGGTTTGATTTGTTTTTGAGCGTAACAGGTACACTTAATAATTCCCGGTACTTTATACAAACGGTGGCGAGCAGCGTCCATAATATCCGCAACCACTGCACTGCCTGTTGGTAACGCTCCGGCTCCCTGCCCGTAAAACATTGTATCCCCCGCCGCATCACCCCTGATGAAAATAGCGTTAAACACTTCATTAACCGCCGCTAAAGGATGACTTTGGGGTATAAGAGCCGGATGTACCCGTACTTCCACCCCTTCCGGAGTTTCTTTGGCCATCCCCAACAACTTAATGACATAGTTCAGTTCCCGGGCGTAATTAATGTCCCTGGCGGTTATACGGGTGATCCCCTCAACATATACATCGTTAATTGACACGCGGGTATTAAAAGCAATAGAAGCTAAAATAGCAATTTTACGTGCTGCATCCAACCCTTCAATATCAGCTGTCGGATCTCTTTCTGCGTAACCTAACTCTTGTGCCTCGGATAAAGCGTTGGTAAAATTAACCCCCTGATAGCTCATTTTAGTTAAAATGTAATTGGTCGTACCGTTAATAATCCCAATAACCTCTTTAATCTGGTTTGCCGCCAGACATTGCTTTAAGGGACGAATAATCGGAATACCGCCAGCTACACTGCCTTCAAAAAACAAATCTGCCTTCCCTGCGGCGGCAGCTTCAAAAAGTTCTTTTCCGTGTAAAGCAAGCAAATCTTTATTAGCGGTAACTACACTTTTACCACGTTCTAAAGCTGAAAGCACGTAATTTAAGGCCGGGTCTAGACCGCCTATTAACTCCACCACAATTTCTATTTCAGGATCTTCTAAAATATCACGATAATCTTTGGTTAAAAGGGCCGGTTCAAGCTCCAGACCCCTGTTTTTCGCTAAATCACGCACTAAAATACGGGTTACTTTAATTTCCGCCCCTACTTTTTGCGTAAGATTGTCTTTATTACCCGTCAGAATACGGTAAGTTCCTTGTCCTACAGTTCCTAAGCCCAATAAGCCTAATTTTATTATTGGAAACAAGCACATTACTCCTTTTACCAAAAAAAACTTAATGTGCTTATTATTATAACATTAAAGAATTTTAGAGGCAATGTTAGCTAATCAAAAATTCAATTAATTTATAAAGCTCAATAATTATATAATAATACAAATTATACCACCACCCTCGTTAACAATACGCTGCATAGTTTCTTGCAGTTTATATTGGGTATTTTCCGGTATCCGGTATAGTTTATTTTGAATACCCTCCCGCACTAGATCATGCAAGGATTTACCGAATATTTCTGACTGCCAGATTTTTTGGGGGTTTTCTTCAAATTCAGTCATCATGTAGCGCACCAATTCTTCACATTGTTTTTCCGTTCCAAAAATAGGAGTAATTTCAGTATCAATATTGGCCTTAATCAAGTGAATTGATGGGGCACTGGCTTTAAGTTTTACTCCAAAACGACTACCCTGTCTCATTAATTGGGGTTCTTCTAAAATCAATTCGTCTATACCAGGAATAACCACTCCGTAGCCGGATTCTTTCACCTCCTCCAAGGCGCCGGCCACTTTATCGTACGCTCTTTTAGCCCCGGTCAATTCCTTAAATAAACGGTATAGCGAACGTTCATCATCCACCCGAAAGCCTGTTTCCTCGCTTAACGCTTTAAAATACATTTCAGGTGGTGAGGATGCATCAATAACGGCTACACCGGTACCCATATTCATTTCGTTTAGTTTTGTTCCGGAAATAAAATCGTACTGCGCCAAATTTTCTACGGCACTATTAACGTCCCGTAAGCGCCGGATGTTTTGGACTGTTTCCTGAACAACCTGATCAAATTTTTCCCGTAACCAATGCTGAGAGTATAATTCCTCTATCCAAGAAGGTAAGTTAATTTTTACTTCATTTACAGGGAATTCAAACAAGACATTTTCTAAAATAAATAAGATGTCTTGTTGGGTTAAGTGCAAACAATCCACAGGCAAAACAGGAACGTCATATTTTTGGGATAAATCTTCCGCTAATTGAATAGTTTCAAAATAATCCGGGCTCGTGCTGTTTAGCAGCACTAAAAAGGGGCGGTTGATATCTTTAAATTCCGCAATAACCCTTTCTTCTGCCTCAACGTAATTCTCCCGTGGTATATCAGTTATGCTGCCATCAGTGGTTACCACAATGCCCATGGTGGAATGTTCAGAAATAACTTTACGCGTTCCCACCTCGGCTGCTTCCTGAAAAGGAATGGGTTCTTCAAACCACGGGGTGGTGACCATCCGCGGCCCGTTTTCTTCCTCTTCGTAACCAAGCGCTCCCTCCACCCGGTAGCCCACACAATCAATTAACCGTATTTTTACTTGAAGACCAGGTGCAATGCTTATTTCTACGGCCTCATTTGGTACAAATTTTGGTTCTGTGGTCATGATGGTTCTTCCCGCACCGCTTTGCGGCAATTCATCTTTAGCCCTTTCCTGATCGTAAGGATTTTTAATGTTGGGAATAACCAGTAGTTCCATAAAACGTTTAATAAAGGTTGATTTACCTGTACGTACTCCACCACTTACGCCCAAATAAATATCGCCACCAGTACGTTCAGCAATGTCCCGAAAAAGATCCGACTTTTCCATGCCTAATACTCCTTTCTAAAAAATGAAATTTTCACTGGCATACATTAACAATAATATATATATGAGCCTGGCAACAGAATATAACTTTGACCAAAATAAACTGGATCTTTATTTTTAATTTTTTTTAAAAGAAGGAGATTAGCAAAGATTGTCGAACAATTTATTATAATAAAGAAGTTGGCAGAGAAAGTGAGGTGATTCAAGGCGCATTTACTAAGGGCCCTGTTGGTAGTATTGTTGAGTGCGGCTTTATTTCCCCTAAGCGCTATGGCTGATGTTTACGTTGTTAAAAAGGGAGATACTTTATATTCCATAGCCCTTAAGAATAATACTACCGTAAGCGCTTTACAAGATAAAAATAATTTAAAAGACACATCTATTTTTACAGGACAAAAATTAAATATATCTGTTGTATCTACCGCTTACCATTCATCCTTAACAACAGACAGCGTATCACGTGGGATAAGTTTTTCGGGTGTACGTACGATTTTAGAAAAAGCTTTATCTTTGTTGGGAAGCAGGTATGCGTATGGCGCTAGCGGACCTAGGGCATTTGATTGTTCTGGTTTTACTTCTTATGTTTTTAAAAGTCTTGGTTTTAACCTGCCTCATAATGCTGCTGCCCAAGCTGCCTTTGGTAAACCAGTAAGCAAGGCAGAGCTTTTACCCGGAGATTTGGTTTTCTTTAGTTATTACGGTAATAGAGGCATCAACCACGTAGGAATTTACAGCGGCAATAACAAGTTCATTCATGCATCCTCTTCTTCCAGAGGGGTAATTTATTCCTCATTACGAGACGCTTATTATCAAAATAATTACCGGGGAGCAAGAAGGGTACTTTATAAGTAACTTTTATCGTAACTACTCAGGTTCATAGGGGCAAAGGCACAGAGGCACAAAGTTTTTTTGCCAGACTTGCAGATCTCTATACGTTTTCATTTCACTTTAGACCTTTGTGCTTTTGAACCTATGTGCCTACCTAAGTAGTTACCTATTATCATAATATCTTATCTTTTCCAGATAATTTAAGGCGTCTTATAATAGACGCCTTAAAATTTACCTCTTTTGCTTACCTTATCCTTATTTTTATGCTTATTTATCCCTTTAGTACATTCATTTACCTTTAACGCTTACTTTAAAAACCAAATTCATTTACGTCAACTTTACAGCTATACGTTAAAAACCTAACCCATTTCTCACCTCCTTACGTCTAATATTGTTATATTATATGACTAACTAGAACTCATCTTGCCTGGTAATTTTTGATTTATTCACCAAGTAAAGTAGGGTAGCGCAGTTGAGGACAGTTACATTCCGGATCAAGCTTTATATTGCGTAAGGCGTAAAGCAAAATTTTTCCTATCCGCGGGGCTTCCTGATAAAAGATTTTACTTAGCGTATTATGCTGCCAATCTTCAACAACCCCTTCGGCATAATTGGCGACTATATCTATTCTAGCGTAACAGGCAGCTATTTCTCTAGCCAGATATACTTCCGGACACATGCTTTGCCCTACTATATCGGCCCCTAAATGTCCCAACATGGCAATTTCCGCCGGGCTCTCAAAGTGGCGGCCGTCGGTGACGGCGTATATGCCGCGGTCAAAAACACGTCCTGTTCCATCTGCATTACACAACCGGGCAGCTTCTATCAAGTTACTTCTGATTTGCGGACAAACAGACTGGCGCATAGCCAAAAGATAATCAGAGCTTAACTCTATATCTTTGCGCAAGGAAAAATCCAGGTAATCAGAAGATATAACCAGGTCATATGGGTTTAAAAGGTGGTTTATAGAGCCCACGCCACCTTCGGCAATAATCTTTTTCACCCCGGCTTCTTTTAGCACCCAGAATAACTGTAGTGAAGCATGTCCCCGCTTAATTCCTTTTCGCCACCCGTGTATTTTAGCGTGAAGTACTTTTTTGTCTTCAAAAATAAACAATTTAAACCGCGGACTTTCTCCGTATGGAGTATCGAAAACCAAATTATTTTTTAGTATCTTTAAGCCAGGAAAATTCAGGTCTTCGGGAAAGTTACTTCCGTACGTCCCTGAACCGCCAATTATAGCAAAATCTACCTGAGGAATTTCCTGGTACATAAACAATCACCTTATTAGTACCTTTTAGTACGTTATTATTAATTAATCAAAAATAAATAAGCAGAGCAGGCTTCTAGCCTGTTTAAGTAAGGCAGGCTTCTAGCCTGCCCTTTTAGCAACACGAGGGGAGAGAATCATCATAATCTGGAATATCTGAAGTGGCCTCTATACTGTTAATAACCTCGGCTAATACTTTATTAATTTCCTGGTCTCCATTGATATTTTTAAGCAATTCTTTTTGAACGTAATATTCAATCAAAGGCTGGGTTTGTTTCTCGTAAACATCCAAACGGTTAGAAACAGCTTCTTCATTATCGTCACTACGCTGGTATAATTCCCCACCACAATTATCGCATTTTCCTTCTTGTTGGGGAGGATTAAATAAAATATGATAGCTTGATCCACAATTGCGGCAAATCCGTCGCCCCGTTAGCCGGGCCATAAGTCTTTCCCGAGGAACGTCAATGTTAATTACGCCGTCTAACTTAATCTTTAGGGCCTCAATCACTTCGTCCAAGGCAATAGCTTGCGGTAAAGTCCGGGGAAAACCGTCAAGTAAAAAACCTTTTTCCTGACAATCGCTTTGGGATAGACGTTCTTTTACCATTCCCACCACAACTTCGTCAGGCACCAGTTCTCCTTTATCCATGTACTCTTTGGCCTTTTTACCCATTTCGGTACCTGCTTTAATTGCTTCCCGAAACATATCTCCGGTAGATACATGGACAAGGTTAAATTCTTTTACCAGTTCTTCGGCTTGTGTTCCTTTACCGGCGCCCGGTGGGCCCATGATTAAAAGCTTCAAATAAACCCCTCCCTAAAAATAATGGTCGGGGCGACACGATTTGAACGTGCGACCTCACGGTCCCGAACCGTGCGCTCTACCAAACTGAGCTACGCCCCGCCTAACAAGTTTATTATGCTACAATTCTTCCTTAAAAGTCAAGACCGGGAGTCCTGGGCTTCAAAACTAATAAAACGTAGAGCTTGTTCGAAAAAAGGCTTTACAAGCATAAATTTATCCTGGGCTGAAGGAGTTTCTGACTTAAAATAAGCTAAAAGTTCTTTTTTAAAAGAACCAATTTTTTGCCAGGCCGCATATGTTTTTTTCTCCCCTCCGTTAAATAAAAACGAGAGCTCTTTTTGATCAATCAGGCCGGTATCTGTTAAGATATTAATTAAACCAGTTACTAACCAGCTAGCAATTATTTCTTTTTCGGTTAATTCTTCAGCCTTTGCATATTCTTTTCGGTCTTGAATTTGAGCTAAAAGAAAATTAAACAGCACATAAACATCATCTTCCTGTAAAATATTTAATGATTCGACGGCTAGAGCAGTTACTGCCTTAGCGCTTACTTTTTGCGTTAAACTTTCTCCATAACTCATACCAATAACCTTACATATTTCTTTTACTTTTTCCGCCGTCCAAAGGTCCAGGTTACAACAACCGTACAATTTTTCAACCCTCCATTTTAACAGGCTAATTTGTTATTATTAGTCGGTAATGATTTTTTTTAAAATTTATTATACCAAACAATATCCCTGCATTCCAATTAAACTTTTATCCTAACCCGTTTCAGTATTTGCCTTGTTGGAACTGAAAGCTGGCGCTGGCGCCTTTATAGTTCCCCACAGTCCTTTTTCCGCTTCCCTTGCCTCCTTTTGGAATTCTACAAACATATCCGCATACTTTACATTTGGCGGAACAGTCATTATCCGAGCCATGCCAACCAGGAGTAACGTGGCGTTAAACATTGCCTTCCGCACCTCGGTCTTTGAGTTATCACGAGGCGGCACAAGCCACACGTAAGCTAAGAGACGACCGTATTTGTCCCACTGGGCTACGTCAAGTTCTAGGTAAATGGTTTTATCAGCCAACTTTTTCCTGGTGTATGTTGCCGCTACTTTTCCGTACAGCTCTATTGGGCGAGTGCTCTCCGGGGTATCTATACCAATGAGGCGTACTTTTTCCTTACGGCCGTTTTCTAGACGCACATGGATCGTATCCCCATCCACTACGTAAATGACGGTGGCCTTAAGAACAGGTAAGCCTTTTCCTTCAGGCAAGGCAGTTGCAGGAGGTTTTTCCACTGCCCCAGGCTTATTTTCAATCTGTTCATTCATTTCCCCCGGTGCTTCCGGAGTAACAACTCCTTTCCTGCAACCCGCAGGAAAAATCAATAAAATCATTAAAATTATAAAGAGGCGAACCAAAAGTATTTTAGGCATAATATTATGCTTGCACCACTAATTCAAAAAATATATCTTGTTTTGCCGGTTTTTTTATATTATACTATGTTAGGCAATAGGATAGCCGGTAAAAATAACTTTGTTCCAATATGTCCCAGTAGCTCAGCAGGATAGAGCAACGGNNTTCGAATCCCTCCTGGGACGCCAAGGGATATTATATTTATGATACGAAAGTTTCGCGGCATATTGCTTGTAATCATTCTGCTCCTGCTCTTTGGTAAACTAAAGAGCAGACTAGAAGACTGCCCTACGTGTTTAAAGCTATGGACATCCAATAAAATCTATGCTTTCGATAGGACAATTACCCACTTAATCAGATACTACACGAACTCAGAAATAACAGTAGTAATGAAAGGTATTACATTGCTGGGTTCTGCCAACATAATATTTCTAATTGCAGTAGGGACAATCTCCACCTTTTTTATCCTGCGACGGCAACTATTAGAATCTCTATTTTTGATTGTTGCTACAACGGGAAGCTGGTTACTGAGCGATTTATTAAAATGGATATTTCACCGACCCCGGCCAACCGTAAACCAACTATTACATATCACCGGCTATAGCTTTCCCAGTGCCCATTCTATGGTAAGCCTGGTTTTCTATGGTGCCATTGCCTATTTACTATGGATACATTTACCTTCCACCCGCTTGCGTTGGTTTTTAACAAGTAGCTTTGTCTTGCTTATCGTTTTTATCGGCATAAGTAGAATTTATTTAGGAGTCCATTATCCTAGTGATGTGTTGGCTGGCTTTGTCGCCGGTGGAATTTGGCTAACCTGTTGTGTACTGGTACTAAACCTAGCTTTACCTCCTAAAAGAGCACATTCTTACCCTCCCCAACACAGACTTGCGAGATAATCATATTCAGTTATAAACAGGAGAACAAAAAAATATTTAATTAGAATTATTTTCCAGGTAAAGTTTATAAAGGGCATTTACAATGCTCACCGCAACGGGGCTGCCGCCTTTAGTGCCGTGGATGGTTATGTATGGCAGGGTAAGCCTGCCTAAGGTCTCCTTCGCTTCGGCTGCTCCTACAAAACCTACCGGAGTAGCGATAATAACCGCCGGCTTAACCTTACCGGTTTTGATTAAATTAATTAGTTCCCATAAAGCGGTAGGGGCGTTACCTATGACCACCATATTTCCCGTTATAAATTTAGCCAGGTGTCTTATGGCCACCATGGCCCGCGTTTGTTTTTGGGCGGTTGCTTCTTTGACTACGGCAGATTCGTCAATAGAACAGTAAACTTCAACGTCATCTTTCCTTGTTTTATTCAAGTTAATCCCGGCCTTGACCATTTTAACGTCCGTAATTATTTTTTTACCGGTTGAAAACACCGCAAAGGCTGCCTGTACCGCACCCGGGTGGATGGCAACCAGCCTGGCCAAATCAGGATCACCAGTGGCGTGAATGATGCGCTTGACAATTACCTTTTCTTCTTTCCGCCAAAAGGCAGCCCCAAGTAGTTGGTTAATTATGGCCATACTTTTTGTTTCTATTGCCCGGGGTTCGCTGATAAAGTTCACTTAAATCACCTCTTCTATTTTCTCCATAATTATGTCACCAATTCTGGGATCAGCTCCCAGATGGGGGGCCATCTTTATTTCCACCCGGTATTTTTCTTTTAAACGCTTAATTTCGGCGGGGATATCTTTTTGGATGTGTATGCCGTTGGAAAGAAATACTGGCGCAATAATGATTTTTTTGGCCCCCATCAATACCATTTCAGCTACCACCTGCTCTAGATTTGGCCTTTGTGATTTCGGATTCATAAAAGCAGGAGCCAAAAAATCAATATTTATTTGCTCCAAATTTTCTTTTTCCTTAAGTCTTTCCGCCAGCGTGATTAACACCTGGTTAGCTTCATCTACGGTTGCTCTGCTTCCGTGGCCTAAAATAATTACCCCTTTTTTCATGAAGTCACTTCCTTATTTAACTTAAAATTTAACCTAAACGATACCCCCGGGGAGTGACCATATACCTTCCCTTGGTAAATGTCTGGGAGTTGCCAATAATTACGGTGGTAAACATATCAATGGGATGTTCCAGCATTTTTTTAAGACTGGTAAGTATTACTTCTTCGGTAGGACGTTCACTGTTTCTTACCAGACCTACCGGGGTGGTTTCCTGCCGGTGTTTTAAAAAAACCTGAACGGCCTTAACAATTTGCCCCCTCCTTTTTTTACTTTGGGGATTATAAAGCACGGTAACTATGTCGCCTACGGCGCAAGCCTGCAAGCGCCGTTCAATTACCGGCCAGGGGGTGAGCAAATCGCTTAAGCTGATGACTGCAAAATCATTCATTAAAGGCGAACCCAGGGCTGCTGCCGCGGCTGCCGCTGCTGTAACTCCGGGAATAATGACCACCGCGAGCTCCCTTTCCCCAAGTATTTCCAGAATTGGCCCGGCCATACCGTAAATACCTGGGTCTCCACCGGAAATTACCGCCACTTTTTTACCGGCCAAGGCCATTTCTACGGCTAACCGGCAGCGTTCCATTTCTTTTCGCATGGGCAAGCGGTGTACTTCCTGGTGACGAATCAATTCTTCTATCTGTTCTAGGTAGGTATTATAGCCAATAATAACCTCTGCGCGCTCAATCGCTGACCGCGCCCTGGGGGTTATAAGTTCGAGGCTGCCTGGTCCAATACCTACTACCGCTAATTTTCCACGGCCAACGCTATGGTTACCCCGTGATAAACTGTTTTTGGCAGAATTATCCTGGCAGGCTTCTTTGCCGCCAGGTATGCCGCTGGCTCGCATATCCCGCCAACTCCTATGGTATTTTCAACAAAGGTAGACTGACTGAAATTAAGCGTACAACGGGCTATTTCCTCCGGAGTAAAAAATTTTACTTCCTTGCCCAACTGACTAGCCGCCTGCAGCAGGCCCTGTTCTTTTTGCTTTAAGCTAATACTGGCCAACACCTTTACGCTGGCCGGAGCTAAGTTTACCCTGGTTAAAGCAAAATGAAGAGCCGCGATAACCTCCTCCGATTTAATCCCCTTCTTACAACCCACCCCGGCAACCAAATTTTTAGGCCGTAAAAAAAGATATGGGGTTTCCCCCAGGGAGGAAACGTCTATTATCTTATTGGTTATAAAAACAACTGCGCTGGAATGGCCAGGCCAGGCAGGGACATTAAATTTAACCTCAAAAATAAGATTAACGTTTTCCGGAAAAAGAGCCTCCGGTAAACTTACTTCGGTAAAAAGGCTTATTTTTTCGCCATTAACCAGTGCGGCGTTAATTTTCTTTATATTTTCTAAAGGTTCACAAGTCATGCCCATTTTTTTGGCCAGCATATCCAGGGCCAGAATGTTTGAGGAATCAGTAGCGGTGGTAATTACCGCTTGTGCCCCCACTCCTTGAGCCACTCTTATTGCCAATTCGTTAGCTCCTCCCAAGTGGCCGGAAAGCAAGCTAACGGCAAAGCGGCCCTGCTCGTCCATAACCACTACGGCCGGATCATACCTTTTATGTCTTAGCAAAGGGGCAATCAGGCGCACCACAATTCCTGCCGCCATGATAAAAATAAAGCCCTTATATTTTGGAAAAATATATGCCACCAGTTCCCTTAATGGGCAAGCAAAAGAAAATCTTTGTGCCTCCTGATTACCAGGTAGGGCAGGCTTGTAGGGTAGGTATCCTGCCTGCCCGAAGCCTGTCCGAGCGAAGCGAAGCGGGTATATTTGAGGCCCGTTTAAAAAAACTGATTTTGACGGACAAGCAAATTTTACCGGTACAAATAAATGAAACTGGTATTTATTTTGGGTCTCATTGTTGAAAGTCACCGGTAAGTCCGCTTCGGCGGCAGCCATTAATTTATAACATAACTTTTCACCCAGTTTAGTTCCTTGCCTGGTTAAAGTAATAACTGCGATTTTCATTTACCCTCCCGAAAACCATGGGTAAAATTTTTAGCGTATAATTTAGAGTGTTTTTTTAGGCCAAACTTTAGAAAATCACCAACTAAAATTAAAGCTGTCTTCTCAATTTTTTCCGCCTTTACAAGCTGGGCTATGGAATTCAGGTTTCCGAAAATTATTTTTTCTGCCGGCCAGCTAACTTTTTCCACCACCACTACCGGGGTATCGGGAGGAAATCCTTCTTTTAATTCCGCCACTACCTTTTCTATCAGGTGTACGCTTAAAAAAATACACATGCTGGCCTGGTGTTTGGCTAGGGAAGAGAGGTTTTCTTTTTCCGGTACCCCGGCACGCCCGGTAAGGCGCGTGATGATTACGGTTTGGGCAACCTCCGGCAAGGTTAACTCTTTTTTTAAAGCCGCGGCCGCCGCCAGGAAAGAACTTACGCCAGGAATTACTTCAAAGGAAATGCCTTCGCAGGCAAGCAGTTCCATTTGTTCCCCGGCAGCTCCGTAAAGGGCCGGGTCTCCGCTGTGAAGGCGGGCTACAATTTTATCCTGTTTGACCGCTGCTTTAATCAGGTCCAGGATTTCTTCCAGGTTTAGGCTGGCGCTGTTGTGTATTTGGGCTGTTTCTTTGACGTAGCGTAAAATTCCCTGGTTAATCAGCGAACCGGCGTAAATTATTACGTCTGCCTGGCTGATTATCTTGACGGCTTTTAAAGTTATTAATTCCGGGTCACCTGGCCCGGCGCCAATAAAATAAACCTTAGCCATAACTGCTCCTTTTTGTTATTATTAAAGATAAATAATCTTTTTGCATTTCTTTTAGCTCCTCTAGCTCTTCTAACTCTTCCGGCAATGTAAGCAGACCGGCTTTTAGAAAACCATCCGGCAGCCCGCAGCGGCTGGCGTAGATTGCCTGGCCTTCTAAGCCAAGTTCGGCTAAAACTTTAACCACGGCTGGATAATTTCTGGCTATTTTCATCAAAACTATATTTTCAAAGTTTTGGAGTGCCAGACGTAAAGGGTCAAGATCTTTTACGGCTGGAATAATGGCCAGTTTCTCATCGCCCTCGGCTAAAGGTATATTGGCGGCGGCGGCACAAGCACAAAAGGAGGCAACTCCGGGAATTGTTTCCACCGGGTACGAACCGGCCTGTTTAATTTTCTTTAAAACGTACGTATAAGTGCTGTAAAGGGAGGGGTCACCCAGGGTGATAAAAGCCACTTTTTTCCCTTCCTTTAGTAAACTAAGAATCTGACGGACTGCTTTATCCCAGTATAGCTCTAACTCCACTTTATCATTAGTCATGGGAAAGGTTAGTTCCAGTACCTTTTGCTTTATGTCCAATAGACTACGGACAATAGAAAGGGCAACCCCTTCTTTTTCGGCCCTTGATTTAGGCGAGCAAATTACATCTGCCTCCCTTAAGACCCGGTAGCCCTTTAAGGTAATTAATTCCGGGTCACCTGGTCCCACCCCCACCCCGTAAAATACGCCCTTTACCAATTTATTTCCCCCTCGATTCGCCAACTATCAGAAATACTGGATTCATTCCTTTAAATATTTTGGCTCTTCCGGCCTGCTTTACCCTGGTTATATTAAGGCAGCAAGTATTTACCTCATCAAGTCCCATGGCGGCAAACTGTTTAACGGCAGTGGCCAGCGTTTCAATGGTAATGGCGTTAACAATTATCCGTCCCTGGGGTTTTAATTTTGCCTGGGCTAACGATAAAACTTCCTTTAACCGCCCGCCACTGCCGCCAATTATTATCCTGTCGGCCATAGGCAGTTCAGCAAGCACTTCAGGAGCTTCTCCCTGGATAAGACGTAAGTTATTTACCCCAAATTTTTTAGCGTTTTTTAAAATTATCGCCGCTGCCGGCGGGTTTTTTTCTACGGCAAAAACCAGACCTTCTTTGGCCAACAGGGCTGCTTCAATCGCGATTGTACCTGTGCCTGCTCCAATATCGTAAATGACACTGTCAATTTTTAAACGAACCTTACAAAGCGTCAGACAACGGACCTCTTCCTTGGTCATGTTTGGATTATTATCCTGAGCAAAATAAATATTAGGAATACCAGGGGTTACAAATTCCCATTTGTTAATATCAACCATTAACGATTAGCACCACACAATTATTAAATTGCTCCTTTAGTTGAGGTACCTGATTTAGCCTTGCCCGCACAAACCTTTCCTGCGGATAAGATAAATTATCCCCGATAAGCATTATTTTTTGTGCAACACCCTGGGCTAAAAGATAAGCCGCTATTTTTTGGGGGGGCATATCCTGGTCAGTTAAAAGGGCCACTTTAGGGTTTTCTTTGACGGCGGGAGTCAAGACGCTGGCCAGCATTTTCCCCTTTTCCCTGCCATGGAGGCTAATGATTACAGCATCCTGCCAGTTCATCCTTGCCCGGGCAAAAGCTAACTGGACCGGGCTTAACCCAGGTATTACTTCAATTAAATCTATCTCCAAATGCTTTAAAAGGTAATCCAAAAAACTATACAGGCCCGGGTCACCGCTTACCAAAACCGCCACTTTTTTTTCTTTATTTTGGTTTAAAAAAGCAGCTACGTTTTCCAGACGGGTATCAATTACTCTTTTTTCTTTTTTTAGCTGGCTAAAAAGCGCCAGGGCCCGATGACCGCCCACAAGAATTTCGGCCTCTTCAACTGCCTTACGGGCTACGGGCAAAAGATAATCCTTGCCGCCAGGCCCGATGCCGATTACCTTAATTTTTTCCATCCTGAAACACCCCAATTTAGTTATTGGCGTCTGACGACTGATGACCGAAGTTCGTCAACTATTTTTAAGGCCGCCTTGTCCAGTCCCAGTATTTCTCCTCTTAAAGAGGTGAGTATCGTACCAATAAAAAGTTTTCCTTGCCCGTATTCCGTGGCCCGCTTGCTGGCGGCATGGGCAAGCTGGTTAAAAAGAAAGTTTAAGTTATTGTTTTTAATAATTTTTACCGCCTCGTTTATGGTGGCGCACTCCCATATTTGCTTGATAAGGTCTTGGCTTGCCCCGGCTAGTGCGGCATGGGCCATTATGGTTTCCCTTCTGGCGTCGGACAGGCGGCTATGGGTATGAAAAATACCGGCGGCCACCTTAACCAACTTTCCCAATGGGCCAAACAATAAAACCTTTTTAATTCCCAAACGCCTACATTCTTCCAGCATATAACCTACAAAATTACTCATTTGAGCAACCGCTTCAGCCGGTAAACCGTATTTTTCTACGGCCCACTTTTCACTTTGCCTGCCGGGGGTCAAAACAATATCTTTATAGCCTAGCGCAATTGCCTGGGAAATTTGAGGGGTAAGAGAAGCTTTAAAGGCTTCCTCAGACATAGGTTCAACAAGGCCGGTTGTGCCTAAAATAGATATGCCTCCCTGTATTCCCAGCCTGGAATTCATAGTTTTGCGGGCTACTACCTCTCCTTCTGGTACGTAAATGGTTATTTCCGCTCCAGTAGAAGCGTTAAATTTAACGTCTCTACATGCGGGAAGAGCCTTTTTTACTTCATTTTTGATCATTGCCAGCGGCACAGGGTTTATGGCCGGTTGTCCAGGAGCAACCGCCAGTCCTGGCCTGGTTACCATGCCTACCCCCGGGCCGCCCTTAATGTGAATACCTTCCTTGATCTTTTTTGCCGTGGCCCAGATGGCCAGACCGTTGGTAACATCCGGGTCATCCCCGGCATCCTTAATTATACAGCACCGGGTGTAACTATCCCGCCTTTCCCGGTCCTGGATTTTTAATTTTACGACAAGGCCGGCAGGAAGGGTCACCTCTACTTCTTCACCAGGGTCCGGTGAAAAAAGCATCATGGTGGCTCCCTTGGCAGCCGCAGCGGCGCAGGTGCCGGTGGTAAAGCCCCTTCTTAACTTTTTTCCTTTTACTATTACCGGTTCGAGCATCCTGCACTTTTCTCCTTATCCTCTTAACGTGTACCGCTACTACACTACTAATTTATATTTTGGGCGGCAAACTTCAGGCTGCTAACCACAAAATTTCGGGCCAGGTGGGGGTGAGCGGCAAAGTGCAAATGCAGGTAGCTGGCCAGAAGGTTGCCGGTAATAATACCTTCTTTCTGACTATCTGGTCGGCTAGCGCTGGACAATTTATAGGCGCAGTTTACCTTTGGAGAAACATCAGCCAATATAGACCAATGAAACTGATGGCCTCTTAAAACATCTCCTTTTTTAGCCAGGATATTGTCGTTAATTACCTCTGCCGTCAGGTAACCCAAAACAGCCAGCTTTTTTTGCATCAAGGCCTTGCCAGGAACAAGCCCTACCATGGGGTAAAAGCTGCCGGCAAAATCTATAATACCCTCGGATAAATACATCAGCCCCCCGCATTCGGCGTAAATGGGCATATTTTTTTTATGAGCCCGGCGGATGCTTTCCATCATGGAGTGGTTGCGGGCCAGGGGTTCTAAGAACATTTCCGGAAAACCGCCGCCCAGGTAAACTCCCTGAATGTTTTGGGGCAAAGATGAATCCACCAGCGGACTAAAATAAACCAATTCTGCTCCCCAGGCGGCCAGCAAGTCCAGCGCGTCCTGGTAATAAAAATTAAAAGCTGCATCCCTGGCTACGGCAATTCGTACCCTTTTTTGCTGTCCGGCAGGAAAAATTGATTGTTCCGGATAATCTAGCGGCGGCGCAGATTTAGCTACCGACAGGATTTCTTCCAGATTAAGAAACTTTGCCATCGCTTGAGCCAACTTATTAAGGTGAGCCGTGAGCCCTTCTCTTTCGTCAGCGGGAAGAAGCCCCAGATGCCGCTCGGGCATTTTCAAGGCGGCATTTTTTGGCAAATACCCTAAGGTTTTCAGGCCTGTTTTTTCAGCTACCGCTTCCCTTAAAGTTTGGTAATGTTTTTCGCTACCCACGTGGTTAAAAATAACCCCGCTTAAATTTAACGCCGGGTCAAAATTTTTATACCCGAGCACTAAAGCCGCGGCACTTCTGGCCATTCCTTTGGCGTCAACTACCAAAATTACCGGGGCGTTTAAAATTTTGGCTAACCTGGCAGTGCTGCCCGCTTCTATTCTGCCGCTATATCCGTCATACAAACCCATAACCCCTTCAATAACGGCCAGATCAGTTCCTTTGGCGGCTCTTAAAAACAGTTCTTTTAAGCAAGTTTCCGGCAGCATCCAGCAGTCTAAATTACGGGAGACATTACCTGTGGCAGCTGTATGGTAGCCAGGGTCAATATAGTCCGGCCCGGCTTTAAATCCTTGGACCCGGTACCCCTTTTTAGCCATGGCCACCATTATACCCGTGGCTATGGTTGTTTTTCCCACGCCGCTTTGCACGCCGGCAATTACCACCCGGGGAAACAAAAAATCACCTCCCATTTGATAGTTAATCATTCGTGACCATGACATTTTTTTCTCTGATTTGCTCAAGTAACTCTTGTTTGGTGCTTGGCGGTACATTTGAGGCTACCCATCCTTTTCTTTTCAGTTCTTCATAAATGTCAACCAGCCACGGTCTATCCAGTTCTGCTTCGGCCAAAAGCCGCTGATTATAAAAAATATGCTCTGGTATTCCTTCCGCAATTATCTTTCCGTTTTTTATCAGGAAAATATAATCGGCCCAAGAATAAGCCAGGTCAACATCATGGGTGGAAAAAATAATGGTTACACCAGTGGTGTGGTTAATTAAATCAAACAGTTCCATAGTTTGGGCCGCGCATTTTACATCCAACCAGGCAGTAGGTTCATCACAAATCAACACCTTGGGCTTCATGGCCAGAATATCAGCGATAGCTACCCGCTTCTTTTGGCCGTAACTCAAAAAATGCGTGGGTTTATCTCTTAAGTCCGTAATGCCTGCTTCGGCCATGGCCTGGTTTACCCGTTCCCATACCTTTTCTTTAGGTAGCCCTAAATTCACCGGCCCAAAAGAAATTTCTTGCCATACGCTGCTTGAAAACAACTGGGTTTCCGGGTCTTGAAAGACAATTCCTACATTTTTCCGTAAGTTTAAAAGGGAGGTATGATTATAACGAACCTCTCGTCCATCATAGCAAACTTTTCCCCGGTTCGGTTTTAAAATACCGTTAAAGTGCAAAAATAAAGTTGTTTTTCCTGCCCCGTTAGGCCCTAAAAAGGCCGTCTTTTTCCCCCGGGGGATGGATAAACTAATCTTATCCAGCGCTTGTGTACCGTCGGCATAACTAAAACTTATTTCCCTGGCTTCTAAAATGGGCTTACTTTTCAGTTGAACATACCACCTCAATAAAAAATTTAAGCCTTGAACCACAAACCAAGTGCTAATAAAATCAGTTCAGCAACTGTAAACATGGCTATGCTTTTTCCAGATAAAGGGTAAGGCTTTTCTAGTACGTTTATATTTCCCTGGTAACATCTGGCCAAAAGAGTGGTAAAAAGCATTTGAGAGTGGTAATAAGATTTAGTAAGCAAATTAGCACCAAGCTGCCCGAGGGAAAAGTATGACGTCTTAACCGTAGCGTATCCCCAGCGGGATGATTGAGATATAAAAATTTTTTCAGTTGTTTCTAACAAGATGAAAATAAAACGATAAATAAGCGTCATTAGTTCAATAAATAATGAAGGTAGCTTTAAATTTCTAAGCACCGCCAGTATTTCTACCATGGGGGTGGTTAAAGAAAGAAAGTAAAGACACGACACCGCCCCTAGGGATTTTAAAAATAATTCTCGCGCCGTTGCCAAACCTGCTGCCGTAACCCCTAGCGCATAACCACCCAATTTAAACCCCCATAAAAAGGGATAAGTATCTTTAGGGCTAAAAGAAAAAGCAACTGTCAAAACACCCACCACCAGAAAAAACATGGGCAAAAACATGAGCTTTAAGTAAAACAAAGCCGGTATTCTGCCCGCGATGATTACCAGCCCGGCCATAAGTAAAATGACTAAAAGAGAGGTAATTGACGTTGAAAGGGCTAGGCAAATAATCATTGTTGTCAAGGCAAAGGCAAACTTTTCCGCCGGGTGGATATGGCGCAATTTATTATTATAAGCATATTGGTCTATTCTTAAGCTTATTTCTTTTGTGCCTCCCCATGTTGAACATTAACTACCTTAGCTAATTAAAATAAAAAGTACCCAAAGATGATTAATTATTTAAAGATGGACTAAGGTTTTGTTTCTTTTTTTGATTTAAAGCAACCTAAAAAGTAACCAATAAAACCGGCTCCTATAGCTGCCTGCAGGGCGAAAAGCAGACTCTCAATTTCTCCGCTAGGCGGTTTCCATAAGGAGCTAAACCAGGGTTTGTAATCAGGTTGCATCTGGGTGATAACCACCTTGGCCTGACCATCCGCGCCACTAAACTCAGCGTTTCCTTTCACCCATAAGGGAATAATCACCAACATAATTACTATAATAAACAGAATTATATTTTTTCTTCTCATTAAATCTTCGCTCCTTTACGAGAAATATCCTTGGGAGAAATAATAGCTAGCTCTTGTAATTCTTGCTTATTGTATATGGTTAATAAATTAAAGATTATTATTGTTAACAACCCTTCACTAATCGCTAAAGGAATTTGGGTAACCGCAAAAATCCCCGTAAATTTGGCAAAAGAAGCCGTAAATCCTCCAATCTCCGCCGGAAAAGCCAGCGCTAACTGTAAAGCGGTAACTACATAAGTTAAAAGATCTCCCAATGCTGCCGCTAAAAAAACGCTCAGCCATAAAGGGGAATTTAGCCTTTGACCTAACTTATATATACCATAGGCAACAAAAGGACCTACTACAGCCATAGAAAAGGTGTTTGCCCCTAAGGTGGTTATTCCCCCGTGAGCTAAAAGTAAGGCCTGAAAAATAAGCACAATTAAGCCCAAGACACTCATGGCCGTGGGACCAAAAAGTATAGCCCCCAGACCTACCCCGGTGGGATGAGAACAACTGCCGGTTACGGAAGGAATTTTTAAAGCAGAGAGCACGAAGGTAAAAGCCCCAGCTAGCCCCAGCAGCATTTTTGTTTCTGGATGATTCTTGACCGTTTTGTTTAGGGAAAGAAGACCAAAAATTATAAAGGGCAGGGTTATAATAGCCCAAACAAGGCACCATTTCAGAGGAAGAAAACCTTCCATGATGTGCATAGCGTAAGCATTACTGGAAGAGAACAATAAGGCAACCAGCAATACTAAGATTAAAAATATTTTTTTATAGGCTGAAAGCATAATTATTCTGGTTTATACCTGATTACTTAATTTAAAACAGGCTGGGAACACAGGTTAAAAACCAGTTTTTCCCTCCTTTACCTTTAAAGTGAGTAAAATAAAAACCTTATTTAGTTTTATAACCAGGCAAAAAATTAAAACCCCTGCCGCCTGGTGCAGAGGTTTGTTTAATTATTTCACCCCCCTATTGACCGTAGGTGGTAAAGTGAATAAAGGATACGGGCAGGTTTCCTGGCTTATGGTTCATTGCTTTATTCCTACCTTCCCAAACAACACTTAACACAACTTATAAAACCTAAGATAACCGTTAAGTGAGGTTAAGTGGCTTATACGGAAGCAGCTCACCATTTACAGTGGCGGAACCGCGTCAGATTTGCACCGACTTCCCTTTTATCCCTATTATTAGGGCACCCATTTCCATTTATTTAATTATTTAATTGCTTTAAATATAACAACAGATTTTCTTTCTGTCAACAAATTTTTTGTTAAAAAAAATAGGTCTGTTGATTTGATCAGGAGTTTTTGTATCTCTATTGCTTTACTTGACAAAGAAGAAAAGGCTTTAATATAATGAGTTTTGTTATACTTAACAAAGTTTGTCATAAGTTTTTATAGGGAAGGTTGAAAATGGGAGTACCGAAAAGAAGAGCTTCAAAAAGCCACTATAGAAAACGGCGTGCGCAGTGGAAAATCAAGGCGCCAAATTTGGTAAAATGTCCTCAGTGTCATGAATTTACTGTGACCCACCAGGTTTGCGCAAGCTGTGGGTACTATAAGGGCAAAAAAGTTTTATCTTAGAAATAACACTTAAACAGCAATTAAATGTTACCTAAAAAAATGTTGCTTGATTTGTCTATGATTGAAAAATCATAAGCTAAAATTATGCTCGCAGTACTTGCATTTATTTAACATTTGTCTTATATTTTGCTATATGTTCTAGTAATTGATAATTGTTTACGCTCTTAGGGAGGTAACCGGCAATTGAAAATTGCGGTAGATGTTATGGGCGGTGATTATGGTCCAGATGAAATTATTCAAGGGGCTTTAGAGGCAATAGAAGAGTACAACCAGGAAATTATTTTAGTAGGAGACCAGGTAAAAATTAAAAAAAAATTAGTAAATAAGAGTATAAAGCAGCAGGTAGAAATAGTTCATGCCGGTGAAGAAATTTCTATGCATGATTCTCCAGCAACTGCCGTCCGCCGTAAGAAAAACTCCTCGTTAGTAAAATCTATGCGATTGGTCAAAGAGGGAAAAGCAGACGCCATGCTGTCGGCCGGGAATACCGGGGCTGTTATGGCCTCCGCCCTGCTAGAATTAGGAAGTATTAAAGGGATTGACCGGCCTGCCATTGCCGCGATCATTCCTGGTTACCAGCATAGTACCGTTTTATTGGATGCTGGGGCAAATGTAAATTGTAAACCAAAAAATTTACTGCAATTTGGTTTAATGGGTTATCTTTACGCCGAGAAAATATTAAATTATTCCTGTCCAAAGGTAGGGTTACTAAGCATAGGTGAGGAGACAACGAAAGGCAATGAAATTACTTTAGCCGCTTACCCGTTATTGCAAAAAGCAAATATAAATTTTATTGGTAACGTAGAAGGAAGAGATATTTTTTTTAACCTGGTGGACGTTGTAGTATGCGATGGTTTTGTAGGCAACGTAGTCTTAAAAACTATTGAGGGAATGGCTATGGCTTATATAAAAATGATTGAAGGAGAAATAGCTAAAAATTTATTTACTAAACTAGGATCTCTTTTGGCCTTTTCTAGTGTTCGCTACTTTAAAAAACTTTTAGATTACGCGGAATATGGGGGAGCAAATTTGCTGGGGGTAAATGGTGTAGTTACCATTTGTCACGGTAGTTCTAGCGCTAAAGCCATTAAAAATGCTGTTCGCCTATCCGAAGAGGCAGTAGAAAAACTTTTGGTCCAGGCCATACAAAACAGCATAGAAAAAAATATTTTAAATCCCAATAAAAGTTATTTAAGTGCTATTAGACAAGAGGTGAAGTGTGATTGCGATTAGAAGAAAGGTTAGCCGTGGGAATTGTGGGTATGGGGTCGTATGTTCCTGAAAAAATCGTAACTAATAAAGACCTGAGCGTAACAGTAAGCGCTGATGAAGAATGGATTTTTACTCGTACCGGTATGTTAACCAGGCATGTAGCTTTGCCCCAGCAGGCTACCTCGGATTTAGCGGTAATGGCCGCCAGACGGGCGCTGCAAGAGGCTAAAATTTCTCCAGATGATATTGGACTGGTCATTGTAGCTACCAGCACTCCAGATATGTTATTTCCCGCTACGGCCTGCCTAGTTCAAGACCAGCTTGGCTGTAGCCAAGCGGCTGCTTTTGATTTATCAGCCGGTTGTTCTGGCTTTTTATACGCTATGATGGTAGGAGCGCAGTTTATTGCCAACCAGATATATAGAAATGTTTTAGTTATAGGAGCCGAGGTACTTACCAGGGTTAATGATCCTACAGATCGCGAAACTTATATTTTATTTGGTGATGGGGCCGGAGCAGCGGTAATAGGGGCAGTACCTCCTGAGTATGGTATTTTAGCTACCCAATTAGGTTGTTACGGTGATAAGGCTTACATTTTATACTTGCCGGCAGGGGGAGCGCGACTGCCTGCTTCCGAGGAAACAGTACAAAAGAAATTACATTTTACCCGTATGAACGGACGGGAAGTTTTTAAATGGGCGGTTATGAGCATGAGTAATTGCTCAGAGCAAGTTTTAGCTCAAACAGGTATAAGTATTGAAAATATTGATTTTCTTGTTCCCCACCAGGCAAACCAACGAATAATTGATGCCTGTGCTAAAAGACTGGGTATTCCTTTGGAAAAAGTACTTATAAATCTTGACCGTTATGGAAATACCTCCGCGGCTACTATTCCTTTAGTAATGGAGGAAGCTTTTAGAGAGGGCAAAATAAAAAATGGTCACCACCTGCTTTTAACTGCTTCAGGAACGGGTTTTACCTGGGGAGCCATGTTAATGCGGTGGTATGATTACAAATTAGACCGTAAAAAGGAGTAAGAATTTTATTGATTTCTACTGTTCTTTGTGATTTATTAAAAATAAAATATCCTGTTTTACAAGGAGGTATGGCCTGGGTATCCACCGCCGAGTTAGCTGCCGCGGTAAGTGAGGCCGGGGCCTTGGGTATTATTGGTTCAGGAAATGCAACGGCTGCCTGGGTAGCAGAACAGATACATTTGGTCAGGGAGTTAACCGCCAAGCCCTTTGGGGTAAATGTTTTGCTTTCTTCGCCTTATGTAGATGAAATTATCCCGGTGCTTATAACCAAAAAAGTGCCAGTGGTAACTACCGGAGCAGGTAATCCGGGAAAATACTTACCTTCTTTACAAGCTGCCGGGATAAAAGTAATTCCAGTGGTATCTTCCGTAGCTTTAGCCAAACGTTTGACCCGTTATAATATTGACGCATTAATTGCCGAAGGAATGGAGAGCGGTGGTCACGTAGGTGAATTAAGCACCATGGTTTTAGTGCCTCAAGTAGCAGAAGCTGTAAATGTACCAGTAATTGCGGCCGGAGGTATTTTTGACGGGCGGGGCTTGGCGGCGGCTCTTATGTTAGGTGCAGTGGGAGTACAAATGGGAACAAGGTTTATGTGCGCGAAGGAGTGCCGCGTTCATCAACGGGTTAAAGAGGTAATTATTAAAGCTAAGGACAGGGATACTGTAGTCACTGGCAATTCTACCGGTCATCCCGTACGGGTGTTAAGAAATAAATTAAGCCGACAATTTGAAGAGTTAGAAAAACGCAATGCTTCAAAGGCAGAGTTAGAAGAATTAGGGCTTGGCCGTTTACAGGCTGCCATGGTAGAGGGCGACATTGAACACGGTTCGGTGATGGCGGGTCAGGTTTCAGCAATGGTAAAAGAGGTCCAACCGGCGCGCGATATAATCCTTGACGTAGTAAATGGAGCAGCAGCCATTCTTAAAAAACCAAATTGGCAGGTGATAGAAGAAACTTGAAAGTAGCCTATCTTTTTCCTGGTCAGGGTTCCCAATACGTAGGCATGGGAAAAAAAATGTTTGATGCTTTTCCTGAAGCAAGGGAAATTTTTCAAGCAGCAGACGAAGTATTAGGCTTCTCATTGAGTCAACTTTGTTTTAATGGCCCTGAAGAAGAATTACAAAAAACAATAAATGCCCAGCCGGCAATTTTGACCGTAAGCATTGCCTGCCTTAAGATTTTGGAAAAAGAGGGCGTTAAGGCAGACGTATCTGCCGGACATAGCCTGGGAGAATATAGTGCTTTAGTGGCAGCTGGTGTCTTTACTTTTGCCGAAGCTCTTAAAATAGTCCGTAAACGCGGGCAATTTATGCAGGAAGCGGTACCTTTAGGAAAGGGCGGAATGGTGGCCGTCTTGGGATGTGAGGCCTCAAAAGTAGTTGAAGCTTGTCAATCTTCCCGGGCATACGGGGTGGTAGAAGTAGCTAATTATAATTGCCCCGGCCAAATTGTTATTGCTGGTGAATTACCAGCCCTGGAGAGGGCAGTAACTTTGGTTAAAGAAGTAGGGGCAAAGCGCTGTGTTTACTTGCCGGTAAGCGCCCCTTTTCATTGTTCGTTAATGCGTCCAGCCGGCGAAAAATTAGCCGGAGAGTTGGTCAAAATAAAAGCTCTTAGACCACCTGTTATTCCCGTGGTGGCTAATGTTACTGCTTTACCCGTTAAAGATGAAGAAGAAGTACGTAATCTTTTAAGTTGTCAAGTATTCCACCCGGTACGGTGGGAAGAAAGCATGCTACATTTATTAAAAGAGGGGGTTAATTTTTTTATTGAGGTTGGACCAGGTACTGTATTAAGCGGCTTAATGCGAAAAATAGTCCGTAAAACAAATATTTTTTCCGTTGAAGATCCTAATTCACTAAAAAAATGTGTAGGGGCATTAAATTTAACGCCCTTACAAGGAGGGTAAAGGAAATGTCGGTTTATAAAAAGATAAAAAAAATTATTGTCGAGCAATTAGGGGTGGAGGAAGACGATATAACTATGGAGTCTTCTTTTATAGATGATTTAGGGGCTGATTCCCTGGATGTGGTAGAATTAGTAATGGCCTTAGAAGAAGAATTTGACTTAAATATTCCTGATGAGGATGCAGAGAAAATTCAAACTGTTGGTGACGCAGTTAAGTACATTCAAGAACATCTGTCCGGATGTTAAAATAAGCCCCACCCTAACCCTCCTCCTTAAGGGGGAGGGTTAGGGTGGGGGGCCGAAAGGGGACAAGACTTGATAAAGCAGCGTGTAGTAGTAACCGGTATGGGGGTAGTTTCGCCATTAGGAATAGATATTAAAACTTTTTGGTCAAATTTAACTCAAGGAACCTCAGGAGCAGGCCCGATTACCCGGTTTGACCCTGCCGGTTTTAATACCCGCATTGCGGCTGAAGTCAAAAATTTTAACCCGGCTGATTTTATTGATAAAAAAGAATTACGCCGGATGGATCGCTTTACGCATTTTGCTTTAGCGGCTACCAAAATGGCCCTTGAGGACGCGGGTTTAGATTTAACCAAGGTGGACCGCGATCGGGTGGGGGTAGTTTTGGGTTCTGGAATTGGGGGACTCGAAACATTAGAGGAACAGCATAATGTTTTGTTAAATCGTGGTCCTGACCGGATAAGCCCCTTTTTTATTCCCATGATGATTCCTAATATGGGAGCAGGACAAATTGCCATTACGTATGGCTTAAGGGGAAACAATATAACCATGGTCAGTGCTTGTGCCTCAAGCAACCATGCACTCGGGGATGCTTTTCGTTTATTGCAACGTGAAGAAGCGGACATTATAATTAGTGGTGGCTCAGAAGCGCCAATTACGCCTTTAGGTGTAGCTGGTTTTATAGCTATGAAAGCTTTAACTACTCGCAATGACAACCCAACAAAAGCTAGCCGTCCTTTCGACTTAAAACGGGATGGCTTTTTGATTGGTGAAGGAGCAGCCATTCTTATCTTAGAAACAGTAGAACACGCCCTAAAGAGAGAGGCAAAAATTTATGCGGAGATAATTGGCTATGGTACTAGTTGTGATGCTTATCATATTACAGCGCCAGATCCTTCAGGTATTGGAGCAGTTCTGGCCATGGAGCGGGCCATTCAAGATGCTGGTATCGAACCTGAAATAGTAGATTATATCAATGCCCACGGTACATCAACCCCTTTAGGAGATAAAGCAGAGGTATTAGCCATCAAGAAAGTATTTGGCGAGAAAGCCCAAAACTTGCCCGTTAGTTCTACCAAGTCTATGACCGGTCATCTATTAGGAGGTTCTGGGGGATTAGAGGCCGTGGCTTGTATATTAACTATTTGTCACGGGATTATTCCTCCCACGATTAATTATGAATACCCTGATCCGGAGTGTGACCTTGATGTTGTTCCTAACCAGGCCCGGACAGCAGTCGTTAAAGTTGCCTTAAACAACTCTCTTGGTTTTGGCGGACATAATGTAGTTTTAGTTTTTAAAGAATTCCGTGAATAGGTGATTATAATGAACAGCCTAAGTCAAAAAAAAGAAGAAAACTTTCACCGCCTTTTAAAGCAACTTTCCTTGCGCTGTAATAATGAGCATCTGTATAAAATGGCTTTAACTCACGGCTCGTTTGCCTACGAAAATCGTCTTTTAGTCCAGGAAAATAACCAGCGGCTGGAATTTCTTGGTGATGCCGTGCTAGAATTAACCGTAAGTGATTATCTTTACCGCACTTACCCAAATTATACCGAAGGCGAATTAACTAAATTACGGGCTACCATTGTTTGTGCTTCTTCTATTGCGCGCGTAGCCAGTCAACTTAACCTGGGAGCCTACCTTATGATGGGACGAGGAGAAGAAAAATCAGGGGGACGCGAACGCCCTTCTATTTTAGCGGATGCTTTTGAAGCTTTGTTAGGAGCTGTGTATCTAGATCATGGTTGGGAGGCAGCCTGTAAATTTGCCTTAAGCTGCTTGAAACCAATAATCGAAGATGTATTTGCCGGACGTCTGGAAAGAGATTATAAAACAGAGTTGCAGGAAGTTTTACAACAACGCTCTCCAGAACCAGTTCAGTATATTATTTTAAATGAAAAAGGCCCACCGCACAATAAAGTATTTACCGCTGCTGTTATTTATCGTAATCAGGAAATTGGCCGTGGTGAAGGGTATTCTAAAAAAGAGGCTGAAAGTCAGGCGGCGGCCCAAGCTTTAGAAAAATGGAGGAAAGATGAATGAGTGTTTGGGGCCGGCTAAAAGAAAGTTTGACTAAAACCAGGCAAGGGTTAGTGGGAAAAATTGAAGAATTAATCTTAAAACGCCGGGTTATTGATGAAGAGTTATACGAAGAACTGGAAGAAATTTTAATCCAGGCTGATGTTGGTGTAGACACAGCCGTGGAATTAGTACAAAACTTAAAAAAGGAAGTTAAAGAACGCCGGTTAAATGATGCAGCAGCCTTAAAACAGGTGCTTAAAGAACAAATTTTAGCTTTGCTTGGTCAAGACCCAATCCAGCTTAATCAAGGAGGGCCACTAACCGTGGTAGTGGTGGTTGGCGTAAATGGAGTTGGTAAAACCACCACTATTGGTAAACTGGCCTACTATTATAAAGAAAAGGGGCAACGGGTACTATTGGCCGCTGCTGATACTTTTCGGGCCGCGGCGATTGACCAGTTGGAAATTTGGGGTCAGAGAGTGGGTGTAGATGTAATCAAACACCAGGAAGGGTCTGATCCGGCAGCCGTTGCTTTTGACGCCCTAAATGCCGCCCGGGCAAGGCGGGCTGATACGGTAATTATTGATACTGCCGGCCGCCTGCATACGAAAAAAAATCTTATGGAAGAATTAAAAAAAATTAACCGCGTTTTAGGATTAAATTTACCCGGGGCTCCCCACGAAGTTTTACTGGTACTTGATGGTACTTCCGGTCAAAACGCCATTAGTCAGGCCAGACTTTTTGGTGAGACTACCGGGGTAACCGGGATTGTGCTTACAAAACTAGATGGGACAGCCAAAGGTGGAGTGATTATTGGGATTAAAAAGACCCTGGCAATACCGGTGAAATTTATTGGGTTGGGTGAAAACCTGACTGATTTGCGTCTTTTTAACCCGGTGGAATTCGTAGAGGCCTTATTTGATTAAAAAATAACAGGAGGATTTTATGGCAGTTAACATTGCGGTGATTGGAGGTACGGGTGTTTACGACCCTGATTTGTTATCCAATGCCCGGTCTGAAAAAATAAAAACCCCCTTTGGTGAGGTAATCATCCGCTTAGGAACCTCCCAGGATAAAGAAGTGGCTTTTGTTTCCCGTCATGGTGAAGAACATAATGTACCACCGCATTTGGTAAATTACCGGGCTAACATTTGGGCTTTAAAAAAAATTGGGGTAAAAAACATCCTGGCTACAGCTGCAGTAGGTTCTTTAAACCCAGCTATGAAACCAGGTGACTTTGTTTTTGTAGATCAGTTTTTGGACTTTACTAAAGCAAGGGCTCACACTTTTATAGAGCAAGGTGGTCTGCACCCGGATATGACCGCCCCTTATTGTGCGGCCTTACGTCAATCGTTAGGCGAAGCAGCCAGTAGGTTAAACTTAAGATTTCACCTGAAAGGGACTTATGTATGTACCGAGGGACCGCGTTTTGAAACTCCAGCAGAGATACGCTTGTTCCAAAAAATTGGGGGAGACTTGGTGGGAATGACTGGCGTTCCTGAAGTAATCCTGGCCCGGGAAGCTGGCATTTGTTATGCTTGCAGCGCCGTAGTGACAAACTTTGCGGCTGGCATCTCGACTACTGTATTATCTCACCAGGAAGTGGTTGCCGCCATGGAAAAATACCAGGATAATTTACGTCGTTTATTAAGCCAGGCTTTGATTTTTATTGATGAAAACCGGACCTGTTTTTGTCAAACGAGTATTTTTATTTAAAAAAATAAAGAGGCAAAATAAGACATGGTAGAAACAATGCGCTGGGAAGGCGATACCTTCTTTTTATTAGACCAAACTAAATTGCCCCACGTAATTACCTATTTATCCTGCCAGGATTACCTGGATGTTAAAAAGGCAATTCAAAAACTGATTGTCCGGGGTGCTCCGGCCATAGGGGCGGCCGCCGCTTATGGTTTGGCCCTAGGGATGCTAAAAAGAAAGGGCGTTAAAAATAATACCCTTACCGCTCAAGAATTTTATCACCAGGCGCGAACAATAGCCCAGGAATTAAGAGATGCCCGACCTACGGCAGTTAATCTTTCTTGGGCATTAAACCGGATGTTGGTTACCCTTAAGTCAGCCATTGATAAGTCTCCAGCCTCTTTAAACATTAATGATTTGCGTTCCTTATTACTTGCGGAGGCAAAAGCGATTTACCAGGAGGATTTAGAAGGAAATAAACGCCTAGGCCAGTTAGGCCAAACTTTAGTTCCTGCTGAGGCTAAAATTCTTACCCATTGTAACGCCGGAGCCTTAGCCACCGCTGGTTACGGAACTGCTTTAGGGGTTATTCGGGCGGCTGTTGCGGCAGGCAAAAAAATTAGCATTTTTGCCAGTGAAACCAGGCCTCTTTTGCAAGGAGCCCGTCTTACCACCTTTGAACTGCTTCAGGAAGAAATTCCTGTTACTTTAATTACCGATGGTATGACCGGGTTTTTAATGGCCAGAAAAATGGTAGATTTAGTAATTGTTGGAGCGGATAGAATTGCGGCTAACGGTGATGTGGCTAATAAAATTGGGACTTATAGTATAGCTTTGGGGGCACGTGAACATAATTTACCATTTTATGTAGCTGCCCCGGTTTCTACCCTGGATTTAAACTTAAACAGTGGCCAGGATATTCCTATTGAAGAAAGGGAACCATACGAGATAACGCATTTTGCCGGCCAAAAGATAGCCCCTTGCGGGGTTAAGGTATGGAATCCAGCTTTTGACCTTACCCCGGGCCATTTTATCACGGCCATTATAACTGACCGGGGAATTGTGTACCCCCCTTATAATAAAGAAAAATTTCAGCGTCTAACTAACCCCCTCCCCCTAACCTCCTTCCTTGGAGGGGCAATATAAACTTCCCCCTCCCCTGGTGGGAGGGGGTTAGGGGGAGGGGGAAATGAATTTTTTCGACAGTCTCTAATAAAAAGAATAAAAAGGAGGTAAGATGTGGCAGGTTATATTGTCCGGGATATTAATTTAGCCCCTCAGGGACAGCAAAAAATAGACTGGGTACGGCTACATATGCCGGTTCTTAATATTATCCGCAATGAATTTAGAACCAGGAAAGTTTTTAAAGGGCTAAGAGTGGCCATGAGTATTCATTTGGAAGCAAAAACTGCTTATTTGGCCGAAGTTTTTAAGGCTGCCGGAGCAAAAGTAGCTATTACCGGTTCCAATCCTCTTTCTACTCAGGATGATGTAGCGGCAGCCCTAGCCGCAGAAGAAATAGAGGTTTACGCTTTTTATAATGCTTCTAGTCAAGAATATCAGGAGCATTTAGTTTCCGTTTTAAAAACAATGCCCCATCTGGTTATTGACGATGGAGGGGACCTGGTTTACTTATTGCACACCACCGAGCCTAATTTAGCGGCTCATGTTTTGGGAGGATGTGAAGAGACTACTACTGGCGTAAACCGGCTTCATGCCTTGGAAAAGGAAGGGCGCTTGCTTTTTCCCATGATTGCGGTAAATGATGCTTTTTGCAAATATTTATTTGATAATCGTTATGGCACTGGAGAATCAGTTTGGACAGGCATCATGCGTACCACTAACCTGATAGTGGCGGGCAAAACTGTGGTGGTAATGGGTTATGGCTGGTGCGGTAAAGGGGTGGCCAGGCGAGCGTCAGGATTAGGGGCGAAAGTTATTGTTTGCGAGGTAGACCCGGTTAAAGCCCTGGAAGCACACATGGATGGTTTTCAAGTAATGCCAGCCGAGAAAGCAGCAACCAAAGGGGATATTTTTATTACTGTCACAGGTTGCAAGGATGTACTAAGAGAGCAACACTTTCGGGTAATGAAAGACGGGGCTATTTTGACCAACGCCGGTCATTTTGACGTTGAGGTGAGTAAAATGGATTTAGAAAAACTGGCCGCCTCGGAACGGACAGTACGAGAAAATATTAAAGAATATACTTTACCGGAAGGCCAGCGGCTATACTTGCTTGGCGAAGGTCGGCTAGTTAACCTGGCTTGTAGCGATGGACACCCGGCTGAAATTATGGATTTATCTTTTGCCCTCCAGGCCTTATCCGCCCATTACCTCGCCGAACACGCCGGTTCTTTAACCCGGCGCGTCTATCCTGTACCCAAAGAAATTGACTACCGGGTAGCCAAATTAAAGCTTAAATCTTTAGGGATAGAAATAGATACGTTAACCAGTGAACAGCAGGCATACCTTAATAGCTGGACTTAAGTAGCTTGTAGGGGCGTTAAATTTAACGCCCCTACAGTTTTGAAATTACCAGGCCGGTAATTAACTTGGGATAAAAGAAAGTTGATTTTTGGGGCATTTTTTCCCTATTTTTAGCGATAGAGATAACCTCTGAGATTAGGGTAGGATTAAGAAAAAAGGCAAGCTGATATTCTTTTTTATCCACGGCTATTAAAGCCTCCTTAGTATCTGAGGTATAACCTACGTAGTTACCGGTATTTACATTCTTTACCTTAAGCAATTTTTCTAAAACAAGGTAATGCAGAATAGCAACGTCTAAATTTTGCCAGATAATAGATTTATCCCCAGGCATAAGCAAAGAAATATTTTTTTTGTCTTTTAAAATAAGCAAATACAACTTGTGGTTACCACAGTATAAACCAAAAGCATGGCGTTTGCGTATGGGAGTATTGTTTACCAAACCTTTTACTGAATCGCTGTGTTCAGTTAAGGTTTCTGAAAATTGAGAAAGATTACCGTAGTTAGAGGTTAAAGGAAATTCTTCAATTATAAAATATTCAGCCAATATTTCCAGTAAATTACTAACATCTAATCGTTCTAAATTCTTAATTAAACGATGGGTAGGCAAAATAACCAGGCCAGGATCATACAGGTTAACCAGTGTCATCATTATATATTTGCCTTTTCCTTGGGCTAAACAATACTCCAACGCGGTTTCGTAGCGGTGATGACCATCGGCAATATAGATTAATTTATCCGTCATTGCCCGGCACACTTGTTGTATTACGCTTTGAGCAGTTACTATCCATAAACGGTGGGTTTGACCGGTTTCATCCGTGAATTCCAATTCTGGAGGTTTAACATTTTTTAATTGAATAGCCTGGTGTAAATAATTTTCAACTGCAAAGGCAGGGTCAGCGTATAAACCAAAAATCGGACTAAAGTTAGCGTTACAAGCCCTAATTAGAGCCATGCGGTCATTCTTAGGTAAGGATAGAGTTTCTTCGTGCGGTAGAATTGCTCCTTTGGCGTAAGGTTCTAATTTAACTTTACAAATAAAACCAGTTCGAATATAACGTTGGTTATTTATGGTAAATTCCTGTTTGTATAGATAAATTGCCGGTTGTTTTTCGGGCGCCAATATCCCTTTTTCTTGCCATTCACTAAAAGTAGTCGCGGCCCTGGTATAACGGTTATGCTCTGGAGTGTCGTGCGGGTATGTTCTTCCGCACTCTAAACGAATAATATTATAAGGGCTGCGTTGGTAGTATATATCTTGAGCCTGTATATCGATAACATCGTAAGGAGGGGTAACTAAATCAGCCAGCGATGGTCCGGCTGCTGCGGTATAACGTAAACCTTGCAATGGTAAAATGACCGCCATATAAACCTCCTTTAAAACTTGGGCCATTAGAAAGAAAAACAATAATATAAAATTTTATTATATTAAGCATTAATTAGCAAGCAAAATTAAAGGCAAAAAACAAACTTTAAATTTACCAACTTTTGAAACATTCTTTAATAACAAAATATTTAATTTTAACCTAAAATTTAGTTGCATTTCATAAAGAAGATGAGGTAAAATAAAAAAAAGGAATCCTTTTCTCAAAAAGGATGGGGTATAAAGGGAGGGGCGGTAAAAAATGAAAATAGGGGCTGGTGGTTTAATAGCCACAGCAGCTCAAGAAGCAAAGTTAAGCCAGCAAATTGCCCTCCTAAGTGAGCCATTGCTAAAAAAGGAAAATGAGCAACAAACCTCAAGTATCCCTGGGATAAATAAATTTCCTCTTTCCAAAAGAACAGAACTGCTAAAATTAACCGAAGAATTAAATAAGGTGGCAGAAAATTTATTTGGTTACCCAAAATTTAGTTTTCGGGTGGCTAAAAAAGAAAGAGGCTACGGGATAGAAATAATTGATAACACCTTTCAAAAAATAGCCGGGGAAGTTTCCCCTGAGATGTTGCAACAACAAGGAAATAATCTTGCTTTAATTACTGGCTTGCTTTTGGATAGGATGGTTTAATTTTCCTTCATCAAGAAAAACAGGGCTTCTCGTCTTCATGGCTTATCTAATCCTTGCCAGTAATTTCTTGAAATTAGCTACCCCGTGCCCAAGAGATTACCTTATAAACTGCCGTGATGACGTCAGCCACATCCTGGTCGGTCATGGCTGGAAAGAGCGGCAGAGTGATAATTTTTTGGTAAACTTCCTCAGCGTTGGGACAGAAAAAATTCTTCGGGTTGAAATTGCCCAAACCCAGCAACCGGTGGTAAAAAGGGTGGCGGTAGACCGGCAAGTAGTGGACGTGGACGCCAATATTTTCTGCCCGCAGGGCCGCAAAAATTTCACGACGGCTCTTTTGGAGCCTGTCCAACCGCAAGGTCAAGATATAAAGATGCCAGGAAGAATCCGCGTAAGGGGCCTGGTAGGGTACTTCCACTTCAGGGAGATTAGCGAAGGCTTCATTATATATGGCCACAATCTGGCGCCGGCGAGCCAGAAAGAAATTTAGTTTTTTTAGCTGGCTTATGCCCAGGGCGGCTTGGATGTCTGTTAAGCGGTAGTTATATCCTAAATCCTGAACCTCATAGTACCACGGTCCTTGGTCCTTCATCATTAGTTCGCGCTCGCGCACGATTCCATGGTTGCGAAAGAGTAAAAGCCGTTGGTAGAGTTCTTTATTGCTGGTAGTGACCATCCCGCCTTCGCCGGTAGTAATATGTTTGACCGGATGAAAACTAAAAATGGTCAAATCGCTCAAGCCCCCTACGGAACGTCCTTTATAAGCCGCCCCCAGGGCATGGGCGGCATCTTCAATGACCTTGAGGTTATGGCGGCGGGCAATCTTGTGGATAGGGTCCAGATCGCAAGGCTGGCCGGTGAAGTGCACCGGGATGATTACTCTTGTTTGGGAGGTAACTTTTTTCTTTATTTCCTCAGGGGAGATATTGTAAGTTTTTGGGTCAATGTCGGCAAAAACGGGGTTAGCGCTCAAAAAAAGGGCGCAATTGGCGCTAGCCACGAAAGTCAGGGGGCTGGTGATTACCTCGTCCCCCCGCCCTACCCCGGCAGCAAAACAAGCGGCATGCAGAGCCGCCGTTCCGCTGGACACGGCCACCGCGAAAGACGCCCCCACCCGGGTGGCAAATTCCTTTTCAAGTTCTCCGACGGTAGGGCCGGTGGTAAGCCAGTCGCCCTGTAAAACCTTACTTACCGCCGCAATGTCGTCCTCCTCAATCCACTGCCTAGCGTAAGGAAGAAAGGTATCCCGCACTGGCCGACCTCCGGCAATGGCAGATAGCTCCCCTTTTGAAGACTGCGCCGCGGAAAGTTTTGAAGCGGAAAGTTTATCCAAAACTAAACCCCTCTTCATTATTGTTTATCATTATTTGGATCAAGTTCACGCTTACCTTTTTTCTTTGCAGCATTCTTTTTATATTGTTTTCTGTTTAACGTGAACATTCATTAGCGCCAGTTTCGGTTCTTTTTTTAACAATTCGATTACTTTTTTAATCTCTATAATTTCACCCGGAAAGTAAAGCCTTTGGTAAATTTCGTTAATCAAGCGAAAGTCATTTTCTTCATCTACGCACAGACGAAAACCAGGGTACCGTAATTCCGGCGGAGCCTGATAATAACCCAATTTAAAGCGCTCCGGGTGGCGGTGAATGTAGTATGTTACATGCTCCCTGTCTGGTTTTTCGTGGCCTAAATAATGTGCTTTCAGCAAGGCTTGCCAGGTGAATACTTCCGTGTCCAGGCCGCGGGGAAAACCAGTGCTTACTCCAGCTCCCACGTAGTCAAAATCATGATGCAAAAAGTAAGTTACCACGTTGTCTACAGTAACCGGGTCAATTAAAGGGCAGTCGCTGGTGACCCGCACAACAACATCTGTTTTTGCTTCCTTGGCGGCTCCAACGTAACGGGAAAGTACATCATCTTTATCGCCACGGTAATATTTAACGCCAGCCTGCTTGGCCAGTTCAACAACAGGTAAATCTTGGTCAAGCGTAGTAGTGGCAATGATTATTTCTTCAAACAACGTGGCTGGTTTTAATCTATCAATCAAATGGCTTAACATGGGCCTACCCACCATCAATTTGAGTACTTTTCCGGGCAACCTTGTGGAACCGGTGCGGGCCTGCACAATGCAAACTATTTTAGGCATCCGTAACACCTCGTCATTTAAGAAAGCTATCTTTAGTTTACCCGAGTTAAAAGTCTTCATCTTGAGACATAACTAATTTCCCTTATTACTGCTGCACATCTCTTAGTTCCCAGGCCATCAACTAAAACTTGGCCGCGGCAGGACATTCGTGAGCGGCGAAAATAGTCTTGAGCAAGTGTTTTTACCGCCTGGGTTAAATTTTTTGGAGAATTTTCTTTTTTTATATCCCTGAAGGCTTCAACGCCATATCCCAACACTTCATCATGAAAGCCAAGATACCATACACATCCCTGTTTATCCAGGGCGCAGGCGGCCGGTACCTGGTTATCTGCTATGGCCAGAACCGCCGCTGGTGTGCCGGTAGCGCACAACTCATAAAGGGTAGAGCCCCCGGCGCTGACGGCCAGGTCAGCCCAGTGCATTAAATCAGCCATGTCAGGATTTTCTACCAGCTCAATGAAGCTATTTGACTTTTGCCTTTTAGCCATAGATTCTAACCTTTCCCGGCCCTTAAAATGAGGCCCTATTACTGCTTTAATATGTAAATCAAGACTGCTTAGCGAATTTAGCACAAGAGACATTAAATCTAGCTGGTCGCTGCCGCCAATAGTTACCATTAAATTTCTTGCCCGTTCAACGATCTTTTTTGGGGGGCAGTTCCTGAATTCCTCCCGCAGCAATACGTATTCCGGCCCCAACAATAGCCTTTTATCTGGAATATATCCAAGATTACAGGCGGTTATATTTCCATTGATGAGCAAATCAGCAGGCAGGTAGCGGTCATTTAAATCATCTATAACAATCAAGAAGGGTATTTCTCTTTTCACAGGTTCAAGCTCATCACCGCTAATCCCGTAACTATCCACCACTACCGCGACCGGAGATAAATTTTTTACCTGGTCATAAAACCCCTTTTCATCCTGGAGGGGATAGAATAAAAAACCGGCCTGTTTGACCAGCCTTTGTATAGCCTCATTAGGCCAGCTCAAAAAACCTGCCGGTATATTTAATTCCCTGGCCAGAGCCAGACAGCGCATCACATGACCCAGGCCGGCGTCCGGCCTGCTGTCGGCGTGGAAAAGGAAAAGATTGTTCATGCGGGCAATTAGCTTAACTCCTTTCAGGTAGTGGAGTTTGCTTCTCGTTATCTTAAATCAGTTCATCTCTTGTTTCAATTTCAAAACCGTTTCTTTATCCAGTCCGGTTATTTCTGCTATATCGTCAATTGAAAACCTTTTTTTTAAGGCTGCCCTGGCTACCTCTAGTTTCCCTCTG
>DHGP01000018.1:107529-142727 GCA_002402825.1 Firmicutes bacterium UBA4795
CACCTCCATGGGATTGGTTTCATCTAAGATTTTATCTATTTCTTTTTGGAATTTCTCTGGCACCTTTGGCTTAATGACGTTTTTGAGCCAGATAATAAGCTGTTGGAATTCTTCCGGAGAAAGCTTTCTTAAGACGCCAATTAACTGGTGCAAACGCTTGACTAATTCAGGGTAGCTACTCTTTTGATCTAAAACAAAGATACTGGAGATAAGGTTTGCTGCCTGGCAAAGATCTTCTTTGCGGTAGCGATTGACATCAAAGAGTATGTAGCAGAAGTTTAGAACGTGCTGTTCAAATTTCCGGTAAGAGCTAAGTGTTTCTTTAAAGTTTGGAGCCGCTGTCCAGGCAGGGGCACCGTTATAAAGCACTGCCGGGATGACCGGCGGCAAACGAAAGTCTTTTCTTTCTCTTTTTTCTTTGGGGGTGTTGTTGTAAACATCTCGCCAGATTTCCACCATGTAAAGGAGTAGCCGGAAGGGCATCAGGTAATCTACGGTAGACTGCAGCTCCAGCAGGACGTAAAAGATGGCGCTGGTATCTTCTGTCCGGAGCAGGTAGACGATGTCTGCTTCCTTTTCGCTGAAGTCCTGCAGGACGTATGATTTTTCTAGCCTGACCAGGTTGCTTTCGTCAATTTCTCCGGCCCAATTTTCCCGGACAAAGGTTTTGATGAGTTGGAGAAATGTCTTCTTGTTGGCCAGAAGCTGACGGTAGCCTTTGTCGTGGGGATGGTGTTGTTTTTTGTCCTCATTTCCTAGCACGGAACTAATCCCTTCTTTAGAGGTATTATACCATATATTTTTTAGGAAAGGTACCAAAAGTTTAGTTTTAAAAAGGGAGATATCTTGCGCCTTTCTTGTTCTATTCCCTGCCAAACACGGGAATAGATTAGAGCATGGCATGGGCAGAAAGATCAGACTGACCTTATGGTAAAAAATGTATTGTTAGAGACGCTACTCATAAGAAATCAATGACCAATCAAGCGGCGTTCCTGCAGGAATATCACTGGCAGCCCTTCGTCCAATGACGTCTTTCCAATGACGCGGGTGTAATCCCAGGGCAGGCCGGATGGAACGAATGTTTGTATCCGTAAAAATTTCCCCGGCGTGTATATCTTTAACTACGTATAAAGAACGTCTAAAAATTTTGCTTTTCGACTCCAGTTCGCTCATTCCATAATGAATCTTTCCCAGAGCCCTCTCAGTAATTCGAACAGCCTCAACCATAGCTTTAAACTCGTATGGTTCTAAAGAAAAAGTGCTATCCGGACCTGGAACAGTTCGGGACAGGGTTAAGTGTTTTTCTATCATGCAAGCACCTAAAGCCACCGCCGCAAGAGGTACGCTTATCCCTTGCGTATGATCGGACAGACCAACCGGCAGATTAAATGTTTCGGACAAGTGAGGAATGGTTCGGAGATTCATTTCTTCAGGCGGGGCTGGATAAGCGCTGGTGCATTTAAGAAGAGCAATCTGGTTTGCTCCGGCGCCACGAGCAACACGAACAGCTTCTTCAATCTCACCCAGGGTAGCCATACCCGTGGAAATAATTAAAGGCTTGCCAGTTAAAGCCATCTTTTCAATAAGCGGAAGATCAACTATCTCAGGTGAGGCAACTTTATGTACAGGAACTCCCATTTCCTCCAGAAAGTCAACGGCTGTAGAATCAAAAGCGGTGGAAAAAAAACAAAGGCCTGTTTCCTCCGCTACTTTTTTAAACTCAGGCTGCCATTCCCAGGGCATGTACGCCTGAGAATAAAGATCGTAAAGTGTGCGGCCGTCCCATAGTGTCCCACCACCAATAAGAAACTCTGTCCTTTTACTTTTAACGGTTATGGTATCAGGTGTATATGTCTGGAATTTGACCGCATCAGCGCCGGCTTCTTTGGCAGCTTTGATAAGTTCTACTGCTTGTTCAAATTTCTGGTTGTGGTTTGCTGAGATCTCGGCCACAATGAAAACGGGTTCCGTTGGGCCAATACGCCACCCGTTGACTTCGATATATGGTATCACCTTATATACACCAAGCCTTCTGGTCCTGATGGGGTGAACAGGTTTGAGGACTTATGCAGCAGGACAGGCTCAATGTCTTCCTTAAACATATATTTTCTTCCTCGCTATTTCTTCCTCAGTAATGCCCATAACTTTTTTTATTCTCTCCCGGTGCTTGTTAACCCAATCGTCTTTTAATACAGCCAGCCTTATCACGTCATAATACCGGTTATCCCTGAAAATATGCTGTTTGAAATAGCCTTCCTCGGCAAAGCCAAATTTTTTATAAAACCTAATGGCTGGTTTATTAAAAGCAAGTACTTCACAGTTTAATTTATTTAAGTTCAGATCGAAAAAAACATAATCAAGAATAGCAAACTCAACCCTCGAGCCAATCCCTTTACCTTGTAGCCTTAAATCTCCCATATAAATTCCCCAAAATGCCCGCCTGTTTTTTAAATCAATATCATACAGATATACCAAGCCTATTTTCTTGATCCCATCATCGGAAAAAATCCAATACCTTACGCTGGGATCTCTTGATATTTTCTGATACCAGGCCAGGTGTTCTTCGGGAGAAATAATGTGATTAGTATACATATTATTTCTTATTTCATCCTGATTTCGCCAGGTACGGATGAGTTCAGGATCAACTTCACTGATGGGAAGAAATATGATAAGGCTTTCCCCTTTTATCCCTTCAATTATATTGGTATCATAACTCACATTTAATACCTCTCTCGGTAAGGCTTTTAAAATCTACTCGCTTCTTTGAAAAAAAATGAATCCTCAGGAAAAGATGTTCTCTGCCAATAATAACTCCTGCAATTGCTCTACCTCAAACCATTGCTCATTGCTGTTGCTTGCGTACTCCCACCCTTCCGGCACTAGCCTGCCCTGGCTCCAGTTGCCAGTGCTCCAAAAGGGAAAAGAAGGTTTAATCACATAGAATTTTCCTAAATCTAATGTATTGCGCGCCTCGTCTTTAGAAATGAGAACCTCATGGATCTTTTCCCCTGGCCGGATGCCGATATATTTGATGTCACATTCGGTGCAGATTGCTTTCGCCAGGTCCACAATGCGCATGCTGGGAATTTTAGGGACAAACACTTCGCCGCCATGCATTATTTCCAGGCAATGCAAGACGAAATTTACTCCTTGCTCCAGAGTAATCCAAAAGCGGGTCATCCGTTCATCGGTAACGGTAACCATACCCGTTTCTCTTTGTTTTAAAAACAGCGGAACAACGCTACCCCGGCTGCCGACCACGTTTCCGTAACGTACCACGCTGAATTTAGTCCCCCCGCCAGCGTAAGAGTTGCCCGCCACCACCAGTTTTTCCAGGCAGAGCTTGGTGGCGCCGTAAAGGTTGACCGGACTAACAGCCTTGTCTGTGCTCAGAGCAATCAACTGCTGCACGCCGTTGTCAATAGCGGCGTCAATGACGTTTTGCGTGCCAATGATGTTGGTCTGAACCGCTTCAAAAGGATTGTACTCTGCTGCCGGCACCTGCTTTAGGGCCGCGGCATGAACGACATAATCCACCCCGTGAAAAGCCCGGTACAGGCGGCCCTTATCCCGCACGTCACCAATAAAATACCTCAGGCAAGGATACTTCTTCTGGCTGAAGGCTTGCTGCATCTCAAATTGCTTTAACTCATCGCGGCTAAGGATAATCAGCCGTTTTGGTTTAAACCGGGAGAGCACAATTTCCACAAACTTCCGGCCGAAAGAGCCTGTTCCTCCGGTAATTAAGATGCTTTTTCCATTAAACATTTCAATTCCCCGCGTTTCTATTTTATATAAGGTCTAAGGCAGATTTAATCCACCTGCCCACCTCTTCAGAAGCTTTCCTGATTTCCTGGTATAAACTTAAAGATAGTCCGGCAATCTGGCGGGATCTGGTCAGAGGATGAAACCCCTCTTCTTCACCTGCCCGCAAAAGCTTCTGGTAGGCGGGCTGAAAGATGTATTCCAGCCAGAAAAATGCCTTCTCACAGGCGAAAATTTTCCGGTCGATTTTTTTTAACTTTTCTTTAGCCGTAGTTACCTTTTCTGACGGCGGCAGTTCCTCTAAGGCAAATAAATCGACCAGCTTTTGCGCCACCCTGGCTCCCAGTTGGGCATACCTTTTTATTCCGCGGATTTGCTGTAAAGTTTCTTTCAGGTTAGCTTTTATGTTTTGCCTTATCTCTGGAGAAATTTCTTTTCTAACCACCGCTTTTTTTATTGTTTCTTCTATAGGATAGCTTTTGGTTAAATACAGCGCAATGGCTTTTTGCAAGCTCATCTCCTCGGTTCCATTAATCCTTGCCCCGCCTTCCGTGGCGTTAATTATTTTGATCGCTTCGCTTATCTTGGGAATTTCTTCTTCAAACCAGTGCAAAAAACAGGCCAGAGAAAGGCTGGTCTTTACTTTGCCGCCGCCAAAGCCTTCCACCTCTACTAGATGCTCGTTAGGTTGTGCCATGCACCCCTTATAGATTGTTTTTTGAGAGTGGGTTTTGCCGTCAGGGGCATAAGCCAGGTCCTGCCCGATAAAAATGATGGGATTTAATCCCAGTTGCCCGGCCAGGCTAAAGCAGGTATTGGCCACCGACGGGCCGGATTTCAGGTAAGTTCTTTTTTCACCGGTCAAGGAATCCAGCCAGGAGATAAAGTAGGGGTTATACGCCCCTACAATTTTGGGGCCTTTAAAATTTACCGGGATGCTTTTATATACCACCGGATCAAAAACCAGGACTGCGTTTTTTGCCTCTACTTCAGCAAAGGCTTTTCCGTTGGCTTCGCCGCCGTCTACCGAAACCAATAGGTGTGGCTCTATGCCTGTATTTAAAACTGCTTTTACGGCAGTGCCCGCGGCAATGATCAGGGCTTTATCTTTTACCTGCTGGAGAAGGTGAATATTTTTATCCAAGGAAGGCCCGGCAGAAACGATTATTCCCGGGATGCCTTGAAGGGAGTCTGATAAAATGCTTACGTCAGGAGCATAAAGGGTTTCCGCCAGGTTAAATAAAAAATTTTCTGTCCACTGGGCCGAAAAACGCATGATGGTGTTTAAATCCAGAATATGATCAATAAGGCAGTCGGTTAACTCCTTTTCCATTAACTGAAAAGAATCAGTGGCCTTTCTTGTTACCGGGAAATAAGCGTAAAACTTAACCTTTTCCGGCCGGTAGTGGTCTATGTGTTTTCTAATTAAAGAAAATATTTCGCTTCGCTCTGCGCCAAAGTAAAAAATAAAGTTTTCTTTAGTTAACAAAGGAGAGAAATCAATTACTTCCAGGGCCGTTTTAAAAGTTTTCGGATCAGGCTCGCAGGCAATTATTTTTGTTTTGGGGTAAAGCTGGCTGAGCCGGTGCAGGTGATAGCCCAGGCCGATGCCGCAGACAATCAGGGTGTCGTCTGGTTCAGGGTAAATGTCCTGCGCCCATCTGGCCGCTTCTCTTAAAGGGTTATAGGGGGAGTGCAGGTAAAAGGTTTGTCCTTCCCGCTGTACTTTTAAAGTAGGCTGACCGCTTCTGGCCAGTTCAACGGCCCCTTCGGCTTCTATATTTTCTAATTTGTCTGCCAGCTCCGGATATCTTTCCTTGATCAGGTTCAGGTTACCCTCAAAAACAGATGCTTTCATTCTGTCTCATCCTGGAAGTAATTTTGTTTGGTGCCGATTATTTCATCTTTAATTAACTGGACAAAAGGCGCCAGTTCATATTCCAGCAAATCGCTGATCAAGACGTAATCGCTGTTTTCCCAGGCATTAAGGAGCGAGCTGAGAATTTCGCCCAGCTTTTCAATTTCTTCGTTTAAACTCCTTTGGCTGCCCTGGTAAAGCAGCTGGGAGTTTAGTTTTTGCAAAACCAGCGCCAGCCATCGCAGGCCTTCCACAGCCTGGACAAAGTAGCCGGAAGCCTCGGCCTCCTGCCCGCTTTGAATCAATTCGGCAATGGCGGCCAGCCCCTTGGCCAGGCGAGGCAGATATTCTTCTGAAGTAGCAAAGATGTCAAGGGCCTGTTTTTCATTTTTCTCTTCCATAAACAATTTTTCTGCTCCTTATATGTTTCTTTGGATAAATCTGGGCGTGGGAAGAAATGTTTTGTGGTAGGCATGGAGTATTTCTTTTATTTTTTGCCACTCGCTTAACCCGGCCAGGCTTTCCTGCCTTTTTTCACTAATCAGCGCGGCTGCCCGGTCGCTGGTTTCTTTTACTTCTCTGATTATTTCAATGAGCCCAACAATATCTTCTTTTTTTCGGTTCTTTATTGTCCCCGCAAAATCATTACTGCTCGTTATTATAGTAAGCCTTTCTTTTAGTTGCGTAAATTCTCCCAGCAGCTGCTCAGCCTTAACCCAGTCGCCTTCTTTTCCAGCTGCTGCCAGGAAAGAGAATAATTCTTTTAACTTTAACAAGCCTTCTTTGATCTCCTGGTAGTTCTTTTCCATAAATAAACCTTCCGGGTTTTATTTTACCCTGCAAACACCTTGTGCCCAGGCTGCTCTTATCTCGCTTAACAATTCAGCAACCTCAGTTAAGATCTGAGGATCTTTTTTTATGTTCGCTTGGATCAACCGGTAATTTATATATTCGTATAAACGTTCTAGATTACCGGCAATTTCTCCTGCTTGCAGGTTTAAACCAATCCGCAATTCATTTAAAATCTTTTGTGCATTGCCGAGCGAGGCGTTTGCCCGGCTCAGTTCCCCCCTTTCGATGGCCCCTTTTCCCTCGGCGATAAACCTCAACGCCCCGTCATAGAGCATCAAAACTAGTTTTTCCGGCGGGGCGGTGGTAACGGAGTTTTGCTGGTAAGCTAATCGCTGGCTGAGCATTTTGCTCTCCTCCTTTAGTTTATTTAGTAAGAGCTGTTATCTGATTGTTTAACCAGTTGCTGGTGGCGTTAAACTGGGCCAGCATTTTTTCCATGACGGCAAACTGCTGTTCCATGTAGCGCTGGTGGATTTCCAGCCGTCTTTCCAGATCTTCAATGGATTTGTTTAACGTTTTTATTTCGTTTTCATAGGTTCTCTGGTGTAGGGGAATAAGTCCATTGCCCTCGTTAATCTGTTTATCTATTTCCGAAGTCAGGCGCACAGCCACGCCCTCACTGCTTTGGTTAAAAAGAGAGGAAAGTTGTTGCGGGTTGCTGGCAATTACAGAATTCAGTTTGGTTTCATTGATGGTCAGATTTCCGCTAGTATTGATGTTTAGGCCAACTTTACTCAGGGCATTGAAATTTTCTTCTCCTCCGGTTACTTGAGTAATGGCCTTACTTCTTAATGCCTGCTGCAAGGAGAAAAGGGAAATATCTCCGCTTAACTTGCCTTCTTTACTTAAACTGGTGGCAATCAGGTTTACTGCCTCGTTGTATTTACTTACAAAGTCTTTAATTTTGTTGAAAGGTGTTTCAGTGTCGGCCTTTATCTCTACAGTTGCCGTTCCTGTATTCAACAGGTTTAAGGTTACGCCTGGGATAACGCCGGTAACCTGGTTGGCGGTGCTGTAAAGATCTGCCCCGCCGTTTACTTCCGCGATAGTAAAGCGGGCGTTAGCCCCCGGCTCCTGGGTTGCGTTAAGCACCCCCAGGGCCTCCAGCAGGTTGCCGCTGGTGTCCTCCAGGCTGATGTTTATACTCCCTGTGTCTTTCGCCTGCAGAATTACTTTATCGGCCAGCGGATCGTAGCTGGCCGTTACTTTTGCCGCGGAGTTGTTGATCCGGCCGAGCACATCGTTTAAGGTATCTTTTGTGGTGTCGTAGGAAATGCTTACCCCGTTAATTTTGAAAACCCCGCTGGTGGTGGAGGTGAGGGCTGTTTTCAAGCGGGCGTTGTCTAAAGCGACATCTGTTTTCACCATGCCCAGGCTGGCTGTGCTGGCTTTGGTGTAAGGACCGGCGCCTGCTACCGGCGCAGCCAGCAGACGGGTGGCAGTTAAAAAGTTGCTGGTGTCCGAGCCGCTGCCTAATTTTAAATTACCCTGATCGTTGCTGCTTAAAACCAGGCGGTCGGTTTCGTTGTTGTAGCTGGCCGTGACATTAGGGACGCTGGCGTTAATCCGGTTGATCACGTCGTTTAGTGTATCTACGCTGGCATCAATGGTAATGGCTACATTATTAATGGTAAAAGTCCCGCTGATGGGGGTGAGGACAAACCCGGCGCTGGCGCTGTTTAATACTGCCGCCGGGTCAACAGGCTGGCCGAGGGAGTTTGTGCTCTGAACTCTGGTTGCCGTAGCCAGGCTGATGACATTTAAATGGTAGGCGCCTGTTAAGGCATCTGGAGTTGCTGTGGCCGTAACTATGCTCTGGTCGCTGGAAGTGGCTGTCCGGCCGGAAAAGGTGGCCGTTTGGGTAAGTTCACTTAAGCTATTCTTTAATGCCAAAAGCTTTGTATTGATTTCCCCCCAGGCTGCGCTTCTTGCTTCATTTACCTGGATTCTGCCCTGTAATCTTTCGAGGGGGCGTCTTTCCAGTTGCATTAAAGCATCAATAATGCTCTTTGTATCAATCCCGGAGGCAAGGCCGGTAAATTGGATAGAAGACACTGCTACTCCCCCCTTTACACGTATTCATCTAAAAGTGCGCCCACCGATTCGCCAATTCTGGCCAGTAAATCCAAAAACTTTTCCGCCGGTATTTCTTTAATCACCTTTTCCGGATGTTTGGTGGTGTCCAGCACTAAAAGCATGGTATTTTCCGTTGCCTCGTGAATTTTAAAACGGTAGCCGTAATTAAATATGTCATTGATCTTGTTGAGCCCCTCAACGGCTGCCTGCAGTTTCTTTGCTTTTTTCTGTAAATCAAGTTGCTCGTCTTTTTCCACCTGTTTTTCTGGAGGAAGCTTTTGGAGAAAGCCGGCAAGGCGGCTTTCTCCGGCCTGATTTTCCTGCCTGATCAATCCAAAATCAATTTTATCTTCCACCCGCATATCTTTCACCACTCTTTAAATGATGGAGCGGCTGGCCGGCAGACCAGCCGCTATAAAGATAATAAAGAATTTTAACGTCCCAGTAAAGTCAATACCTGCTGCGGCATGATGTTGGCCTGGGCCAGCATGGCCATGCCGGTCTGCTGCAAAATCTGGTTTCTGGTGAAGTTGGTCATTTCTTTGGCTACGTCCAGGTCACGGATGCGCGACTCGGCAGCGGTCAGGTTTTCAACCTGGGTACCCAGGTTGGTGTTGATATACTCTAAACGGTTCTGGTAAGCGCCCAGTTTGGCTCGCCTTGCGGCTACAGTTTCAATGGCGGTTTGTACCGTATCTATTGCTTTATTTGCTCCTGTTACGGTGCCAAGAGTTAGCGCGCTAACTCCAAATATGGCCTTAAAATTTGCCGTTGCAATACTAACAGTTATTGTTTCTGCTGAAAGAGCACCAATTTGAAATTTTTTTCCAGCAGCAAAGCTACCGTTCAGTAATTTAACGCTGTTAAAATTAATGTTCGATGCCATCTGATTGATTTGGGCCTTTAAGGCACTGTACTCTGCTTCGATTTTGTCTCTGTCAGTATCATTTAAAGTATTGCTGGCCGCCTCAGTGGCCAGCTCCTGCAATCGGGACAGGATCCCCCCTATGGTATTCAACGCCCCTTCCGCGGTTTGCACCAGGGAAACAGCGTCCTGGGCGTTTAGCTGGGCCCTTTCCAGCCCTTTTAGCATTGCCCTCATTTTTTCGGAGATGGCCAGCCCGGCAGCGTCGTCAGCCGCCCGGTTGATCCGAAGGCCCGAAGAAAGGCGCTCCATATTTTTCTGCAAGTTGGTGTTGGTAACGCTTAAGTTGCGGTAGGCGCCAAGAGCGGCAACATTATTGTAGATCCTCATAAACGTCATCCTCCTTTCATTTTTTATTCTGTTTGCTTTTTTTTAGCGGCCGCTTTAAAAAGCTTTCTAGTATATAATTCGTTTTAATTTCTCTTTACTTTAGCCTTACCCTAAAACTTACCCCAAAAAATTTACCAGAGTGGTTTGTAATATCCTGGTACCTGCGGCAATAGTCGCCTGGTAGGTAAGCAGGCAGGTTTCCAGCTTCGTGGCCGATGCGGCAATGTCGACACCTTCAAGGCCGGAAAGGTGCTCTTTTAAGTTTAATTCCCGCACGGCCAGCTGTTCTTTGGTGAATTCCAGGCGGCTGGTCTTTGCCCCTGTGGTGGTGCGGGCCTGTAAAATTAAGTCCTGGGCATTGGTAAGGCTGGTAATGCACGGGCTTATTTTTTCTTTATCCTTTTCCGCCAGGGCATTTCTTAAAGTAAAAAGAGAAGAATAAATACCCCCTTCCAGGAAAAGCTCCTGGCCGTTAAAGCTTAATTTTTCCGGGCTTTGGGGTAAAATCTCCCTTTCAGCAAGACCTAAAACTACTTCAGGGAGGGCCGGGTTAAAAACTACTTTTTCAGCCTCATTTTCCCCTTGCCTAACAAAAGGTTTTTCTCCTTTGTGATAAGCGGCAAAAAGATACCTTTCCCCTACCTGGGTATTAGCCACATCCAGCATTTGGTCAATTAAATGGTCCACCTCTGTGGCCAGGGCCGTCAGGTCCACGGCGCCGCTGTCCAGGTTTGCCCCTGCACGGGCAAGGTCCTGGGCCTTTTGTAAAATTTGATTGGCGCTGTCTAAAGCCCGGTCGGCCTCGTTTAACCATAAAAGCCCGTCGTCTATATTGCGGCCATACTGCTCCTGATAGAGCAGCTTTTCCTTTAAAGACATTGCCTGCCAGAGACTGGACGGATCATCCCCAATAAGCTTAATTTTTTGCCCGGAGGAAATTTCTTGCTGCAAATCAGCGATTTTTTGCATGTTTTGCTGCAGGTTGGTGATGACGTTTTGGGTTATAAGGTTGTTGGTTATGCGCATTATATACACCCCGCTATTTAATCCGGTTAACCAATGTATCCAAAAGGTCGTCCATAATTTTCAGCGCCTGGGCGCTGGCCTGGTATGCGTACTGGTATTGCATCATAAGAGTTAGTTCCTCATCAAGGGAAACGCCGGATAAGGACTGGCGTTGGGCTTCAAACTGCTGGGCTATTAATTGAAACTGGTCTGTGTTTTGCGCGGCCTGGTTTTTAGCCGTACCAACGTCGGTAACTAGTTGGCGGTAAAAGCCGGCCAGGCTGGAGTTGCCCAACTCAGCAAAGTCAGTTTTTTCCTTAAGGGCCGCAATGGCCAGAGCATTTCTGCCGTCGCCGGGGGCGTCCGCCTCTTGGGCCGCCGCGATATTGTTGGGATCATTGAGCACCTCTTCGTTAACGGAAATTTCCTTTAAGCCGTTGGCCATTTCGGTCAGGGTAAAGAAGTCGCTTCCTACCTTACCATTTAAAGTATACCCTTCCTGGTGAACTTCGTTAACTTTATCAGCCAGAGTTTGGTTAAATAAAGCCAGTTTTTCCAGGTAATCATTTACTTTTTCTCGGGCGGTAAAAAGACCCCTCAGTTCCCCTTTTATTTCAGTCGGCAAGTCCTCCATTTCTACCGGATGGACTTCAAAACCATCTACAATGGTTTGCTCCCCAACGGCCACCGTGACCAGGTTGTTTTCCGTAAAGCTAACTTTTATTTCGGCCAGCCGGGCCATTTGGTCCAGGATTAAGTCCCGCTGGTCCATAAGGGCGTGGTTTTCTTTAACCAGCCCTTTGGCGATGGACTTGTTTATTTCCGCCAGTTGAGCCGCCAGCTCATTTAACTTCGTTACTTTAAAATTTAAGTTCCCTGTTATTTCCTCCTGGGCAGTATTAAGCTGGGTCGTAAGGTAGTTTAACCTGGTGGTCAGGTTAACGGCTGTCTGGGTTACAGAAATGCGGACGCTGGCCTCCTGCGGATTATTGCTTAGTTCCTGCCAGGAATTCCAAAAAGCGGCCAAAAGGTCGTTGACACTGTTTTCGGCTGGCTCGGTAAAAAGGGCTTCTACCTTGGCCAGTTCATTATCCTGACCTTCCCAAAAGCCCACTTCGGCCAGATTTGCCCTCAACTGCTGGTCTAAAAAAATGTCCCGCAGGCGCTGCACTTCTTTTACTTCTACACCACTGCCCAGTTGACCCTGGCTTAAAACAGGTAACTGGTAAGGATTTGTAGCAGCCATTACCGGCCGCTGGCGGGAATAACCTTCCGTGTGGGCATTGGCCACATTATTTTGGCTGACCTGGGCTGCCATTTGTTGGGCGGATAAGCCCCGGCGGGCAATTTCCACCCCAAAAAATGTTCCCGGCATAAACAAAACTCCTTTTAAGTGACTGCTGATTAAAGTTTAAAGTTAGGGGGAGGGGGATATTTTTCAACACGTTTTATTTAGCATCTGGCTTATCTGCTTTTCTTCCTTTACCTTACCGTCAGTACCGTATATTTTTTGCTGGCCGGGCAGACAAATTAAAGATAAGATTAGGTGGTGAAAACACAGGCCGTTTTGGCTTAAGATTAAATTTTCCTGCATTATGTTCCTTAATTTAGTTAAGTTGGACCCTAAATCTGTTTTCAGTTGGGTTAGTTCTGGCTCATCTTCTAAAGCTAATTTATCGTCTGGCTTGACTGAAATTTCCTGCTCTTTTAACGTTAAAAAATTAATCCTTTGGCTAGCTTTTAAAATAGCGGTATTGGCTTGATTGATCTTTTCTATTTCTCCTTTTTTTAAGGCCTGCTGCTGAACATTAGCCGCCCTTAAAAGCTCCTGGACTAATTCAAGTTCCTCTTTTAGGATTTCTTTAAGTGAAAAATGCTTTTCAGTCATAACTATTTTTCTTTATCTTGTAAATTTATTTCCTCAATTAACCCGGCGGCAATTTTTTTAGCCTCAATTATAAAATTACCTTCTTTTATCTGCTGTTGAATAGCCTTAACTAGCTCCGGCCTTACGTCAGAAAGCCTGGCTAGTTCTTGACGACACCTTTGTAATTCTTTGGCTTGGGGGGATATTTCCAGTAAATTTTTCCCTTCATCTACCGGCTTTTCCTGTTTGGTCTGCGCGCGTTTATTTATTTTCTTTGCCTGGTTATGATATGTTTCTAAAATTTTGGATATATTGTCCGGACCATTTATTTTCATTAGCTACCAGCTCCTGTTTAAAATTAATTTTTTCTATATTTTTTTCAATATTATTCTTCGGCACACAATGATTATTGCTTTAGCCCCTGATTTAAATTTATTTTAAGGGTTAGGGGATTGATAGTTATCTTTCCTCGCTTTTTATTTCCCTACTTTTCTCTCTTTCCTTTCTTGCCTCGGGTCTTAAGAAACCCGACAGGCGGTCTCGAATTAACATGGGGTTATAGCCAGCCTGTACTGAAACAATTCCTTCCAGCATTAACTGCCGGATTAAGATTTCTTTTTTGCTTAAGTTGCCTAATTTAGTAGCTATGGGAATCCATAATACATTGGCGCTGGCTACTCCGTAAAGAGTAGCCATAAAAGCTACGGCGATGGCCGGACCAAGCTTTTCCGGAGTAGTCATTTCACCCAGCACATGCACTAGCCCCATTACGGTGCCGATGATTCCCATGGTTGGGGCATAACCCCCGGCCGCTTCAAAAATTTGTTTTCCCGTTTGATGGCGTTCTTCAGTAGCATAAATTTCTACTTCCAGGGTATTTCGAACCAATTCTGGGTCATTACCGTCCACCACTAACTGCAATCCTTTTCTTAAAAACAAGTCATTTATTTCCGGAAGCTTATTTTCTAACTGCAGTAAACCCTCTCGACGCGCAATTTCAGCCAGTTTAACAATTAATTCGATAATTTCACCTGGTTCAGGTACTTTTTGTGAAAGAACAATTTTTAGTAAACCAGGAATAGTCTTTATTTCCCTCATGGAAAAACTGGCTATGGTTGCTCCAATAGTACCGCCAAAAACAATCACGGCCGCCGTTATTTGCAGCAGGGCGCCTGCTTTTCCTCCTTCTAAAAGAAAGCCACCTACCAGACAAACAATGGCCCCAACTATACCAATTATTATAGCACTATCCAAGTCCTACTTTTTCCCCCTTTGGTTAGTTAACAATGCTGGTTCAGAACCTCGATACTCGCTGCGTAAAATGACAATATCTACCCGGCGGTTCATTTGCCGGTGGGTTTCGCTGTCGTTAGGAACTCTAGGCCGGTATTCTCCGTACGCTAACGCGGCCAACCTTTGGGGAGGAAAAGAATGATTATTGATCATTTCCTTTACTACTGTAGTAGCACGGGCCGAGGAGAGTTCCCAGTTAGAAGGGTAAAAAGTATTATGAATAGGCAAATCACAGGTATGACCTTCGACCCGGATGTAATTTGGTACTTTAAGTAAAACGGGAGTAACTTTTTGGATTATTTCTTTAGCCCTAGGAGTTAATTCAGCAGAGCCAATAACAAATAAGACCTCTTCCTGAAAGCTTAATACAACCCCTCTATCCTCACTGGTTACCGAAACTTTATTTTGTAAGCCAATTTCTTTAATGTAGTTAGTTAGTTCTTCTTTAACATCAGCCAGTTGCTTTAATTCTTGTTGCTCAGCCTTAGAGGGAAGAGGCCGGACGCCAGTTTTGCCGGAGGCAACTGAAGGGCCGCCACTGATTAAAATTGCTCCTCCACTACCCATGGCCTGGCTCAAAGACTGGGATAAATAGCGGAATTTTTCTAAATCCAATTGGCCTAAAGAATACATAACAATGAAAAAAATAAGCAATAGGGTAATCATATCTGCGTAAGTGATTAACCAGCGTTCCATGCCACTATGTTTTTCGTCTTTTTTTCGGCGTTTAAACATTTTAGTTACCCACCCTTAATAACAAGTTATATTCCCTTTTTCATCCAGTTTTACTTTTACCTTTTCCTCATTTTTAAGGAAACGATATAGTTGATGACCTAGCTGGACCTCGGTATTTTCCCATGCTTTTTCAATAAAAACGGAAGAATTAGCTTCGGTTACTATTTTTGTCTTAACCCCGGATGCACTGCCTGATTCTCCTACTTTTACATTACCTTTAGCCCAGATTTCTCCCCCCCGGAAAACTTTGGTTATTTCTACTGCTCCGCCAGCACTGATTTTGGTATTAAAACAACCTGGTCCAATAACCTTTACCGTTCCTGTTGCCCTTAAGTCAGAATTAAGAGCATAGTTTACTTCTATGTTTTCTTCGGCAATGATCTGGACCGCAAGATTTTCCAGTAAATTAATCGTATTGTTTTTTATTTCGTTTAAATTTGTATCTTCAAAAACAAAGAAGGCTTTTTCAGCCTGCTTAATCAAACTAAACAAATCATCTGGTACGAATTCCTCAGGCGTTTTATTTACCATCATTTTTATGTCCTTCAATAAATTAGGAATTATTTTAAACTTTGTATCCTGTAAAAAAAACCTGATCAAAATAGTCGGGGAGGCGTTAATGTTTTCTTGAAAAGCAGGGTTTCGTTGAACCTGCAAAATATATTTTTCTAGTTGGCTAACTAAATTATAAAAAATCCTTAACTTGGGAATGATTTTTAGAATAAAATTCCCTCTTCCTCCACTTATTAAGCTTGAAGAAATTACATTACCCCGTACGGTAATTGAACCAGCGGCAAAAACATTGGCGTAAGTTACATTTTTTGTTATTTCTATATTCCCGGTAGTTTTTACCGTCATAGCGTCAAGAATGTTTCCTAAAATTAATATATCTCCTTTAAAATTAATGTTACCAGAAGTTACATCAACATCACCATTTTGAACCAAGACTTTTACTACTTCAATGAAAGCTTTATTGTTGGATATTCTTGCTTTGGGCAGGCCATTTTCTACGGCGTAGATTATATTTCCCGTCTCATCCAGTTTTACATTTTTACCAGCCAAAAGTTTAATATCCCTAGGTACCGGGGGATTAACAGGTTTACCAAGCACAGATACACCTGGCTTTCCCTCGACCGGCGGTGTTTTTTTAGCTAAAATCGCTCCTTTCTCAACGCAATTGTAAATAAAACGTTGTCTGAAATCTACTTTTGTTTCTCCTTCTTCAAAAGCAACTTTTACCTTTTCGTACTGGTTAAACAAAATCTCTAATTGGGCATCCTTGCCAGGCTCACAAGGGATACCCTGAGCAATAATAAATTCTTTTTCTTCGGCACATTTTGCGGCCTGAAAACATGTTTGACGGTTGATTCCCGTTTTTATGCCGTGAGCAGCCAGCTTGTTTAAAATTTCTTCGAAAGTAGCAGGAGGTAGTTTAAAATAATTTTCTTCTACTTTTAATTTTAAGTAAGTGCTTGCCGGGGTTTCTTCTATTTCATACTTTATTTCTGTTTTTGGTTTTAAACTTAAAACAGCCTGCATTTCGTTTCTAGAAATTTTTACTTTTAACTTACCAGGACGGGTTTCAGTAAGTGTTTTAAGCTGGATCTGGTCATCTTTTTTTACGGTGGTGGGGATGCGGCAGATATTGCCGTTGACCATAAGCTCTATTCCCTGGCAGGGAGCTACCACCGGAAAAGGACCTTCTTCAGGATGAGCAACTTTTAATTCCCCTTTTTCTACCCAGGCCAAAGCAGAACCATTTTCTGGCTGGGGAAATGTAGAAACGTTATCCATTAAAATATTTAACCTCGATAATTTATTTAGGTAGAGTACTGATAGCTAAACACTCTTTATATTTACTTTACTTTTTAATTTTTTCGACAATATATTAAAAAAACCTGCTAAAAAAGAAGGAAATTTGGCTGGTTTGGCAAATAAAACATAATGAGGATATAAAAAATTTAAGGGTAATAAATTTTTTATGAAAGGTGGCTTAAAATAATGTCTAGACGGTTTTTATCCCTTATGGCGGTGATAGTATGTTTTGTTTTTGTTTTGTCGCTAGGGATAAGTACGGGAGTAAATTTTGGTGAAGCGGCCAAAAAAGCATCTTTAACTAAAATAGAATCCAGTGATAAGAAGGCGGTAATTAAGTGTCCAAAAGATACTTTTGTAGTTAAAGGAAACCAACTGATTGAAAATGAGGTACCAACAATTGTTACGGAAGTTTATTTTAGCCAGACATATAATTATGAGCCGTATGAAAATCATACCTTTGCTTCTGACATTTTTAAAATCAGCGTCTCCGATGGGACTTATCGGCTTTCCGAACAAGGAGAACTTACCCTTACTTACAGTAAAAGCATCAGCAAGGTGGTGGCGGACAGGTTAAGTGTTTGGTATAGTTGTTACGTCAATGATTTTACAGGTAAAAAATGCACTCCTGAGGATAATTGTCTGGGCGGGTATGTGAACGCAGGCAAAAATACGGTTACCGTTCCTTTTCAGATTAAAGATGAAGATGTTTATTACGCCGTTTTTTTAGACCAGAGGGAACCTGCTTTTAGGGATGACTGGTCATATTCTTACGTAATGCCTTTGTGGAGCAGGGAGATAATGGACACTGTTAATCAAAACATATATGAAGAAATTAAAAGACGCGAGTTTACTTTTATGATGGTAAGAGGATTGGGTTTGCCTGTTGTTGAAGGAAGCATTGAAAATACCTTTTCTGACGTAATTAATACCGATAAATATTTTAAATTTATTGAAACCGCCGCCCGGTACGGAATTATTAATGGATTTCCAAATAAAGATGACAGGCCCCTTTTTAAACCCGACAACCCCTTAACCAGGGAACAGACCGCCGCAATTATTGCCCGGGTGGCTAATTTAAAACTTCCAACCGATGTGGACAAAGTGAAGAAAGACTTAGAGAAGATATTTCCAGATGATGGGGGTAAAGTTTCTCCTTGGGCAGCGCCGGCAGTACTTGCCGTTTATAAAGCAAAATTCATGGAAGGGGATAAAAATGACCAGGGTAAAGTTACCGCTTTCAGACCAGACGACCCTTTAAAAAGGTCTGAGGCGGCTAAGATTACTTATCTGCTCTTAAAAAAACTGAAGAAAATCTAAGTAAATAATTGCTCAAATAAAAAATAATTGACGGATAATATTGAAAAATGTAAGATATGGTTAAAAGTTTAGGAAATATTTCTTAAAAATTTTAAGCAGGTGATAACTTGGATTTATTTAACCGCGAAAGTTTTGGATTTTTAAAAAATTATCTTAATGTTGCTTCTATACGCCAAAAGGTGGTGGCTCATAATATAGCCAACCTGAACACTCCCGGCTATAAACGTTTAAGTGTGCGTTTTGAAGATAAGCTAAAGGAAGCTTTAAATTCTGAAAAGCTGCCTTTAGTTACCCCTTTAAAACAACACCTGAATAACCAACCGGATTGGCAACAGGTTTCTCCTTCCCTGGAAAGAGATTATACCACCACCATGCGGGCAGACGCCAACAATGTGGACCTGGAGCAGGAAATGACCCTATTGACCGCAAACACTATTTGTTATAATCTTGCGGTCCAAAGATTAAGCGATAAATTTGAACAGCTTAGCTATGTTATTACTTCTCGGGGTCGATAATTTAAGGAGGTGTTAGTTTAGCTTTATGAACTTATTTGGGAGTTTTGCCATCAGTGCATCCGGTTTAACGGCTGAACGAATGTGGCTGGATACAATAGCCAATAATTTGGCCAACCTTAACACCACCAGAACTACCAGGGGTGGGCCTTACAAAAGGCAAGTACCGGTATTTTTAGAAAGGTTACAGGCAGAAAAAAATGCTGGTTCAAGCCGTTTCAACTTACAAAAAGCAGGGGTGGAGGTAAATTTTATTTGGGAAGACCAACAGTCTCCCCGCTTGGTTTATGACCCCGCTCATCCTGACGCTAATGCTCAGGGTTATGTGGCTTACCCAAACATTAATGTAGTTAACGAAATGATTGATTTAATTACTGCTTCCCGGGCTTATGAGGCAAATTTAACTACCTTGGAGGCAGCAAAAAATATGGCGCAAAAAGCGCTGGAAATTGGCCGTTAGGAGGTTTAAATAATGCCGGTTTATTCTGTGGTTCCTTTACTTCCTTCGTCTGTTTTGCCTGGGGTAAAACAACAAGAAGTGCAATCTGGAGATCCTTCGTTTATTCAGGTTTTGGCGCAACAGTTAGATAAAGTTAACGCAGCGCAGGCAAAAGCAGATGAAGTAACCAAACAATTTTTAGCCGGCAACATCCAGGATATTCACCAGGTAATGATTGCGGCTCAAGAAGCAAAAATCACCCTGCAACTAGCCGTAGAAGTACAAAATAAGATAATTGAAGCTTACCGTGAAATTTCCAGGATGCCTATTTAGCCAGGAAAGTGATGACATATGGATTGGCGTAATTTGCCGGCGGAAATAACTAAACGCTGGCAGGCCATAAAACCTGGCCAAAGAATGCTTACTATAGTTATTGGTCTTGGGGTGTTGTTTACGATAATATTTTTGGTTGCTTTAATTAGCCGTCCTACTTACGCCCCATTATTTACCGGCCTTGACCCTGCTGAAGCAGGAGCTATGGTCGAAAAGTTAAAGGAGATGAATATACCCTATCGTTTAACTGAGCAAGGAAAGACCATTGAGGTGCCTGAAAAGCAAGTTTACGAAACTAGAATTCAATTAGCCAGCAGCGGGGCTTTAGGAGAAGGTAAGGGTTTTGAGCTGTTTGACCAGACCAAACTGGGAATTACTGATTTTGAACAACAGGTCCAGTACCAACGGGCTTTACAGGAAGAATTAAGGAGAACAATTGTCCAGTTAGAAGAAGTAGAACAGGCAAGAGTTCACCTGGTGCTGCCGCAAAAATCCGTTTTTATTGAAGAAGAAAGTCCCTCCTCTGCTTCCATAGTTTTAAAGCTTAAACCCCTGGCTCAGTTAAAACCTGAACAAATAAAAGGAATTGTTGACCTCACGGCCGGAAGCGTAGAAGGTTTAAAACCTGAAAATATTCACCTTATTGACACAAAGGGAAATGTTTTAAACGCTGATTTGGCTTTAGATGAACAAGCTAAACTGGCGCAAGGAACGTTAAAACAGTATCAGGTAAAGAGAACTTACGAAAAAGAACTGGAAAAACGTGTTTGTCAAATGTTGGAGCGTATCTTTGGCCCAGGTAAAGCCATAGCTATGGTAACCGCAGATTTAGACTTTGATCGTCAGGAAATACAGGCGACCACTTACCAACAGGGACCGGTAGTAAGTGAGCAAACAATTAAAGAGAAAGGGGCAGTCCCCCAAGTTGGCGGTCTTCCAGGTACTACGAGTAATTTGCCAGGTTATCCGGCTCAAGTAACGCAAACAGGACAGCAGTATTCTAGAGACGAAGCAATCCATAACTATCAGCCAACAAGCCGGCAAGAAAAGATAATTCCTGCCTTAGGAAGGGTGCGTCAACTTTCTGTGGCTGTAGCGGTAGATGCCCCGATTTCTCCGGTGGTAGAGCAACAGGTTTCTGATGTGGTTAAAGCCGCCACAGGATTAAATCAAGCCCGGGGTGATCAGTTGACCGTAAGCACTTTGGCTTTTGATAAAACTTACCAGCAGGAAATAGAAAAGGAGATGGCCCAGCAGGAAGCCGAAAAAAGAAAAGAGCAGCAGCAAAAACTTTTATATGCTGGTATAGCTGCAGGTATAATAATTTTATTTATTATTATTGCCTTAGTAATAATGGCCTTACGACGCCGGGCGGCAAAAGAAATGGAACTAGAAATGGAAGAATTAAGGCCTATTAGAGAAATAGAAAAAGCGGCAAAAGAAGAGGAGGGAGAAATCTTTACTCCAGAGCCTTTGGTAGAAAAAATCAGGGAATTGGCCCGACAAAGACCAGCCGAGGTAGCCGAAATAATCAAAGTATGGCTGACAGAAAGTTAGGGAAGGTTACGGAGACACAAAGGCCCAGAAGGAAAAAAGGCACAGAGAAGTGGGAAGTACTGAAGGGCAAAGGTATGAGGTGATAGTTGGGTGGAAAAGGTTTTCGGTGATATTGACGCTAACTCAGCAACCAGGGTAACTTCAAAAAGAATAGAGACTTTAGAACAGGAAAAAAGCCCAAAAACAGTTGTAAAATTAACGGGCTTACAAAAAGCAGCTATTTTGCTAATTACTCTGGGCTCTGACTTATCCAGTCAGGTTCTCCAAAATGATTTTTTTCAAGAAGATATTGAGCGTATTACGGCCGCCATTACCCAAATGGAAAGAGTGCCTAAAGTAGTACGGGAAAATGTGTTGGAGGAATTTGGGGATTTAAAGCAGGCCAAAGAATATATTCTTCAGGGAGGAATTAAGTACGCTCAGGAATTACTGGAAAAAACAGTAGGTCCTCAAAGAGCCCAGGAAATTATAAAAAAATTAACCCGGGAGGCCAAGGCAATTCCTTTTGCCAGTTTACGGAAAACAGATCCCCGTTATCTTTTTAATTTTATTCGGGAAGAACATCCGCAAACTATAGCCTTAATTTTGTCTTATTTGGAACCAGAACAAGCCGCCCAAATTTTATCATCCCTGCCTAAAGAAATGCAGAGCGATATTGCCCGCCGCATTGCCACCATGGACAGGTCTAATCCTGAAGTAGTAAAAGAAATAGAAAAAGTCTTGGAGAGCCGTTTGGCTTCTGTAATTAAGCAAGGCCAAACTACAATTGGGGGTATTTCTTCTTTAGTAGAAATATTAAATATGTGCGACCGTAATACCGAAAAAACTATTTTAGAAGAATTGGAAACCAACATACCAGATTTGGCCGACGAGATACGTAAGAAATTATTTGTCTTTGAAGACATTGTTAAACTAGATGATTTTTCCATTCAACGAGTATTACGGGAAGTTGATGGTAAAGACCTGGCTTTGGCCATGCGCGGCGCAAGCGAAGAAGTCCGTAACTGTATTTATCGTAATCAATCTAAGCGGGCTAGTGAGATGCTCAAAGAAGAGCTTGAATTTATGGGGCCGGTGCGCATACGGCAAGTTGAAGAAGCTCAGGCTAAAATTGTAAAAGTTATTCGTACTTTAGAAGAAAGTGGCGAAATTGTTATTTCTAGAGGTGGCGAGGATGCCCTTGTTATCTAACCAAATAATAAAAAAACCACATGTATCCCAGGTCCATTATAAGATAACGTTAATTAATCAGGATAGAATAACGGATAATGAATTTTTGGCTTCAAAAGAAATTGAACGAAATATTTTTAAGAAAGAAGAAAGCAATGTTTTAAACCAGGCAAAAAATGAGGCTGAAAAACTTCTTGCCGAGGCCCGCGTTAAAGCCCAAGAAATGTTTATTCAAGCAAAAAAAGAGGGTTACCAGGCAGGTTACCAAGAAGGCATGGGAAAAGCTGCTCGTGAGGCAGCTGAAATAAGGCAAAGTGCCTTTAATTTTCTTGACCAGGCTCAAAAAATAAAGCAGGAAACTATAAAAAGCTTAGAGCAAGAAATTGTCAATCTTTCTTGTGAAATTGCCGAAAAAATAACTTGTTCCCAGTTGACCTTAGCTCCTGAAGTTGTTCTACAAATAGCTAAAGAAGCAATTAATTTGCTTTTAGATAAAGAACAGGTGAGTTTACTGGTGAATCCAGAGGAACGGGAAATCTTTATAGCCCACCAGGAAGAAGTATTAAAAAATCTTCCGGCGGGAACAAAGCTAAACATTTTAACTGAAACAAATATAAAACCAGGGGGGTTAAAAATTAGAACAAGCCAGGAAGAACTAGATGCAACTTTGGATGGACGTTGGAACGTTTTAAAAAAAGTTTTAGTCAAAGAATAAATAAAGATAAAAAATATGTCTGAAGATATATCTATTGGAAAAATGATAGACTTAGCTTTCTACCAGGACCGAATTAAAAAAGCACAATTAATAAAAGTAGCCGGTTTAGTTAAAAGAGTAATTGGTCTGCTTATTGAAGTTACCGGATTACCTACTTTTGTGGGTGAGGTATGCCAAATTTTAGTACCACAAGAGCAGCAACCTGTGCTGGCAGAAGTAGTGGGTTTTCGAGAAGGAAGTTCCCTGCTCATGCCTTTAGGCGAATTAAGGGGGATTCATCCAGGTTGCGTAGTGGTTCCAACAGGTAAACCATTTCTTATAAAGGTAGGTAACAACATTCGGGGACGAGTACTGGATGGGTTAGGACAACCCCTTGACGGAGAGCCGTTAGATGAAAATTTAATCTCTTGGCCCGTAGACAACCGTCCACCAAACCCTCTTTTCCGTCTTCAGATAAGCGAAATCCTGGCCACCGGCGTTAAAGCTATAGATGCCTTGCTTACTTGTGGTAAAGGGCAACGCGTAGGAATATTTTCCGGCAGTGGAGTTGGTAAAAGCACTTTGTTAGGGATGATTGCCCGTTATGCATCGGCTGAAGTAAATGTAATCGCTTTAGTGGGGGAAAGAGGGCGGGAGGTAAATGATTTCATTCGTCATGATTTAGGAGAAGAAGGCTTGGCACGTTCGGTAGTGGTGGCCGCCACTTCAGATCAACCAGCCTTGGTTCGTTTAAAAGCTGCTTTTGTAGCTAGCGCTATTGCCGAGTATTTCCGTGAACAAGGGCAGGATGTTTTATTGCTGATGGACTCAATCACGCGTTTTGCTACGGCTCAAAGAGAAGTTGGCTTAACGGTAGGCGAACCTCCGGCTACAAAAGGCTATCCTCCTTCTGTCTTTGCTCTCTTACCCAGGTTACTAGAACGCACCGGCATGGGAGAAAGAGGTTCCATTACGGCTTTTTATACTGTCTTGGTAGAAGGGGATGATTTTAATGAGCCTATTGCCGATACTGTCCGGAGTATTTTAGACGGACATATAGTTTTAACCCGGGATTTAGCTATACGTAATCACTATCCGGCCATAGATGTATTACAAAGCGTAAGCCGTTTAATGCCTGAAGTGACTAGTCCAAGGCAACAAAAATTAGCAGGTCTGTTAAGGAATTTATTGGCTACATATAAGCAGGCGGAAGATTTAATTAATATTGGAGCTTACGTCAGCGGCTCAAATAAAAAAATTGATGCTTCTATCCGTCATTATGACCAGATGATAAATTTTCTTTGCCAGGATGCCCAAAAATTCAGTTCTTTTGAAGAAACTATGGCCGGTCTAGAAAGTTTAGGCTTAGAAGAGACGTAAAGGTGGTAAGTATTTATTTTTATAGGAAGTCTTTTCACTGGCGTTGATAGCAGGAGCTTCTTTAGATATGTTCTGCACATTCATGGCATTGTTTTTCTTCCCTCCCCTTTGAGGGAGGAGGATAAGGGTGTTTGTTTTTCTTTCCTCCCCCTTGATGGGGGAGGGTAAGGGTGGGGGTGTAATTTATAGCCCGTTTTATCTTTCCCTTAGAAAGTGTCTTAAACTACCGGCTTAGCATAGAAGATAACGCTAAACAAGCCCTGGCTAAAACCTTGATAGAATATAGGAAGCAAAGGTATATTTTGGAAGAAATAAACACTAATCTTAAGGCGACCCTAAATCACCATTCTTTTGCTTTAGATATAGCCTGGTTGAAACATGAAAATCTTTACCGTGAATATTTAACTGATTGTCTAAACAAACAACAGGAATTAGTGAAAGAACTGCAACAAAAAGTTGAGGATTGCCGGGCAAAGGTAATTCAGGCTCATCAGGAAAGGTTAATTTTAGAAAAATTAAAAGATAAATCTTCTCAAAGATACCAGTTGGAAGAAGATAAAAAAGAACAGCTCCAAATTGATGAGGTGGGCCGGAATATTTTTGTTTACCGTAAAAGAGGGTCTTAATATTATGAAGGTAGAAAATTTAACCCCGTTAGTTTTAAAGGAAACAGAAAATAAAGAGTTATGGAACAATGATGTACATATTAAAAATGCCCAAATGGGTACGTTTTATCAGATACTAAACGCAAGCCTGTCGATATGTTCAAAGCAAGAAAACATTGCCGCTGGTGAAGAATCCTGGGAAGCTGTAAAAAATATGCTGCCTGAAGAAACCCAAAATTACGTGGCTAAAGCAATAAAATTAAAAGAATATCCTAACCTTAAAGAAAACTTATCCAACAACCAACAACCAACGACCACTGACCATTTTGCCTGGGCGGCTAAGGTCACGGGTCTTCCAGAAACCCTTATTATTGCCGTAGGACAAGTGGAATCTGGCTTAAGGCATATTAACCCGCGAACAGGTCAGGTTATTAAAAGCCCGGCTGGTGCTTTAGGTATAATGCAGCTTATGCCGGCTACCGCTAAGGAATTAGGGGTAAATGTTTACGAGCAGGCGGAAAATATTTTAGGGGGAGCAAAATACCTGGCTCAAGCATGGCAAAAATTCCACGGCAAGTTAGAGCTGGTCTTAGCTGGTTATAACGCGGGGATTAACCGGGTAAAAAAGGCTGTTCAGATTGCTGGTGAAGAATCCTGGGAAGCTGTAAAAAATATGTTACCTAAAGAAACCCAAAATTACGTGGCTAAAGCAATGACCCTTTTGGATAAGCTGGAAAAGAAAGGGTTGAATAAGTTAAATAATATGGAAACGCCCGAAGGCCCATTAGAAATCAAGCTAGCGCTTGAAAGTAGCCCTTTAAAATTAAAAGAGACCCCTAAAAACCTACCCGATATACAGTCGGGACTAGAAAGCAATCTTTTAAAATTTCCTCAGTTAAAAGAAATTTTTTCTCCACAAAATCTTCTTTTAGATAAAGCAATGGTTTTAATAACAAATCAAGAGCAGGGAAGAGGACAAAATAATTATACTCAAGGAAGGTGGCATTCAGAGCAACCATACACCCCGCAAAACTTTAAAACGAAGGAGGTGAATTTAAATTTATTAACAGGTGAGGAAAATTTTATTTTTACTGCTTTAGGGCAGGCAAAATCCGGTTTATTTCAAATTAACCGTCCAGCTTCTTTGCCCGTAGAGATGTTAAATTTAACGCCTTTACTGCCTTCAATTTTATTTTCGATTATACAAAATATGCCTTTTAATGCTGAAAAAACGATAATTAAACTTAATTTAACGCCAGAAAACCTTGGTCCGTTGGCTATTAAAATAACCAAACAAGAAGACAAGTTAACAATTCATTTTTATACCACCAGCCATAGCGTTAAAGAAATAATTGAAGCCTCTTTTCCTCAGTTAAAGGAAGCTCTTTTCCAGCAAAATTTTCTTTTAGACGAAGCGATGGTTTTGATAATGAACCAAGAACAAGAAAAGGGACAAAATAATTATACTCAAGGAAGGTGGCATTCAGAGCAACCATACACCCCGCAAAACTTTAAAACGAAGGAGGTGGATTTAAATTTATTAACTGACGAAGAAAATTCTATCCCTAGCGTTACAAGAGTTAATTATTGGATTTAAAAGGAGGGGTAAAATGTCAATTACACCAATTGTTTCTGAATTTAATTACGTTCAGGAAAATAAGCAACCAAAGACAAATGATAATTTGTTAACTAAAGATGCTTTCTTAAAGCTTATGCTGGCTCAACTTACCCATCAGGACCCTTTAAACCCCCAAGACAGCAGCACATTTCTTAATCAGTTAGCCCAGTTAACCCAACTAGAACAAATAATCAATTTAAATGCAGGGCTAGATAATCTACTAAGAACACAAGCATATACCCAAGCCATTACTTTAGTGGGCCGGCAGGTAAAAATCAAGCTTTCTAACGGAAGTGAGATAGAAGGGGTGGTAGAAAAAGTAACCTTTCAAAATGATCAGGCCAATGTGGTTGTGGGTAACGAGGTTTATCCTTTAACAGAGGTGATAGAGGTAAAGTAATTACGGAGGTATTAATCTATGGTAAATAAAGTCGGTAGCCTGTCCTATATTCCTGATGAAAAACCAAAGTCCCAAATTAAGGAACAAAAGCAAACATCGGGTTTGTTTCAAGTAGTCTTACATCAACATTTGCTGCAACGGGAAAATGTCAAACTTTCAGCACACGCCCAACAGCGTTTGGTTCAAAGAAATATTCATTTAGCAGAGGCAGACTGGGATAAAATAAATAACGCCGTGAATCAGGCCCAAGCAAAAGGAGTACGTGATTCGCTTTTGCTTTACCATGATTTAGCCCTGGTAGCAAGTATAAAAAATCGTACTATTGTTACAGCTTTAGACAAAGAGGCCATGGTTAACCATGTTTTTACTAATATTGATGGGGCAGTAATTATTAAGTAAAAGCAAAGACCGGCTGGACCTTTCCAACGACCAACGACTATAAGGAGGCCGACAGGTTGTTGAACGACTGAAAACAACCACTTACTAAATCATATTTTAAAGGAGGTCAATTTTAATGATCAGGTCACTTTATGCCGGCGTTTCCGGTATGCGTAACCATCAAATTCGAATGGATGTAGTAGGTAATAATATTGCTAATGTAAATACCATCGGTTTTAAAGCTGGTCGCGTTAATTTTCAAGACCTTTTCAGCCAACAAATACGCTTTGCCACCGGAGCGGAAGAGCCCCCTTATCGTTACCCCTCACAAGTAGGTACAGGGGTGACGGTCGGCAGCATTCAAAACTTATTTGACCAGGGAGGTTTACAGGTAACGAACAGAATATTAGATGTGGCCATTGAAGGAAATGGTTTTTTCATGCTTAAAGACCCTGGGAAAGAAGGATACATTTACTATACCCGTAATGGGAACTTTACCTTGGATAAAGAGGGCTACCTGGTAAGTTTAGAAGGATACCGGGTTTTAGACGAAGGTGGGGCTGAAATAGCTGCGGTAGATATAGAAGCAGGTCAGCAAATTGTAAGCATAGAAAAAAATGGCAGCATTACAGTTTTAAATCCTGATGGCACCGTAAAAACTTTAGGCGTAATTGGTTTGGCTAACATCATAAACCCAGAAAGTATGGAAAAGGTTGGTAATAATACCTACCGCCCTACTATTACTACTGGAGGATTTAGTGATTTTGCCACCCCAATAAATCCAGGTAGTCCTGGAGGAGAAGGTGGTCAGGGGAAATTAGAAGCAGGTTACCTGGAAATGTCTAATGTTGACTTAACTAACGAGTTTGCTAATTTAATTACCACCCAAAGAGGCTATCAGTCTAATGCTCGAGTAATTACCACTTCTGATGAAATGCTGCGTGACGTAATTGATCTGAAACGGTAAGGGCGTTAAATTTAACGCCCTTACCTAGGAGAGTGAGTCACCCCCACCCTAACCCTCCCCCATCAAGGGGGAGGGGAAAAAAGGGTCCTTAATCCTCCCCCTATAAGGGGGGAGGGGAGGGTGGGGGTGAATTTAAGAGGTGAATTAAATGGCCCGCCGCCAAAAAGAACAAAATAAAAAACAAGATATAACGGAAGAAAAACAAAAACCAACAAGAAATAAGTTATTTTTAGTTGTGGGTCTTATTTTATTCTTTTTTATAGCTGGAATAGCCAGTTTTTTATATTTTGACCATAACGAAAAAAATAAAATAACCGGTAATGAAAAAGCAAAGGAAAGTGCCTTTGCCGGGGAAAAAAAGGAAGAAGAAGCTTTTAGTTTACCATCAATTGTGGTAAATTTGGCCGGGTCGAGTGAGCATTATGTACGGGTTACCTGCGTTTTGGTTTTCCCTAAAAGTGATAAAAAGTTAGCCCAGGAATTAGAAGAGAAAAACTACATTTTATGTGATGCCTTAATTAAAACTTTACGTGGTAAAAAAGCAGAGGAAATCCAAAAAGACCCAGCCGCAAAAAAATTAAAGGATGATTTACAGCAGGCCATAAATAAACAGTTATTTTCAGGCAAAGTTACCGGTATTTATTTTACTGAGTTATTAGTGCAATAAACAGCAAAAAGGACGTAAATTGTAGATGACTGAAGCTGAAATTGAAGAATTTTTAAGGGGATTAAATGAAAATAATCTTACGGTAAAAAAAGTTAAATTTCCAGAGTTAAACAAAACCTTTGCTTCTTCTGAGATGAAGGTAAGTTTAAAACATTTAAATGATGTTAAGGTAACTATTACGGCTGAGCTTGGTAGCACTGTTTTAAAAGGACAGGAAATTTTAGACCTTAGAGAAGGTAAATTAATTATTTTAAATAAAGTAGTTGGTGAACAAGTAGATTTATATATTAACAACCAGCGATTTGCCAAAGGAGAAGTTTTGGTTATAGGAGATATATTTGCTATTCGGATTAGTTCTATTTACCCAGCGCCAGATAAAGTTTAAGAAGAGATAGTTTGAGGTGAATAGCTAGTGGGGGAAAGTCAACTTTTTTTAATTGTTTTAAAATTAATCGTAGCCTTAATTTTTGTTCTGGTTTTGGTTTATTTTTCCCTTCGTTTTGGTTTTGCCAGATTTTATGCCCCAGAAAGCAGGGCTAGCCGCATGAAAGTAATTGATCAACTTTATCTGGCGCCAAAAACATTATTAATTTTAGTCCAGGTAGGAGAAGAATATTTTTTGCTTGCTTCCTCACAAGGACAGGTTAATGCAATTAAGGAACTGGCTAAAGAGCCAATGGTTTTGGAAAAAGAAAAAATGGAAAAACAATTCATTTTAAGGACTAACCCTTTTTTTACCCGGCTCTTTTCCAAACAAAGTTTTATCTGGCGGAAAGGAAAGTAAGCATGTTTTGGCGGGGGAAAAAAGGTTTTATTCTTTTAATTTTCATTTTATGCTTTATGGTTTGTTTTTTTCTATACCTGCCACCAGAAAGTAACGCACAGCCAATACCAGTGCCAGATATAAATATACGGGTGGGACAAGCGGCTACACCCCAACAAATAGTTGATAGCGTTAAGCTATTAGTTTTATTTGCTTCGCTTTCGCTCCTGCCGGCGTTTTTAGTCATCCTGACTTCTTTTACGCGGATAATCGTGGTTTTGTCTATTCTGCGCAGTGCTTTAGGAACCCAGCAAACTCCACCTAATCAGGTTTTAATAGGATTGGCTCTTTTTTTAACTATTTTCATTATGGCTCCTGTTTATCAGGAGATTGACCGTCAGGCGATAAAGCCGTACCTGGCTAACAATCTTAATCAGGAGCAGGCTCTCACGGCGGCCGAAGTTCCTTTGCGTAGTTTTATGCTCAAACAAACCAGAGAAAAAGACCTGGCCTTGTTTGTTAACCTGGCAAAAATTGAAAGACCTCGCAATCAACAAACAGTACCAATGCGGGTAGTTATCCCAGCCTTTATTATAAGTGAATTAAAAACTGCTTTTCAAATTGGTTTTTTGCTTTATATACCTTTTTTAATTATTGATATGGTAGTAGCCGGTATTCTTATGTCTATGGGTATGTTTATGCTGCCGCCTATTATGATTTCGCTTCCTTTTAAACTATTATTGTTTGTTATGATAGATGGCTGGTATTTGGTGATCAAATCTTTAATGGAAACTTTTCGTTAAAAAGAAGGGCGGGACACAAAAATGACGGATGCGTTTGTTTTGGAAGTAGCCCGACATGCGGTATGGATAATTTTACTGATTTCTTTGCCCATCTTAGGAGCAGGTTTAATTGTTGGGTTGGTAATAAGTATACTTCAAGCGGCTACCCAGATTCAAGAACAGACCCTAACTTTTGTTCCCAAGCTAATTGTTACTTTTTTAGTTATGGTTCTTTTATTACCCTGGATTATGCACCTAATGGGCAATTATACCGTAGAACTTTATAGTAAATGGCCTGGCTTAATGCGTTAGTAAGTTGTTTCACCCCCACCCTAACCCTCCCCCTCATAGGGGGAGGGAAGGGTGGGGGTGGCTCCTATTGGTTTTTAAGAGGTGTAGAAGTGTTAGATATAGCTAATTTAACCATATTTTTACTTGTATTTATCCGGGTATTTTCATTTTTGATTGTTTCCCCGTTTTTTGTTTTGTCCGGTATTCCGGCCTTAGTCAGACTTGGTTTAAGTTTTTGTCTGGCCATAGTAATTTACCCTGTTTTGCCGGAAGCGCCGGTAAGTGTTAGCGGGGGTTTAATTGGCTATATCCTGGCATTAACTAAAGAAACGGGTATAGGCTTGTCTTTAGGTATTTTGGTAAATATTATTTTTAGTAGCATCCGTAATGCAGGACAATATATGGATTTTCAAATGGGTTTTGGTCTTGCTAACGCGGTTGACCCTTTAACCGGGGTCCAGGTTACCATTATCGGTCAATTTATGAATCTTTTAGGGCTTGTTTTCTTTTTCAATATAGACGGTCACCACCGTTTAATTAACGCTTTAGTGCAAAGCTACCAATTATTACCCCTAAATACCGCCGGCTTTAATTATACGTCTGGTTTAATAGTTGCCAAAGCTTTTGCCGGCATGAGTTTACTGGCTTTACAAATCAGCACCCCTCTTTTAGCGGTATTAATTATAGTGGATTTAGCTCTGGGTTTCGTAGCGAAAGCAGCTCCTCAAATTAATGTTTTTTTATTAGGGTTTCCTTTGAAAATACTGGCTGGACTGTTTATCCTTTTTATTATGATGACACTTTTAGCTACCCCATTGGCTAAAGTTTTTTCGCTTATGGAAAAAAATATGTATTATTTGTTAAAAGGGCTAGGTTAAAATGGCTGACCAGCAGGCTCAAGAAAGAACAGAAAAAGCTACCCCCAGAAAAATTCAAGAAGTAAGGCGTTTGGGTCAGGTAGCTAAAAGTGCTGATTTAAACAGTGCTTTAATTTTACTTTTTGTCGCTTTTTTCTTGTTGGTTACCAAGGAATTTTATTTAAATAACCTGGGACGTTTTTTAACTGGTTTTTTTGAGCAATTTTTAAGTGCTAAAGCTGGTGAGCTTGACTTGTTATCAATTTTTCAAGGTATAATATTCCAGGTATTTCTTTTGTTTTTGCCTTTTTTAATCATTCCGGTAGTTATTGCCTTAGGAGCTAATTTATTACAGGTTGGTTTTCTATTTGCTCCCGGCGTATTAGCTCCAAAAGTTGATCGTTTAAATCCGGTTAGCGGTATGCAGCGAATATTTTCTTTAAGAGGGTTAGTGGAGTTAATCAAAACGATTTTTAAAATAATTTTGGCAGGAGGAATAACTTACCTTTTAATTAAGAACCAGTTGCCTTCTTTAATTAAAATTTTTCACTGCTCAACTGCCGGGTCGGCCCTGGTTATAGTTAATTTTGGGACGCGTATTTTACTTTACGGGGCGCTGGCTTATTTAATATTGGCCATAGCTGATTATTTATACCAGCGTTACGAGCACCAAAAAAGTATCCGGATGACTAAACAAGAAATGAAAGAAGAACTACGTCAGACAGAAGGAGACCCGCTGGTGAAGGCTCAAATTCGCCGCCGCCAGCGCTCACTTGCCTTAAACCGGATCCAGCAAGAAGTACCCCGGGCTACGGTAGTGATTACCAACCCTGTTCATTTAGCGGTAGCTCTGCTTTATAAGGAGCAAGAAATGGAAGCTCCTATGGTAACCGCAAAGGGGGCAGGAGACCTAGCCAAGCAAATTAAAAAAATTGCTCAAGAAAATAATGTTCCTGTAGTTGAACATAAAGAACTGGCCCAGTTCCTTTATTACCAGGTAGAAGTAACGGAAAAAATTCCCGTAGTTTTATACCAGATGGTTGCTGAAATTTTAGCCCATGTTTACCGACTAAAAGGAAAAGTTTAAGTTTGAACGGAGAATAAATATGCCCAGAACTTTTTCTACCACCATTAAAAATACTTTTAATATAAGAAAAAACAGTGATTTAATTGTAGCCGGGGCGGTAATTGCCGTGGTGCTCCTAATTATAATTCCTTTAACCCCCTTTGCCTTGGATATTTTACTTACTTTAAGCATCACTTTAGCCATGATAATTATTTTAATTACCATGTTTACCTTAGAGCCTTTACAATTTTCTACTTTTCCTACCGTTCTTTTGGTAGCCACCCTTTACCGTTTGGCCCTAAATATTTCTTCTACCCGGCTTATTTTAACCCGTGCTGAAGCAGGAAAAGTAATTAATACTTTTGGCCAGTTTGTAGTTAGTGGCAATTACGTAGTAGGTATAATTGTTTTTTTAATTATTACCGTAATCCAGTTTGTTGTTATTACTAGCGGGACTACCAGGATAGCCGAAGTGGCCGCCCGCTTTACCCTGGATGCCATGCCTGGCAAACAAATGGGCGTTGACGCTGATTTTAACGCCGGTTTAATAAATGAAGAAGAGGCCCGGCAGCGACGTCGAAACATTCAACAAGAAGCTGACTTTTACGGGGCCATGGATGGGGCCAGTAAATTTGTTAGAGGAGACGCTATTGCCGGAATAATTATTATTTTAGTTAATATTATTGGCGGTCTTATTATTGGCGCCGTACAAATGGGTATGCCCTTAATAGAAGCAGCCCGTAAATTTACTATTTTAACGGTAGGTGACGGATTGGTGGCTCAAATTCCTGCCCTTTTAATCTCAACCGCGGCCGGCATCTTAGTTACCCGCACCAGCGCCAAAGCAAGTCTTGGTTACGAAGCTTCCAGTCAATTTTTAAGTTTTCCCCGGTCTTTTTATTTAATTGCTGGAATCTTATTTGTTTTAGCTTTAATTCCTACCATGCCCCATTTTTTGTTTTTATTTTTAAGTGGAGGATTTGGCTACCTGGCTTATAATTTGACCAGGAAAGAAAAACAAAAGCTTGTAAGGCAGGAACGGGAACAAACCCAAAAAATAAAAGAAGAACAAAGGCAGCCCGAAAACGTAGCCGGTTATTTTTTAGTGGACCCTTTAGAAATAGAAATTGGCTACAATTTAATTCCTTTAACTGACGAATCTCAGGGGGGAGATTTACTGAACCGCCTTGCGGCTGTGAGACGCCAGTGTGCTACGGACCTTGGGATTTATGTACGTCCCATTCGGATTAGAGATAACTTGCAGCTTAAACCAGATGCCTATATTTTTAAGTTAAAAGGAGTAGCCGCAGCAAGCGGCGAGCTAAAACCCGGGTACTACCTGGCTTTAGACCCCACCAGGGAAAAAAAACAGGTTAATGGCATCCTTACTAAAGAACCCACGTTTGGTTTGCCGGCTTACTGGGTAGACGCAGCTGAACAAACTCGTCTTGTTACTCAAGGGTTTACAGTAGTTGATTGTGCCACGGTACTAATAACCCACTTGACGGAGTTTATCAAGCGCCACGCTCATGAATTACTAAGCCGGCAGGACGTAAAGGAATTATGTGAAGTCATCAAAGAAAAAAATCCGGCCGTGGTAGAGGAATTAGTCCCTAATGTTTTAAGTTTAGGAGAAGTGCAAAAAGTTTTGCAAAATTTGCTTAAAGAAGGCTTGCCTATCCGGAATTTAGCTGTTATCCTAGAAGCAATAGCTGATGGGGCAAGGATTTCAAAAGATATAGATTATCTGACGGAATACGTAAGGGCAAGTATGGGACGAATTATTTGTAAACTTTACGCGGCGGAGGATGAAAAGCTAATAGTTATAACCCTTCATCCTCGCTTAGAACAGATAATTATTGAATCGCTACAGGAAACCCAAATGGGCACTTATCCGGTATTAGAGCCAAAAACAACCCAGCTTTTACTGGAACAAATGAAAAAAACAGTGGAAAAAGTAAATATTTTGGGTCAAAAACCAGTAATTTTATGTTCCGCACGGGTGCGTTTGCCTTTTAGGCGTTTAATTGAACGTTACTGGCCGGAGGTAGCCGTGATATCGTTAAACGAAATTCCACCAGGGATAAAGGTAGAATCTATTGGCACGGTGAGTTTGGATGAAAGTTAAAAAATACCTGGTTAAAGATATGCTGCAAGCAATAGCTCAAATTAAAAAAGATATGGGTCCTGAGGCCATAATTATCAGCCAACGCCGGGTACGCGGTAAAGGTTTTTGGGGATTTTTTACCCGCCGCCTGGAGGTAACGGCCGCCTTGGAAGAAGGTAGCCAGACAAGTTTTTCTCAAGGATTACAAAAAGAATTAACTGATTCACCCCAGGAACTGCAAAAGGTTGCCGGAGGAGAAAAAGAAATAGAAGTAAGTAAAGTAGGGTTTTCCGAAAAAATATTTGACTGGTCAGAAAAAAAAGTTAATCCTGATTTGCAGGTACAAGAAGAATTAAAGGAAATGAAAACCTTATTACAGCAAGTAGTCATGACTAAAGAAAGCAATAATGCTCAACAAGAAGAACATTTTTTTAAATTATGGCGGCAAAAATTATTAAACCTTGATCTTTTTGAGGCCCTGGTGGAAAAATTTTTAATGGTAATTCCAGAGGAAATATTACAAGAAGAGAAATTAGTTCAAACTACTTTAATTAATTATTTAATTAGCTTATTGGAACCTCTTTATCGCGAGCATCAACCAGGTCAGGTAATTAGTTTTATTGGCCCCACTGGGGTAGGCAAAACAACCACCTTAGCCAAATTGGCGGCCCAACTGGCTTTAAATCATCAAAAAAAAGTGGCTATCTTGACTATTGATACCTACCGGATTGGAGCCGTGGAACAGCTACGAACTTACGCTGAAATTATTGG
>DHGP01000018.1:142732-143495 GCA_002402825.1 Firmicutes bacterium UBA4795
GATCGTGATTATATTTTAATTGATACTACCGGACGGCCTTTTACCAATATTAATCAGGTAGAAGAATTAAAATCATTTTTAATTGAGGTATCGAGGCCGCATGATATCATTTTAGTCTTAAGCAGTAATACGAAAAGCAGGGATTTGTTACAGGCCACGGCCTATTTTTCACCTTGCGGCTATAATAAGTTAATTTTTACCAAGACAGATGAAACGACTACTTTGGGTTCAATCCTTAATGTAGTTGATAAAGTAAAACTACCGGTAACGTATATTACTAACGGACAAAATGTACCTGATGATATTGTTCCTATGGATACTAGTAGTTTAGCCAAGCTTATCCTAAGAGGGGTTGATTTATAATGCCGGATCAGGCCGCATCTTTAAGATTGCTTGCTCAGGAAAAGGCGGTAGAAAAGCAGAAACCGCCAAGACCTGAAACAGACGATTATGGTCCTACGGTAGTAGCCGTTACCAGCGGTAAAGGTGGCGTTGGAAAAACGAGTTTGGTAGTTAATATGGGTCTTATTCTGGCTCAAAGGAATCAGCGTACGGTTATTGTTGACGCTGATTTAGGGCTGGCTAACGTAGAAGTGCTTTTAGGCATTGTTCCTCCTTATTCTGTTCATGACCTTTTATTTGGCCACAAAACCATAGAAGATATTTTGGTGGAAGGTCCTTTTAACTTAAAAATTATAGCTGGGGGCTCAGGTTTTCAAGAACTGGCTAACCTGGAGCAGTCCCAGCGCGAAAGATTAATTGG
>DHGP01000004.1 GCA_002402825.1 Firmicutes bacterium UBA4795
GTTGCCGGGAAAATATTTTGCCCCTCCACCTTCTTGAGGTTCGAGGTTAGAAGTTCGAAGTTCGAGTAGAAGGAATTGGCGTAAACGCCAATTCCAACAAGTATCGGACCTCGAACATCGAATTTCGAATATCGAGAGGGTGGAGGGGTTTTGTAATTTATGTAACTATTTAGTTTACAATTATCATCTAATAAATATTAAAAGCTGACCGTTGTTAGTATATCGTGGTGATAATTTTTAAAATAATTAGTATTTTAATGTTATAGTTAGTATTAATAAGGAAATGTAGTGGTTATCCTTGAAAATAGCTTAATAACATTGATTATTTACTATTTTAGCCCTTGTATAAAATTAATATTTTTGTTAATAATAATAGTGAAAGATAGTCAAAGTCAGTTATGTAAATGATAAAAATAAACTTACCGGGTTAAATAAGAAGGTGATAGATTTAAAAAAATGCATAATATTTCGGATTTTATCGAAAATCACCTAAAAAAACTACTTTCTGAAAGTGAACAAGGGTTGATTGAAATTCAGCGTGGTGATTTAGCTGAAAAATTTAAATGTGTTCCTTCTCAAATTAACTATGTACTAACTACCAGATTTACTTTGGAAAAAGGATTTGTTATAGAAAGCCGGAGAGGTGGCCGGGGGTACATCAGGATATTAAAAGTACCTCTAAACAACCAAACAAATTTGATTCATGATTTGTACGGCCTTATAGGTAAGGAAATTACCCCATCGCACGCCGAAGGAATAATTCAGCGGTTAATGGAAGAGGATTTGATCACTACACGGGAGAGTAACTTAATGCGGGCTATAGTTAAAAGTAAAGTTTTATATCCAGGGTTAGCTGAACAAGATCAACTTAGGGCGTGTCTTTTAAAAATAATGATTAGGGCTATTTTACATACATAACCGGGGGGTAAGCTAGAGATGATGTGCGAACGCTGTGGGCAAAGATTGGCTAACGTATTTATGACTGAAATAATAAATGACCATAAGCGAAGCGTACGTTTATGCGAACAATGTGCCCGCGAGATTCAGCTTGAAAGTTATGGTTTTATGCCTCAATTAAATTTACCTGTATTTTTTGCCAGTTTGCTAGGTAATGAATTTAACGTACCTTCGTCTGACCTGTCATTGGCTGATGAAGTTAATAAATGTAAAAATTGTGGTTTAACAGAAAAACAATTTCTTAAAAACGGTTTATTGGGTTGTGGAGAATGTTATAATCATTTCTACGCTAGGTTAGAACCAGTGTTACGCCGCGTTCATGGTACTACCCAGCATAAAGGTAAAATTCCGGGGATAAATAACGATCATTTAAAGAAAATTAAAAAAATAGAAGATTTAAAAACAAAATTACAGGAAGCTATCCGGAAAGAAGATTTTGAACAGGCGACTCAATTACGGGACAATATTAAAGAGCTTGAAAGACAACTGGAACCAGAGGGAGGTTAAAAGTTTGGCCGTTAAAGACATGGTTAACAATGCGTCTAGTTGCTGGATGGGCAATGGTCCAGAGGCAGACGTAGTTATTAGCAGCCGGATAAGGGTAGCCCGAAACCTGGTCAATTTACCTTTTCCCCATCTTTTAACACCGGGCAAAGGAGAGGAAGTTATTAACCTCATTGAAAGGGCAGTTAAAAAAGAGAGCCTAAAGGAGAAAATTGGTTTTCTAGAATTAGTCCGGTTAAGTGGGTTAGCTCCTTTAGAAAGGAAGATATTAGTAGAAAAGCATTTAATTAGCCCGGATTTATTAAAGGATTATCAAAAGGCAGCAGTAGTGTTACGTAGTGATGAGGTAATTAGCCTTATGGTTAATGAGGAGGACCATTTGCGTATCCAGTGCCTTTTACCTGGTTTACAGCTTTATGAAGCTTGGAAGTTAGTAGATTGCCTGGATGGAGAGTTGGAAAAAACACTACCTTATGCTTTTGATAAAAAATTAGGTTATTTAACCACCTGTCCTACAAATGTTGGGACAGGAATGAGGGCTTCTTTAATGGTCCACTTGCCCGGTTTAGTTATTGTCAATCAAATTAAGGATTTAATAACAAATGTTACTAAATTAGGTTTAACCGTAAGGGGGTTGTATGGTGAAGGTACGGAAGCTTACGGTAATTTATTTCAATTATCCAATCAGGTTACTTTAGGAAAATCTGAGGAAGATATAATTACTAATTTGATTTCTATTACGCGTGAGATTATTAATCAAGAGAGAATAGCACGTCAGGCTTTATTTAAAGAAAGGAGGGAACAGCTAGAAGATCGAATTGGCCGAGCTTACGGAATTTTAAAACACGCCCACGTTATATCGTCGGCCGAAGCTATACGTCTTTTGTCAGATTTAAGGTTGGGCATCGTTATGGAAATAATAAAAAATATACCAGCATGTTTGGTGATGGAATTGATTCTTCTTACCCGGCCGGTTTTTTTAGTTAAAATAACCGGTAAAGAAATGTCTTCTTTTATCAGGGATGTTTACCGGGCCCAGTTAATCCGGGAAAAGCTTTCTGGGGCCGAAAAAATTTAACTTTAGTTTATTTTTGTATTTTTGAAGGAAGGTGGATAAATTGTTTGGAAGATTTACTCAAAAAGCACAACGCGTTTTATATTTAGCCCAGGAGGAGGCAAAGCGTTTAAAATATCCTTACGTAGGCACCGAGCACATCTTGCTTGGCTTAATTCGGGAAGGCGAAGGTGTAGCGGCTAAAGCATTAGCTAACTTAGGTGTTGAGGCAAAAAAGGTGCGTGAGTTAGTGGAGATGATGGTGGAAAAAATTGAAGGACCGGTACCTAAGGAGGTAATGCTTACTCCCCGGGCCAAACTTGTCTTGGAGCTGTCCGTGGAAGAAGCCAGGCGTATGGGTCACAGTTATATTGGCACCGAGCACATACTGCTTGGCCTGACTCGGGAAGGAGAAGGAGTAGCGGCTCAGGTACTAAGTAGTCTAGGTATTGACGCGGAAAAAGTACAAAGTGTAATATTGCAAATATTAGGAGGAGCTTATCCGGCCGGGCAGCCTGGGGCCGGACCGGCAAGAGGTAAAACTGGTACTGACCTTTTAGAACAATTTAGCCGGGACCTCAATGCTTTAGCCCGAGATAATAAATTAGATCCGGTAGTGGGACGAGAAAATGAAATTAACCGGATTTTACAAATTTTGAGCCGGCGGACAAAAAATAACCCGGTTTTAATTGGTGATCCAGGAGTAGGAAAAACCGCAATTGTAGAAGGCTTAGCCCAACGGATTGTTTCTGATAATGTGCCAGAACCGCTTTTGAAAAAAAGGGTCATAGCCCTAGACCTTGCGTCTATAGTGGCCGGTACAAAATACCGGGGCGAATTTGAAGAAAGAATAAAAAAAGTACTCAACGAAATTATAAAAGCCGGAAATATTATTTTATTTATTGATGAGCTCCATACCCTTATTGGCGCGGGGGCAGCAGAAGGAGCAATTGACGCCGCCAATATTTTAAAACCAGCGTTAGCCCGTGGCGAACTCCAATGTATTGGGGCTACTACCCTAGATGAGTACCGTAAGTACATTGAAAAAGATGCGGCTTTAGAAAGACGTTTTCAACCCATCATGGTTAATGCGCCGACCGTAGAAGAAACAATTTCTATTTTAAAGGGTTTGCGAGATAAATACGAAGCCCACCATAAACTACGCATCCTTGATAGTGCTTTGGAAGCGGCCGCGCGTTTATCGGACCGGTACATAACTGATCGTTACCTGCCGGATAAGGCTATTGACCTTATGGATGAAGCTAGTTCCAAAGTGCGTCTTCAAGCGTTTACCGTACCTCCTGAAATTAAAGCTTTTGAGGAGCAAATAAAAAATTTACATCACGAAAAAGAAGCGGCAGTAAACAGTCAAGAGTTTGAGAAGGCTGCTCAGCTACGGGATAAGGAGCAAAAATTACGTCAGGAATTGGATGCTTTAAGGGGAAACTGGAAAAACAAAAGAGGCGGAGAAGAGTTGGTTGTTACCGAAGAAGATATAGCTCAGGTAGCCAGCAGTTGGACAGGTGTGCCGGTGAAACAGTTAACTATAGATGAATCACAGCGTCTGTTACATTTAGAAGAGATTATGCACCGGCGGATTATTGGTCAGGATGAAGCGGTTATGGCGGTAGCCCGGGCTATCCGGCGGGCCAGAGCCGGGTTAAAGGACCCGCGCCGGCCAATTGGTTCCTTTATTTTCTTAGGGCCTACCGGAGTAGGTAAAACGGAGTTAGCCCGCACCTTAGCTGAAGCTATATTTGACGATGAGAATGCGCTGGTCAGGTTGGATATGAGTGAATATATGGAGAAATTTGCTGTTTCCAGGCTTGTTGGTGCACCTCCTGGTTACGTAGGTTACGAAGAAGGTGGTCAGCTTACAGAAGCAGTACGCCGTAAGCCTTATACCGTTGTTCTTTTAGATGAAATTGAAAAAGCTCACCCTGATGTTTTTAATATTCTTTTACAGGTGTTAGAAGATGGAAGGTTAACTGACGCCAAGGGGCGTGCGGTTGACTTTCGTAATACAGTGATTATCATGACTTCTAACGTTGGGGCGTTAGCTGTTCGCCGGGAAGGAATAATGGGTTTTCGAGCTGGTGATATGACAAAAGTGACCTATGAAAGTATGAAAGAAAAAGTAAGTAGTGAATTAAAGCAAACCTTCCGGCCAGAATTTTTAAACCGGGTAGACGAAATAATTGTCTTTCATTATTTATCTCCGGAACACATTAAAAAAATTGTAGACTTAATGCTTAAAGACGTAGCCAAGCGGCTAAAGGAACAGAATGTGGAGGTTACCTTTACCGAAGCGGCCAAAGAAGTTTTAGCCAAGGAAGGCTTTGATGAAGTTTTTGGTGCCCGGCCGTTGCGGCGAGCTATTCAGCATAAAGTAGAAGACCTTTTGTCTGAAGAATTGCTGCAGGGTACTTTCAAACGTGGTGATAAAGTAGTTATTGACGCCAAAGATGATCAGATTATTTTACAGGAAGCCGGGATGGTGGCTTTGGTATAAGAGGTTTTTATGCTTGAAAAAAAATTTTTTGCTTGCCTAACGTGTGGATACCAAACCCCCCGCTGGCTGGGAAGATGCCCTGCCTGCGGGGGGTGGAACACCTTAATGGAAATGGTCCAAAACGAAAAAAAAGCAGCCGGGGTACGCTCTAATTTTGCGGTATCTGAAAAACCGTGTCTTTTAGCGGAAATTCCACCGGGGGAGGGAGAGCGCTTTTCTACGGGAATTAGTGAATTGGACCGGGTATTAAGCGGAGGAATAGTTCCTGGTTCCTTAGTTTTACTTGGTGGTGACCCAGGAATTGGTAAATCCACCCTAATGTTACAACTGGTTGCTCAGGCAAGCACAGTCGGTAAAAGCTCTCTTTACGTATCCGGTGAAGAATCAGTAAGCCAGATTTATATGCGTGCTTCCCGGTTAAAAATTACCAGGGCAAATGTTTACGTGGTTTCCGAAATCAACGTTAATAATATTGAGGAGCAGATAAAAGCCTTATTACCAGAAATAGTAATAATTGATTCTATTCAAACCATCATAAATCCTGAGCTAGGGTTTGTACCGGGCAGCGTAAATCAAATTAGAGAATGTACCATTCAGCTAATGCGCTTAGCTAAAGCGACTAAGACAAGTATATTTTTAGTAGGACACGTGACTAAAGAAGGCATTTTGGCTGGACCTCGCTTGCTTGAGCATATTGTAGATACGGTGCTTTATTTTGAAGGAGAAAAGTATCAGTCTTTTCGTATTTTGCGCAGCCTCAAAAACCGGTTTGGTTCCACTAATGAAATCGGCATTTTTGAAATGCGTGAGATGGGCTTGGAAGAAGTAAGTGACCCAAGCATGTTTTTTTTAATGTATCATCATTTAGAGACCGTAATTGGGGCGGCAGTAGTTCCCGTGCTGGAAGGAACCAGACCATTGCTGGTAGAAATCCAGGCTTTAGTAACTCCTACTGGTTATGGGGCTCCCCGGCGAATGACTGCGGGCGTAGATTATAACCGAGTAGCCTTGGTTTTGGCCGTGCTAGAAAAACGGGTAGGCTTGCAGCTTAATAGTTATGATACTTACGTTAGCGCTGTAGGTGGGGTAAGGGTTGTTGAACCAGCTGCTGATTTAGGTATTGCGATGGCGGTGGCATCGAGCTTTCGCGATATTGCCGTAGCAAATAAAATGGTGGTTTCAGGAGAAGTTAGCTTAACCGGGGAAATCCGTCCGGTGTTTGGTTTAGAAAAAAGAATAAGGGAGGCAGCCCAAAGGGGATTTTCCCTGTTTTTAGTACCTGGTTCAGGTTTAAACCCATCCTTATTTGAAGGAATCACAATTAAACCAGTGTATACTTTAGGGCAAGCAATAGAATTAGCCTTGTCAAGGTAAGGGCAACAGGGAAGGGGGGGGAATTATTGAAAGAGGAAAGACCTGAAGACAAGCTAATGCAAATGTTACGAATGGTAGCCCCAGGAACCTCTTTGCGTGAAGGATTAGAAAATATTTTACGGGCTGGAACAGGAGGCTTAGTAGTTATTGGTGACGGTCAGGAAATAAGTGGGATTACAGAAGGGGGCTTTGTAGTTAACGCTGAGTTTAACCCGGCCAGCCTATATGAATTAGCAAAGATGGATGGGGCTATCATCTTAAGTTCTGATACGAAGCGAATTATTGCCGCAAATACCTTTCTTATTCCTGATTTAAATATTCCTTCTTCAGAAACCGGCATTAGACACCGGACGGCAGAACGAGTAGCTAAACAAACCGGAGCGTTGATTATCGCTATTTCGCAGCGTCGGAACGTAATTACTATTTACCGGGGCAGTATAAAGTATATGCTCCGTGATACCGGAGTTATTTTGACCAAGGCAAATCAGGCCCTCCAAACATTAGAAAAATACCGGACTACTTTAGATAAAGTAATTGAAAATCTTAGTATCTTAGAGTACGAAGATGCCGTAACTCTTTTTGACGTAACAAAAAGCTTGCAGCGCGTTGAGATGGTATTGCGCGTAGTGCAGGAGATAGAAAGGTATATTTGCGAATTAGGGACGGAAGGCCGTTTAATTACTATGCAGCTTGAAGAACTGGTAACAAATGTTGAAAATGATGTTCTTTTAATCATTCGGGATTATGCGTTGGTAGCAAGCGATAAATCGCCAACCCATATTTTAGCTGTTATTAACAGTTGGCCTGCCGAAGACCTTTTGGACTTGACTTTACTGGCCCGGGCACTGGGTTATTCCGGCAGTACCAGTATTTTAGACCAGCCAGTTTCACCACGCGGCTACCGTATTTTAAGCAAAATCCCCCGCTTGCCTTTCCTGGTAGTTGAGAATGTAATTAAAGAATTTGGGTCTTTAAAAAGGATTTTAAATGCGAGTATTCAAGAATTGGACACGGTGGAGGGCATTGGTGAAATAAGGGCCCGTTCCATAAAGGAAGGATTAGCCCGGTACCAGGAACAACTTTTTCAAAATAGATTCGCGTAAGTTTTTCGGCAAAAAATGAGGGCTTAAGCAGTAATTTTTAAGGTTTTTTGTATTGACACCTTAAAAAAAGTATGTTAACATTAAAATTTTTCTTTGACAAGAAAAGTTAAATATGTTATATTAAAAACATAACGCGCAAGCCTTACAGACGCGAAAATAAAGGGGGTCCAGCATTGTATAAAGTAGGCGACAAGGTTGTATACCCCATGCATGGGGCAGGGACAATTGAAGCTATTGAAGAAAAAGAGGTACTGGGGGTAAAAAAACAATACTATATTTTAAGTTTGTTATTTGGTGGTATGAAAGTATTAATTCCAACGGCAAACTGCAAAGAGATAGGTTTAAGAGAAGTTATTAGTTCAGAAGAAGTAAAAGAAGTAATCTGCGTCCTCCAAAAAAATGAGCCGAATGGGGTTACAGCCAACTGGAACCGCCGTTACCGGGCTAATCTAGAAAAAATGCGCAGTGGTAATATTTATGAAATAGCCGAAGTGGTCCGTAACCTGGCTAGGCGGGAACAAGAAAAAGGTTTGTCGGCCGGGGAAAGGAAAATGCTAGAAACTGCCCGCCAGATATTGATTAGTGAATTTGCTTTAGCTAAAGAAATAGAAAAGGATAAAGCCAGGTTATTAATTGACAATGCCTTTGCTTAATAATAAGTAAACCATTAGGTTAAGGTTTGCAGGTAAAAGGTAAGGTATTGTATGTTTAAAGAAAGAAAATAAATAATGTTTTATATAATTTTATTTTTTTATTGTACCAAAATGTTTTTAGGTTATAATATAGGTTATAATACTTGTAAATAATAGTAAAGAAAGGAGGGATAAAATGGCCAAACGGGTTATTTTTTTTATTTTAGTTTTATTTTTTATGGCGGCTAGTTTTTATGGCGGCCTGGTTTTAGTAAATACCGGTCTCATTCCTATTTTTATTAAAATGTCCCAGCTAAAATATGGTTTTTTGGTAATGATAAGTCTGGTTGGGTTAGGGGTAGGTATTTTTGTTGCCCCCTGGATAATCCGGGGATTTGTTAAGTTAGTTGCTTTTTTAGAACAACATCTTCAAAAAATGCCGACTCAGGACTTAATTATGGGGGCGGTAGGATTAATAATTAGCCTTATTATCGCCAATTTATTTGCGGCAATTTTAGCTAAAATGGGAATTATAGGAACAATAGTTGGCATTATTGTGGCCTTATTTTTATGCTACTTGGGGGTAAGTTTAGGCATAAAAAAACGCGAAGATATTTTAAGTTTTTGTGGTAACTTAACTCGTTTAAGCAAAGAAAAAGGGGTTAAATCCTCTGGAGGAGCAACAGGTTATAAGATTTTAGATACCAGTGTCATAATTGACGGGCGAATAGCTGACCTAACTGAAAGTGGCTTTATTGAGGGGACCTTATTAATACCCGTTTTTATACTGGAGGAATTAAGGCATATTGCTGATTCTTCGGATACCCTAAGGCGTAACCGGGGAAGACGCGGCTTAGATATATTAAATAAAATGCAGCAAAATAACGCCCTTAATATTCAAATATACGATAATTTACGGGGTTTAGAAAATATTGCCGAAGTGGATAGTAAGCTAGTAAAACTTGCCCAACGTTTGGGGGCGGTGGTTGTTACTAATGACTATAATTTAAATAAGGTGGCTGCTTTGCACGGGGTAAAGGTGCTTAATATAAATGAACTGGCCAACGCCGTAAAGCCGGTGATTTTGCCCGGTGAAGAGATAACGATTCAGGTAATTAGGGATGGCAAAGAATTTGGTCAAGGCCTAGCTTACTTGGAAGACGGTACAATGATTGTAGTTGATGGCGGAAAGAAATATATTGGCCAGACTCTTCAAGTTATGGTTACCAGTGTATTACAAACATCTGCCGGGCGAATGATCTTTGCCCGGCCAAGGCGGGCAGATACATTAGAACATCCTTCCTATCTTGAAGCCGGTGGTTAATTTAGCTTGTTTTGCGGTAGTAGTTGGGGCAGGCCAAAGCACCCGAATGGGAGGAAAAGTTAATAAATTATTATTTCCTTTAGACGGTAAGCTGGTACTAACCTACGCTTTACAATTAATGGAAATAAGCCCTTTGATTGAAGGTTGGGTTTTGGTAGCTCCTCCAGACCAGCTAAATATTTTTTATTATCTGGCCGTGGAAAAAGAGAAATGTAAAAAATTACTAAAAGTGGTGCCAGGAGGTACAAGGCGTCAGGATTCGGTTTGGGCAGGCCTTCAAGAGTTACCAAACCAAACAAAAATAATCTTGGTTCACGATGGGGCGCGTCCCTTGGCCCGGATTGAAGATATAGCTAGCGTAATTGAAGCAGCCAGGCAGTGGGGAGCGGCCACGTTGGCCGTGCCGGTGAAAGATACCATAAAAGAAGCTGACGTCAATGGTTTTGTAGAACAAACTCTGCCGCGGGAAAAAATTTGGTTAACCCAAACTCCCCAAGCTTTTACTTACCAGCTTTTACTTGAAGCTTACCTTTGGGCAAACAAGAAAGGGGTTAGGGTTACAGATGATGCTTCTTTAGTGGAAGCCCTAGGCCGAAAAGTGAAACTGGTTATGGGAACGTATGAAAATATTAAAATTACTACTCCGGAAGATATAATAATAGCCGAAGCAATCTTAAAGAAAAAGGAATTAACTTATATGCCGCGTGTCGGGATGGGTTTTGATGTTCATCGTCTGGTCGTTAATCGCCTTCTGGTTTTAGGAGGGGTGATTGTTCCCTTTGATAAAGGCGGTGAAGGCCATTCAGATGCCGATGTTTTGGTGCACGCCATAATTGACGCCCTATTAGGGGCTGCCGGGGCAGGAGATTGTGGACGTCATTTTCCAGATACAGATTACCGTTATAAGGATATTTCTAGCTTAGTTTTACTGAAACAAACAGAGCAGATAATTCGTAACGCTGGTTTTTCCATAGAAAATATTGATGCGGTTGTGGTGGCCCAAGCCCCACAATTAATCAATTATATTCCCCTTATGGAAGAGAACATCGCTTCTACCCTGGGGATTGAAAAAGCTTTGATTAACGTTAAGGCTAAAACCACCGAGGGTTTGGGCTATTGCGGCCAGGGAGAAGGGATAGCGGCTTACGCCACGGCCTTGCTTTATGCTCGTAAATAGGGATGTTGTTTAAAGGGGATGAAAAATGAAAATATATAATACTTTAACCAAAGAAAAAGAAGAGTTTAAACCCCGGGAACCAGGAAAAGTTTCTATTTATGTTTGTGGTCCTACAACCTATAATTTTATTCACCTGGGAAATGCCCGTTCCTTTATTTTTTTTGATACAGTACGCCGTTATTTTCGTTACCGGGGTTATGAGGTAAGGTATGTGCAAAATTTTACCGATATGGATGACAAAATAATTAACCGGGCATGGGAAGAAAAGGAGAACCCTTTATTTTTGGCTGAAAAGTACGTTCAGGCTTACTTTTATGATGCCCAGGCCTTAAATATACAAAAAGCCGATATTCATCCAAAAGTATCGCAGCATATACCTGAAATAATTGATTTAATTAAAGTTTTAATCGAAAAAAAACATGCCTATCTGGTGGACCAGGATGTATATTTTGACATTGCTACTTTTGCGGACTACGGGAAATTATCAGGACGTAACCTTGACTTTATACAGGCGGGCGCGCGGGTGGAAGTAGATGTCCGCAAAAAAAATCCTTTAGACTTTGCACTTTGGAAGGCGGCCAAACCGGGTGAACCCTTTTGGGAAAGTCCCTGGGGTTTGGGGAGGCCGGGTTGGCATATTGAATGCACGACTATGGCCTTAAAATACCTGGGATCTGGTTTTGATATTCACGGGGGGGGTAATGATTTAATTTTTCCCCACCACGAAAATGAAATTGCCCAAGCAGAGGCAGCAACAGGGCAACCCTTTGCCCATTATTGGATCCATAGTGGATACTTAACGGTAAACCAGGAAAAAATGTCTAAGTCATTAGGGAATTACTTTCTAGTTCGAGAAATTTTAAAAAAGTTTCCCCCCGAAACGGTACGTTTTTTCCTTCTTTCTACTCACTACCGCAGTCCACAAGATTTTTCTGAAGAAAATTTAAACAATGCCGCCCGGGGATTGGAGCGCCTGAAAACAAGTATTATTCTTTTACAAGAAGCATTAGCCAGGTTTGGGTGGAGTGATACTTCTCAAAGTTCGAACCACAAATTTCAAACCACAGAAAGTGAGGCGGCTTTTTTAGCTACCTTAAATAAGCTAGAAAGTGATTTTGTGGTCGCGATGGAGGATGACTTTAATACGGCCTTAGCTCTAAGTAAGTTGTTTGATTTAGCCAGAGAGGTAAACACATACTTAACCCAAAGACCGGAAACTAAAAATCAACAAAGTGAAGAGCTTGCCCGGGTTGCTTTAGTTAAAGCAAAAGAGCTTTTTGGTTCCTTTAATGAGGTATTGGGTATTTTTAAGACCGATGTCCGGGGAGATATTGTACTGGAAAGGTCATTTCAAGAAAAGGATGCCCTGGTTGAACCCTTAATAAATTTAATTATTCGGTTGCGTCAAGAAGCAAGGGTAAAAAAAGATTGGGTCAGCGCCGATAAAATTCGAAATAGCTTAAAAGAGTTAGGAATTGTGTTAGAAGATACGCCAACCGGTGTTCGATGGAAATATAAGGAAGATAATGGACCTGTCATTTCAGGGGCCGGAAGTTAGAGGTCGGAAGTTAGATGAAGTCGAATGTCGGACGTCAGGCCTAGGCCAAGGGTGCGGTGTTTTTGCCCAGCGTCCTTTTCCCGGTCCGGTCTCTGACTTTCGAAAATATTGGTGGTCTGATTGCGACACGCTAAAAAGACAGAAGATATTATTCCTGGCCGTAATGCCGTAATAGAAGCTTTACGGGCTAGCCGGCCAATTAACAAGTTGTTAGTGGCTAAAAGCGCATCTTTTGAGGGTCCTTTAAGGAGATTAATTTTTTTGGCCCGGGAAAGATATATTCCTGTTCAACAAGTGGAGCAGACATACTTAGACAAAATGTTTCCGGGTGTTGCCCACCAGGGAGTAGTAGCCCTGGCCTCCGCTAAAGAATATGTGACCATTGAGCATATTTTGGCTGAGGCAAAAGAAAAACCTCCTCTTTTGCTTTTCCTGGATGAAATTACTGATCCGCGCAATTTTGGTGCTATTGTCCGCACTGCCGTGGCCGCAGGGGTACACGGAGTAATTATTCCCCGTCACCGAACAGCACCTGTGACGCCAGCAGTAGCCAAAGCAGCGGCTGGTGCTCTTGAACACGCCTTAATTGCCCGGGTAGCAAATTTAACCCAAACTATAATGTATGTACAGCAACATGGTATATGGGTAGTAGGAGCTGATACAGCCGCTAAAGATATTTTTTGGGACGCCACCTTAACTGTACCTTTGGCCTTGGTTATTGGTGGTGAAAGCAAGGGACTGGGACGTCTAGTGCGTCAAAAATGCGATTTATTGGTTCGTTTACCTATGACGGAAAAGGCAAGTTCTTTAAACGTAAGTGTAGCTGCGGCCTTGTTAATTTATGAAGTTTTGCGGCAAAGGAGAAGTACAAAACAATGAAAAATTACTTGATCGTAGATGGATACAATATTATTTATGCTTGGCCTGAGCTAGAAAAAATAAAAAAAGCTAGTTTAGAAAACGCCCGCAGCCGGCTGGTTGAAATTTTAGTTAATCATGCGGCTTTAAGTGAAGAGCAGGTCTTAATAGTTTTTGACGCTTACAAAGTTAAAGATGGCAGTCAATGTAAAGAACTGATTAATAATAATGTAACGATTTTTTATACCCGGGAAGGGGAAACAGCGGATACCCTAATTGAAAAGTTAGTCAGGGAATTATCCAAAGAAAAGGCCACAGTGGCTGTGGTTACCTCAGATTATAATATTCAGCATATTATTTTTGGCCAGGGTGCTTCCCGTCTTACCCCGCGGGAATTACGCGCCCGGGTAAAACAAGTTCAGGCAGAAATGAAAGAATATTGTTTCCCAGATGGGCCCGGTGAAAACAACCTAGAAAATAGATTGGTGGAAGATGTGCGTGTTATTTTAGAAAAATGGCGCCGGGAGAAAAAATAAAGTTGACATATTTAAAATATAGAGTATAATGTTTTTTGAAAAACGTAAATTATAAGCGGGTGTAGCTCAACGGTAGAGCATCAGCTTCCCAAGCTGGGGGTTGCGGGTTCGAGCCCCGTCACCCGCTCCAGTATTTTCAAGGCTTCCAGGGTTTCGAGGTTTACTGCAAAACGGTTTTTTACTGCAATGGGAAACAAAAAAGCCTGAGCATATACCCAGGCGAGGGTTAGGGTTAAACATATGCTCAAGCTTTTATTATTCTTCTTAACCGGTTGACTGCTTTCCACTTGCCTTCATCGTCCGAATGACAATGCAGATCCAGGGTTGTACTTGTTTTGGCGCGGCCTAATAAAGCCCTTAAATTTTCCGGGTTTTCTTCCTGGTTCAGGCAGATTACGGACAAATAACCTGAGCAGCAACATTTTATAAAAGCATTTGACTTGCCGGTATTTTGCGTTTATAGTAGTTACAGGTCCATACTGTTCACTCATTGAAAGGACTTGCCTTCGTCTGTTTTCCGGAAATGCCCAATAGAAAGGGGGAGGCCACCAGTGCCGCGCAGATTTAAGGTTGTTTTGACGTGGGATAAAGAGGATAAGGTTTATGTTGCCACCGTGCCCGCTATTCCCGGCTGTTCTACCTTTGGCGATACCAAAGAGGAAGCCCTCGTCATGGCTGAGGATGCTATTAAGGTTACGTTAGAAGGGCTTGCTGCTACTGGGCAGCCAATACCTGAAAGTGATGTTGACGTAAGCATTGCTGAGGTAGTGGTTCCAGCGTGATGTCTCCTAGGCTCCCGCGCGTAACGGGTAAGGAAGTGATTGCCGCTTTAAAAAGGGCTGGTTTTATCGTCGTTAAAAAAAGTGGAAGCCATAGGTTCCTAAGCCATCCGGACGACGCAACAAGGTATGCTACCGTTGCCGTCCATAGTGGAAAAAATATCCCGGCAGGCACACTTAATGAAATCCTCCGGACTGCCAGGCTTACACCGGACGAATTTAAAAAATTACTGTGAGTCTCCGAGCTGCCCCCGGCAAGAGCGTTAAGACCGGGGGTATTTTACTGCAAAACGTTTCCGCCAACCCTTATCCTTATATTACCGTAAATTATTTTGACAATATTAGACCTTCCGTTTTTATGAAATTGCTTTTTAAGCCCGGTTACCATAAATTTTCCTTGCTTCATCAGGCTTATTTTAGTAGAATTAAAGCTAAAGAAATTAAAGTAACTCTTGACCAATTTGTTTTAAGAAAGGAGTTTTTTATTTTGGGAAGACACATTATTACGGTAAATAAACATTCCTTGCAGGATATGATTGTAGGGAGGGGTTGTGGCGAATGTCAGACCTCCTGTCAGTCAGCCTGCAAAACTTCTCTAACTGTCGGTAATCAGTCTTGCTGTCAGTTAAAGAATCAAGAAGCAAAGAAAAAAGGAAGATAGCCGTTGGTTCATAAGTTTATTTTTAATGAAGCAAGAATTGTCCTGGATGTAAACAGCTGTACGGTACATTTGGTAGATGAACTGGCGTGGGAAATAATCAATCAATACCCTAACCTTGATTTGAACCTGCTTTACGCTTACTTCCAGGGTAAGTATACCCAAGAGGAGGTAAATGAAGCCCAGGGAGAGGTTCAGCAGCTAATAAGAGAAGGGTTGCTTTTTAGTCAGGATTCTTTAATGAGCCTTTATCGTCCGCCAGAAACCGGGGTAGTAAAGGCCTTGTGTTTACACCTGGCTCATGGTTGCAATCTGGCCTGTCGTTATTGTTTTGCGGGCAAGGGGCTGTATCATGGAGCGGCAAATTTAATGTCTGTTGAGAGCGGAAAAAAAGCCGTCGATTTTTTGATGACAAACTCTGGTAAACGCCAGCACGTGGAAATTGATTTTTTTGGTGGCGAGCCACTTTTAAATTTTAACGGGTTACAAAAAATAGTGGCTTACGGAAAAAAACAAGCGGCGGTACACGGTAAAGAAATAAAATTTACCGTAACTACCAATGCATTACTTTTAACTGAAGAAGTCAGCCGCTTTTTAAGGACTCATAAAATTTTTACCGTTCTAAGTATTGATGGACGACCTTGGGTTAATGACCGTATGCGCGTTTTTCCTAACGGTCAGGGGACCTATAGACGGGTAATAGAAAATATCAGCCGCCATGTTTCTTTTTGTTCGGAAGAAGATTATTACCTGCGGGGTACTTTTACCAGGCATAATTTGGACTTTGCTAACGATTTTTTACACCTGGCTGACCAGGGTTTTCGTTGTATTTCGTTAGAGCCGGTCGTGGCTTCCTTTGAAAAGGATTATGCCCTTCAGCCAGAAAATGTTCCCTATCTAGAAAAAGAATACGCCAGACTAACGCAGCTGCTTTTAAATTACCAACAGCAAGGAAAAGAGATTCGTTTTTTTCATTTTGAAATTGACTTAGATGGAGGGCCTTGTTTAATTAAACGGTTGACCGGGTGTGGGGCCGGACAAGAATACCTGGCTGTTTCACCAGACGGAAGTTTATATCCTTGTCACCAGTTTGTGGGTCGCCAGGAATATTGTTTAGGAAATTTAGAGCAAGGTATTACTAGGCGTCATTTGAGAAAACAGTTTTGCCAGGCCTATATCTATAATAAAGAAAGTTGTGCTGTCTGTTGGGCCCGGTTTTATTGTGGCGGGGGTTGTCACGCCAATAATATTGCTTTTAGTGGTTCAATTTTTTCTCCAACCCCCCTTTTTTGCCGCTTGATAAAAAAGCGGCTGGAGTGCGCCCTTTATTTGCAGGTTAAAAATTTCAAAAGCAAATTTTTGGTTAAACGGAGGATTTAAAAATGGCTAAAAAAAAGAGCCCCACCCAGAAAATACGTAAAAAACAACAAAAATTAGTTTTTTGGGTGTTGACCATTTTCCTTTCCTTTGGTTTAATTGGTTCTTCAGTTGTATGGATAAGCGGTAAATTTTTTTCTGGCGCTAAAAGAGAAAGCCAGGAAGCTTATTCCCCGGCTAAAGTTTTAGCGGAAGCAGAGGCAAAAGTTAAAGCCAGACCAGGTGATGTTCAGGCATTAGCCAACTTGGCGCAAATTTATTTTCAGGCCGGTAAATTACCTGAAGCATCAAAAATGTACGCCCAGGCAGTTAAAATAGAACCAAAAAATAGCGTTTATTGTACGCAATTATCTTTAATCTATCTCTTGCTTGGACAATATGAGCAGGCCTGTAATGTACTGGAAAAAGAGTTGGCAAATCACCCGGAAAATAAAGAGGCGCGTTATTACTACGCTCAAGCCTTAGTTCTGGGAAAAAAAGATTACCCTCGGGCCGTAAAGGAAATGGAAAAATATATTAATTTAGCAAAAACTGGTGAAGATGTGGCCAAAGCGCGTCAAATGGTAGCTGAATGGAAAAAACTGCTCCCTAAAAATTAAGCGCTGATAGTTATACCAAAAGTTTAAAGACAATAATTAATTTTTTTGTAAATTCTTTTCTTAATTAATTATTTAACGAACCAACTATTAAATTGATAAGGGGATAAAAATTATTCTTATATTTTTTAAATTATTTTTTAGGTACCTTAAATTACTTAAAGCTATAATTACTATATTAATCCTAATTATTAGCGGTATTATAATTGCAAAATCTTCTTTTAAAAGTTACCCTTATATTTTATACCGGGAATTAATGAGAACGCAAACATTACTTTCCATACGCTGCCAACCTGTTCTAGCCGGGGAGCACTTTTTAGTTGCCTTTACGGCCGGAGACTTTAAAAATGCTCAACTGGTACTGCAAGCGGCCGAGCATTTTTACCAGCCCATCTGCAAGGATTTTAATGTTTCTTTACGCCATAAAATACCTATTATTCTTTATACCACCCCTAAAGAATTAAACGCCAGTTTTGGTTGGACTGCCAGTGAAAGCACTATGGGTACATATTGGGCCGGGATAATTCGGGTTCTATCTCCCCAGGGCTGGATATACGCCAATAATTTCCGAGAAAAAAAAGAAATTTTTATTTCCAGCGGACCAATGGCTCATGAAGTTACCCACCTGGTAGTGGATTATATAGTTAAAGGGAATATTCCTCGCTGGCTTACGGAAGGTCTTGCCCAGTATGAAGAAAAAAAGTTAACTGGCTTTCGGTTTGATTATCCTGATTTTATAAGGCAGCCGCATTATCCTTTAACTAAAATGGACCGGGGTTTTGACCAATTGCCTGACCAAATGTTAGCCTACCGGCAATCTCTTTCTCTGGTAGAGTACCTGCACCAGGCTTATGGTCCGAAAGGCCTCAAAAAAATATTGGCTGCCTTAAGTCAGGGAAAAAATATTAACCTTGCCTTAAAGGAAGCAGGTGTAGTTTGCCCGTTGTCCCCGCAAGAAAAACCTTTAGTCCAATTAGAATTTAACTGGCAGGTGTGGCTTACGCAAACAAAACAACAATAATTTTGGCGTAGCTTTAATTCATACGGACGTTATCCCGTAAAATCTTTTTATACGTCAGATAATGAAATGTTACCGTAAAAGTTTAAGGCTATTTTTATATTTCAGTAGTAATCTTTTTATCATAATACGTAAACAAAACAAATGCTTAAAACATAAATTGAAATAAATAATTAAAAATTTACGTTAATTATAACTAATTAAATATTAACAATTATTAAATTTTTTATTATATTTTTCTGCAGTCAACATTTATTAACTAATGGTGGGTCGGATTATGATTCATTTAGATGATTATCTGGACGTGGTTAAAGCGGAGGAAATAAAGGCTATTAAACAACTGGGGGCCCGTTTGGCCGGTCGAACAGTTCAACATATAAATTCTACGGCTGTTGGCGGTGGAGTAGCTGAAATTCTTAAACGATTGGTTCCTTTAATGCAAGAGGTAGGCATAAAAGCACGCTGGAATGTACTAAGTGGTTCGGAGAAGTTTTTTCAGGTTACTAAGATTTTTCACAATGCTTTTCACGGTTTACCCGTAAAAATAATTCCCGAAATGATGACCATATACCAGGAAGTATCAAAGCAAAATTTCCGCTTGGTCAATCCCGGAGCTGATTTTATAATTCTCCATGACCAGCAACCCTTAGGTTTAGTAAAAGCCCGTCAAAACAATTCCTTAGCCCGATGGCTTTGGTACTGCCATATAGACCCTACCGGGGTAAACCGGGAGGTTTGGGATTTTCTACGTCCTTACGCTCAAGAATGCGATGCGACAATCTATCATCTCCCAGATTACGCTAAAAAGCTGGGTAACCGCGAATACTTTATGCCGCCGGCCATTGATCCCCTGAGCGAGAAAAACCGGGAAGTAACGGCGGAAGAAAAGGCTTTTATTTTAGAACAACTGGAGATTCCTACCGATCTTCCTTTGATCGTGCAGGTATCCCGTTTTGACCGTTTAAAGGATCCCCTAGGCGTAGTTAAAACCTTTCGTTTAATTAGAAAGGAAATACCTTGCCGTTTAATTTTAGCCGGAGGGATGGCAGATGATGATCCGGAAGGAACCCAAATAATTTTTGAAGTCCAACAAGAGATAAATAATGACCCGGATATTCATCTTTTAGTTTTGCCTCCGGTAAGCGATTTAGCCATTAATGTTATCCAGCGCGTGGCCGCGGTAATAATCCAAAAGTCGGTTCAGGAAGGCTTTGGTTTAACGGTAAGCGAAGCTTTATGGAAAGCAAGGCCAGTGGTAGCTACTCCAGTAGGAGGGATTAAGTTGCAGGTATTGCCGGAAAAAACTGGGTTGCTGGCTCGAACTAATGAGGAAATGGCGGCGGCAGTTATACGGCTGTTAAGAAACCCAGACTTTGCAGAACAGTTGGGCAAGGCGGGACACGAACATGTACGGCAAAATTTTATTTTACCTATTTACCTTAAGCATTGGTTGGAAGTTCTTAATGCTGAACTTTTATAAGGCGAAAAAAAATATAAAAAATATTAAGATAGGAGTTGAGCTTTTTTGAGTAAGACGCTTGATGATTGTATTTTTTGTGCTGTTATTGCTGGAAAGGCACCGGTTTATAAGATAATGGAAAATGAGCTATCCCTTGGTATTCTTGATATTAATCCTTTGGCGCCGGGGCATTGTTTAGTGCTTCCCAAAAGACATGTTCCCTGGTGGCATGATTTAAGCGAGGAGGAAGTTAAAAGCCTCTTTAGTTTAGCTAGAATAATGGCTCAAAAAATCAAGCAGAAATTTAAGTCCGATTTTATCTCTCTATATGCGCGCGGCCGTAGAATTCCTCATACACATATATTTCTAATTCCTACCGTAAGCGGCGATTTAACGGACCGTTTTTTCAACACCCTGGAAAAATTTCAGGAATCCCCTGAGGAATTACTTAAAATAAAAAATTCACTGGGGTTAATTGCCGCGGCTCTATTAGATAAACCGCCAACTTAAGAATTTTAGTCTTTTTTAATTGGACAAGCTAAAAGTACTAAAAGTTTTGTTTAAAGTTGATATTTTTAAAGCAGGAGATTTTTTAAAGAAGGAGAATTAAACATTAATAACTGTAATTTAAATTTTATTAGAAAGGGTGAAGTAAAAAAATGCTGGTAAATTATAATCTTACTGAGGAACAGCAAATGGTGCTTAGCACGGTAAAAAGGCTGGCAAAGGAAAAAGTGGCCCCAAGAGCGGCAGATATTGAAAAGGAAGGTAAATGGCCCCAGGATATTTTTGAGTTATTTAAAGAAAATGGGTTGCAGGGTATTCCCTGGCCGGAGGAGTATGGGGGTACTGGCACAGGAGCATTAGTTTTAATGATGGCCGTTGAGGAACTGGCCAAGTATTGTGGTACTTCTCCATATGTCATGTCTTTAAATGACTTAGGAGCGCAGCCAATTATGGTAGCTGGTACAGAAGAACAAAAACAAAAGTATATTGGCCGGATTGCCGCCGGAGAATCTTTGGCTGCTTTTGGTCTTACTGAACCTAATGCCGGAAGTGATGTAGCAGCATGTAGAACTACCGCCACACTTAAAGATGGAAAGTATATTTTAAATGGACAAAAATGTTTTATCAGCAATGCTGACAATGCAGATATAATTACGGTTTTTGCTAAAACAGACCCTGCAGCGGGATATAAGGGAATAAGTTGTTTTGTAGTGGAGAAACCCTGCCCGGGTCTTATTATTGGTAAAAAGGAAGAAAAAATGGGCGGCGAAGCTATAAGCGCCTGTGAGGTATTTTTCGAAAATTGTGAGGTTCCAGCAGAAAATATGCTGGGTAAACCAGGGCAAGGATTTTTAATTGCCATGGAAACATTAGATAGAACCCGACCCATGATTGGTGCCGTTGGTGTAGGTACAGCCCAGGGATGTTTAGATTACGCTATTCAATACGCCAAACAACGGGTGGTGTTTGGAAAGCCTATTGCTGAATTGCAAGCTATTCAATTTAAATTAGCCGATATGGCCATGAAAACTGAAGCCGCCCGGCAGTTGGTGTACCGCGCGGCTATCTTAATTGATGCGTACCTGGAAGGAAATAAAGATATTAAGCGGACGGAGCTAAGTAAATTAGGTTCTATGGCTAAATGTTACGCTACAGACGTGGCTATGTATGTAACCACTGAAGCAATCCAGATTTGTGGGGGCTATGGTTACATGAAAGATTATCCTTTAGAGCGGCGCTTTAGAGAAGCTAAACTTTTGCAAATTATTGAAGGAACAAATGAAATTCAGCGGACAGTTATTGCGGGTAATCTTTTAAGAGAGTAATTTTTCCCTAAAAATAAAGTAAAACTAATTAACGTAAATTTTTAAGCTATTAAGCTATTTTTTAATTGAATTCTCTTATCTAAGGCTTCCGGGTCTTTGCCGGAAGCCTTTTTTATTAATCCACTCACCTTTTTTACCCACCTTTTCCTTGTTCCTCTCCCCTTGTTCTTTTGGTTAAATTTTAAGCACATTTAACTTAAAAAAGCAATATATATATATATTATAAATCATCTTTGAAAGGAGGAAATGTATATGGCTATAGATGCTGTCCAAACTACAGAAAAGCTGCGGGTTAGTCAGGTAGTTAGTGAAAATACGCAGCAAACAGTGGTACGCGGCAAAATTACCGTACCTGAACCAAAACCAGATGTGGAAAAAATTCTTTCTACTGATAAAACAGCAAAAATTAAAAAAATTGAAATATTACTCGATAAAGCCATTGTAGAGGGAACTTTATCTTTGCAGATTACTTATATTGCTTTTGAACCGGCGCAAGCGGTACACCATGTGCACCAACAAATACCTTTTACAGCTTTTGTTAATTTGCCTGGTGCCGCGCCAGATATGGAGGCTTTAGGGAAAGTTACGGTTGAAGACGTAAATATTATGCCTACCACCACCGATGTCAGGGTGTTTGACGTGGCCGCAGTTTTAAGCGTATTTGTTAAGGTTACCCAAATAGGTGATTTATCCGTAGTTACCCAGTGTCCTGCTGGGGCTACTTGTACCAGTGAATTAGTTAAAATTGCTAATGTAATTGGCAGCAAAACAAAACAGGTGCTTATAAGCAGTGACGTGGAAATCCCAAACGAAAAACCTTTGGCTGAAAAGATTTTAGAGGTGGATGCCAGTGGCGAAGTTAAAACTAAACGAATCGTTAAAGACAAAGTAATTATTGATGGCGCGGTAACCCTGCAGGTACTTTACGTTGCCGCCGAACCTGACCAGCCGGTACACCAGTTACATACCGTTTTACCCTTTAGTGACTTTATTGAAGTACCTGGCGCAGCTCCCGGAATGGATGTTCGGGTGGAGGTGAGAGTAGAAAGCGCTGAAGTGGAACAGATTGACGACCCTGCGGGTAAACTACGCGCTGATGTGGTAATTATGCTTACCGCAAATGTAATGGAAGTACGGCAGATTAACATCATTACCAGCATCAGCGGGGTAGAAGCTACTATGGTTAAGCTGCGCCTTGATCACGTAGTAGGAGAAAATAGTGCCCAGGTAGTTCTCCGGGACATTTTTGAAACTCCGGAACCCAAACCAGAAGTAGAAAAAATAATTGATACGGCCGTGCGTGAGGTAAAAATTACCGAAACTAAAATTATTAAAGAAAAAGTAATTATTCGCGGTTATGTAAATTTACAGGTTATTTATGTTGCCGCCTTGGCAGATCAACCAGTTCACGCCATGCACCGGCGGCTTGATTTTAGTACCTTTATTGTTGTTCCTGGGGCTAAAGAAGGTATGGATGTAGATATCCGGCCCTTAGTGGAGTACATTACGGCCGATAAAGAAAACTGCCACGTAATTGTAGAGCTGGTACTTAAAGTTACGGCCAAGGTTACCGAATTACTACAGCGGGACGTGGTGGTAGCGGTGGCGCCGCCGGTTACACCGCCTCCGGTTTGCCCTCCTGGTCAGGTTATTACTTATACCATTAAGCCGGGGGATACCTTTTTCCTGTTAGCGCAGCGCTTTAACGTAGGCGTAGCGGCAATTCAGCAGGCAAACCCAGGAGTAAACCCCAATCAGCTTACCATAGGGCAAGTTATTAATATTCCTTGCCCGCCGGCCAAAGGATAAGAGGATTAATTTAATTGACCTAAGTTTTAAATGTTATTTAAGAAGAGGAGGTTATTTTATGCCTGAGCAATTTATTTTTACCGAGCCAGAAGAGGTAACTTGCATGAAGGTAAGTATACCAGTTGTCCTGGCGGAGGAAGAGGTACAGGTATTAATTGACAGCACGCTTCATATGCCGGAGCTAACCAAAAAAGTTGACCACATTGATGCCCGGGTAGACGATTTGGAGGTTGAACCTGTATTTATTCACGAGCACATTGCCCACTGGCACGTAAAAATTAAAAAAGAATGGGCGCATCATTTCAAAGAAATGGCAGGGCTAACTTCAGTGGTAAAAAAACTTATTGTTGAAGGAACGCTGCATAAACAAATATATTACGTTAACCAGCGGGACGAAGTTAAACATGTCCAGGAAGAAGTACCCTTTACGAAAATGATTGAGCTAAAAGAAGCCCAACCCGTACTTGATGAAGATAATGTTTTTATCCAAATGCACAAACCAAGGCTGGATGTATCCTGGGAATTAGTCCGGGCCGGCCGGCTGCAGCAGACCGGGATTATTATTTTACGGGTAAAAGTAGTTGAGTACCGGCAAATATTCGTCCAGGTTTGTCCTTCTCCGGAATTATGCCCCCCCGGTAATTTTTTAGAGGACCCATCCTTTGAACATTGGGCGGGGAATATCCCTGTTTTTTGGGGAGCTACTAACGTAACTTCTACCGGTATTGCCCATACTGGTAGTCTGGCGGCGGATTTAGGAAGAATAGACCCTACCAAGGTAGCCGCTTTGTTCCAGACTACCCGGCGTAACATTGCTGGTGGGCGAACATATAAATTAATTTTTTGGGTTAGAGAAAATCTGGCGCAGGCCCCCTTAAGTGCTTTCAGTAACTTTAATCTTATGGCTGAAGTACGCTTTTTTAACGGGCAGGGAATCCAAATTGACGGTGCCAGTCAAACCTGGCCTCATACCGGCATTCCCGATAATCGTTACGAACAGTTTAGTTTTAACGTAACGGCTCCTGCCGGAGCGGGTATTGTTTTGGTACGGTTTAGCTTTATGCCTGGTACCGGCAACAATGGCACCGTAAAAATTGATGATGTTACTTTAGAATGTATTGGGGGGATTTAAAGAAAGCCCTGAAAAAAATATTGGGGAAAAGGGTTAACCTTCCTGTCTGTCAACCATGCCAGTTTAGCTATTTTGTATGATAAACTTTTAAAAACGGTCATGACAGACAGGTTGGTTTTTTCGTTAACGAATTTATTGGTTTCTTTTTTGGCGAAAACATAGAGCCCTTTATTTTAAGGAAAGCTGTAATTGCTTAGCGGTTAAAAGATTATCTGTTTTTTAGGCTCTTTAAGCTAACGGGTAATTTTTTTTAAAGAAAGCAGCTTTTCTTTTTTATTTAGGCTTCCGGTAATTTTATTCCTGCCTGTAAGATTTTAAGACCGCTTTTAAATATTTGAATAGAATTTTGGGCTGTTTGAACTAAAGAATTAATCATGGCTAGCTCTTCTTCAATTTGCGGTCGGGTAGAAAGCAGGAGCAGAAAAGCTAAGTAAAATAAGTCTTTATTTTTTTTCACGTAGTTAGCCCCCTTCTTGGTTTACATTAGCTTTAAAGCTTTAATATTATATATTACGCTTTAAGCAGGTGTACGGTGACAGACAAATGGCGGTTATTTTTTTGTCTTTTGAGGTAACAATAAGGTAAAAAAGGTGATCGTTAATGAATTTTGAGTGGCTGGCGCTAATTATTGCTGCCGGGGCAGGAGTTACCATGGCTATTCAGGGCACGTTGAATACTATTTTGGGTAAAGCCACCGGTCTTTTGGAAGCTACCTTTATTGTGCATCTGGTGGGCTTGACGGTAGCGGCCTTACTTTTAATTTTTGGCGTAGGTGAGGAACGGTTATACCAGCAAGTTTCTCCGCCTTGGTATATTTATTTAGGCGGTGTGTTAGGGGTGATGATTATTTACGGGGTGGTACGTAGCATCCCTTTAGTAGGGGTTGCTCCGGCTACTACCGCTATTATTTTAGGCCAGGTGCTTACGGCAGGGATAATAGATTACCTGGGTTTATTTGGTATGGAAAAACTACCTTTTAACTGGTTTAAAGTTGCCGGTACATTATTAATGGCGGGAGGTGCCTGGTTATTATTAAAAAAATAAGGTAAGATTTGTTAGCCCCAAGTTTTTATCTAATTGTTAAATAATTATAAAATACGTTATTCAGCTGTTATTTAGGTAGAATAATTTTTTGACCAGGGTAAATCAAGTCCGGATTTTCTATTTGGTTCAGCGTGATTAGGGTTTGCAAGGGAAATCCAAAGCGCCGGGCAATTTTCCATAGGGTATCTTGCGGTTGGACGATATAGATTTGTTTTTCGGAAAAGCTATTAGGGTTATGGTCTGGAACGGGGCTTCCTGATTTGCTATTTTCTTTTATAATAATTACTAAGGTGCCAATTTCTATTTGGGGAAAAAGGGCCTCAATATGATGATTGTGCATCCTGATACAGCCGTTAGAAACGGCTTTGCCTATAGAGGCCGGATTATTGGTGCCGTGAATTCCGTAGTTACCTTGCGGTATATTTAGGCCCATCCACCGGCTGCCCAGGATACCGCCAGGATTGATTATTTTATTTATTACCTGAAATTGACCAGGAGGAGTAGGGGTATCGGGTTTACCTACGGCAATAGGGTAAGATTGCATCAGGTTCTTGCCCTGGTAATGATATAAAACACGTCTGGTGGTATTAATGAGAAGACATGTTCCCCCCAGGGGAAAGTTAACCTTATTTTTAAACATAAAATTCACCCCTAAATCCTGATGGCGGAAGAGCCGATAATTATTTAGCCGTTATAAAATATATTTATGTTTTTATATTTAAATTTAACGTTAATTTTTCGTTAGATTATTAGATTAATTGGGTTATATTAATCTTTCTTATAATAATCTTTTAATTTGTCTTTTAACTAAATATATGGTAACATTTAGCAATAGGTAGCTTTTTTTAATAAAATTCTGCGTTTCAAGAAAGGGGCCAGAAAAATGGAACTGGATTTGGAAATAAGACAATATGCTTTACTGGTACGGCCAAAAGGCGAGCTTGATTTAGCGGTAGCCGATGAATTTCGGGCAGCTTTGGAAAAAGCTTTGGAAAGCAGGCCCATAAGCTTTTTAGTCCTTAATTTAAGCCAGGTTTCTTTTATTGATAGCTCCTGTCTAGGGGTTATTTTAGGAAGGTATAAACGGCTGGTTCAAATAAACGGAAGGGTTTCCCTGGTGAATGCGCAACCCCAGGTACGCCGGGTCTTAGAAATGTCTGGCTTTTTTCGGATCATGAAGGAGTATCCTAACGAAGAAGAAGCTTTAAACCTAATTGTTAGGCATAGGGGTGAGTAATGATGGAGGTTGTCAACCAAATGAAGCTTGAATTTTTAAGTATTCCGGCTAATGTTGCTTTTGCGCGGGTAGCCGTAGCTGCCTTTGCCTCCCAGTTAGAATTTACTTTAAACGATTTGGAAGAAATTAAAGTTGCGGTTTCCGAAGCTGTAGCCAACGCCATTATTCACGGCTATGCCGACTCGCCAAACGGTATTGTCCGGATAGTAGCCACTTTAGGTAAAGATAGTCTTGAAGTTAGGGTGGAGGACGACGGGAAGGGAATTGAAGACATTAGGAAAGCCCTTCAACCGGCTTACTCTTCTGACCCGGAGCGTACGGGGCTGGGTTTTGTTTTTATGCAATCCTTTATGGAACGGTTGCAAGTAGACTCTGCTCCCGGAGAAGGTACCCGCGTAACCATGATTAAAACGGTAAATCCTTCTTTATCTTCTACGCAACTAAAGCATTAAGGCAGGGTCCTAAAAAAATGAGCTCTAAGCTAACCGGAATGAATTTACCCCGCTTCCCCTTACTTAAAGATAGTGAAATGATAGAGCTTATTAAACAGGCCCAGGCGGGAAATAATTTAGCCCGGGAAAAATTAATCAATTGCAACCTTAAACTGGTTTTTAATTTAGTAAAACGTTTTCAAAACAGGGGCTATGATTTGGAAGATTTATTTCAGATCGGTTGCATTGGCTTGATTAAAGCTATTGATAAATTTGATTTTAATTATGGGGTCAAGTTTTCTACTTACGCTGTACCCATGATTATTGGCGAAATCAGACGTTTTTTAAGGGACGACCAGTTAATTAAAGTAAGCCGGTCCGTAAAAGAGACGGCTTACAAAATTCAAAGAACACGGGAATTTTTGGCCAATCAATTAGGAAGAGAGCCTTCAGTAGGTGAAATAGCCGAAAATCTTGGGTTGTCCCGGGAGGAAATAGTTACGGCTATAGAAGCGGCCCAATATCCGGCTTCAATTTACGAAACACTCCACCAAAATGAGGGCGACCCAATATACCTTTTAGACCAGCTGGATGACCTGCGGGTTACAGAATTGTCCTGGATAGATCATATTGAGCTTAAGGATTTATTATTTAAATTACCGGAGCGGGACCGGCAAATTTTATCCTGGCGTTTTTTCGAAGATAAAACCCAAAAAGATATAGCCGACCGCTTGGGCCTCTCCCAGGTCCAAATATCACGCTTAGAACGTCAAGCTTTAAACAAAATAAAAAAACTAATTATTTCGCCCAAAAAAACTTCTTAAGAAGTATATATATTTTATTATTGCAAATAATATTGTAAAATGCACCGTTAGTTTTAAGTCATTAAAAAATTTAAATTTATAAGGAGGAATTTTGATGTCCATAAACGTTTCAGAAATGGTTGGAGAATCAAATGATGGTTGGAAAGGGGCTGTTCAGTCGGCGGTTGACAAAGCCTTAAAAGAGGGAAAGGAAGTTGTTGGCGTAGAGGTGGTTAACCTGACGGCAAATGTGAATAATGGCCGGGTAACTGAATATAAAGCTAACATTAAGCTGGCTGAAAAAAGTTAATAGAATAAATAAAAAGAAACTATTCAATTATTAGCAGTCAGCTTATTAATGGACACCTTCCGGTGTCCATTTTATCTAAAAAGAGGAAGGATGAACATGGCTCAACCTTTAGAAATACAAAAAAAACAATATAAAAAGTTAGTGGATGAAATCAAGCCTCGTCCTCCACTTATCCGAAATACCCTGGGAGCTTTTATTTTTGGCGGTTTAATCGCCTTAATTGGCCAGTTTTTACTTAGTTTTTTTCAGGGACAGGGCTTATCAGTAAATGATGCCGGAACCGCTACCTCGGCTACCCTGATTTTTTTAGCGGCTTTATTTACCGGCCTAGGCATTTATGATGAAATAGCCAAGTATGGCGGCGCCGGAACTATTGTGCCTATTACCGGTTTTGCCAATTCTATGGTTTCTCCCGCCATGGAATACCGCACCGAGGGACTTGTATTGGGAGTAGGAGCCAGACTATTTACCATTGCTGGTCCGGTACTGGTTTTTGGCATTTTTAGCGCCTGGTTAGTTGCCCTTTTATATTATTTCTTCCGTTAGAAAGAGGGATAAAAAATGGCGGCCCCCAAAAAAATTGGCGCCCAGACAAGATGGTTTCAAAACCCACCCGTAATTTTAGCCTGCGCCACTATTGTCGGGGAGAAAGAGGGCATGGGCCCTTTGGGCCATACCTTTGACAAAGTTATAATGGATAGTTACTATCATGAAAAATCGTGGGAAAAAGCGGAACAACGCATGCTGCAAGAAGCAATGCAAATGGCGGTAGAAAGAGCAGGCCTTTCGTTAAAAGACATTGATTTTATGTTAGCCGGCGATTTGTTAAATCAAATTATTAGTGCCAACTACACAGCCCGCAACCTGGAGGTGCCTTTTATCGGCCTGTATGGAGCTTGCGCCACGTTGTATGAAAGTATGGCCTTAGGGGCCATGCTTATTGACGGTGGCTTTGCCGAGTATGTCCTTATAGGAGCTTCCAGTCATTATGCCACCGCTGAACGCCAGTACCGCTTTCCTGTAGAACAGGGAACCCAGCGCCCTTTATACGCCCAGTGGACAGTAACGGGCGCGGCCGGGATGGTATTGGCCCAGCAAGGTGCCGGTCCGGTTATTACCCACGCTACCATTGGGAAAGTGGTTGACTTAGGGCAGCAAGACCCGATGAATATGGGCGCCGCTATGGCCCCGGCCGCTGCAGATACAATTATGTATCATTTTGTAGATACCGGTCGGACAATAGATTATTATGACCTGGTTATTACGGGTGATTTAGGCACTTACGGCAAAGAACTAGCCCAAAGAATTCTAATAAATAATGGTTACGATATTACCCCTCGCTTTACTGATTGCGGGGTCTTGGTTTACGCCCCCGAACAGGATGCCCACGCTGGGGGCAGTGGTTGTGCCTGCTCGGCGGTAGTTACTTGTGGTTATTTACGGCAAGAGATGCAAAAAGGCAATTACCAGCATGTTTTGGGGGTAGGCACCGGTGCCTTGTTAAGTCCGTGCAGTTCCTTGCAGGGTGAAAATATTCCTGGTATTGCTCACGCAGTAGTAATTGAGGCCAATTAACCGGGGAAGGATGGTGGTAAAAGCATGATTTTTCTAAAAGCCTTTGTAGTAGGGGGATTATTTTGCGTAGTAGCGCAGTTATTAATGGATTTGACCACTCACAAAGTAACTCCCGCCCATATCTTAGTCGGATACGTGGTGGGAGGAGTTGTTTTAAGCGCTTTTGGTCTTTATCAACCTTTAATAGATTGGGCTGGGGCTGGGGCAACAGTCCCTATAACCGGCTTTGGTCATCTCTTGGCCCAGGGGACAATTCAAGGGGTAGGGCAAAAAGGGATCCTGGGAGCTTTTAGCGGGGGGTTAGCTGCAGCAGCAACCGGAATTACCGCTGCGGTTATTTTTGGTTATCTGGCAGCGATATTTTTTAAACCAAAAGGATAAAAAATGTTTTATAACCGGCACAAAGGTACAAATATACAAATGAAAATTAACCAGGGTAATTAAAATATATATGGCCGGAAAAATTCCGGCCATATATAAGTCTTTATATATTGGTTTAAGAACGAAGGGTCCAGTTGAAACCATTATTATTGTCCCAATTATTAGCCGAATCTTTAAAGCAAAAGCTTACCGTATTATCCTGTAGGCGTATGTTTGTTTCCCAGCCGCGTGCACTCCGATCCATTTTTATGGTACTTACATTACGCCAGTATTTTGGGTCACCAAAGCCGCAATGTAAATATACCTGGTCCGCGCCTGATTTAGCTAAAAGTCCGTTGTATGCAATATTTACTTCGTTGTAACCAGCCGGCCTTGTTTCAACACCTTTTTGAAAATCTGTCCATCCTTGGATCAAAATAGCCACCTCCATTTTTTTTAAATTAAGATTCCTTTTTTATCATGCCTCAGTATTTGAAAAGTATGACAAGATGTTTATGGAATAAATTCTAATTTAAACCAATAGGGACGTTAAATTTAAACCCCCTAAATTAAAACCTTAAGTAAGAAAAAAACCTCTTCCTTGTTTTTTGCTGAAAAAAATTTAAAATAAAGACTTGTTTAAACCACTCTTATTTAATAGAATTATTAAACTAAGGGTAATTATAAAACTCACTTGAAAGGAGCCGTAATTTAAGATATGGAGGAAACTAAAATCACCCTAACAGAGAAAGAAATACCTACCCACTGGTATAATATTCAGGCTGACATGCCTAACCTGCCTAAGCCCCCTTTAAATCCGGCCACCGGCCAACCAGTGGCCCCAGATGACTTGAAACCTATATTTCCCATGGGCCTTATTATGCAAGATGTATCACTAGAGCGGTGGATTGAAATTCCGGACGAAGTACGGGAGATTTACCGTTTATGGCGTCCTGCCCCCTTGTATAGAGCCAGGCGATTGGAAAAAGAACTGGATACGCCCGCGCGCATTTTCTATAAGTATGAAGGTGTAAGCCCGGCCGGCAGCCACAAGCTAAATACGGCCGTAGCCCAAGCATATTACAATAAAAAAGAAGGCATTAAGCGTTTGACTACCGAAACGGGAGCAGGACAGTGGGGAACGGCTCTTTCCCAGGCCTGCAACTTTTTTGACCTTGAATGTGTTGTTTATATGGTAAAGGTAAGCTACCAGCAAAAACCCTACCGGCGTTCTATTATGGAAATTTTCGGGGCTAAAGTTTTTGCCAGTCCCAGCGAAAACACCAATATTGGCCGCAAAATCCTGGCGGAAATGCCTGAAACGCCAGGTAGCTTAGGCCTTGCCATTAGTGAGGCCATTGAGGAAGCTGCGGGACGTGAAGACACTAATTATTCTTTAGGTAGTGTTTTAAACCACGTAGTTTTGCACCAGACGGTGGTCGGTCTGGAAACGAAAGAGCAAATGGCTAGAGCCGGTTATTACCCGGACGTGGTTATTGGTTGTGTGGGAGGAGGCAGTAATTTCAGTGGCTTTGCCTTTCCTTTTGCGCACGATAAAATTACCCAGGGAACAAGCGTCAGACTAGTGGCCGTAGAACCCACGGCCTGCCCCACTCTTACCCGCGGGTTACATACTTACGATTTTGGTGATGTGGCCGGATATACTCCCCTTTTATACATGTACACCCTTGGTTCAAGTTTTATTCCTCCAGGCATACATGCGGGCGGACTGAGGTACCATGGCGATGCCCCCTTGCTCTGTCAGTTGGTGGCAGACGAAATTATTGAAGCGCGAGCCCTGCACCAAAAAGAGATTTTTCAAGGAGCAATCCTTTTTGCCCGCAGCGAAGGCATTGTTCCCGCTCCAGAGGCAGCTCACGCTATAAGGTGGGCTATTATGGAGGCCGAGCAGGCCAAACAAGAAGGCAAGGCCAAAACCATTCTTTTTAATTTAAGCGGTCACGGGCTGCTTGACCTTTCCGCGTATGATAATTATTTATCCGGCAAGCTTATTGATTATCCGCTACCGGAAGATGAATTACAAAAAGCTCTGGCCAAGCTGCCCAGCTTGTAAACGAGTTTAAACCTGATAAAAATCAAGGGGACTTTAATACCCCCGCTTTAACATTTAAGAAAAAAAACTTTAACATTTTCCTGAGGAAAGCATAACCATGAAATGCCGCTTCTTATTATAAGGAGGGATTATTGTGCCTTACGCCGTTATTATGGCCGGTGGCAGGGGAGAAAGGTTTTGGCCGCGGAGCAGAAGGGCAAAGCCGAAGCAATTTTTGAACCTCATTGGCGAAAAAACCATGCTGCAGTTGACCGTAGAAAGGATTGAGGACCTGGTCGGAATATCGGACACATATATCGTGGCCGGTGCGGAATTTAAAGACACTATCCTGGAACAGATCCCGCAACTATCCGAAGAAAACATCATTATCGAACCGTTTGGCCGGGATACAGCCGCGGCCGTAGGGCTAACTGCCATGGTCCTGGGACAGAAAAACCTCCGGGAGGTCATGATTGTCCTGCCGGCCGACCATTATATCGGCAACGTGCGTAATTTTCAAGAGGTCCTGAGAAGCGCCGTAGTTACCGCAAGCCGGGGAGATAATATCGTCACCCTGGGCATTATCCCTCACAGCCCTGAAACCGGGTACGGCTACATTCAACGTGGTGAATTGCTCGATACCTTTGCGGGAATACCGGTTTTCCGGGCTGCACGCTTCCTGGAAAAGCCGGACTACGCCCGCGCCCTGGAGTTCCTCTCCAGCGGTGACTACCTCTGGAACAGCGGCATGTTTGTTTGGCGGATTGATGTGATCCGCGAAATGATAGAGAAGCATATGCTATCGCTGGCAGAGGGGCTTAAGGAGATCGAGGACAGCTTGGGCACCGGCCAGTACTCAAAAACGGTTGAAAAAGTCTATTCGAAACTGCCAAAAATCTCAGTAGATTATGGTATCATGGAGCGAGCCGACAATATTTCCGTCATTCCATGCGACTTTGGGTGGGACGACATCGGGAACTGGACCGCCCTGGAAAGATACGTTGAAAAGGACGAACTCGGCAATGTCCTTCACGGCCAGGGGGTCTTGCTGGATACGGCAAATACCTATATTGTCTCTAATGACAAGACCGTTGCGGTGCTGGGAGTCGAAGACCTGATCATTGTAAACGACAGCGACAGCCTGCTGATCTGCCACAAAAGCCGGGCCCAGGAGATAAAAAAGGTCGTCCAGGCTTTGGTTGATAAAGGGTTTGACGATGTTCTATGATCTTTAAATATAAATCTGTCGGTTAGAAATTCTTGATTAAGGTGGCCTATTTTTTCTCTGGCGTCTGGTACATTTTTATATATGCTCCGGTCCTTTTTACTTTACTTGTGGGAGTCTGCACCCGGCCGGCAGTTAACTGGGCATTGAACTTACAGGTCAGCGCCCGGGTCACGTTCAGCCCGATCAGCCAATCGGCCTCCGCCCGGCATGCCGCCGCATCATACAGGTTGTTGTAAGCGGTTCCGGCCTTTAAACTGGTAAAGCCCTCCCGGATAGCGTCATCAGTCTGGGATGAGATCCACAGGCGCTTGAACGGTTTCTTCCAGTTGGTGAGGACCATAGTCCAGCGGGCCACCAGTTCTCCTTCGCGGCCGGCGTCGGTGGCAATGACCAGTTCTTTAAGATCTTCCCGTTCTTTTAGCTAACCAGAGCAATTTCCTCAATAATCTTTTGGGCGGCGGCATACGGCTCTGAGGCGGCGGTAATTGGCCTTCCTACCACTAGGTAGTCTGCCCCCTTTAAAATAGCTTCTTTTGGGGTAACGGCTCTTTTATGTTTATCCAGGGATTCTCCGGCCGGTCTTATGCCCGGGGTTACCACTAAAAGCTTTTTACCTATTGCTTCTCTAATCAGGTCAATCTCAAGGCCTGAAGCCACAACGCCGTCACAGCCGTACGTGGCGGCTTTTTGGGCCCGGTAAAGGACCATCTCCTCTAAAGAGCAGGGGAAACCTAAATCTAAAATGTCGGTCGTATCCAAACTGGTTAGTACCGTTACCGCCAGCAACTTTAGGCCCGTGTTTCCCCGTCCCTTTACCGCTTGTTTAATAATCTGGGTATTTCCGTGAATAGTCAAAAAAGAAACCCCAAGCTTTGCGGCCAGAGCCACTACTTTTTCAACGGTTTCAGGAATGTCAAAATATTTCATATCCAAGAAAACTTTTTTACCTTGCTTTAAAAGCCAGGGAATTATCTCTGAACCACAGCTTAACTGCAAAACAACACCGACTTTAAAAAAGTCTACCATGCCATCAAGTTTTGTTACCAGTTCTTTAGCTTTATCAACCTGGTCAACATCAAGGGCGCAAATAAGCCGCTCTCTTGGTTCCATATAAAAGCTCCTTTCTTTTTGACTTTTAAATTATCTTTGTTTAAAACTTCGAAATTCTACCCCCCAGATTACAGAAATATATCTTTTTTTTGTTGATGGTCTTTTCTCGCCGGCTGTCCTAAAAAATTTCTTTCTTTGCTTCTTCTTTTGTTTCTTCCTTTATTTCCTTTATTTCATTTTTTATTGCAGAAGCGTCTTTGTTACCAGGAGGCAAAATTTCTCTTCCTTCTTGTGGTATGTTTGTCTCTTGAATATCCGGAGGCATTATTATTGGTTCCGGTTGTTTTGGCTGCGGTGTGATTGTCCCAGATGATTTAGGAGGTGCAGGTGATGAAGGTTTGGTATTTGTTTCGGGAACACCAGGGGTATAAGGTGGTAGGGGAGGTGCTTCTGGAATCGTTTTACACCATTTTTTTTCTGATGGTTCTTTTATCCCTAAAGAGGCAAGCATTACCTGACGCCAGATTGAAGCACAATACTTACCTCCAGAGACACCAGACATATAACGGGGAATATCACAACCCATCCAGACTACCCCAACCAGGTGAGGAGTATAACCGCAAAACCAAATATCTTTGCTCCGGTCAGTTGTTCCAGTTTTACCAGCTACATCAAGGCCAAAAATCCGGGCCTGCGTTCCTGTACCATAACTTACTGCTGCCTTCAACATTTCGGTCATCATTTGCGCCGTTTGTGGCCTCATCACCCGGCGAGACACCGGGTTTGTTTCTTCCAGGATGGTTCCGTTATCCTGGGTAATACGGATAATTGGCTCAGGGGCCGTATAAATACCGTCATTTGCAAAGGTAGCGTAAGCAGCCGCCATTTGCAAAGGGGTTACTCCTTTATGTAACCCCCCTAGAGCTACGCTTAGGCCTTCTCTGGTTGGTTCTATGTTGGTAAAGCCCATCTGGCGGGCAAAGGTTATGGCTTGGGTAAGCCCTACTTGATTAAGTAATTTTACGGCGGGTATATTTATTGAGTATGCCAGTGCGTCTTTTAAGGTAACCGTTCCCCGGTACCTGCCATTATAATTCTTCGGGCAATAATCACTATAACTAACCGGAGTGTCACTTATTATGCTCTTTGGGGTCATATTAAGATATTCTAAGGCTGGCGCATAAGCAATAATGGGTTTAAATGCCGAACCTGGTTGCCGGTAAGCCATGGTAGCGCGATTATATCCTAAATTAGTGGTATGTTCCCGGCCCCCCACCAGGGCCCTTATGGCACTGTTTTGTGGGTCAATCACTACTACTGCTGCTTGCGGTTGTACGTTTTGTTGGTTATCATGTGTGGTAAAAGGAAAGTTCGCCTTTTTAGATACCGCTTGTTCGGCTGCTTTTTGTATATTTGGATTTAACGTAGTATAAATCTTTAATCCGCCGTGATATAAATATTCCTCCCCATATTTATTCACGACCTGCTGTACTACGTAGTCCACAAAATATGGGTAGGGGTATGGTGATGAGAAGCTGGCAGTATTTTTCTTCAGGTTTAACGGTTTTTGTTCGGTCTGCTCTCGTTCTCGGGGGGTGATAAAACCGTGCTTTACCATTGAATCTAAAACAGAATTACGTCGGGCTGTAGCAGCTTGAGGGTTACGGAATGGAGAATAATAACTGGGTGCTTGGGGCAACCCGGCTAGTAGCGCTGCTTCAGCAAGAGTTAAGTCATTTACCTGTTTTTTAAAGTAAGTTTCTGCGGCAGCCCCTATCCCTCTTGCACCTTCACCAAAGTAAATGTTATTTAAATAGGCCATAAAAATTTCTTCTTTGGAATAACGGCGCTCGAGCTGTAAAGCCAGGATTATCTCCTGAATTTTACGTTTTAGGGTTCGCTCAGGGGTTAAAAAAGTATTTTTTACTACTTGTTGGGTAATGGTACTGCCGCCTTGGACTATTTTTTGCCGGCTAATATTAGCCCAGGCGGACCGTAGAATGGCCCAAAAATCAACTCCATGGTGCTGGTAAAAACGTGCATCTTCCGCCGCTAAAAACGATTCCCTTACCACCTTAGGTACATCAGCGTACTTTACTGGTAAGTAGTTTTCACTTTTTAACTCCGCAAAAGGCTTTCCGTATACGTCATAAAGTACGCTGGGCCCTTTTTTGTTTAGTGTATCTATTTTCAGGACGGGTAAATCACGCACACATACATAAGCAAGGCCGCTGGCTACCCCACCGGTAATAAAAAAGAGCAAAAAGAGTAAAACAACAATGATTTGTAAAATATTAAGCCGGCTTTTTTTCCGTTTTTTATTTCCCTTTTTCTCTTCATAATTAAACATCAAATAAAAAATTAACCTGGCTTATGCATTATTTATTTCAACATATACCAGGTAAATGACCCTCAATCAAATTTCTTCTGGTGCCGAAGGCGGGAATCGAACCCGCACGGCCTTGCGGCCACCGGTTTTTGAGACCGGCGCGTCTGCCAGTTCCACCACTTCGGCGCATCTAACTTTTACTTTTTTAATCTATCATAGTTACAGGATAGTGTCAATAGGGTCAGGAATATGCGATGCCGTCAATCACTTTGCGTAGAGCCCACTCTCCCATGCAATAGAGCCGTATCAACGTCTAACGTATTGCGTGCTTTATTTTTTCGTGGTATAATTCTTATAAAATTGCTTAAATGATTGGTACTAGTGGAATTAGAAATTGCAAACTAAATTAGAAATAATTTTTTCTTGACTCTCAAGGGTTCTACGGCGCAAAAAATAAAGTTGAGTTTAGCGCGTCAAACTGCTAGAGTTATTTTTTAGCTTTATAAAAGAAAGGGAAACAAGATGCAAGATAAAGATTTAAAAATTTTTTTTGAACCGGAAAAGATTGCCCTCGTAGGTGTTTCAACCCGTTCTACAGACTATAACCTTTTAGAAAGCATTAAATACTTTGGTCACCATGGCCGTTATTATGTGGTTAATCCTGGAGGGGGAACCTTTTTAGGAGAAGTCATTTATCCAGCAGTGGAAAAAATACCGGAATCAATAGACCTGGCAGTAATTACCACTCCGCGAGAAGTGGTCCCGCAGGTAGCCAGGGAGTGTATCGCAAAAGGTGCCCGGGGACTAGTAATCATTTCGCAAGGCTTTGCTGATAGCGATGAAGACGGAAAACGCTTGCAGTCAGAAGTGCTTCAAATAGCACGATCAGCTGGGATAAGAATTATAGGGCCAAATACAATGGGTGTAGTTAATGCTTTTAATAATTTTTCTACCGCGTTTGTTTCTTTTTCCATTGAAAATAAACCTATTGGGATTGTGAGTCAATCGGGCATTTTTTTACCGGGAAGTTATTCATTAACCGGCGGTCTAGGTTTGGCTGTAGATTTGGGAAATGCTAGCGATGTTAATTTTTCGGAAATAATTTCTCTTTATGGTAAAGACCCGCGGTTAAAAGTAATTTCTTTACATATCGAAGATGTTAAAGACGGAAGAAAATTTATGCAGGTTGCTGCTGAAGTTAGCCGGCAAAAACCTATCTTGGCTTTAAAAACGGGAAGGACGGAAGCTGGGGCAAAAGCTGCAAGTTCTCACTCAGGCTCTTTGGTAGGAGAGGATGCGGTCTACACAGCTGCTTTTAAAAAAGCAGGCGTAATCAGAGTAAAAAATGATGAAGAACTCTATGATTTAAGCCGGACATTTGCCACTTATCCTCCTTTAAAGAGTAATCGAGTAGCCATTATCACACCTGCCGGAGGGCCATCAATTTTGGCTGTGGACGCTTGCGCCAAAGCAAACTTGAAAATGGCTAAACTTTCACCCCAAACAATCGCCCGGCTAAAACCTTTTTTTCCTCCCTGGATGGAAGTATCTAACCCCATAGATATTTGGGCAGCCGGAATGTCCCGAGGGTATCCTCAGGTTCTCCGGGAAGCACTTGCAGCTACTTTAGAAGATCAATGGATAGATGCTGTTTGTGTTATTACTTTCGCTTTCCCTTTTTCTAGTAACCTGCTTGAAATTATCTGCGAATTAAGTACGGGAAGCAAAAAGCCTGTGGTTGTTTGGCTTTACGGGCCTTCTAAATGGGAACAAAAGAGGCTTTTTGAAAAGAAAGGCGTGCTTACTTTTTCTTCCCTAGACGGGGCAATAGGAGCATTAGGAAAGCTTTACCATTACTGGACTTTCATCAACAACCGCCCTATACCTGAATATAAAACTTTTCCAGCACACCGGGAAGAAGTGCTTCATTTGTTTGCTTCCCGCCGAGGAATGCTTCCGACTTTAGAAACATATCGCATTTTGAAAGCTTACAATATTCCTGTGGTAAGAAGTGGTTTGGCGCAAAACCTTGAAGAGGCCTTAAATTTTGCCAGTATGCTTGGCTATCCGGTAGTCATGAAAATTGTAAGCCCGGATATTATTCATAAAACAGACGCGGGAGGGGTAAAAATTAACTTGTCAGGTCCGGATGCACTCCGACAGGCTTATTTAGAAATGTTTACCGAAGTAAGAAAAAAGGCACACAAAGCAAGAATTGAAGGAGTGTTCCTTCAGCCTTACATTAAAGGGGGCCTGGAGGTAATCATAGGAGGAAAACAGGATGCTTGTTTTGGAGCGGTAGTAATTTATGGTAGTGGTGGTATTTTTACTGAAGTTACCCGCGATTTCTCTTTACAAGTGGCTCCCCTGAGTATTTCAGACGCACTAAATATGGTGCAGAAAACAAAGTCTTTTGCTCTCTTCAAGGGTGTTAGGGGTCAAAAACCTTTGGATTTGGAAGCAGTAATAGAAACTTTGTTAAAAGTTTCTCAAATAATGAATGACTTTCCCCAGATTGAGGAAATGGATTTAAATCCGGTTATCGTAAGAGAAAAAGGAGTTTCGGTGGTTGATGCACGGATCGTTTTATCTACCTAAAGTACAGCCGTTTCGGTTGTTTCCCGTATTATTCCATTTTTGCAAAATTAATTTATGCTACCTCAATAAAAATTTTAGCAACAAGAATAATTTATTGTCTTATCTAATTTAAGTTATTCTGATATTGATCATTATTATTATGTTAATAAATTGGTCATAAATTTGGTTTATTTGCTTAAAAAACATTATTTTTAACTATTGCATTTTAGCTTTATAACCATAGCGCCACAAATTCAAGCTTATTTACGTCTACTAACCCCCTATCGGTAATCCTTAATTCTGGAATTACCGGCAGGGCAAGAAAGGACATGGTCATAAAAGGTGACGACAGGATGCACCCAATTTCCCAGGCGGCATTACTCAATTTTTGATACTGCCTGGCTACGGTAGATGCGTCCTGGTCCGACATTAAGCCGGCAACCGGCAAAGCTAAAGAGGCTAGCACCTTTCCCCCGGCTGTTACCGCCAGCCCCCCGCCCGTAGCGGCTACCGTTTGGGCAGCCAGTTCCATATCGTCTTCATTTGCACCCACTAGAATAAGGTTGTGGCTGTCATGGGCTACCGTTGAAGCCATGGCCCCTTTTATTACCCCAAACCCTTTAACTAAACCCAGCGCTACGTTGCCGTTTTTGCCGTGGCGTTCCACTACGGCCACCTTTAAAATACCTTCTGAGGGGCTGATTTTACCGGCTGGAACAAGTATGCCTTTAGTAAGAATTTGGTTTGGAAGTACCTCAATAACCCGGGCCAAAATACTTGAAGGCGGCTTTTTTAAGGTTAACCTTCCTTTTAAGTCCGGAAGATGTACCGTATTTAACATCTTTTTATCTACCACTTTTGATAAACTACCAAGGACTTTTCCCTCGCGGGCCGCCAGCTTACCCGCCTTATAAACCATTTCTACCTTAAATTCAGTTAAGTTATTTACTACCACCAGGTCGGCCTTATAACCAGGGGCAATGCCTCCCAAATCTTGCAAGTGATAATGCCGGGCAGGATTAAGGGTAGCCATTTGTACTGCCGTTACTGGATCAAGACCGGCAGCCACCGCCCGGCGTAAAATATTATCTATCTCCCCCTCGCCAATTAAATCTACCGGGTGGCAGTCATCGCACCCAAAAAAAAGATTAGGGCAGGTTTTTTCATTTGCTAGCGGCAGCAATTCAAGCAGGTTTTTGGCGGCCGAACCTTCGCGAATAATTATTTTCATTCCCAGGCGAAGTTTTTCCAGGGCTTCTTCTAAAGCAGTACACTCATGGTCGGTTAGGATACCTGCGCTTAAGTAAGCGTTTAAATTTTTCCCGCTTAAAGCCGGCGCATGGCCGTCAATCAGACGCTTGTTTTCACGAATTGTTTTTATTTTAGCTAAAATGTCTGGTTCTTTAAGGTAAACGCCAGGGAAATTCATTACCTCTGCCAAACCCGGGGACGACGGACAAATTTTAAAGCCTTCCTGAATTTCTGTGAGGCCAATAACTGCTCCTGCTGTTTCCAGTTGGGTAGCCGGGACGCAAGAAGGAAGCATATAAAATATATCCAGCGGCAGCTCCTGAGCAGCTTTCACCATATAACGCAAGCCGTCCAGGCCGGCCACATTAACAATCTCGTGCGGGTCGGCAATAACGGTGGTAGTACCGTGAACAATGGCCGCGGCAGCAAAGCCGGCCGGGGTAAGCAAAGAGCTTTCAATATGGAGGTGAGCGTCAATTAAACCAGGAATTAAATATTTACCGGTAAGGTTTTCTACTTCCTGTCCCCAGGAGCAATCTCCTACTCCGGCAATAACACTGCCCTTTATGGCTACGTTGGCTTTTAAAATTTCCCCGGTAAAAACATTAACCAGTAAAGCGTCTGTTAATAAAATGTCGGCCGGGGCATTTCCCCTGGCTACATCAATTATTTTTTCTGTAAGTTCTGTAAATGCCATGAAGTACTTTCCACCTTATTTTAAGACAATTATTTTCCTTTTAATTTCTTGACCTAACTCAAGAACGCCGTACGAATTAAAAGGAGCAAACCTTTTATCTGTCGGGCTTCCCGGGTTAAAAAAAAGAATACCCTCTTTGACCTCATTTATAGGGCTATGGGAGTGACCAAAAAGGATAATTTCAATCCTCTCAAACTCAGATTTTACTTTATCAATCAAATTTTGAGGGGAACCAAAGCCATGGATTACTCCTATCCGGTAACCCGCGGCCTCAAAAGTAGCCTTGGCAGGAAGAATATTCACCAGTTCTGGTGCATCCATATTTCCGTGAACAGCAATTAGTTTTCCCTTTTTATTTAATTTTTTTAATCGTTCATAAACAGGGGAGACTACAAAGTCACCACAATGAACCATGAGGTCAGCTTCTTGAAGGGCCTTTTCTACCTCCTGGGGAAGCCACTTTTCTTCCCGTTTAAGGTGGGTGTCTGAAATAACTACAATCTTCATGTTTTAAAACCTCTCTATAAGGTAAAAGTAAAGGTATGTGTATTCTAGAAAACCGCTCGGAGTTGGGTGTTGCTTTCGTTTGCTCCAATGCTTCTCGTTTTCAGCACTTAAGCTTGCTTCAAACCGGGCTAGCGGCGCCTAAACTTTTGCCACCATCGTCCCAGCAGTCCACTGCTATTCAATTCCAGATAGCTTCTTTCTTCCTTGCCGGGGACCAGGAGAAGACCAAAGGGCTGCCCTTCCCGGGGCGGTTGGCATATTTCCCGCCGGTAATTTCGCGTCTCTCCCTGAAGGTACTCAACCTCTACCGGTCCTTGTTTTTCTTTTAACTTTAAGCTATTTTCTAAACTGGCCCGGTCAAAGACCGGTAAACCATTTACTCTTAAAACCAAATCACAGGAACGAATTCCTGCCTGCCAGGCCGGGGTATTTTTTAGAGTGTCCAGTACCCGAACCCCCTCAAGAGAAGGAACGTAAATAGGTGAAGCTTGAAATTCAATTTTTTTGCCCATAAAAATAACTAATTCGTGACCTAAAGGAGAAAATAAGGCGGCCAGCAAAGCTAATTCTTTAAAGTTTTGGGCCAGGGTGGCGAACAGCAGTAAAACAAGACTGTAAGCCCCTAAAAAGTAAGCAGATAACCGGCTCTTTTTTACCGGAGGACGCGCCAGAGCTAAATCACCGTAACCCAGGGCCGCAATTACCGGAATAAGCGTGTACACTGCGTTTTTCAGGTCTCCTTCTATTTCTGGTTTGATTAAAGGCCACCAATCCGGCATGTTTATTCCTTCAGGGAGAAAGGTTTGTCCAACTACTGCCAGGGCGACAATGGGAATAGGCCAAAATCTTTGTAAAGTAAAGCCTCCCACCAGTTGGCCATTTGCTGCTTTAAAATAGGCCGGCACAGCTCCTAAATGACCGCTAAAAAAAATAAGCAGGCTTTCCACTAAATGAAGAATAGCTACCAAAGCCAATAACTGGGAAATATTTACCTGGGGGAAGTTAAATATCAGATTGCTTAAGGCTATAATACCTCCCGCATAAGCAAAGCATAAAAACCGCGGGTTAATAAGCATTAAAAGGATAGCTGCCGGCCAAAGATAAATCAAGCCCGTGCCTGATAAAGTTAATCCTACTACCACCATAATGACACTACCTATTAAGCCTCCCAAAATGCCGTATACCACGGCAGTAAAAACATCTCCCCATCCCTGTTTTAGCCGGATGCCGTAAATGGCCTCTTTTGCCGCGGCCATCCGGCGATACTGCAAGGCAACCAAAAATACCACCAGCCAAAAAATGGGGTTAAAAAATACTCGGCCTATGTTTGCTACAATTAAGGGTAAAACCTGATCAAATGGAAACATTTCTTCACCTTCCTGGTTAAACGTTTAAATTAAGCGGCAAGTTTTTGCTGGAGGATTTCAACGGCCTTTTCTTTTTGAAGGTCTTTTTCAGCATCAAGTTTTTGTTTAACTATAATATCAGGGGAGATGCCCCGCTGGTGAATATTATGTTTTGCCGGAGTAAGGTAACGGGCAGTGGTTAGTTTTAGCCCCGCTCCGTTACCCAGGTTAAATACAGTTTGAACAACTCCTTTACCAAAAGTTTTTTCTCCAATTAAAATACCCACCTTTCGGTCTTTAATTGCGCCGGCTAAAATTTCGGCGGCACTGGCACTGGCTTCGTTAACCAAAACTACCAACGGCAAATTAAGATTGCTGCCGTTAACAGTATAAGTATCTTTTTTTCCCGAACGGTAGTCAACGTATACTACCGGGCCTTTAGGAATGAATTTTTCGGCTACTTCAACGGCGGCACGCAATTCTCCGCCCGGGTTATTTCGCAAATCCAGGAGGATACCCTGAACCTGACTTTTTTTAAACTTACCCAATACTACTTCTAATTCTGCCGGGGTTTTGGTAGTGAACTGGGAAATAGCAAGGTAACCTATTTTTGTACCCTTTAGGATATGTCCTTCTACCGTAGGAATACTAATTTCTTCTCTGGTTAATTCTACGGTAAATTCAGTTTTGCGGCTTAGCTTCTGGTTTGTTTCTTTTATTCCTTCGTTTTGGCGTAGAATAGTCAATTTAACCTTTGTTCCTGCCGCCCCCCGCATTAAACTAATGGCTGTATCCAGGTCAATACCCTTTGTTTCACGATTATTAATCTTAAATACAATATCGCCGGCTTTTATTCCTTTCCGGTAGGCCGGGGTTCCTTCATACGAGCGCATTACGGTTAAGTAATCATTTTCTAGACCTACTAAAATTCCCAACCCCCCAAATGTGCCGTTAATTTGTTCTTTTAACTGGGCATAAGTTTCCGGGTCTAAATAAATTGAGTATGGATCCCCAAGCGATTCAACTATTCCTTTGGTTGCTCCTTCAATGAGGTTGTTAGTGCTAACCGGATAAAGATATTGGGAACGGATTAAAGAAACAACTTTAAACATATTACCGAAATTATGGTAATTAATAATTATTAAACCGCCCGAAAAAATAAAAGCAAAAAAAATTAATATTCCCAGGAAAACAAACCAGCGTTTACCACGGGGAGCCTTTCTGTTTAGGTAATAAGCCACCTACAATTCCACCCACCCATAAAAATTTAAATTTCTAATTGTTATAGATTAAAAAATTAATATTTTAGAAAATTATTAGTCTAGCCCTCATAATCCTCATTATCCATATTATACTACACCAACTTATTAATAAGTACAACTTAATTAAAAATCGAGTTATTTTATCCCTTAAAAGAAGGATTTCGGTAGTTAATGTCGAAAACATTTTAATAAAAGCGGTGTATGTCATTATTTACCATATAGCCACCGGGAGGGTAAAAATGATTCATTTTTATCATGTTTCTAAAGTTTACCAAAATGGAGTTAAAGCTTTAAAAGATGTAACAATGCATATTTCTAAAGGTGATTTTCTTTTTTTGGTTGGCCCAAGTGGGGCAGGGAAAACCACTTTAACTAAGTTATTGTTGCGGGAAGAACTTCCTACCAAAGGTCAGGTAATTTTTTGCGGTAAAAACGTTGCCCGTTTAAAATCTCAGGAAATTCCCTTATTAAGACGTAAAATCGGGGTGGTTTTTCAGGACTTCAGGTTGCTTCCTAAAAAAACAGTTTACGAAAACGTAGCTTTTGCTCTAGAGGTTGCTGGCGGTTCGAGACAAATCATCAAAAAAAGAGTACCGGAAGCTTTGGAGATGGTGGGGCTGGCTGACAAGCAAAAAATGTTTCCTTCCCAGTTGTCCGGGGGGGAACAACAACGGGCCGGAATTGCCCGCGCTATTGTTAACCGTCCTTTATTGTTAATTACGGACGAACCTACCGGTAATTTAGACCCCAAAACTTCTTGGGAATTGATTTATTTATTACAGGAAATTAACCGTCTAGGAACCACCGTTATAATGGCTACCCACGCCTGGGATATTGTAAATGCTTTAAAAAAACGGGTGGTTGCCCTTTCGGGCGGTCAAATGGTCCGGGATGAAAAAAGAGGCGCTTATGGCTATGGGGGTTAATACCCTAGCCTATTTTTTTAAAGAAACAGCTCGCTCTCTTTTTAGAAACACCTGGCTTTCTTTGGCGGCTACAGGGACCATTACCGTTTCGCTTTTAATATTAGGCGCCTCTTTACTTTTAGTGATAAATACCAATAGAATTGCGCTTGATTTAGAGCAGAAGCTTGAAATAAGGGTTTTTTTAGTGCCGAATTTAGCCTCAAATCAGGTAAAACAACTTGAAAAAAGAATTTATCTTGTTCCTGGGGTGGCCAGGGTATCTTTTGTTTCCAAAGAAAAGGCCATGGAAGACCTGCGCCGTGGTCTGGGGGAACGAAAAGATATTTTAGCCGGGATAAAAAAAAATCCCTTACCTGATGCCTTTCAGGTAAAAATGGCTCGCTCGGAACAAATAGCCAATGCTGCGGCCCAAATCAGCTCTTTGCCTGGTGTTGAACAAGTGCGTTACGGACAGGGTACGGTAGAAAAACTGCTGCTGGTAACCCGCTGGATGCGGATAGCCGGGATAATAATTATAGGAGCCTTAATCCTGGCGGCTTTATTCCTTATCTCTTCAATTATTCGTTTATCGGTATTTGCCCGGCGCCAGGAAATAAGCATTATGAAAGTTTTAGGTGCTACCAATTGGTTTATTCGTACCCCTTTTTTGCTTGAGGGGGTAACTTTAGGTTTTTTAGGTTCTTTTGTTGCGGTAGTGATCCTTTATTTTAGTTACTGGTCTTTTGTTCAGCAGGTAAGCATGTTTGTGCCTTTTGTTCCTTTGGTTGCTGATCAGCGCTTGTTATTTAATCTGTTTGGTGGACTAGTTGGATTAGGATTATTAGTTGGTATGGTAGGAAGTTTTTTTTCCGTCCGCAAATATTTAAAAGTTTAGGAGGTGGTAATAATTAGTAATGTTACCAAAAAGCTAATATTTTTAAGCCTCGTTTTATTCTTTTTTAGTATTTATTTTTTGCACTCAGCTCAAGGGGCCAGCTTGCAGGAAAGATTAAATGATACCAGACAAAAGATTTTCCACCAAGAAAAGCAGGTCAAAGAAAGCAAAAAAGAAGTAAAGAGTTACGCCAGCCAAGTGGCCCAGGTGGAAAATAATATTGTGACTGTAGAAGATCAGGTTATAAGCACGCAAAATAAACTTGATCAGGCTTTAATTGCTCTTCAGCTTACAGAAAGACAACTTAAAGAAGTAGAAGCTGAACTGGCTTTGAGTACGCGTATTTTGGAACAAAGGCTGCGTAATATTTACGTAGAAGGGCAGGTTAGTTATCTTGAGGTAATTTTAGGGGCCGAAGATTTTGGTGATTTTATTATCCGCTACGAATTACTCAAAAAAATATTAGCTGAAGATAGCAAACTAGTTGAAGAGGTGGCGGCCAAACAACAAGAGGTGGTTCAGAAAAAGGAAGCTTTACAGCAGCAGAGCAGCCACATTGCTAGTTTGCTTCAAGAACAAAAGGCGGCTTATCAGGAGCTAGCGCAGCAAAAAACCCGCCAAAAAGCCTTGTTGGCTTCTGCCAGGGAAGAGCTAAGCCGTCATCAAGAGGAATTGGAAGAGTTAGAAGCTCAGGAAAGGGAAATTTTACGGCAAATTGCCTTGCAGCGAACAAAAAATACTGCACCCCCCCGGGGTAGTGGTGGCTTTGCCTGGCCGGCGCCGTCAGGAAGCGGTATTTCATCCGGCTTTGGTAACCGCTTGCACCCTATTTTAGGCTATACCCGTTTTCACAGCGGTATTGATATTCCTGCCCCCTCAGGTTCATCGGTGGTGGCAGTTCAAGATGGTACGGTAATTTATGTTGGTTTTATGAGTGGTTATGGTAATATTATTATGCTTGATCACGGGGGCGGCGTTACCACTCTCTACGCTCATCTTTCTGCCCAGCTTGTCTCCCAAGGGCAAGAAGTAACTAAAGGTCAGTCAATAGGCTTAGTTGGTAGTACAGGCATGTCTACCGGACCACACTTGCATTTTGAAGTTAGGGTCAACGGTTCACCAGTTAATCCCACCGGTTATTTATAAGCAAGTTGTAATTTTTTATTAATTAATTTTTCTACGGTAGTAATTAAATTTTGCGGGGTAAGCCCGTACTTTTCTAATAACTCCTCTGCCTTTCCTGATTCGCCAAATACATCGGGCAGGCCTACCCTTTTTACCGGTACGGGACAATATTCACTAGTTACTTCGGCTACTGCACTGCCTAAACCGCCAATAATACTGTGTTCTTCAGCCGTAACCAGGAGCCCTGTTTCTTGGGCTGCTTTGACAATTGCCGCCGTATCTAAGGGTTTTAAGGTATGGATATTTAAAACCCTTATTTGTTTCCCTTTCCGGGCTAATTTTTCGGCGGCAATCAAGGCCTGATGAACCATGATTCCGGTAGCGATAATGGTTGCGTCGTAGCCCTGGCGCAGCATAACGGCTTTGCCGGGCCGAAAAACAGAATCCTCATGCCGGGGCAAAATAGGAACACCTGATCTTCCTAGACGAATATACACCGGACCATTAATCTCCATTGCTGCCTGTACGGCTTCCCACGTCTCAAGTGCGTCGACCGGGATGAAAATAGTCATGTTAGGCAAGACCCGCATTAAAGCTAAATCTTCCACTGACTGGTGGGAGGCCCCGTCCTCGCCTACTGTAATCCCGGCGTGGCTGGCTCCTATTTTTACGTTTAAACGGGGATAAGCCACACTGTTTCGTACCTGGTCAAAAGCCCGCCCCGTAGCAAAAACAGCAAAGGTACTGCAGAAAGGAATTTTTCCTGCTGCCGCCAAACCGGCGGCTGTACCTAACATGTTTTGTTCTGCCACCCCAAAATCAAAAAAACGGTCTGGATAGTGTTTTTTAAAATCAATAGTTTTGGTAGACTTGGCTAAATCAGCATCTAAAACTACTACATCAGGATTTTTTTGTCCTAAAGCTACCAGGGCCTGCCCGTAAGCTTCTCTGGTAGCTATTTTTTTATCATTCATAAACTACCTTCCTAACTCGAGGTTCGAAATTCGAAATTTGAGGTTCGAAACTGGTTAAAATTATTTTGAACTTCGGACTTCTAATCTTAAACCTCATTGTTTTTTGTGGCCTTTTTGCGCTAAAAAATAATCACCTTAGTCCTTTTCTTCAGCAAAATTATTATTGAACTCTTCTAACATACGGGAAAAAATTACTTCAATTCTATTGATGTTTTTTTGGCTCATCTCTAATATATCCTGATAATATAACTCAAGCGTTTTCTTTGAATAAGTGGCCAGTTCACCCCGGGAATAGGTCTCCGAAGAAACAATCTGTGGGGTATCCTGCCGGCTGTAAATAGGCCGGGCCGGCGTATATTGCGGAGATTTTGCGGCTAACTCTTCCAGCCACTTGCATTCAATAGCCACAATTTTGTCTATTAATGAGAGAACCTCTGAATCTGGAGGTGGAATTAAACCTTCCATACGGGCGTACTTTTCGGTCATTAAATTTCGCTTTACTTTTTTTGCCCCTTGAAGGTCATTTAAATAGCTTTCCAAAGTAGCTTCAGACCAGCTCATAAAATTGCTTGACCTGATAATTTTAAAAGTATCTGGTTCTTCCTGACACGATGCCTTTCCTCCCCTATTTTTAACCTTTGAAAACATCTCCCATTCAATTTCTATAATTTTAGTGATTAAGTCTTCCTTCTTACTCATTTTTTTACCTCCTTTTTTCAATCTTTACCTTTAATTACGGCTAATGGGTGCATCCGGGCAACTTTTTGGGTAAAACCAAGGGTAACTAACGAATTTACCACTTCATCAATATTTTTGTAGGCCAGGGGTGCTTCATCAATTAACTCCCGGTAATTACGGGCATTGTATAACACCTCACCCATGCTTCCGTTAAATTGTTCTCTGGTAATTACTTTAGCTGCAGCATTTCGGGAGAGAACCCTTCCTGCTCCGTGGTTTACTGAAAAGAAGGTTTCTTTAGCTAAAGGGGTACCTACCAACACGTATGAAGCCGTACCCATGCTGCCCGGAATTAAGACCGGATGGCCAGTGTTTAAATAAACAGGCGGATTATCCGGGTGCCCGGCGGGTAAGGCGCGGGTAGCTCCTTTACGGTGGATTAATACCCGGGTTTTATTATGCTTTTCCCATTTAGCAATGTTATGGGCTACGTCGTACACTATTTTCATCCCCAGCTTTAGTGGTGTTTCACCTAAAACATCAGTAAAAGCCTTCATCACGTCATGCATAATAATTTGCCGGTTGGAAAAGGCAAAATTTACGGCACAGGCCATGGCGGCATAATAATTTTTCCCTTCAGGAGAATTAATGGGTGCGCAAGCCAAACCTTTACTGGATAAGTTTATTTTATATTTTTCGGCTACCGTAAGCAAGCTTCTGGAGTAATCCGTGCAAATCTGGTGGCCGAAACCGCGGCTGCCTGTATGTATCATTATGGTAAGCTGGCCGGTAAAAAGCCCAAAGGCTTTAGCCAGCAACTGGTCATATATTTCCACAACCTCCTGAATCTCAATAAAATGATTGCCGCCCCCTAATGTTCCTAACTGTACTGAGCCGCGCTCACAAGCTTTACTGCTCACCGCGCCTAAGTCAGCGCCTTTTAACCAGCCTCTTTCCTCTATATGTTCTAAGTCTTGTTCGTGGCCATAGCCCTGGGTAATTACCTCTTTTGCCCCGGTATAAACCACTTGTTCAAAGATGGCCCGGGTTATTCCTTGATGACGGCCTTTGCGACCAATACCGGTAGGAACGTATTCTTCAATTTTTTGCATTAGTTCCCTTAAAACAGGTTTATTAAAATCACGGGCCAGTAAGCCGGTCCTCACTAAACGAACGCCGCAATTAATATCCATGCCCACGGCCCCGGCCGAAATTACCCCCTCCTCGCCAACGGCCATTACTCCTCCTATAGGTAAGCCAAAACCTTCGTGAATATCCGGCATACCCACCACTGGACTTATTACTCCAGGCAACTGGGCTGCGTGAGCCAATTGTTCCAAAGCTTTATCTTCGTACAGATTTGATACCAGCGCCGGACTTGCAAATACAACTACTTCTACCCGCATCCCTTCTGCCCGGGCCAGGCGGTAACGGTTAACGCCATCGGAAATTAACTTCATTATCCCTCAACCTACTTTTGAGCTTCGCCTTCTTGTTCTTGAAAAAATTTCAGGAACGGTTTAATTATATCCAAAGGCAAAGGAAAAACAATAGTACTAGCCTTGTCGGTAGTAATTTCTCTTATTGTTTGCAGGTAGCGAAGCTGTAAGGCGGCCGGGATTTGAGCAATAATTTTTGCCGCATCGACCAGTTTTTCGGCGGCCTGGTATTCGCCGTCAGCGTGAATTATTTTTGCCCGCTTTTCCCTTTCTGCTTCCGCCTGCGCGGCCATGGCCCGCTGCATGGTAGGCGGTAGTTCTAAGTCCCGGATTTCAACCAGACTGACTTTAATTCCCCATGATTCTGTACCCTCATCAATGGTTTTTTGCAGACGTTGGTTAATTTCCTCTCTTTTCCCCAGAATTTCGTCTAATTGTGACTGTCCCATGATACTGCGCAGGGTAGTTTGGGATAACTGGGAAGTAGCGCGAATAAAATCAAGTACGTTGATTACGGAATGAACCGGGTTTACCACCTGAAAATAAACAATGGCGTTTACTTTAATGGTAACGTTATCGTTGGTAATAGTTTCCTGAGCGGGAACGTCCATAGTAATTACCCTTAGGTCAACCTTTTGCATACGCTCAATGAAGGGAATTAAAAGTATTAAGCCTGGTCCCCGCGCTCCCACACAACGACCCAGCCGGAAGATTACCCCCCGTTCATATTCCTGGACAATACGAATGGAAGCAAACAAGAGCATTAGAACAATAATCACAATAATAGTCACTAAAATAGGCATTTTTAAAACCTCCTAAATTTATTGTAGTGGCGTCAAATTTAACACCCCTACGTACTAAGTTTTTACTTGCTTTTAACGTAACTTTTAACGTAAACAAATAATTATTGATCTCATTTGAACCGCTAATTAGCTTTAGTTATTTTTTCTTTACCCGCAGCTTTAAGCCATCCATACCCGTAATGATTACTTCTTCACCCTCATCACACCACCCCTCTTCAGCTATAGCCTGCCAAAGTCCGCCAGCGTAAAGAACAGTTCCTTTAGGCGTAAGAGGTGTACGCGTAACAGCTACCTGGCCTATAGCTCCTTCTTGTCCTGTTGTTACTCGACGTTTTTGACCCCGTACAATGGCCATAACCAGCAAAAATAAAAGACCGGTGAACAATATGGTAATCGTAAAAATAAGCCAGGGGCTGACCCTTAAACCTGGTTCACTTCCTGAAAAAAGAAGCAAAGAACCTAACACGAAAGCCACCAACCCTCCTGTTCCTAATAAGCCGTGACTGACAATAAAAGCTTCAGCAATAAAAAGCCCAAAGGCCAATACCAAAAGCAAAAGGCCAACCCAGTACGCTTCAAGAGTTCCCAAGCCATAAAGCCCCAGTAAAAGGCTCAAGCCCCCAATTAAGCCCGGAAAAACAGCCCCCGGATGGTATATTTCTACCATCAAACCAAGCATCCCTAAAGTAAATAATAAATAAGCTATTTCCGGATTGCTAAAAGTCAAAAGAAATTTTTCCCGCCAGTTCAGGTCTATTGGGTGCAGGGAAATATTTTTTGTTTTCACGGTTACTTGCTGATCGTTTCTTAGCGTAAAGCTTTTTCCATTTAGTTTGGCCAACAATTCTTCCAAGCTCCGGGCCCGGGCATCAATTAAATTTTTTTCTAACGCCTCCTTATCGGAATAAGATTTGCTTTTCTTTACCGTGAGTTCAGCCGCCTGGACGTTTCTCCCCCGCATTTGGGCCAAAGAGCGAATCCAGGCCGCCGCATCTTCGGTAATTTTTTCCCCGGGAATCTTTGCTTCTTCTTCCGGACCAACGGATACAGGATGAGCGGCCCCAATCCTGCTTCCCGGGGACATAACAGCATAATGAGAGGCAACCGTAATAAAAGTGCCTGCCGAAGCAGCCCAGCCCCCCTGAGGAAATACAAAAACTACCACTGGAACCTGAGCACTTAAAATCCGGCTGACAATTTGCTGGGTTGATTGGTAAAGACCACCAGGAGTATTAAGTTTAATGAGGCAAAAAGAAGCGCGGCTTTCTTCCGCGTAATTGATTCCCCGGTCAAAGTAACTGGCAACCACCGGAACAATTGGTCCATCTACCGTAAGAACTACCACTTCATTTTTTTGGGTTTCTGCTGGCCCAAAATTAACCGGCCAAGTAAAGCTTAGCAGCAAAATAAAAAGAAAAAAGATTAATTTACGTTTATTTTTTCCCATTTTTGTTCCTTAATCAAAAATTTCAGGTTTAAAAACATTTTTTAACCTTTTTCTTATTATACCATAACGTAGCATAGCAGCAAGCAAAAGAGAATAGCCGTTCCTTAATAAAAACCGGGAAATAAATTCCCTGAGGCAAATAAAGACTGTCGAAAAATCCCCCCTGCTTTTGTTTACCAATAAATAACATGCAATAATATTTGATTATGTTCTAAGGTAAACTAACAAAATTAAGAGATTTCTTCTAAAAAAGAAGGAATTATGCCATTCATGTCGAATATTACCTCTAATAAAGAATAATTTTTTGATTGAGAAGCAATGAATAAAAAAACTAAAAAATACCTCAATTTATTAAGGGAGGCGAAGGGTTACGGGCAAAGTAAAATTACCCCAACTGGTTAAGCTTTTTGCAGGGCTTTTATTTACCTCCCTTGATTTTTTAAGCCGGGCCAAAAAAAGATTGGTAAAAGAGTTCGGCCCGGCGGATAAAGAAAGTAAAATAATGGATTTTACTTATACCAGTTATTATAATGAAGAAATGGGAGTTGGGATAAAACGACAGTTTATTAGTTTTACCCGACTCATTTTACCTGAACAACTGCCGGGTATTAAACTTTTAACCAACAAAATGGAACAGGACCTGGCCTTAGAAGGAAAGCGATTGGTAAATATAGACCCTGGTTATTTAAGTTTAGCCAAGGTGGTACTGGCCACCACCAAGGACTATTCTCACCGGCTTTATCTAGGGCAGGGGATTTACGGGGAAGTTACCTTGACTTACGCTAAGGGTAAATTTAGTCCTTTTCCGTGGACTTACCCTGATTACCAAACCCAGGCTTACCAACAGTTTTTTAGGGAGATTAGGGAAATTTATAAAAAGCAGTTACCGTAAATTAGAGCAGGCTTTCTTAATAAGCTTTCCCAAAGGCAAAAAGGCAAGCGCTAAACTTGTTTAAATTTAATACTTTTGCCCTGGTATAAAATGAGATGATAATTTCTGGTTTTAGGCTACCGCAAAGGTACATTTTTCTTTAATAATAATCCGTAAGCAATGCTGTCTACCAGGGCTTGCCAACTGGCTTCAATAATATTAGACGAAACTCCCACTGTTCCCCAGGAACGTTGACCGTCGCCGGTTTCAATAAGCACCCTTACCATCGCGCCGGTACCATCTTTTTCGTCCAGCACCCGTACTTTGTAATCAGTAAGGTGCATTTTTTTAATTTCCGGATAAGCTTCTTCTATGGCTTTACGCAGGGCATTGTCTAAAGCGTTTACCGGTCCGTTTCCTTCGGCCGCGGTGTGTACGGTGTGGTTATTAATGGTAATTTTAATGGTAGCCTCAGAATAAACCGTCCCATTTTCTCTTTTTTCAATTATGACGCGCAAGTTTTCTAACTTAAACAATTCCTTATAGCCCTGGTAAATTTTACATAAACGTAATTCTAGGGAGCCTTCTGCTCCTTCAAACTGGTAACCTTGGTGCTCTAATTCTTTAATTTCTTTTAAAATCGCGCGGTTTTCTTCTCCTGTTACAGGAGGGATAAAATTAAATTCTTTATATTTATATAAAAGATTTGAAGTTCCGCTAAGCTCCGAAACCAAAATTCGCCGCTGGTTACCTACTATTGCCGGGTCAATATGTTCGTAAGTACTTGCCTCTTTTAAAATAGCGCTGGCGTGAACACCACCTTTGTGGGCAAAGGCGCTTGACCCCACGAAAGGCTGGGAGGATAGCGGATGCATGTTGGCCAGTTCACTAACGTAACGGGCCAGTTCAGTCAACCGGACCAGGTTGTTAAAAGGAATGGTGGCCACCTTGCATTTTACAGTCAAATTAGGAATAACAGAACAAAGATTAGCGTTGCCGCAGCGTTCCCCGTAGCCATTAATTGTGCCCTGCACCTGACTTACGCCGGCCTGGACAGCGACTATGGTATTGGCTACCGCTAATTCCCCATCGTTATGGCAGTGAATACCCAGAGGAAGGTTTATTTCTTTCCTTACCTGGTCAATTATAGGCCCGATTTCGTGAGGCAAACTCCCGCCGTTAGTATCACATAGCACAATTATTTTTGCGCCTCCCTCCCTGGCTGCTTTCAAAGTAGCCAGGGCGTATTCGGGATTTGCTTTAAATCCATCAAAGAAATGTTCGGCGTCGTAAAAAACAGCTAACCCATTTTGACTTAAATAAGCAACAGATTGCTTAATCATGTTTAAATTTTCAAACAAAGAGGTAGCCAGGGCCCGGGTAACGTGAAAATCCCACGATTTCCCCACTATGGCGGCGGTAGACACTTTTGCTTCCAGAATACTTTGAATATTTTTGTCTTCCGCAGCCTCTATATTAGGTTTTCGGGTACACCCAAAAGCTACTATTTTTGTATTTACCAGGCGGTGCTCCTGTATGCGTTTAAAATAAGTAATGTCTTTGGGATTAGAGCCCGGCCAGCCACCCTCAACATAATGAATACCTAATTTATCCAGTTTTAAAGTTATTTTTATTTTATCTTCAACCGAGAAGGAGATACCTTCTCCTTGTGCCCCATCGCGTAGTGTGGTGTCGTAAATTTCTACCGCCGTCAACATTTTTGCTCCCTTATTTGAACTTCTAACTCAAGTTTTAAAGGATTTAATTTTTCTTCGTATAACTGCTTTAAAAAAGTCAGGTCTTGTTTCCATTCATCTTTTGCGGCGGGATTAATTTCTATAATTGCCTCTCCAGATATTTTAAGGGCCGTTAACCTTTTTCTTCCTTCTATTGCTAACTCCTCCTTTTTCTTTTGGTTTATTTGGTCATACTGTTCAAAAAGATCCTTTATTTTTTCAATTGTTTCATTAAAAGCTGTTTGTTCCTCAAAAATTAGAAAAAGGGCTTTTTTAATAGCCGTTAATCTTTTTTGGTTACCTGTTTCAATGGCCTGGATAAGTTTTTTGGCCATAGCCTGTTTAACTACCTCTTTTTCCTTACCAAAGTATTTTTTTAGTTCATGTTCTAATTGACGCGGGTCAGCTTGCTCTAAATATCTAATTGCTAAATTGCTTCCAATCATTAAGCATTTTTCGATATTGTACTTATCTATCTGGTCTTTAGGTAATTCCTTAATATTTTGTGCTTTTTCCAGGGCTATTTCCCAGGCCTTTTTTATTTCACCCATTTTTTTTCTCCTTAACGCTATACTTTTTATTTACTTCCTTATATAATAACTTATAATTTTTCTAAAAAAAATGTTTTTTAAAGAAAGTTTTTAAGAGGAGGACTGATTATATGTTTCATGAAAATACTAATTACCAATCGGTAAAAGTACTTGAAAATTTATACGGTTACCTTTGGCAAGGTATAGGCAATAACTGTAATACTTATCTTTTTACCCATCTTCTTGAAGGAAAATGTCCCCATGTTCTCATTGATCCAGGACATATTTCCAACGAATTTGGCAGTCCGTGTTTTGACCAGCTTTTGGCCGCCTTGCAAAAAGACGGGTTTGATGCTGCCTCCATTGGTTTAATCATAAACACTCACGCTCACCCGGATCACTGTGAAGCAAACCAGGCCTTAAAACAAAAAAATGGGGAAGTGCTTATCGCCCTTTCCCAAATAGAAGATGAGTTTCGTAAAACAGTGGGTGAAAAATTATATACTTTACTAGGAATGACCGCTCCAGTCTTTGAGCCATTTTTGCTTTTAAGGGAAGGCCAGTTAAAATTAGGCGAAATTTCTTTATGTTTAATTCACACCCCCGGCCACTCACCAGGTTCTATATCTATTTATTGGGAGGAGAAGAAAGTCCTGATTACCGGTGATGTTCTGTTTGTAGGCAGTATTGGCCGAACAGACTTTCCCGGCGGGGACATATCACATTTAGAGCAAAGCATCAATAAACTGGCCTCCTTAGAAATTGATTACTTGCTTACCGGCCACGCCACAGAATACGGGAGTATTTTAACTGACCAGGATAAAATAAAACGTAATTTTCAAATGGTCCGGTTCTTTTTTTAAAGTTATTTTATTTTGGTGCGGTTTCTTTAGCCATTCTTTCCTGCAGTTTTTCTCTTTGCCAGCGGTGAATATCGTCTAAAGCAGGTGGGGCGACGTAAAATACTTGAATTGAAGCAGGAAATTGCACGGCGTGTTCTTCACGGATAAACAAAACTCCCACCTCGTTTTCTTTTAAAGTAGCGTTAATTTGTTGGGCTATAAAATTATATCTTTTTTGACTGGCCTCCTGATAAAATTCGGTAACTTTTTGAAACACCTTTTCCGTCATAATTGCCTGTAAACAATTACCCCAATCAATAAATTCATAAAATAAATTAATATCCTCGGTGGCCTGGACTTCTGCCCCCTTATCACACTTGCTTTTGATAAGCTGGTAGCCTTTTTCGTTTAACTCTTTGATTATATTTAAGCCTTCCTCGCCAGTATGTGGATTGGCTTCGTAATAAATCTTATTTATTATCCCAATTTTTAGCTCTAGCTTATTTATTTGTTCTGCTAATTGTTGCCAGTATTGCTCAACTAATTTTAAATAATCCTGGGGAAAATTATCCCTGGCGTAAATTAAAGGCACCAAAAATAATTTCCTTTCTTTTTTATATTCTTCTACGTTGGGTTTTTCAATTTTGCCCAGTATTTCCGACATATTTTATTCCTCACTAATCCCCTCGTAAAAACCAATAAGCTTTCCTTCTTCAGTGTAAGGAGTCATTGTTGTAGGCGGTGTATTAACGGTAAGGTAAACGGCGTTTCCCTCTCCAATATTTTCTATGGCGTGAGGGGTGGTGGATTTATGCCACAGAATATCCCCTTCTTCCAGTTCGTAAACTTTATTGCCAACGGTGCATTTAACTTTGCCTTTTAACATAATACGCAATTCTTCCCCTTCATGAGCGTAAAATCCCGTTCCATTTCCAGGTTCAAATTCTACTTCTACCCCAATTAATTTATTAGACCTTGCAACCATCCGGTATGTTTTACCTTCGATCTTTCTTTCTTCCTGGTACTTGCCTTTTTTTCTTAAAATTGCTTCATCCATTATTGTCATCTCCCTTTCCTTTAATTTTAACTGCAATATTAATTTAGTTTAATTTGTCATAAAAGTCAATCGTAAATCAGGATATATTAATCATATGGATAATTTATATGAATATTAAAAAAATATACTTTACATTTAATTATTTAACTATTATAATAGTCAGAAATTTAAAAAATTAAAAGGAGGTAAAAAAATGAAAATTGCTTCTCCCGAATGGTGCGCTGCAGTTTTAGAAGCGACGAAAAAGGACAATGAGGTTCATGATGGTTTTGCCGACCCCCCAAGTTTTACTTATAATGTAGAGTTTGTTATTTTACCTGACATTAAAATTTGTGCTGCTGTGGAAAAAGGGCGTATTGTTCGCGTTAACAAAACCACTAACGAAGAGATACACCTTTCATTTGTGGCGGATGCAGGTACATGGGGGTCAGTAATTTCAGGTAAAGAATCGGCGTCTAAGATGGTTACCATGGGGAAAATAAAGGTTCAAAAAGGACCACTAGATTTAGTAATTAAAAATGTTAAGGCTTTAGAAGCATTTTGCCGTAAAATGGGTCAAATTCCGACAGAATGGAGTTAACGGCTGTGTATTCAGTAATGCTTGCTGACGGAGATGAGGCAAATGGTTTAGCTTATTTAATTAATATGCTTTTAAGTCAAAACCTTTCCGCTAACCCGGAAAAGCAAAAACTTGCGGCAAAAATGAATTGTACCATTGGAATTGACAGTATTGATACGGAACAAAAAGTAACTTTAACTTTTAGTCCGGAACAATTAATTATTAAAAATGATTTTACTAAACCAAGGCATATTACTGTATCGGCCACCACAGACCATATTATGGAGGTATCCCAACTAAAAGTAATAAGAAACATATTTCCGGTTGGGTTCTTAACTAAACGTGGTTGGCAGTTAATTAAGGAAATATTAACCGGACGTTTTAAAATTAAAGGACTAATTATTCACCCGCTTAAAGTAATTAAATTTGTGGCTTTAGTTTCTATAGCCCAATAATTTTATTCTTTATAAACCCTACTTTAAGAACGGTAATTTGGAGGCAAAGTGGGGTTTCTCTTTTTTTAAAGTCTAAAATTAAGCTATCCCCTTTTCTCTAATATACGATACTAAATCCACCACCCGGTTTGAATAACCCCATTCGTTATCGTACCAGGCAATTACTTTAACCATTGTTTCGTTTATCACCATGGTGGAAAGAGCATCCACAATGGCAGAATGTGGATTACCATTAAAGTCCCGGGAAACCAAAGGAGCTTCACAGTAATCAATAATTCCTTTTAACGCTCCGCAGGCAGCCTCTTTTAAAATAGCATTAACTTCTACTGTTGTAGTGGGGCGGGTAACCTCAACTGTAAGGTCCACCACTGAAACGTTAGGCGTAGGGACACGCAAAGCCAGTCCGTTAAGTTTCCCTTCCAGTTCAGGAATGACTTTTGTTACGGCTTTAGCCGCTCCGGTAGTGGTTGGGATAATAGACAATGAAGCAGCCCGGGCCCGTCTTAAATCCTTATGGGGCAAATCCAAAATTTGCTGATCGTTAGTATAAGAATGAACCGTAGTCATTAAGCCATGAATAAGGCCTATTTTTTCTTGGAGCACTTTAGCTACTGGGGCTAGACAATTAGTGGTGCAAGAAGCGCAGGAAATTATCTGGTGCTGGACAGACGAGTACTTTTCCTGGTTAACCCCCATTACAATCATAATGTCTTCATCTTTAGCCGGAGCGGTGATAAGCACCTTTTCTGCCCCAGCGACTAAGTGTTTTTGCGCCTCTCGACGAGCATTGAAACGGCCGGTTGATTCAATAACCACCTCTACCTCAAGTTTACCCCAGGGTAATTTGACCGGGTCTTTTTCGCAAAATACATTTATTTTTTTTTCTCCGACCATAAAGCAGTTATTATAAGCTTTTATTTCCCCGTGGTAAATACCATGCACCGAATCATATTTTAAAAGATGAGCCAAAGTAAGAGCGTCAGTTAAGTCATTAACGGCCACTATTTCAATTTCAGGACGGTCAAAAGCAGCCCGGAAAACACTACGGCCAATGCGGCCAAAACCATTTATGCCTATTTTTATCGGCATCTTTAATCACTCTCCTTTATTTAAGTAAAATTAAATAAAATCTTTGTAAACAGTATATTTGAGCTTATAAAATAATGTTATAATTAAGGTATCCATTTTTTTATTGAATATTAGTTATAGAAAAGAGGAACGCAGGGCTATGAATGCTTTAATGGTTATTGACCTGCTTAAAGATTTTCTTGAACCCCAAGGTGCCTTATACTGCGGGGAGGCAGCCCGTCAAATTATTCCTTTTGTCACCGCAAAAGTGACGGAATTCAGACAAAAGGAGCAGCCTGTTATTTTTATTATGGATGCGCACCAAAAGGATGACCTTGAATTTAACCGTTTTCCGGTCCACTGTCTTGCGGGTAGTCGGGGGGCGGAGCTAATTGATGAACTGGTTGACCAGGCCGAAGAATATGCCCTGGCTAAAAAAATTTTTAAACAACGCTACAGTAGCTTTTACGGCACTCCCCTGGCGGAAATTTTAAAAGAACTTGCTCCTGAAGAAGTGCAGGTGGTGGGTGTTTGCACAAACATTTGTGTTCTTTATACCGTAGAAGAATTGTGCAACCGTGATTATAAAGTTGTCGTTTACCGTCAGGGAGTGGCTAGTTTTGACCTCCAAGCGCATAATTGGGCTCTTGCCCAAATGGAATCTGTTTTAGGGGCAAAAGTTTTGTAACATGTACTGTGTGGATTATCATATTCACCCAGGTTATTCGGTGGACGCGGAAGATGTTAGTCTTTTTGCTTACTGTTACCAGGCGCTACAATTGGGTTTAAAAGAGATTTGCTTCACCCCCCATCTTGAAGTAGATCCCGCCAGGCGGCATCTAGATTGGTTTGTAAGGGTTAACGGCTGTCGTTACCCTATGGAACATAATTACTGGTTAGATAAATATTTTCTTGAACTGGATCAGGTTAAGCAACAGTTTAAAACTGCCCAATTAAAGATTAAAGCAGGTATAGAAGTAGGCTTTGAAAAGGGACACGAAAAGGAAATTGAAAAAATACTGGCTAATTATCCCTTTGATTTTGTTTTGGGTGCGGTTCACTGTCTGGAGCACAAAGCCATATCTTCAGCAAGTGAATGTGAGGAATATTTTGCTTCGCGTAGCTTAACCCACGTAATTAAAGAGTATTTTACCACACTTGAATTAGCTGTCAAGACCGGCCTTTTTGATAGTATGGCCCACTTTGATCTTTACCGGCGTTTCGGCGTAAAATTTTTTGGTCCCCAAATCTTAGAGGCCCACCATGGCTTAATAGAGCCTGTCTTTGCGGAAATGGCAAAAAGAAGAACAGGATTGGAACTTAACACCTCTGGTATTCGCCGGGGCCTGACGGAATTTCACCCTGGCAAGGACATCCTCTTGTTAGCCAGGGAAAACGGAATAAATATTTTTACCATTGGCTCTGACGCTCACCAGTTAAAAGATTTAGGGGACCATGTGCTTCAGGCGGTAGCTCTTTTAGATCAATTAAAACTACCGGTGCATATTTTTACCGCACGCCATCCGTTTGAGATTTATGAAGAAATTTGTTTCTGATTACTTAAAAATTTACCCTAAACAGTTTTTTCGTGCCTGGACAAACCTCCCTATATAACCTTAAAATATTTTTGCAGGGGAGGGCAGCCTATGACCATAAAGGTTGGAAAAACGGTTAAAAGATACGGTAAAGGAAACATTACGGCAGCTTTTGGTGCTGATTTATTTGTCCGGGGAGTTACCAGCATCCCAAATTTACTACTACGTTATTACCCCATTATTGGTCTTAGTGATACAGAAATGATGCTTTTAATTCAATTATTCCGTTTACGGACCGAAGAAGAATATTACCCTTCTCCAGAGATATTAGCCGAATGTCTAACCCGGGATTACCGTCAAATAGAGCGTGATTTAGCCAGCCTTTTAGAAAAAGAAATGCTTTCTACCGCCCAATATTATGACGAAGAGCGAAAGGAAGTTTTTCTCGGGTATGATTTTGAACCTTTATTTGAAAAAATATCAGAAATATGGGCCTGTATAAAAGTAAAAGAACTGGAAAAAATTCGTCAAATTTCAGATGGTCCTGGCTTAACAGACGAAAGCAAGTTAGCTGTTTTGGTTAAAACCTTTGAAAATGAATTTGGCCGCCCTTTATCGCCTATTGAAATAGAACAAATTGAAAAATGGGCCTTGGAAGCAGACCAGGGAATAATTTTGGAGGCTTTGCGACGGGCCGTCTTAATGGGAAAGCTTAATTTTAAATATATTGACCGCATTCTTTTGCGCTGGCAAAAAAATAATTTACGGAACCTAGAAGCTATTACGGCATATGACCAGCAATTTTTAACCCAAAAGGACAAAAAAAACACCACCCCTTCCCGCAATGAAGGCAAAAAGAACACAAACACAAAGAAAAAGGAGCTAATCAAGAACCTTTATTTAAGTTAAATAAAAAAGTAAAAAACTTAACCATCAGTAGTGGGGGCGTTATATTTAACGCCCCCACTTGAAAAATATTTTCTTAAAAAGGCTGATAAACGGAGTTATTTAAAGAATGGCTCCAAAAAATTGAGGTAGGAGTAATCAAATGGCTTTCTGCAATTTGTGTCATGACCGGGGGGTAATTGTCCAAAATGAACTGGCGGTTATATGCAGTTGCCGGCAGCAAAGAACGTTAGTTAACCGGCTTAAAGAATCGGGATTACCCTTACGAATGCAAGCCTGTACATTTGATGATTTTAATTTTAAGTATTACTCTCGTAAAAATATTGACCCGGCAAAAGGAACAACCTTTTACGAATTGGCTAAAATTACTTTTAAGGCGGCAAAAGATTTTGTGGCCCGTTTTAAACAAAACAACTACCTTGACGGTTTATTTCTTACCGGTCCGGTAGGGGGTGGAAAAACTTTTTTAGCCTGTTGTATAGCCAATTCCCTCATAAAAGAAGGATACCAGGTTTTATTTATTGTGGTCCCTGATTTATTAGACCAATTGCGCGCTACTTACGAACCAGGACGTTTACCCGGTGATGATACGGAAGCCGATATTTTAGCCAAAGCCCAGAAAACCCCGTTATTAATTTTAGATGACCTTGGAGCCCACAATTACACTGAGTGGACGCGTAATAAGCTTTATTCTATTTTTAATTATCGGCTTAATAATTGTTTACCATTAATCATCACCAGCAATATAAAATTAGAAGATTTAGAGGATTATTTAGGCGAACGTACTACCTCACGGCTTTATCAAATGTGCCGGCCTTATAGGTTACTGATCGATGTAGACATTAGAATGGTTCAGCGGGGAGAAAAAATTTAAGCGGACCGCTAAATATCTATTTTTTTATTAAATAAAATCAAATAGAATGGCAGGAGGGGGAGAAAGAAGCGGAAGAAGATATAAATGCCGGAAGAGTTAAATCGTTCAATAATGCAGATGAACTGGTTAAGGATTTGGATCAATGAAACTCCAAAGACCGGTCTCCTGAAATAAATTTACCAACGCCTGACGTATCTTTTGGTTAAGGCAAAAAACCATAAGGTTAATTTCTGGCATATTTCCCCCTATATTTTTATCCAAAATTTTTCTTCAAATAAATATAAATATAAATATAAATATAAATATAAATATAAATACGTTTAAAGGCAGGGGTTAAGAAGTTCTTTTGTAGACTTCCCTGACGGCTACAAGGAAATGATTTACCAGGTGGGGGTCGTAAAAAGTGCCGGCATGCTTTTTTAATTCCAAACAGGCTTCAGAAAATTTTAAGGCGTTCCGGTAGGGGCGGTCGGTGGTCATGGCGTCAAAGCTATCGGCCAAGCGCAATATGCGGGATAAAAGCGGGATACTCTCTCCTTTTAGGCCGTCGGGGTAGCCTGTGCCGTCGTAATTTTCGTGGTGGGAACGGATAACCGGTCCTATTTCCTTTAAGGCAACCAGCATTTGGATAACTTCGTTGCCCCAAACGGTGTGGTTTTTCATTGTTTCCCATTCAGTTTTATTTAAAGGACCTTCTTTATTTAAAACGGCGGCTTTTATTTCAATTTTACCTATATCATGCAAGTAGGCCCCGTAACGTAAGACATCCTTTTCTTCTTCGGAAAGGGCTAATCTTTCCCCTAAAGCCAGGGCATAAGACATAACTCTTTCCGAGTGCCCAAAGGTGTACCTGTCCCGGGCGTTAATAAGGGCCACCAGAGCCTGCAGCGCAGGATAAGCATCTTTTACTTTTAGGGTGCTAATTTCACTTAAGACAGATTTGTAAAGGTAAGCTTTATCCAGGCTGTACTTTATTCTAAATAAATCATTTTCGGCGGCTCTAATTAAAGGTAAAACAGCTTCTCCATCAGCTGGATAACTGGCCATCCCTACCGACATGGTAAGGGGCTTTAAACTTTTTGAATTTTCTTTTTCCGATAAGTAAGAGGTGACCAGGGTGGTCATTTTTTCCATCAAATTGTTGGCTACTGGCAAAGCCGCACTCTTATCTTTTCCCGGTAAAACCAGTATAAACTCGTCGCCTCCGTAACGGGCGGCATAAGAAGGTTTTTTAATCTCAGCCAATAAAATCTTTCCAATAACGGCTAAAATTTCATCTCCCTTTTGGTAGCCCCAAATGGTGTTGTAATACTTAAACTGATTAATATCGAATAAAACCAGGGTTAGTTTATCGGTTACGGGTACTGTCTTCTTAAGGGTGGTAGATAAAGGGGTATTTTTGACGGCTGGAGCGGTTTTAGTTAAGAAAGTAGCTAGTTTTTCCTGTAAATAGCGGTGGTTGTATAAACCGGTTAACTGGTCAAAATCAGCCATTTGAACCAGTTCATCCTGGGTCTTTCTTTCCACTTCCATAAGTCCGCCCACCAGCCAAGCCAAAAGGATGGTTACACTGCTGATAATAACGTTAGTTTGAAAAACGTCAGGAGGCAAGTTGTGGAAAATTTTATAGTCCAAAAAAAATAAAAGGGCGCTGGCCAAAACAGCCCCGCCAGCACCCCAAGACTTTCCAAAAGCCGTTGCCGTAATTATTACCGGCACGATGATTAAAACCTTAGCCCCAAAAAAATCCTTACTAAAGTAAAGAAAAGCAAAGGTTAAAGGAAAAACAATGCTGATAAGTAATATTTCGTCTATTTTAGATTGGTTAAGTAAGGTAATTTTAGAAATAAGCTTGCGGAAAGCATAAAAAGCGACAATTAAACAAAATACAAAAACAACAATATTACCATTAAAAAGATTTGATACATTTATTCCTATTTTTAAACCATAGAAGCTAAAAATTATCATTAAAAAAATTAAAAGACAAATGACCTGGGTAACTAATACATATTCCTTTATTTCGCTGGCTCTTTTTTCTTTCCAGCCGCGCATTTTTTAATTCTCCCGTTAATTAAACTTAAATTACACTTAAAGGCTTATTTCCTTAAAGCTTTTGGTACCTCAGGCTGATATAATATTAAACTACAAGCCGGCTTTATACTTCCACAGGCAATAACCACTAGACTGCTAAAAAGAACGGGTAAAAGTTTATAGTAAAGGCGCTTCATTTCTTTTTCCCTCCTTTCTTAATTTAAAATTATCCGTAAAAGTGGCAAACCAATGCCCGGCTTTGGTTAAAGTAAAGGCTTGCCACCACAGACCTAAACTTAAGGCTAAAACAATAGCTAAGGCTTGTCCTTTTATTAAAAGAAAAGCCTGCCCCATGGCAAGTAAAAAAACAGCGCTAATAGAAAAAAAACGCAGTTTTTTGCGCTGTTCCAGGGAAGTGATTGGTTTAGCCGGAGAATCTACCGGGGCTAAGCGCCAGATAATAATTAAAGATAATATAAGACCCGGGGCAACTATTAAAAATAAACTTAAAAGAGTAAAAAGGGGAGCGGTAATGGCGGCTATTTTTCCTAATAAAGGAACCATGACCATCCCCAGTAAGGTACAGGTTAAAGGAGAGTTGCTGTGCGCCCCCCCGGTAAAAAGACGCAGGCCGGCCGCCGTCAAACAGACCGCTAGAGTGGTCCAAAAGCAGCCTAAAAGCCAGCCCCCCAAACAAATAGTCAAAAAGCCGGTAAGGGTGTATATAATTATTTGCAGCCCGTAGAGGGCTACCTCTTCTTCAGCCGGCGTTAAATTTAATTTTTCTTTTAAATAAGCCGCGGTGCTTTTAGTAAAGTTAAGCTTTAGCAAATTGACTGTTTCCTTTAGTTTAAAAAATTAATTAATTATCAAGCCTTTTTTATGGTTATAATAATTTTTCCCTAAAGACAGGGCCAGTAAAATTATTTCGTAAGGCAGGGCACACGCTGCCCTTAAAAAAGGGTTGGCAAAAACTGTTTCGTAAGGTAAATTAATAACTTTTAAAAGCGGCCTAAAATAAGTTAATTCTGCCAGGGCAACAACGGCAAAACAAATTAAAACGGCCATAAAAATTTTGCTTAACTGCGCCTTAGTAAAAAGCCGGGTATAAAGGGCCAAAGTAATAATTAAGATTACCGAATGCATTCCAAAGGCTATGGGCAGGTCACGTACTAAGTTTGTTATGGTTTGTAAAAAAGCTATAAACAAGATTTTTTTATCCCGTAAGCGCAGGTTTAAAATACTAAACACAAATAATACCTCTACCAGGCTTTCGGGAAAATCCTGCAGTAATAAAGCGTAAATAATATTAGGAAAAGCTTCTTTAAACATGCTTTTTACCTAGGTGGTTTTTTACCTGATTTTTGTCTTCTTTACCTGAGTTTTATATCATATCCTTATAAAGATAAAGTAAAATTTATAACTAGCTATTAACTGTTTAAACCTGCCTATTTTATTGCTAATTCTAAATTAACCCGGTTTAAAAGTAAAGTTTTCTTTTATAGGCAACTTTTTCATGTTATTTTATTATGCTCTTTTTCGACTGTCAACCCAATTTTTCCTCTAAAAAAAATTTTTTCTCCAAAATTTATTAAATAAATTAAGAAGAAAGAAAGACTTGCTTTTAGCTAACCATCTAACCGTCGTTATTTTACTTGCAGCTTTACTGCGCTATGGTATAATTTAATTAACCTAAAAACGAAAGGACAAACGACTTTTGCCGGCAAAAGACATTTATGACCGCAGCCTGAAAATTTTAGCTAAACAGTACCCCAGACCTTTTATTAAATTAGCTCTTGACTCAACAGAAAATATAAACATTGAAACTATTGAAAACCCAGAAATTAACCTGCCGGAAAAGCGGCTTGATTTTGTTTATGGTCTTACGGATGAAGAACAGGAGTATATCCTGCACCTGGATTTTCAGTTGCGCCACAAAAAAGAGTTGCCGAAGAGGATGCATATCTATAACGCTCTTTTGACGGCTAGCCATAATAAGCCGGTTATTTCCAAAGTAATTTACCTGGAGCGAAGGGAATACCGTAATTTACCCCAAGAATATGTAGTAAGCTACCAGGGGAGGCGGGAGAATATTTTTACCTACCAGGCAATTAAACTCTGGGACTTAAAAGAACTAATTCTTGAAAGTGAGGATAAAAAATGGCAGGCCGAGGCATTGTCTTTAGCCGTTACGGTTGCCGGAAGGTATTTTCCCAAAGACTTTTTACTGAAATTTTTTAAGGAGGAGATGAAAATGCTGCAGGAAGCAAGCATTGTGCAGGACTGGATAAATGAAGGTATGGAAAAGGGTATGGAAAAGGGTATGGAAAAGGGGCGAATTAAGACCTTGCAGGAAGATATTCTAGATGTTTTAGAAGAACGTTTTGGCATAATTAAAAAAGGTCTTGGCAAAAGGGTGAGAGCCATTAATGACCCAAGCGTGTTGAAATTCTTATTCAAAAAAAGCATCAAGGTGGCCAGCCCGGAAGAGTTTGCCATACTCCTGCAAGAGGCAGAAGAAGAATAAAAAGTTAAAGAACCTAGGATGTCAAGGGGAAGATGTCAAGGGGACAGGTACATTGACAGGATGCCGATGTCTAGGGGGTACCTGTCCCCTTGACATGTGTCCCCTAGACATGGGTGTAAATGATCAAACTTTGGGAATAAGAATGATGTTTTGTTCACTAAAACCGGTGCTGCGGGTTATTATATCAGTCAAGTTAACCGTTTCTTCCCAGGAAAGATTAGCTTTTTGTACCACCACCGTTATCCCCTTTTCCCCCAAACATACAATGGCGTCAGGAAAGCCTTTGGCCCGGATGAGGTTTTCCAGTTCGGCTTCTTTGCCCATTTGCCGGGTAATGTTTAAAAGCTGCTCCTGGGCCCTTTGGCGGCTTTCAGCCGTTACCGCCGAATTGCTTACAATCTCCCTTAAAAGCTCCACCTGCTGGCCGCGCGTTCTTTCCCTATCCAAACGGTAATCCACAAAAAAGGCCGCTTGGTTGTTTGTTCGTTCTTCTTTTTTTAAGGCAGCCTTTTTGAACCGGTTAATATCGTCATCCTTTGCCAGGCTGGTTACCGGCACCCCCAGCGTCCCCTTATTTTTTTCCGGGGCCGGTTTCACGCAACAGTTCCAGATAAGGAAGCAAAAAAGCAATAAAGCAAATAAAATTAAACCCAGCCCCTTTTTTTTAATAATTATCGTGTACACTATTATCCGCCCTCCTTTCTTTGGGTAAAACAATGATTTTTTGGGGGGCTGCCCCTAAGGCCACCCGGGTGGCCTGAAACAAGCTGGCTTTAACGTAAGGCTCACTGGCTCCTTCAGCCACTACCAGCACTCCTTCCACCCGGGCGGCCTGTTCTTTTTCCACCACTGGCTTTTCTTCCTGGCCGTTATGGATTAGAACCACCTGTCCCTGGTCGGTATTTTCGGTGGTTAGCCGGTTGCCTCCTCCCTGGTCCTTTTCTTCTGTTGTCTTGCGACTGCTGGTAGTGTTAACGGCGTATTCCTGTTGGGTAGAACTGGCCAGGCGCACGGTTACTTTTACTTTACCGGCCCCGGCCACCTGGCTTAACATTTGCTCCAGTTGGCGGGCCATGGTTTCTTCTTCCCGGGCCATCACCGAGCGGTAAGAAGACACTGCCTTTTCCTTTGGGTCTGGGGAAGAGGTGTTTTTAGAGGTGCTTTTACCATTGCCGCTTAAAATTAAAATGATACCTAAAATTACCAGACAGGCCAGCCACCATAATTGTTTTTTTTGGAGCTTGGGGGGGTAAACTTCTTTTTTCCTTTTGAAAAAACTTACCAGATAATCCCTAAAGTTTAACATGCTTAAATCACCCCACTACTTTTATTTTTACCTGGTCCAAAGAAAGATTATAGAAATTAGCTATGGCTGCCGCCAGTTGGGATGCCTTTTCTTTGGCTTGAAATTCTGACGGCGCACTTGTTTCTAAACGGCTTACTTCTTTGGCCGAATCAGGCAACTCATCTGTTTTTTGCTTTTTTTGAACTACGGCCAGTTGAATTTCTTTTACTTCTCCAAAATTTCTTTGTTTTTCATCGTCCGCGGTCAGGATTACCTTTGCCTCCTTAACGGTAAATTCATTATTTAGTTCTGCCAGGGCCTTTACTTGCCTGACCAGACCCTGTTCATACCTGGTTTTGATTTGCTCGTTTCCTACCGCGGCTATTTTTTGGCCCTTGGCCATTATCTCCGCTAAAGAGGGGGCGGATGCAGAGCCGCCTGCAATGGTTAAAGCGGGTATTTCTTTTTGCCAGCTTCCTTTTGCTGCTTCCCCCACAGCCTGTAGGATAGCCACCATGACCAGCAAGCCCAGGACCATTTTTACGTAACGCTGCATTTCCCCAAAGGGAAGCAGCATGGGTAAAAAAACCGCCAGCATAGCGATAAAAATCAAGTTTTTCACCAAAGTCCGAATTATTTCCATTTTAAAAACCCCTTTGTGCCTTTGTGCCTCTTATTTTAGCGCATCATAATTACCAGGTTGCCCACGCCAATAACAATGGTTAAGGCAAAAAAGAAAAGCAGGCCGGTGGTGGCTACCACGGCAAAAACAATGAGCAAACTATTTCCTAAATCGTTAAGACAATCAACCATACTTCCCTCCCCTACCGGCTGGAGCAGGGCCCCGGCCAGTTTGTAAATGAAGGCCAAAGAAATTATTTTTAAAAGGGGTAAACCCAGGATTAAAAATATCCCCACCATACCGGCAATTCCTACGGCATTTTTAATTAAAAGGGAAGAACCGGCGATAATTTCCAGCGCGTCGGTAAACATACTCCCAACTATAGGGACAAAAGCATCAACCGCAAATTTTGCCGTGCGCATGGCAATACTGTCCCCTACCGCCCCTCCCACCCCGTAAACAGCCAGGATGCCTAAAAAAACAGTGCTGAATAAACCGGCTAAACCCAAAGCAACCGTTTTAATTAAGCCGGCCAGATTAGACAGTTTAAAATCCGGGGCCAGGTTGCTGATAAGGTTTAAAATTACGGCAAAAAAAACCAGGGGCAAAACAATATTTTTAATTAGGGTGCCGATAGCGGTAAGGCTGACAAAAATAACCGGGTGAAAAAGGGCGGTGGTAGTTACCGCGCCGGTGGCCGTGAGCAGGGTAAGCAAAACAGGCAGCAAAGCTTGCATAAAACCTACCATTTTGTCCACCGCCCCGCGGCCAAAATTAAGGGCCAGTCCAAAAGAAGTTACCGCTATTGTAACCAGGACCAGGTAAATTACCAGGTAGGCAAGCTGGCTGGTGGTGCTTTTTTCAAAGGCAGCCATCATGTTTTGCAGTACGGCACAAATAACCGCCAAAATAACCAGCTTACCCAAAAGAGACGCGTTGGCCACCACTTCTCGAAACAAATAGTTGAGTAAATAATAAAATACGGCCTCAGGTTTCCAGTCCACGTCTTTTTTAATCAAGCGCATGACCAATTCTTTAAAACTAAATTCCGGTACACTTTGCCGTACTTCCTGGTCTAATTGCTGCAGGTAATGGTTAATTTCCCGGATTTGGGCGGCTAACTCCTTTTGGGCCGCGGGGTCTTCTGTTTGGGCGGCCCTGGCGGTATCTAAACTAAAGAAAAAAAATAACATAAAGATAAATATGCTTATTTTATGGTTTATTTTTCTTTGGGTCATCTTTTCCAACCCTTCCAGGGACAATTGATTTCTGACGTCTGACGTCTGACGTCCGACGACCGACATTTCAAGGGACTAATTTAAGCAAAGCCTGCAGTACCGCTATAACAATAGGTATGGCCAAAACCAGCACCAGGACCTTGGCGGCCAGCTCAATTTTTGCCGCCAGGGTGCCTTCACCCGCGTCACGGCAAATTTGGGCCCCAAAATCAGCTATATAAGCAATGGCCACTACTTTTAAGATAATCCCCAGGTAAGCAATATTTAAGTTGGCCTGACGGGATAAGTCCTTGAAAAGGTCAATTACCGCCCCAATTTTTCCTAGCACCATCATGAATAACATTAACCCTGCCGCCAGGCTTAAAAACAGGGCTATTTCCGGTTTATGCTGCCGGATGGTTACCGCCAACAAAGCAGCCATGATTCCTAAACCCACAATTTGAATGATTTCCATGTTTATCCTCACCAAAGCTTAAATACGGTTCTGACCTGGTCAAAGAAATTTCCTAAAAGTTGAATGACCCAGATTAAAACGATAGCCAAACCGCCTAAAGTAGCCAGAAAAGCATAGTCTTCCTTTCCTGAATTTTTAAGCACGTAATGGGCCGCCGATACAAGAATGCCTACCCCTACAATTCTAAAGATTAAATCAATATCAAAGCCCATTGTTTTCCTCCTTAGTACAAAAGCAATATTAACGCCAAACTACCCAGTAAGCCCAGGTAATTCCATAATTTAACGTATTTGGCCGCCTGCTGTTCAGCCGTGATTATTTCTCCTTTTAATTGTTCCTTGGCCAGGCGCAGGTGTTTGCACTGGTCTTCGCCGTTAGAAACGCCTAAGACCGTTCCTAAATTACGCAAAACGGCCAGGTCGGAAGGCAAAGTGCTTGATAAAGCGTAAAACTTATTTAAAGCATTTTCCCAGGCTTCGCCGGCGGTACAGCCTGTTTGAGCATAAAGCTCCTCACTGGCCCTGGAAAACAAAGGGGCAATTGCCTTATCGCACCTGGCGGCAATACGCGCTAAAGCTTCAGGCAAAGGGGTGGCGGTATAGGAAATTTCTGTTTCTAACATTTGTAAAGCCGTTACCATACTCCGCAACTCGCCCGGCCGGCGAGCGTAATTACGGGCCGTGCTTATCCCGGCAAAACTGCCCGCCGACATTATTAAAAGACAACCCGCAATTTTTAACATGCTCCTACCTCCAAAGGGAACGTCTGGTTTTACCGTCTAAAATATCTTCAATGGTACCTACGCCGCGCGAACGCCCTAAAAGAACAAAACGTTCAACCACGTTAAGACGGAAAAGATAAGCTAAAGCCGGCCGGCCGGCCAGTTCTGCCAGCGAAGAACCGTGCACTGTGAACAATACCTTAACTCCAGCGTGTAAAATTTCTTCTAAAGCCGCCACGTCTTCCTGACGGCCAATTTCATCCGTGGCCACCACCTGGGGGGCCATCGCCCGCACCAACATGATCATCCCTTTAGATTTGGGACAACCATCCAGCACATCCGTTCTGACCCCAAGGTCGCGCTGCGGTACGCCCCGGTAACAGCCGGCCAGTTCTGAACGTTCATCAACCACTCCTACCGTTAGGCCGGGTAGATTTAAATCTGGTGTACCGTTGCTTATTTGCCGGATTAAATCGCGCAGCAGAGTGGTCTTGCCACAGCGCGGGGGCGAAAAAAGCATGGTATGGTAAATTGCCTGGTGGTTAACCAGATAAGGAAGCACTGGGGTGGCGGCCCCAATTACTTCCCTGGAAATTCTAATGTTTAGGGACCAAATGTTTTTTAGGGTTTTTATTTGCCCTCCTTCAACTACCGCTCTTCCCACCAGGCCCACCCGGTGACCGCCGGGTAAAGTGATATAGCCATTGCGCAGCTCCTCCTCCAAGGCGTAAAAAGAGGCGCCGCTTACCAGTTGAAGCGTGCGCTGGATGTCTTCACCGGAAACCAGGTAGGCCCCGGCGGGCAACGTTTCCAGTTGTCCTTCGGGGCTTACAAAAGCATCATTTTGGGCCTGACCCACCATTAAAGGCCTGCCCTGCCGCAAGCGAATTTCTTCCAATTGAGCTAAAACCGGCCGGGGCAGGCCGGAAATCAACCGGCGCAGATTGGCCGGCAGCACAGGCAGTACTTCCTGCCAGGGCTCTGGTTTATTATTAGGAAAAAATTTTTCTTCCGCCACTGTTTGTCCCCCCCTTGTTCACTATAAATATGGGGGGACGTGGTAATATATACCTGAAAATAAAAATTTTAAATAGGAAATTTTAAATTTGAATTTGGGATTTAGGATAGGAGTTTAAAAAAGTGGCGTAGAATTGGTAGGGGCGTATGGCCATACGCCCCTACCGGTTGTTTTTATGTGCCTTTCTTTTAGGCCTAAGCCCGCTTGATGTATTCTCCCGTACGGGTGTCAATTTGCAGCACATCTCCCACGTTAATAAAAAGAGGAACCTGTACTACCGCCCCGGTTTCTAAAGTGGCCGGCTTGGTTCCCCCGGCTACCGTATCTCCTTTAACTCCCGGGGTTGTTTCTATGACTTTTAACTCTACAGAATTAGGAAGGTCTGCTCCAATGGATTTTCCTTGAAACAAAAGGAGAGTAATGGTCATATTTTCTTTTAAAAATTTTACCCCTTCTCCTAATTGTTCAGCGGTTAAAGCTATCTGGTCATAATTTTCCAGGTCCATAAAATTATAATTAACTCCGTCATAATAAAGGTATTGTATCTCCCGTCTTTCCACGCGTGCCCGCGGCACTTTTTCGCCGGCGTTAAAGGTTTTTTCTATCACCGCTCCGGTACGTAAATTTTTAAGTTTAGAGCGTACAAAAGCCGCCCCTTTTCCTGGTTTTACGTGTTGAAAATCAATTACCTGATAAGCATCGTTATCCACTTCAATAGTTAACCCGGTTCGAAAATCATTAGTTGAAATCAATTGAATCGTCCCCCCCCACAAATTATTAAAGTCTCTTTTGGGGCCAGGGTAAGAAGGCGGCAACCCTCTTCTTCCACTAAAACCATATCCTCAATTCGAACCCCACCCCAGTCAGGAAGATAAATGCCTGGTTCTACGGTAACTACCATCCCTGGTTTTAAAATAGTTTCATTATCTTTGGCCAGGGCCGGGCTTTCGTGCACCGCCAGTCCTACCCCATGACCCGTGCTATGGCCAAAGTTTCCCCCCCAGCCGTGCGCTTCAATTACCTGGCGCACTTCTCCATCTACTTCTTTGGCCTTAATCCCGCTTTTAAGGGATAAAAGACCAGTTTTTTGGGCTTTTAAGACTAACTGATAGATTTCTTTTTGCCGGGCCGTTGGCTCCCCTAAAACTACCGTGCGGGTAAAATCAGCGTAATAGCCGTTATAGCCGCAGCCAAAATCAATTACTACCAGGTCCCCTTCGTTTAACGGTTTATCAGTGGCTGTACCGTGCGGGCGAGCGCTATTTGGGCCGGAAGCAACAATAAGCTCAAAACCAGGGGCGCTGCCCCCGGCAGAGCGCATAAAAAATTCTAAGGCTAAGGAAATTTCTTTTTCTGTTTTTCCCACCTGAAGGTAGTTTAAAATATAGTTAAAGGCCTGGGTGGTCAGCGCGGCGGCCTTTTTTAAAGCCTTAATCTCAGCTTCATCTTTTACCTCTCTTAATTCTTCAATAAATTCCGAAAGAGGAGTTAGGGTCCGTCCGGCCAGTTTATTTTGTAAGTCTATAAACTGCTGGTAAGTCAAAAAGTCTCCTTCGCAGCCCAAAACATTAACTTTAATTTCCGCCAACAATTCGTGCAAAGCGCTAAACAAAGATTCTTTTACCTGGACAACCTGCCAGTCCGGGCATTCTGCCCTAACCTGGATAAGGTAACGAAAATCAGTTAAAAAGTATTTTTCCTTTTCGGTAATAACTAAAGCGCCGCTTGAACCAGTAAACCCGCTTAAATATCTTCTATTTTCCGGACGCGTAATTAATACGGCCTCTATATGGTGCAGCTTTAATTTTTCCTGAACCCGGGTGCATCTAGCGTTCATTTTTTCTCCCCTTGTTCTTGTTCTCCAACCAGCGCAACTGCCGCTCTTAAAGCCAGTAAATAACTTGTTTTTCCCAAACCGCTAATTTGACCAACCGCGACCGGAGCAATAACGGAGTGCTGCCGGAACTCTTCCCGGCGGTAAATATTTGACAGGTGAACTTCAATAACCGGCAGCGGAATGGCAGCTACTGCATCCCGTAAAGCCAGACTGTAATGAGTAAAGGCTCCCGGGTTAAATATTACCGCCGAAAATTCACCAGACGCCTGATGAAGCTGATCAATTAAATCTCCTTCATAATTTGATTGTTTACAAACTACTTCTACACCAAGCTCACGCGCCAGGGTGAATAGTGAGGCATTAATTTCCGCCAGGGTTAGTTTACCGTATATGCCGGGCTCGCGCCCGCCTAAAAGGTTTAAGTTAGGCCCGTGTAAAACCAGTACCTTCATAGGCCGCTAACCACCATCTCACATACTCTAATGGTTGGCGCGCCGCGGCTGCCTAAGAAAGTTAAATCATTTCCTATCCCGTCTATTTTGTTAAAAAATTCTAATATATTCCCGGCAATAGTTATTCCCCTTACGGGTTGGGTTAACCGGCCGTGTTCAATAAGAATTCCTGTGGCGCCGACGGAAAAGTCTCCTGAAATAGGATTTGCCGTATGCATGCCGATAACTTCGGTTACCAATAAGCCGCTGGAAATATTTTTAACCAGTTCGGCTGGTGAAAATTGACCGCTTTGTATAAAAAAATTCGTGGTTCCTACTTCCGGCGTACCTTTAAAAGTGGACCGTATTCCGTTGCCCGTAGAAGTTGCTCCTGCTTTAGCTGCCGTATAGGTATTGTGCAAAAACCCCTGCAAAACGCCATTTTGAATTAATATGGTGCGTTGACTAGGAACGCCTTCCCCGTCAAAAGGACATGAAGCAAGACCATCAGGTAAAGTACCATCATCAATAATGGTTACTTCTTGAGCGGCTACCCTTTGATTTATTTTAGCTGTTAGCAAGGAGCGTTTTTTCTGGACTGCCTCGGCAGAAAGAGAAGCGCCTAGTAAACCTAAAAAACCAATGGCTACGTAAGGCTCTAAAACCACCGCCACTTTTCGGGTAGAAATAGGTTTAGCGCCTAATAGTCTTAAGGCTCGTTGACTGGCCTCTTCTCCTACTTTTCGAATGTTTAAATCTTTGTAACGCAAGCGGTAATCAAGAGCAAAACCAGTTTGACTATCCTCCGCATCTTGTGCTATTACGGCTATAAAAAGACCACAAGAGGCGCTTTGGCAAGCTGCTGCCACCCCTAAACTGTTTATTAGAAGTGTCTCTGATTCTTCATCCTGGTAGGTAGAGCTTTCTATAATTTTGATGCGCGCATCATAAGCCTGGGCTATTTTTTCCATGCGCCGGGCGAGCTCAACTTTTTCTTCTACCGGAGTTTTACGAATTTCCGGATCATATAAATCTAAAGAAGGGTAAACTGAAACCTTACCAGGAAGAATGTTATTTAAATCAGCACTAGTCTGGCTTGCGTTAGCGACGGCCTCACGCGTCAGTTCACGCAATATTTCCGGAGTTAGCTCAGTGCAAAAAGCAAACCCGGTGCGCCCGGCCGTAAAAACCCTTAACCCTAAACCTTTATCCCGGGCCAGCTTTATAGTTTCAATTTTATCATTTCTAACTTCAATGGTAAGTTCAGAAGCCTCATTAAGGTATACTTCAGCTTCTTTCGCCCCGGCCTTTTTTGCTTCTTCCAGGGTAAACTCACCCACTTTTAACAAGGAAGCGTTCATTATAGATTGCTCCTTCCTATTAACGTTAGTTAATTTATCTTTAGTTAATTTGTCTAATTTTTTCTTTGTGCTCCTTTAAATAGTTTTCGTATTGGGCGTTAATTTGGTTTTGTATTTTATGCCATTCCTGCAAAAATTCAGGTTGTTTTTCTATATCAATTTTCACTTTTGTTCCTAATTGTTGCTCCAAACGAGCTTTAGCAGCCTTGAAGTGCCTGGACATTTTTTCTTTTAAACTTTGGTAATTTTGATTTATGGCCTTTAAGTAATAATCAAATAAATACTCCATTTCCCCAAATACCTGGTTTACGGCCCTTTTATCTCGTTTAAGCGCCAGGATTCCTTCAAAAGCCCGCTTGTTATTTTCTTTGGCGGCTTCATTTTCCGGCAGACGGATATTGCTTAAAAAAGTCTCTTCAGCTCCGGTTCTTAAATGTTTTTGTACTTTAACCTCGTATTTTTTAAACTCTTCCTCTAAATTAAAGCTTTTATCCCGCATATATTGACTTGCAGCTTGGCTTCCTTTAGGAGCATATTCTATTGCCTCCAGTTGTTCCGGTGATACCGTAATTTTTTCCGCGCGTTCCAGGGCTTTTTCGTAAGCACTTTTTATTTTCTCCACCCTTTAATTAAAACCTCCTTTTGAGATGACAATTACAAAACATTATCCTGGGGCAGGCTAGAAGCCTGCCCTACCGAAGCCTGCCCTACCGAAGCCTGCCCTACCACTGTTTAGCTAAAAAAGCGGTTAAATCACGATAGCTAAGGGTATTAAGCACGTCTTTTGCCTCTAGCCAGCCTCTTCTGGCCGTACGTAAGCCTAATTGAAGAAATTCCATTTGTTCTACGGCGTGGGCATCAGTGCCAATACCCAGCTTAACCCCGTACCCGGCAGCCGCCCGCGAAGCACGGTCATTAAGGTCAAGCCTTTTATAATAAGCGTTAATTTCCAGAACTTTTTTTGCGCGAGCGCAAGCTTGGCATAAGAGTTCTAAATTTATAGGGTAAGGTTCCCGTTCCCCTAAAAGTCTTCCCGTAGGATGGGCAATAATATGGACGTATGGATGATTAATTGCGGACAGAAGCCGCTTTGTCTGGGTAGCTTCATCTTGTTTGAACCCAGTATGGATAGCGGCAATTACCAGGTCAAGTTCCTTTAATATTTCATCCGGATAATCAAGATTCCCGTCAAGGTTAATATCTACTTCGGCCCCGCATAAAAGTTTTACGTCCTGGTTTTTTTGGTTAAAAGTCTTGATTTGAGCTATTTTTTCCTTCAGGGCAGTTATTTCTACCCCCCTGGCTATTCTTAGCGACGGAGAATGATCGCAAATGACCACCCATTCCAGCCCCATTTGCCGTGCCTTGGCCGCAATTTCCGCCACAGTATTGGCCCCGTCACTATATCTTGAATGGACGTGTAAATCTCCTTTAATATCTTCCGGGCTGATTAGCCGGGGTAGTTTTCCTGCCGCGGCGGCTTCAATTTCACCCCAGTCCTCACGTAATTCAGGCGGAATAAAAGGCAGGCCAACGGCGGCAAAAATCTCTTCCTCCGTTGCTCCCCCAAGCAGCCTTTCTCCCTTAAAGATACCGTATTCATTAATTTTTAAACCCATTTGGCTGGCTAACTCCCTAATCCGGATATTGTGAGCCTTAGAACCCGTAAAATAACAAAGGGCTGCGCCATAGCTTTCTTTCTCTACTACCCGCAAGTCATATTGGAGACCTTCCTTGGTGCGTATTGTTGTTTTTGTTGGCCCGCTTACCAATACTTCGGCCACGATAGGCAACCTGGTATAAAATGACATCACTTCTTCGGGATAGGGAGAAGAAACTAAAAGGTCAATATCCTTAACCGTTTCCTTCCATCTTCTGGTGCTGCCCGCCAGGCTAATTCTTTCTACCGGGGCTTCCTGACTTAATACTTTAACGATATTTAAAGCCTGAGGCAAAACGCTGCCTAAAGGGAAACGTGCCCTTCCTTTCCTTAATAAAGCAATTCCTTTTAAAATATTTTCCTCTGTTTTGGCTTTAATCCCCGGCAAATTTCGCAACTTTTGATCCTGGGCCAGTCGTTCCAGTTCCTCTATGCCTGTTACCCCCAGTTTTTCGTATAACACTTTAGCGGTGCGCGGCCCAACCCCTGGAATGTTTAAAAATTCAACCAAACCTGGCGGTATTTCTTTTTTTAATTCCTCGTACTTTTTTAAAGTGCCGGTAGTTAAAACCTCGTTAATTTTTTGGGCCAGGTCTTTGCCAATTCCCGGTATAGCGGTTAAATCGCCGCGTTGGGCAATTAAGGCAATATCCTCCGTTAAATTTTCCACACTTTGGGCTGCTTTTTGGTAAGCCCGGACCCGGAAAGGGCTTTCGTTTTTTATTTCCAGGATATTAGCAATACCTTTAAAAATAGCGGCTATTTCATAATTTTTCATTTTGCATTTTTTATTAGCCTTACGGCGCGTTTTTGGGTTTCAAAAAGTATTTCTTCTTCGTCAACGGTTAAAACCTGCTTGTTTTCCATTATAAGCTGACCATCTATAATTACTGTTTCTACATCTGACCCTTGGGCCGCGTAAATCAGGTGGGCAAACAGGTCGTGATGAGGATAAAGGTGAGGTTTTTGCAGGTTGACTAAAATTATATCCGCTTTATACCCCTTTTTCAAAAGACCAATTTCTCTGCCCAGCCCTAATACTTCTGCTCCGTTAACCGTTGCCAGGGTAAGAACTTGATAGGCCGGCAGAGCCGTAGGGTCATTATTAGCTACTTTTTGTAAGAGCGCTGCGCTATGCATTTCTTCCCACATGTTCTGGTTGTTATTACTGGCTGCACCATCAGTTCCCAAGCTAACCAAACAACCGGCGGTTAACATTTTTTTAACCGGGGCTATCCCACTGGCCAGCTTCATGTTACTTTCCGGATTATGAACTACCCCAACTCTTTTCGCGGCTAAGACGGCAATATCTTCTTCGCTCAGGTGAACGCAATGGGCGGCTGCAACTGGAACCTCAAACATTTTTATTTCTTCCATAAGCTGAACCGGCGTTGTCCCGTAATCCCGCTTAATATCCTCTATTTCCTGAGCTGTTTCCGCCAAATGAATATGAATCCCCACTTTTAATTTTTGAGCCAGTTTAATTACTTTTTTTAAAAAGTCAGGCGAACAGGTATAAGGAGCATGGGGACCCAACATTACCGTAATCCGGTTATGGGCCGCTCCGTGCCATTTATTGGCAAAGCGTTGGCTTAAAGTTAAGCCTACGGTAGAACTGGGAGGTGACTCAATTAATCCCCAGGATAAGCTGGCGCGCATCCCTATTTTTTCTACGGCTTGAGCTACCTGGTTCATATGAAAATACATATCGGCAAAAGTAGTTGTTCCTGATTTTATCATCTCCAAGCAGCATAACAATGTTCCCCAGTATATATCATCTTTAGTAAGTTTAGCTTCCAAGGGCCAAATCTTTTCTTTCAGCCACTCCATTAAAGGCAGGTCATCCGCGTAACCCCGGAAAAGGGTCATGGCTGCGTGCGTATGAGCATTTACCAGGCCGGGAAGAACCGCCATTCCGGCCGCGTTAATTTCTTTGTCCGGCTTAAAGTCTGCGGGGGTGGTACCGGCAGGGCCTACATGGGTAATCCAGGGTCCGGTAACGGCAACTTCCCCGTTTTCAATTACTCCCTCACTCCCCTCCCTTTCCATGGTAACTACCGTACCATCCCGTATTAATATTTTAGCCATTAAATTTCCCCCGTAAAATTATAATTTATTACGAAAACAGGCTAGAAGCCTGTTCTGTCAACCTGCTCTACCACGAACAGGCTAGAAGCCTGTTCTACCTTTGGCATTCAATAATAACTTTCATGGAATGTTTGGCTTCAGTAACCAGCTTAAAGCCAAGCTCTGTTTCAGCTAAACCCAAACGGTGGGTAATGAGGCCTTTAACCTGAACATTACCGGCCCGGATTAATTCTAAAGCAGTAACGTAATCGGCAGGACTACCCGCATAAGAGGTAGTTATGGTTACCCCCTTCCAAAAAAGTTCATTTACCGGCAATGATATGGTCGTTTCTGGGTTTGACGGGGCAAAAAGAAGAATTGTGCCCCCTTGTTCTACTGTTGATAAAGCCTGGTTTATAGCGCCTTCCGCCCCGGTGCAAATAATAACTAAATCAGCCAGGCGCCCCTGATTAACCTGGCGTATATATGGCGGTAAATCTTGGTCAGCTTGAATGGTAAAATCAGCTCCTGAAGACCGCGCCATGTTTAAACGGTAATCTATTAGATCAGTGGCCATTATACATCCTGCCCCCAAGGCCCGGGCCAGCTTAATATGAATTTGCCCGGCCATGCCACTACCTATAACCAAAACACTGTTTCCTGGTTGCAGGCGGGCCAGTCTTTGACCGCGTAAGACACAGGCTAACGGTTCAACAAAAGTTGCCTCTTCAAAGGAGATTGAATCTGGTAGTAAAAATACCCCCCGGTCTACGTTAATAGCCGGCACGCGGACATATTCAGCAAAGCCACCCGGATCAAGTTTTGTTTGACGCAAGGTCTGGCAAGCTGTATGTTGGTTATTTAAGCAGTAGTAACAAGTATTGCAAGGAACATGGTGGGCTATTACGACCCGGTCTCCTTCTTTAAACCGGCATTCTCGAAGTTCGAGGTTTGAGGTTCGAGGTTCGAATCTCGAATTTCCAACTTCGAACCTCGAGTTTGCTCCTTCTCCTACCGCCGCAATTTCACCGGCAATTTCATGACCCAATACCAGAGGTGCTTTAGGGCGGCGGTACCATTCCATTACGTCACTGCCGCAAATGCCACTGGCTTCCAGGCGTACCAGTAATTCTCCCGGTCTAATTTCTGGTACGGGCATTTCCTCAATCCGCACATCCTGGTTATGGTAATACATGGCTACCCGCACTTATAATCACCACTCCTTTAACAACTAATAACTAACAACTATTTCGCTTAGTACTTGTAACTACTCAGGTTTATAGGGGCAAAGGCACAAAGGCACAAAGTTTTTTTGCCAGACTTGCAGATCTCTATACGTTTTCATTTCCCTTTGGACCTCTGTGCCTACCTGAATAGTTACTAGTACTTGATGCTTTCGTATATTTCTTGCGCTTCTTTTGGTGAAGCATTTTCGTGCACAATAGCCCGGATAGCTTTAATCATAGCCACCGGAAAGTCATTTTGCCAGATGTTCCGGCCCAGGTTTACCCCTATAGCTCCTTTTTGCATTCCGTCGTATACAAACTGGAATACCTCAAGTTCGGTATCTACTTGAGGACCGCCGGCCATAACAACCGGTACGGGGCAACCGCGAACAACTTTTTCAAATTCCTCACAGTAATAAGTTTTTACCAACCGGGCTCCTAATTCAGCCGCAATCCGACAGCATAAGGCCAAGTAACGGGCATCACGTTTTTCCAGCTCTTTACCAACCGCGGTAACAGCCATTACCGGGAGGCCGTACTTTTCACCTTCGTCAACAAGTTTGGCCAGGTTTAATAAGGATTCATGCTCGTAATCTGTTCCTACAAAAATAGAAATACCCACCGCCGCTACATTGAGGCGAATGGCCTCTTCCATGGAAGTGGTAATTCCTTCGTGGGCCAGGTCTTTTCCTACTATGCTGGTACCACCGGATACCCTGAGAATAATAGGTTTTGTTTTTTCAGGAGCGACCGAGGAACGCAGTACTCCCCTGGTAATAAAGAGAGCGTCGGCATAAGGCAGAAGAGGTTCAATAGTTTTCCGGGGTTCTTCTAGCTTACGCGTGGGCCCCTGAAAATAACCGTGATCAACCGGCAAAAAACAACAATGACCATCGGCTTGAATAAGTTGAGCCATTCGGTTTTTCATGCCCCAATCCATAAAATAACCTCCTTAAAATTTTCTTTAATAGCTGATAGCCAACCGTTAATATTAACATATTAATTTATAATGAATTTATAATGCAATTATTTATGGCGCAGGACCCCCCCTAAGCACTCCCTTAAATCCTCAATACCGTACTTGGAAAGGTAATCCTGACGTAGGAAATTAACGTCTTCACCGGCTAATACCACCGGGTGGCCAATAAGGTCGGCCAGCAAATAAACTTTAGCTGCCTTTTCTACTACCTGGCAGACAATTAAAGCCTCAAGCGCCGTTCGCCCTACTCCTACTACCCCGTGATTGGCCAGTAAAATCGCGTTATTTTGGGCTAGAGTTTCAACTGCGACACCAGCTAATTCAGGTGTCCCTGCCCGGGCATAAGGAGCTACCGGTACTTCATTCCCTACATACCGGGCTAAATCCTCTAAAATAGGAGGGATAGGCTTACGGGCGACCGCTAAGGCACTGGCAAAGGTACTATGGGTATGCATTATGGCGTTTACGTCATCTCTGGCCTTATAAATAGCCTGATGTAAACAGAATTCGTTAGAAGGGGGACACACCCCTTCTATTATTTGTCCTTCCATGTTTAAAACAACAATATCTCTGATTTGCAAAGTTCCGTACGGCAAAATTCTAGGGGTAATTGCAATTAACTTTTCCTGAGGTATTCTGACGGAAAAATTTCCCCACTTACCTGTAACCAATGCGTTTTCAACCATGCGTAAGCTTATTTTCAAAACCTGTTCCCTTGCTTTTTCGGTGGCTACGGTCATCCTTTACCCCTTACTTTACATTATTTTATCGTACAAATTATATCTCTTTATAAGAAAAAAGCAAGCTAAAAACTATACCTTACTTTAAAATCAATAACTCAACTAACCAATTCTACCATATTTTAAGTCTTGTCTTAAAAAATAGTAATGAGTATAATCAACAAAATATTTTAATCCATTTTATATTTTAGGAGGTAAATAATGGTGTTATTCTTTTCTTCTCGCCGTTTAGTAGCGACAATATTACTGTCCTTAATTTTCGCCTTTCCTTTACGCCTTTCAGCTTCTACCCATACGGTAAGTAAAGGGGAGTCTCTTTATTTAATTGCCCAATGGTACCAATGTCCTCTTGAAACACTAAAAGCCGCTAATGGTTTAAGTAATGACCTTATTTACCCTGGTCAAAAACTCATTATTCCCGAAAAAGATAAAATTACAGAAAATAAAATTACTTATTACGTTCAACCAAATGATACCTTATATGCTATCGGCCTGCGTTATGGCGTTAGTTATCAATCTATCCTTAAAGCTAATAACCTTGCTTCTACCACTATCTATCCAGGACAGATCTTAAATATCCCTATTGGAGAAAATATATTTTTGCCTCTGGCTAGCCGTGGCTTGCTAAAAGTTAATGGCTTCCCTCTTTCCCGGTCAGATTTTGACTTATTGGCTCGTCTTGTAACTGCTGAAGCTGATTCGGAATCGTATGAAACTAAAGTAGCTGTTGCGGCTGTAGTGCTAAACAGATTGGGCAGTCCTTTATTTCCTAAAAGCATACCTGCGGTAATTAATCATATTGACGAAGTAGGGGCTTACCAGTTTACCCCGGTTTTAAATGGCTGGATTAACCAGCCGGCCAATGACGAGGCGAGGAAAGCTGTTCTTGATGCTTTAAATGGCCATGACCCTACTAATGGGGCATTATACTTTTTTGAATCATGGGTTACTAATCCTTTTCTGCGCTCACGTCCGGTAAGTAAAATAATGGACAGCTTTACCTTTGCCTTTTAGAAATTTATAATATAATTTGCGGTGTATTTGATTAATAACTTTTAAAAAGGGGAATTTAAAATGGGAATTACGTACATTGACGGTAAAGTTGTGGGCCCAACAGGAAAACAGGAAGAAATAAGGTTTTTAGTGGATAGCGGAGCCACATATTCTTTAATCCCTCAGGTTATCTGGCAAACAATTGAACTTGTACCAAAAAAGAAAATGGTTTTTACGTTTGCAGATGGTTCAAGCGTAGAAAGGGATATTTCAGAGTGTTATATTATCCTCCCTCAAGGAGAAGCCCACACGCCAGTTATTCTTGGGGAAGCAGATGATGAAGCACTTTTAGGTATTGTAACCCTTGAAATTTTAGGATTAATTCTTAATCCGTTTAAGAGAATTTTACAACCTATGAAAATGATGCTAGCTTAAAATAAAAGAAAAAATTTTAAGGGAAGTAAGTATTGTAGCCTTTGTTAGTTTCGTTTTTCCTCCAAACAGCAATAAAAATTTTGGTCTTCTTGGCCCTAAGTTAAATTCGAAAAAAGGTGGTCTTAAGATATGGTCAGAAAAGGATTAATTGAAAGATTTTTTGAGGCGGCAAGCATTCAAAGATGGAACGATCATATAAGGCCGGTTGAACTAACCGAATTGGACAAGCAGGCCCATAAAATGGTAATAGCTTATGTAATTGCGAAATCTGAAGAAACGGACAAAGGGGTAGAAATAAATTGGTTGTCCCTCATAGAAGGGGGGATATTTGAGTTTCTTCAAAGAGTAGTATTAACCGACATTAAGCCGCCGGTCTTTCATAAAATGATGCTGCAAAAGGGAAAGGAATTAAATGAATGGGTTATAAAACAGTTAGAAAATAATGTTCAGGACGTAAAAGGAAACTTTAAAGAAAAATTTAAAGAGTATTTATTTAATAGCGATTATTCTAAGATGGAAAAAAGGATCCTTAAGGCGGCCCATTACCTGGCAACGAATTGGGAATTTAGAATTATATACAATGTCAGTCCTTTTATTTACGGGATAGAAAAAACAAAGGAGGAAATAGAAAACCAAATTGAAGACCATTATGATTTAATAGGGGTTCAAAAAATATCACTAGGTAAAAAATCTTTTGGTTTCGTAGACTTTTGCGGGCAGCTTAGATTTCAACAAAGGTGGGCCCAGTCCCCCCGAATACCAAAAACATCTGTGTTAGGTCACATGCTTATAGTGGCTATGATTTCTTACCTGTGCTCTAGCGAGCTTGAAGCCTGCCGGAAAAGAACATGCAATAACTTTTGGGCGGCCTTATACCATGATTTACCAGAAGTGTTGACGCGGGATATAGTATCTCCTATAAAAAGTTCAGTTGAGGGCTTGCAGGAAATAATAAAAGAGTATGAAAAGATACAAGTGGAAGAAAAATTATTGCCTTTACTTCCTCCATCCTGGCACGAAGAAATAAGGTACTTTATTGAAGATGAGTTTGAAAATAAAATTAAGCAGGAGGGGGAAATTATCAAAGGGATTACTAATGAGGAAATTAACCATAAATATAACGAAGATAGCTTTTCGCCCATAGATGGTAATATTTTAAAGGTTTGCGATCATTTAGCCGCCTTTATAGAAACATCTTTATCTATTAAGCACGGAATAAAATCACGCTATCTGGAGGAAGGAAAAAGGAAAATTTATGATATGTGCAAAACCATCCAAATAGCCGGAATTAATTTTGGCCAAATATTTGCCGATTTCAAATATGATTAATACGTCTAACGGTTCTTAAAAAATCTTAACCGGTAAGGTATTTTGCTTTTCTTAAAGTAGTCATTTACCCACTATACATCTATCTGCCTTAGCGATTAAAGGAAAGGCTAAAACTAACAATAACAATAAAAGAAATACAGTAAGTATTTTAACTTTCACGAAACTTTCTCCACCTTTCTTTCCTTTATAAGTCTTTAATCTATTTTCATAGCCGAAAGGCAAGCGGTGCTACTACCAACAAAAAATCCAAGGCAACATCACCTTTTAATGAAAATATTTTAATTTTATATCGAAAGAGAATTAATGAAAAGTTTTTTCTTCAAAAAATTAAAGAATAATAAGCAAAAAAAGAAAGCGCAACAAAAATAATGCTGCGCTTTAAGACTATATAAAACAAATTAAACTGGTTAACAATCCAAGGGTAACACTTTAAGGCTTATAGAGAAACCATCTTTTTAAATTCTTCCAACCCCACCCGATCGATAAAACTACCAAAACGTTCCTTTTGATTTGCTTTCTCTTTATAAATATTAATTACTTTTTCGGCAAGGGCAAATACCTCATCTTCGTTTAACCCTTCGGCCAAGTCTTTAGCCAGGCGCGGGTTATTTCCAATGTTGCCTCCAACCACTACGGTGTAACCATTGTTCCGGCCGAAAACTCCAAAGTCTTTAATCCAGCTTTCGGCACAGTTGTTGGGGCAACCTGAAACACCAATTTTAAATTTTGCCGGTAGCTCCATACCCAAAAACCTTTCATCAAGTTTTAGCCCCAGGCCAAGGGCATCCTGTTGGGCCAGTTTGCAGGCCGCCGTACCAGGACAAACCTTTACGCTTCTTACCACCCTTCCCACAGCAGGAGCTGGTTCCATGCCTAGTTCCTGCCAAATAGGTTCCACATCCTCGGCCTTTATTCCTACCAGGGCAATTCTTTGGGCTCCGGTAATCTTCAGCACCGGAATCTTGTATTTTTCGGCTACATTGGCAATTTTTCTTAATACCTCGGCATCAATAAGCCCTCCCTTAAGACGAGGGATAATGGCGTAGGTTGTCTTATCCCGTTGCAAAACCGCCCCACGTGGCAATTCTTTCATTTTAACCTCCATTCCGCCGCT
>DHGP01000030.1 GCA_002402825.1 Firmicutes bacterium UBA4795
AAAGACTTTTCCGCATATTTGGGGGCAATTGGTCTATAAAACAAAAAATACATTTATTTTGACAGCCAAAAATGGGGTCAAATCCTGTTACGTCAAAGCTTAAGCCCAAATCTTGCGTTAGGTCTTTTTCAATGTCTAAAAGCCATTCTTCTCCGTTCGCTTTAACCAGCCTTACCTTGATTTCTTCATCGGCCTCTAAGAACCAGTAATCAAGAATATCTTTTACGGGGTAACCATTAATTTTTATAATTCTATCTCCCGGTTTAATCCCCAGTTGACTGGCCACACTACCCCCAGCTACTTCCCTGATTAAAAGGCCGTGCTGGGACATAAATCCTCTCCTCTCTTTACAACTGTTTGTAATTTTAGTGTTTATTAGAAGAAGGCTAATTCTTACGTATGTAGTATGCTAAGTACATCTTTTATTATAAACACATAAGCCATTATTAGTCAAGTTAATAGCTCCAACAAAGGGGGACTTATAGACGAATCGTTTTTTAGAAAAGTTGCTGCTTATGTTTTCTATCTCTTTCAAATGTTTTAAACGCACCAACAAAGACGGGCCGGTTAGCAAAATAACGCTCAGCAACCTGAAGACCAATGACTTAATTTAATCCCGTACTCTCTGCATAACCAGGACCGCGCCGGCATATAAAGCCAGGGTGTAAACTACCAATACTCCCAGGGAAATGGGCAAAATGTTCCCATTCCGGGCAATTTCCCTTAAACATAAACTGGCGTGGGTCAGGGGTAAAATTTCAATAAAAAAAGCTACAGTATCAGGCAATTGATTGGGTGAAAAGAAAGTGCCGCATAAAAAAGACATAGGCAGGATAATAAAAGTATTAAAATTACCCATATCCTCATGGGAATTGATGGTCATAGCGGCAATTATCCCTAAGGTGCTAAATAAAAAACAAGTAAGTATAATAACCAAGAAAAACCAACCATTTAGGATAAGATGAGCTCCAAAAATAAAGGCTAGTCCTAATATTATTAAAGAAGCAATTAAGCCGCGAGCTACCCCTGATAACGCCTTACCTAGAACAAAAGCCTGGGTTGTAACCGGAGCGATCAGGTATTCTTCCAATGTTTTATTATAAAGCCGGCTTATATTTAAAGAGGTCCCCACGGCGTTAAAACTGGTGCTCATAGCCGATAGGGCAATAATCCCTGGTACTACGTATTCCATGTAGTTCCCGCCATCCATTTTTATGCCCCGACCTAAGCCCCAGCCAAAAGCAATTAGATAAAGCAGGGGACTGACCAGGCGGGAGGCAAAAAATTTAAAAAAAGTCCGCTTTAAAGTAACCATTTCCCGCCAAAAGACAGCGTAAAAACTCACTTTAATCACCCACCTTACGTCCTGTAATTTCTACAAAAACATCTTCTAAGCTTACCTCCCGGATAAGAAAGTCCCCTCTAAAATGGCTTACGTATTCTAAAGCCTGTTGGCGACTGGCAAAAAATTTGTAGCTTGTACCTGTACCCCCAAAAAATTCTACCACCACTTCTCCTACCTTTTTCATTAGCTCCTGCGGGGTGCCTAAGGCAATTAAACGCCCTTTATCCATAATTCCCACCCGGTGACATAAAATCTGCGCTTCTTCAATGTAATGGGTGGTCAAAAGGACAGTTAACCCGGTAGCATTCAGACGGCGAATTAAATCCCAAATTTTACGCCTGGTTTGAGGATCAAGGCCCGTGGTTGGCTCATCTAAAAATAGGATGCTGGGATAGTGCATAAGCGCCCGGGCAATCATTAGCCGGCGCTTCATCCCCCCAGAAAAATTGCTCACCAATTCAAAAGCCCGGGAGTTAATTTCTACAAAAGTAAGCAGTTCATTTATTCTTGCCTTTAATTTATCCCGGGGCATCCTGTGCAAGCGGCCGTGCAGCTCTAGATTTTCCCAGGCCGTTAGTTCTAAATCCAGGTTCATGTGCTGGGGAACAACCCCAATTTCCTTTTTTACTTTATTACTGGTCACATCTTGGGCGTTAATTAAGGCTTTTCCACCGGTGGGTATGGTTAGCATAGTAAGCATTCTAATGGTGGTAGTTTTCCCTGCCCCGTTAGGTCCCAATAAAGCAAAGACCTCTTTTTTCTGGATATGCAAATCCAGGTTATCAACGGCCGTTAAATCACCATACTTTTTAGTTAGTTTATTAATTTGAATCACCATAATTTATTTTCTCGTCCCGACTAAATCTAAAGGGACATCTTACCTCCCCTCATATCTTTAACCTCAATCTTTGTGCTTCTGTAAGGCCCATATCTTCAATTATCCCGGCTAGAATTTTAAGTTTTAAATCTGCTTTAGCATATACGGGGATAACAAGACAGCATTGAAAATTCCAATCGCCTTTAAAACAGCGTTTTGTTCCAGAGAAGGTACTGCGCTACCTTCTTTGTCCCAGGTGCACAGATAATACCCGAAGCGTATCCCCGTTCTTACTTAAAACAACATAAACCCTTTCGGATTAGACGATTTCAAGTTTTTCGTTCTGCTCTTAGCGAAACTTCGAGCTTCGCTCGGTTTAGTGGCAAATTTTCTTATATTTTAGCAAGTTTTATCTTTTTTCCAAAACAACAAACAAAAAAGCTGAGATCACCGCCATGATACTCCCAAAGATAAATGGGGCGCTAACGCTAATATAAGTCCAAAATAATCCGGCAATAAGAGAAGCAAAAAAAGTGCACAGGCCGACTGTTGTTTGATAAACGCCAAAGGCCGTACCTGTCTTTTCTTGGGGAACTAAATTAGAAATGTAGGCTTTTCCCACCCCTTCGGTGAGGGCCATATATATTCCGTAAACCGGGAAAAGGAGCCAAAGGAATAAACTGGAATGTGCCAGGCCAAAAAAAAGATATACAGCAGAATAAAGAAAAAAACCAGTCATAAGCACTTTTTTAGGTCCGTTTTTATCAGAAATAATTCCGGCAGGTATTGAAAATATGGCGTAGGTAAAATTAAAAAGAACATAGGCTAGTACAACTAAAGTCAACGATAAACCCAAATTTTGCGCTCGCAAAATTAAAAAGGCATCCGAACTATTTCCCAAGGCAAAAATGAAACTGATTAATAAAAAAACCTTGAAAGATGAATCAAGGTTACGCCAATTAAAAAGAAAGGTAGGAGAAGAATTTGCTTCTTTTTTCCTTTCTTCCACAAAAAAGAGCAACAAGAGAATTCCAATAAAAGCAGGGATAAAGGCGAGAAAGAAGATTAAACGAAAATTATTATCTAAAAAATGAATCGCCAAAAGAGCAATCATTGAGCCGACCACTGCTCCCAAAGTATCAAGTGTCCGATGAAAGCCGAATGATCTTCCTCGAACCGAGCTTTCCGAGCTTTCGGCAATCAAAGCGTCTCTGGCTGAAGTTCGCGTTCCTTTGCCAAAACGGTCAACAAACCGGGCAATCAAAACAAACGGCCAACTAAAAGCCAAGCTTAAAAGTATTTTAGAAATGGCCGAAAATGAGTAACCGGCAACAACAAAAGATTTTCTTTCTTGCCATTTATCAGAAAGCCAGCCAGATACAACCTTTAAAATACTGGTGGTTGATTCCGCAATGCCTTCTATTAAACCGACAATAGATGCTGGCGCACCCAAAACACTGGTGAGAAAGATTGGGACGAGGGGGTAAATCATTTCGGAAGCCACATCATTAAAAAAACTCACCAGTCCCAAAACAAAAACATTTTTTGAAGTACCGAATTTATTTTTCATAAAGTTTATTTCATTAAATCATCAATACTAATACCAAAGCCTTTAACGATTTGGATAGTTGGCTTGGTAATGACATTTGTTTTAATCTTGGTCAGCGTTGTATAAAGCAGATCGTATTTTCTCGCCAATTCGTCCTGCGTCAATCCTTGCTTATTTAACCCTTAGCGTAATCTATAATCTATAATTTAGCCTAATTATAATATACGTATTATGAATTGTCATAGGGAAATTCAGGAATTAGTAATTGTCTGGTGATAATGTCGCTGCAATAAGTTTACGATAAATATTTATTGCTTCTTATGTTATACTATGGTATGGTATAAGAGAAAAAAATAAAATTGAGAAAATTACAAGGAGTGCTTTTATGCTGAAAGAAGCTACTAAAAAATTAATTTTAACCGGTATAGGCGTGTTTTCATTAACCCGCGAGAAAGCAGAACAATTCGTCAAGGAGCTGGTAGAAAGAGGTCAGATAAATAAAGACGAAGCTAAAGGTCTTTTGGACGAACTTATTGCTAGAGGAGAAAAGGAAAGGAGTGCTCTGAGCCAACTTATACGTAAAGAATTTGAAAAAATGCAAAGTGAACTAGGTCTGGTCAGCAAGAAGGAACTGGAGGCTTTAAAAACACAAATTGACAATTTAGAAGCAAAGTTAAACCGTCCTTCATAGAAACCTCACCTCAAGTAGGAGCGTTAAATTTAACACCCTTACATTATCCAAAGGTCCTTTGAGGTAAAAAATGGGGGTAAAAAATGGCCCTTACCGGATTAGAAATTTTTAAACAACTACCGCAGACAAACTGTAAAGATTGCGCTTTTCCTACCTGTTTAGCTTTTGCTGTAGCTTTAGCTTCAAGTAAAGTTGCTTTGGAAAAATGCCCGCACCTAAGCGACAATGCCCGCGCCATGCTCACGTCTGCTTTTGCGCCACCCATGGCGTTAATTAAAATAGGACCGTCTGGTCAAGAACTAGCCATAGGTAGTGAGACGGTGCTTTTTCGTCACGAAAAGCGTTTTGAACATACCCCAGGTCTGGCTGTTTTAATTAAGGATACCTTACCAGTTACTGAAATAGCCCCTAAAATATCTTATCTTAGTTCTATTGCTTTTGAACGCTTAGGAGAAAATTACGGTCTTGACCTCTTGGCGCTGGAAAATTGCTCTGGCGAGCCGGATAATTTTAAGAAAATGGTAGCCGTAGCCCTTGAAAAAAGCAATTTACCCTTTATTTTAATGAGTGAAAATCCTAAGGCTATGGCGGCAGCCTTAAGCGTGGCGGCCCAAAGAAAACCTCTTATTTACAGTGCTCAATCAACTAATTACCAGGAAATGACCGGTTTGGCTCAAAAATATAATTTACCTTTGGCCGTTAAAGGAACCGGGCTGGATGATTTAGCCACTCTGGTGGAAAAGATTACCGCCCTTGGCCATGAACAACTGGTTTTGGACTCCGGTGCCAGAGAAACAAACCAAGTATTATTTGATCAGACCCAAATACGCCGCTTGGCCCTAATGCGTTTTAAACCTTTTGGGTACCCCACCATTACCTTTGCCCTGGATAGTGATCCTATTCAGTCAATTGTTAAAGCCGGGATTTTTTTAATTAAGTACGCCGGTATAGTTGTTTTGACCAGTGACAACCCGGCAGATTTACTTTCTTTAATAACCTTGCGCTTAAATATTTATAGTGATCCCCAAAAACCAATGACGGTGGAGTCTAAAATTTATTCGGTAGGTAGTCCGGGCAAAGATGCCCCGGTGGTTATTACCACTAACTTTTCCCTGACTTACTATTGTGTAGCTAACGATTTCGAAGCTTCACGTATTCCGGGTTATATTATTCCGGTAGATACAGACGGGGCTTCGGTATTAACCAGTTGGGCAGCCGGCAAATTAACCGCTGAAAAAATAAGTAAAGTATTACAAAATTCTGGTATTGCTGAACTGGTAACCCACCGTAAAGTAATTATTCCCGGCGGCGTAGCCATGCTGAGTAAGCGGCTTACGGAGTTATCCGGGTGGGAAGTATTGGTAGGACCTAGAGAATCGTCTGGAATTCCCTCTTTTCTTAAACGAGAATGGGTTACTTGAAGAAAATATGCCTTTATTTAAAATACTTTTTTTACCCGACAAGAAACAGGTTTCTATCTCGGAAAAGGAGAATCTTCTTCAGGCTGCAAGAGCCGCAAAAATTCCTTTAAAAGCTTCCTGTGCAGGCGCCGGCGTTTGCCGCACGTGTCAGGTAAAGGTTAAAAAAGGAACGGTAAGAATAGAGCCAGATGAACATCAGGACGCCTCAATTAAACAACCAGATAAAGCTAAAGAAAAATCAGGACTAAATAAGGCAACCACTCCCTATGTTCTTGCCTGTCAAGCCTTTCCTTTAAGTGATTTAACCATAGAAATACCTGAAGCGACCAGGTTAACTAAACTACAAGTATTGACTTACGACTCAGCTGAAAATCTTAAAGCCTGTCCTCTCTCGGTCTCTCCTTCGCCCCATTATTATCCAGTTTATTTGAGCCTGCCCCCATTTTCTTCAACGGCCACAAAGGATAAACTAAGCTCCTTGCTTGTGGCTTTAAAGCAGAAAACAAGCCTTGTCCCCACCCGGGTAAGCTTAAAGGCCCTCCAGTCTTTAGCTAAAATTTTACGGCCAAATGACAAGGATAGAGAAATAACTGTTTTTTTAACTGAAGATACAGGGTATCCAGCCTTAAGCCTGGAAGAAATAATCCCAGGCCATTTTAAGGAAAAATACTACGGGTTGGCGGTAGATCTGGGCACTACTACGGTAGTCGCAGAATTGCTTGAATTAACTAAAGGTATTTCCTTAGCGGTAAAAGGAATTTATAATCAACAATTACTTTACGGGGAAGATGTAATTTCCCGGCTTATTTACGCCCAGGAAAATGAAAATGGCCTGTCATACTTACAGGAAGCTATAGTAGACACTGTTAACACGTTAATAAAAGAATTAACTATCTCCAATCAAATTTCCTCTTCCGAAATAAAGGCAGTGGTTTGTGCTGGCAACCCTACCATGACCCACTTATTTCTTGGTCTTGACCCGGTTGATCTTCGTCTTAAGCCTTATACTGTTGCCGCTCATAATCCTCCTGCCGTCCAGGCTCAGGAAGTAGGGTTGGAAATTTATCCCCAGGCAGCAATAAAATGTGTTCCTGGTATAGCCAATTATCTAGGTGGGGACGTTATAGCGGGGATAGTGGCTAGTAATATGACTGAAGGCGATGAATTAACTTTATTTATTGACGTAGGTACCAACGGCGAAATGGTCTTAGGAAATAAAGAATGGCTGATTGCCTGTTCTTGTTCCGCCGGGCCGGCTTTTGAAGGAAGCGGGCTTAAATATGGCGTCCTGGCAATACCGGGAGCCATTGATCGTTTTAAAATTACTTCTACGTCAACAGACTTAGAAGTTGAATATACTACTGTTGATCATCTCCCTCCAAAAGGAATTTGTGGTTCTGGTTTAATTAGCTGCCTGGCCAATCTTTACCGCTCTGGTGTAATTGACCGGCGCGGCAAATTTATCCTTGCTCCTGATCACCCGCGATTACGTATCCTAAACGGTGAAAAGGAGCTTGTCCTTGTTGAAGATATAACTATTTCGGAAAGCGAAATAAATAATTTAATCCGGGCAAAAGCCGCTATTTTTGCCGGTATACGCAGCATACTGCAGTTTTTAAATTTATCACTGGAAGTTATAGATAGTCTTATTTTAGCGGGAGGATTTGGGCGCTACCTAAACCTGAAGGAAGCGGTGGCCATTGGCATGCTGCCTGATTTGCCGCCTCAAAAATACGCTTATGCGGGCAATATCGCTTTAAAGGGGGCTAAAATGATGCTTTTGTCCGCGGAAGCAAGGAAAAAAACACTTGAAATTGCTCATAAAATGATATATCTTGATTTAAGCGAAGGAAACACTTTTACCGAAGAGTTTTTAGCGGCTCTTTTTATTCCCCACACCAATCTAAATCTATTTCCTTCGCTAATTAAAGATAAAAAATAAATATCAGTTAAGATAATTTATACAATTAAGGTGGGTAAATGCCGGTTAAAATTATCCGGGAAAATTGGTCTGGTAAAGTAAATACAACCTCCTTGGGGGTTGAACCTAAGGCAATTAAGATAGGGGGTGAAGGGGCACTTCCTTTTCTATATTTTGAAGGGGAGATACCTTATCGTCCTGTAGTAGCTTGTGAAGTATGGGATGAAAAACCCAATGATTGGCCTGATTTGTTAACCGCCCCCTTTGCTGGGGTTCTTGGTGACCCGGTAGCGTGGGCTAAAAAATGTCTTGCTTACGGGGCCGACTTAATTTGTCTTCGTCTGGCCGGCGCTCATCCTGAGACTAAAAATAAATCCCCTCAAGAATGCGCGTTAGTTGCCCAAAGGGTTTATGCCGCCATAAATACACCTTTAATTGTAGTCGGCTGTGGGGAGGATGCAAAAGACGCGGCTGTTTTACCAGCGGTAGCGAAAGCCCTGACTGGAAAATATTGTTTGTTGGGTTGGGCCACGGCTGAAAATTACCAAACAATTACTACAGCCTGTGATATTTATGGTCATAGTCTCATTGCTTCTTCTCCTTTAGATATTAGTTTAGCCAAGCAGCTTAACATTTTAATTACGGAGATGGGCTTTAATCCTGGCTCGGTTATAATTGACCCCTTGGTTGGGGCCTTGGGATATGGCCTTGAGTATGCCTATTCAATTATGGAACGGATTCGATTGAGTGCCCTTACGGGTGATAAAATGCTGGCCATGCCCATTATTTGTTTCGTGGGTCAGGAAACATGGAAAACAAAAGAAGCCACTAGCACATCACTTGAATGTCCCACCTGGGGTGAACAGGCCCGGCGGGCCATTTTGTGGGAACTACTTACGGCTGTTACCCTTACTCAGGCAGGGGGAACCATTATGGTAATGCGTCACCCGGAAACAGTAAGCCATTTTCTTGCCCATCTGCTGCAGGGTCGTTAAATTTAACGCTCCTGCAAATAATTTAAATTGAATTGAGGAAATAAAAATGCTGCTTATTGGAGAACGGATTAACGGGATGTTTAAGGATATCCGGGAAGCCATTTTAAATCAAAACTCAGAACCGGTAAGGCATTGGGCAAATTACCAGTATAAAGCCGGGGCGGACTACCTAGACCTAAGTCCTGGACCGGCTGTAGAAATTGAGGATCAACCCCAGGTAATGACCTGGTTGGTTAAAACGGTTCAAAAAGCCGTTCCTTTGCCCTGCTGTCTTGACTCAACTAACCCGGCTGCTATACAAGCCGGTCTTTCGGCCCACCAGGGGAAAGCAATTATTAACTCTACCAGTGCTGACCAGAAAAAAATGGATATCCTGTTTCCTTTGGCCCTAAAGTATAAAGCGGCCATTATTGGTTTAACTATGAACGAAAAAGGGGTTCCCCAAAATGCAGCCGACCGTCTGACTTTAGCCATGGAATTAGTTGTAAACGCAGACCAACACGGCCTTCCTACGGAAGACTTGTACCTTGATCCGGTTGTATTGCCATGCAACGTGGCTCAGGAACAAGGAAAAGAAGTGTTGGAAACAATAAGGCAAATAAAAATTCTGGCTACGCCTCCCCCCCGTATAGTTATTGGTTTAAGTAATGTTTCCCAAAATTGCCCTAATCGGAATTTGCTTAACCGGACCTTTTTAATTATGGGCCTTGCGGCCGGCCTTGACGCGGCAATTGTTGACTTAACAGATGAAAATTTGCTTGAGGCTGTTGCAGCAGCTCGAATTCTTTTAAACCAAGATATTTACTGTGATTCTTTTTTAAGCGTTTTTAAAAAAAGAAGGTGAAGAAAATAATCGTCGCCGAACAAAAGCCAATTTCTGAGATTGCTTCTTTAATTTATGATTATGAAAAAATACTCCTGGTGGGTTGCGCCGGTTGTGTAGCCGTTTGTCTTAGCGGAGGAGAAAAAGAGGTAGAAATTCTGGCTGCTGCTTTACGTCTTCTGCGCCAGCAGCAAAACAAACCCCTTGAAATATTAACTTTTGTGGCTACGCGTGCCTGCGCTCCTGAATACCTGGTGGATTTAGACCCCCTAACTAAAAATTTAGCTGTAATAGTTTCTTTAACCTGCGGAGTTGGAGCACAGTATCTGGCTGACCGTTATCCAGAAAAATGGGTGATTCCGGCTCAGGACACTAAATTTGCGGGCGGCTCCGGTGAGCACGGTATTTGGGAAGAACGTTGCGGTTTATGCGGCGACTGCATTCTTCATTATACCGGAGGTATTTGCCCTATAATTCGCTGCGCGAAAAGCATGTTAAATGGTCCCTGCGGAGGAGCGCAAAACGGCAAGTGCGAAATAAATACAGAAATGGACTGCGCCTGGCAATTAATTTATAACCGAATGAAATTGTTAAATAAATTAGATAAACTGGCGGAATTTCAGCCCGCTAAAGACTGGTCTTTGGCTCGTCACGGTGGACCTAGGAAAGTTATCCGTAAGGATGTGCTAATTAAGTAAAGACAGTGAGTAAACTAGTCAAGCTTTTACAACAAGGAGAATTTGTGGTTACCGCAGAAATTAACCCGCCCAAACATGCCTGTCCGGAAAACATTAAGCGCCAGGCTGAATTTATAGCCTGTTATGTAGACGCGCTAAACATTACTGATTGTTCAACGGCAGTGGTACGTCTTTCCAGTATTGCGGCCGGGTTTCATATTTTATCTTGCGGGGTTGAGCCAATTATCCAAATGACCTGCCGGGACAGAAACAGAATTGCCATGCAAAGTGACCTCCTGGGAGCTTACAGTTTAGGAATACGCAATATACTTTGCCTTTCAGGCGACCACCAAAAATTTGGCAATCATCCCACCGCCAAAAATGTTTATGACCTGGATTCTATTCAATTTATTTACTATTTAAATCGCTTACAAACCGAAAAAGTCTTTTTTTCTGGCGAGCCAATTAAGGAAAAAGAAAAGGTACCTCATTTTTTTATTGGCGCCGTAATTAATCCTTTTGCCGACCCGCGCGAATTTCAGGTCATCCGTTTAGAAAAAAAAATAAGGGCGGGGGCTAAATTTATCCAAACCCAATGTATTTTTGACTTAGAAGGTTTTGCTGATTTTATGGAACAGGCAGAATGGCGCGGTCTTCTCCAAAAGACCTATATTTTGGCTGGAGTTGCTCCTTTAAAAAATTACCGGGTGGCGCAATATATGCAAAATAATGTGCCAGGGATAGTTGTGCCTGATAAGGTTATAAACCAACTACAAAGAGCAGCTTACCCGGCCCAGGAGGGAATAGCAATTTGTGTGGAGCAAATCAAGCGTATCCGTGAAATGAAGGGTATCCAGGGAATACATATTATGGCTATGGGTTGGGTAGAGGCAATCCCGGAAATAGTTAGCCGGGCTGGGCTTTACCCCCGCCAAAAATAAATTAGATTTAAATTTAAACTTAAAATAAAAATTTCTAGTCTGAAGAAACAAAGTTTGATATAATCTTTAAAAATCAAACAAGGAGGAATAAAAAATGTGGCTGAAAAACCGTTCCCTTTTATATATTGCCCTGGTGGCTTTTGTAGCCGGAATAATGTTTATGAGCGGCTGTTTAACAGTCAAAGAATTTGGCTGGCCGGATAAAGAGCCAAAAACAGACTTAAATATCCACGGAAATTTGGCCAACGCCCAGGACACGGCCTTGCCTGGGGTTGGTCCTAACTTAGTGGCTAATACAGTAGATAAAACTGGCCCAGCTGTAGTAAAGATTGAAACTATTCGAACCAGCCAGGAAGAAATAACGGACCCTTTTTTTAACGACCCTTTCTTTCGCCAATTTTTTGGCAATCTTCCTAACCGACCCCGTGAAGAGCGCGGCTTAGGTTCCGGCTTTATATATTCTTCTGAAGGTTACATTATTACTAATGAACACGTGATTAATGGTGCTAATTCCATTGAGGTAACAATTCAGGGGTTTAAAGAGCCTTTGCCGGCCGCAGTAGTAGGGGCGGATTTTGACCTTGATTTGGCGGTAATAAAAGTGCGGGCAGGAAAACCTTTACCAACTCTTAAAATAGGCGATTCTGATAAAGTTAAAGTAGGCAACTGGGTAATTGCTATAGGTAATCCTTTCGGTTTAGACCACACGGTAACCGTAGGAGTAATTAGTGCTAAAGGGCGGCCTATTAGCGTGGAAAACCGAAACTATAAAAATTTGCTTCAGACCGATGCTTCTATTAACCCCGGAAATAGTGGCGGACCACTTTTAAATTTAAATGGTGAAGTGGTAGGCATTAATACGGCCGTTGCCCAAGCACAAGGAATTGGTTTTGCTATCCCAATCAATACAGCTAAAATTATTTTACCTGACTTAATTAAAAAGGGTAAAATTACTAGGCCTTGGCTGGGGGTGCAACTGCAAGCCTTGACTCCGGAATTAGCCGGTTATTTAGGCCTGGAAAATAATCAGGGGGCCTTAATTGTCGGAACAATAGCAGGCAGTCCTGCCGCACGTGCCGGACTTCGCCAAGGCGACGTAATTGTAAAAATAAACAATCGTAAAATCAACAATCCGGATGATTTAATAGAGGCCATTAAAGAAACAAAAATTGGTCAAAAAGTTACCCTTTTACTCTACCGCCAGGGGGAAATAAAAACCGTTTCCTTAACCATAAGCGAAAAACCTGCCTAATTAATTTGGTCGTCGGTCGTCAGACATCAGGAGAAAAACAAACTAAGTCGGCCGTCGGTCGCTTGTCTTTCCTAATATATAATTTATAATTTCTTAGCTTAAGTTTTATCTAGCATGTTTCTTAATTCATGTTTTAATATTTTACCTGAAGGGGTTTTTGGCAAACGATCAACAAAACGAATATAACGTGGTATTTTAAACCGGGCAATTTTACCTTGACAGTATTCTTTTAGTTCTTCTGGGCTAACAACATTGTTGCCATTACGGAGAACAATAAAAGCCATTATTTCCTCACCCATTACCGGGTCAGGAACACCAATTACCGCCGCATCAAAAACAAGGGGGTGGTCAGAAAGAATTTCTTCTATTTCGTGGGGGTGAATGTTAAGGCCTCCTCGAATAATTAATTCCTTTTTCCGGTCAACAATGAAAATATAACCATCATCATCCATGTAGCCCAGGTCGCCAGTATGAAACCAACCGTTGCGCATAACCCAGTTAGTTTCTTCTTCATGACCACGGTATCCTTTCATGATGTATGATCCCCGGGCTACTATTTCGCCGATTTGTCCGTAAGGCAGTTCCTGATCTTCAGGATCAAAAATCTTTACTTCAGCTCCGGGAATTGCTTTGCCTACTGAGCCAGCTTTAGGACGAGCAAGAGGATTTAAACAAATAACCGGCGAGGTTTCGGTAAGGCCATAACCTTCTATAATAGGAAAACCAAATATGTTTTGGAAATGATGGTATAATTCTTTAGGTAAAGAAGCGGCGCCGGAAAGGGCCAAGCGCCAGCTACTGGTATTAAAATGGTATATTTCAGGATGTTTAGTAATTAAAGTGTACATGGTGGGTGACCCAAAGAAAAAGGTAATGCGTTCTTCCTGGATGGTATTTAAAAGAGGCTCAGCTCCTTTCCATCCTTCGTGAATTACTATAGTGGCCCCGGCTATAATGCCGGCATTTATTAAACAAGTTTGGGCGGCAATATGATAAGCAGGAGCTACCAGTAAGGCCCGGTCTTGAGGAGTAATCTGGCAGGTCTTGACAATGGCTAGAGCGTTACTATACAGGTTATTATTAGTAAGCATAACCCCTCTATAACTGCTAGCCGCGCTGAAAGTATAAAGCAACTCAACTACTTCATCGGGGTATGGGTCGGAATCAAAAATGGCCGAATACTTTCCGGTGTTTAATATCTGGTCATAAGAAAAATAAATATTTTCTTCGTGAACTGAACGGACAACAATAATACCGTAGGAAATTTCTTCTGATGACTTAAGTTCAGTAAAAACTGGAATTAATTCTGGTTTAGTAATTACTAACCGGGGTTTTGCGTCCTGGATAATAAAACGCATTTCATTAACGGTGAAAAGGGGGTTAACCGGTACGGCAATGCTTTGGATTCTTAAAAGAGCGTAAAAAGAGGTTAAAAACTCGGGGCAGTTATCCAGCGCTATAATTACGCGGTCACCTGGTTGAATACCTAGTTTTTGTAATCCATTGGCCAGACTATTAACTTGCTGGTTAAATTGAGCGTAAGAAAAACGCTGCTGGTTATACACTAAGGCTTCCTGATAAGGAAAAAGGCGGCTGACTTCAGCAAGATGCAGGGGAAGGTTCATTATTATACCTCCTAATGTAATTAATCTTTGTAAGGGCGTTAAATTTAACGCCAAGTTAAGCCGTAAGTATATTTTATTTTTTCTTTTATTAATTTAAATTCTTTTTTAGGACAGCAAAGTCCTTCTTAACCATAAAATATAAAAATTATATAAATAATTAAATAATAAAAAATAACATAAATATTAAAATTAGTTTATTTTCGACAAAATAAGATTTAATTTAATGGAGGTTAAAAATGGTAAATAATACGGAAAGTATTTTTAAAACTAAAATGGGAAAAGAAAATTACCAGAAGCTAAAAGAAATAAACAATCCTGCGTTGCACCAATTTATCGCGGAATTTGTTGTCTTGGGTAATCCTGACCAAGTTTTTGTTTGTAACGGTTCCCCTGAAGATATGGCGTATATCAAAGAAGCAGCCATAAGAAACGGGGAAGAAAGCAAGCTGGCTATTGAGGGTCACACCATCCATTTTGACAGTTATTACGACCAGGGAAGAGATAAGGAGCATACTAACATCCTCGTTCCTCCAGGGGTCAACCTAGGTGATATGATCAGCACCATGGACAGAAAAGCAGGAATTACGGAAATTAAAGAAATTTTTAAAGACATTATGCAGGGTCATGAGTTGTACGTTTGTTTTTTCTGCCTGGGGCCAACTAATTCGGAATTTTCCGTGCCATGTGTGCAGCTTACAGATTCCAGTTACGTGGCTCATAATGAGTTTCTTTTATACCGGCCGGGCTATAAAGAATTTATAAGGCAAGGATGTGAAGCCCGCTTTTTTAAATTTGTTCATTCCCAGGGGGAGGTTGATGCCCGCAAGGTAAGTAAAAATATTGATAAACGCCGCATTTATATTGATCCAGAGGATGATATTGTTTATAGTGTTAATACCCAGTACGGTGGAAATTCTATTGGTCTTAAAAAATTAGCCATGCGCTTGTCCATAAACCGCTGCGTTAAGGAAGGCTGGTTAACGGAGCATATGCTAATCATGGGTATTCATGGTCCTAAAAACAGGGTAACCTATTTTACCGGTGCTTTTCCTTCCCTTTGCGGTAAGACTTCAACCGCCATGTTGGATGGAGAAACTATTATCGGTGATGATATAGCCTTTTTAAGAAAAAAGGGGGATGAAGTAAGGGCGGTAAACGTAGAAAAAGGGATGTTTGGTATCATCCAGGGTATAAACTCAAAAGATGACCCTATATTATGGAAAGCCCTTCAGCAACCAGGTGAAGTTATTTTTTCCAATGTACTGATGACCATTGATCTAGGCGTCCACTGGCTGGGGAAGGACGGGGATGTGCCTGCAAAAGGTTATAATCATTCAGGTGAATGGTGGAAAGGCAAGAAAGATGCCAAAGGCAAAGAAATACCCTGCTCTCACCCCAATGCCCGGTTTACTTTGGACCTTAACATTTTAGAAAATTTAGACTCCAAGCTTGACGACCCGCAAGGAGTGGTAATTCGCGGTATAGTTTATGGCGGCAGAGACTCGGATACCTGGGTCCCGGTAGAAGAATCTTTTGATTGGGTTCACGGCATTATAACCAAAGGGGCTTCATTAGAATCTGAAACTACGGCTGCTACCTTGGGAGCCGAGGGGATACGGGAATTAAATCCCATGTCAAATATAGACTTTTTGTCCATACCCTTAGGTAAATATATTGAGCAAAATATAAATTTCGGGGCTGATTTAAAACACCCTCCGCTAATTTTTGGGATTAATTACTTTTTAAAAGATAAAAAAGGAAATTTTTTAAATGAAAAAACGGATAAAAAGGTCTGGTATAAATGGATGGAACAGCGGGCTAACGGGGAAGTTGGGTTTATTGAAACGCCTACGGGACGAATTCCAAAATACGGGGACTTAAAAAGGCTTTTTAAAGAAGTACTTGACCAAGATTACGCCAAAAAGGATTATGATATACAGTTTATGGTAAGAATCCCCGAAAACTTAGCTAAGATTGACCGGGTAACCAACATCCTTAAACAGAAAGTTTCTGATATACCACCGGTGGTGTTTAAAGTATTAGAAGAACAGAAGCAAAGGTTAAAAGAGGCCCGAGAAAAATACGGGGATTATATTTTACCGGATAAACTTAAAGATTAATTTGTTTTGTTCCTCGTAAGAGCGTTAAATTTATCGCCCTTACTCTTAAGTAAAATTATGCTTGCTTAAGTTTTTTTATTATGATATTTTTAAAATATTAAATTTTAAGGAAAGGGTGGGTTTAATGGCTAAGATTTCCGAAGAAGTAAAAAAGTTAATCCAAGAGATTCGTCCTGCTTTGGTAGCCACAGCCAGTAAAAATGGCCGGCCAAATGTATCTCCAAAGGGTTCTTTTCGTGTCATTGACGATGAGCACGTTTTGTTTGTTGATTTAAGGTCGCCCCGCACTATAGCCAACCTTAAAGAAAACCCTCAATTATCCGCTATTGGCCTAAATCCAGGCACGCGTCAGGGCTGGCGCATTTGGGGTAAAGTAGAAGAATTTATTACTTCAGGTGAGCTTTTTGAAAAAATCAGCCAGGAATATGCTAGTAAAGGTAAGGTTAATTGCGTGGTAAAAATAGCCGTTGAGGAAGCTGTATTGCTTTAATAGAAAGGAGTAAAATATGTTTAAAACAAAGATTACGGAGCTTTTGGAAATTAAGTACCCGATTATTCAAGGAGGAATGTTATGGATCTCGCAGGCTCAATTAGCCGCTGCCGTGTCTAATGCTGGCGGGTTAGGCATTATTACTTCGGCCCAATTTAAAAATGGGGAAGAACTAAGAAAAGAAATTCTTAAGACAAAAAGTTTAACCGATCAGCCCTTTGGCGTAAATTTAAGTTTATTTCCGGCGGTACAAGCCATTCCTAACGATGAATTTGTGGAGGTTATTACTCAGGAAAAAGTTAAAGCCGTTGAGACCTCTGGTGTTAAAAGCCCGGCCGAATTTATTCCCAAATTACGCGCGGCCGGGGTAAAGGTTATTCATAAAACGGCCACGGTAAGACACGCCCAAAAAGGGGTCGAGGTAGGAGCTGACGCCGTAACAATTGTTGGTTACGAAAACGGGGGCGCGGTGGGCATGGAAGACGTGACCACCATGGTCCTTATTCCTAAAGCATTGGATACCATAAAAAATGTACCGGTTATTGCCGGAGGGGGCATAGCTGACGCGCGCGGTTTCGTTGCTGCCTTAGCGTTAGGAGCGGAGGGAGTGGTTATCGGCACCAGATTTATGGCCACCCAAGAGTCACCGGTACACCCTAAATTTAAAGAGCGGATGTTAAGGACGCAAGAAAATGAAACCGTGCTGGTAGAACGTTCTATCCGTAATACCCACCGGGCTTTAAAAAATAAAGCAGCCGAAAAATTATTGGCCATGGAAGCCAAAGGGGCTACTTTTGAAGAAATCCTTCCCCTTATCAAAGGAGAGAACTACCGCCGGGTAATGTTGGATGGGGATTTAGACGCTGGAATGGCTTATTGTGGACAGACCGTAGGTTTAACAAATAATATTCCTACTGTAAAAGAGCTTATAGAAGAAATCATTACGGGAGCGCAAGTCATTTGCAAACGCCTAGCCCAGTTTGGAAGTTAGAGGTTAGAGGGCGAAAACATGTTAATTGCACCAAAGTGGTTTTTAGCAATAGCTAGCGTGTTAAGGTTAAAAATTAAAATCTTGAAGCCAAATAATAAGCAGGTGATCAGTTGTTCCAACTAGAACGACGGCAGCAGTTAATAGTTTTAATTATTGCCGCGCTCATTCTTTTTGGCGGAGGGTATAAATACGCCTGCTGGCAAAAAAACAACGCGGCTGAAAGTAAAGTTGCGCTTGAACAATTAGAAACAATGCCTGGCGACGAAGAAAAAAAAGAAGAAATAGTAGTTCACGTGACTGGGGCCGTGGAAAAATCCGGAGTTTATCGTTTACCGGCAGGGGCCCGGGTAAACGATGCCCTTGAAAAAGCAGGACTTAAGGCGGAGGCTGACATAGACAGTTTAAACCTGGCGGCTCCCCTTGTTGACGGACAAAAGATAATTGTTCCTTTAAAACAAGAAAATACAGGTGTTGGCAGCCCAGGTACAGGTCCTGGTGGACCATTTTCCACTGGGCCACCAAAAAGTATGGCCGGAGGGGATAAACCGACGCCAGGCGGTGGAAGCTTAATAAACATTAATACGGCTGATCAGGCTGCCCTGGATAGTTTACCCGGTATTGGACCAGCCTTGGCGCAGCGGATTATTCAGTACCGGGAAAAAAATGGGCCTTATAAAGTGCCTGAGGACATAAAGAACGTATCTGGTATTGGGGAAAAACGGTTTGAAAATCTAAAGGACTTAATTACCGTTTATTAGAAGAATGGGTAAGAATAGGAGAAAAAGCTCTTGACTCCCCGTCCGCTGGTTGCTTTAACTTTTGCTTTTGCGCTGGGAATAGTACTGGCGGCTAATTTTAATTTTAACCTTAAGCTGACGGTGTTTTTTTTAGGAGCAGGAATATTAATTATTATAGCTTTAGCTGGTTACTTTTTAGCCTGGCGAGATAATCACCGGGTTATATTTTTGTTGTTTTTAATTTTAGGTTTTATTTACACGCACCTTTCCCTGGCCGAGATTAATCCTGGTTTCCTTACGTACGCTGGGCACTGGGTAACGATCCAAGGCGTTGTTTCTCAAGAGGCAGACGTAAGAATAGACCGGATATACTATTATTTAGACGCTAGGCAAATAACTTTAGGGTCGCAAAAACAGAACATAAAAGGTAAAGTGCTGGTAAGGGTTCCGATACCAGCGCCAGTATATGGTTACGGAGATTTGCTTATGGCTCACGGGGTCCTTATTCAACCCGAAGAGCCGGGCAACCCCGGCCAGTTTAATTACCGGGCTTATCTGGCCCGGAAAAAAATTAACACGGTTTTAATGGTCAACGACCCCAAAAATGTAAAGCAATTAGGAAAAGAAAAGGGTAATCCGTTTATATATGCTGTCCTGACGTTAAAAGAAAAGCTGGTCAAAGTAAACCAACAAACACTTCCTTTAAACCAGGCTGCTTTAGTAAACGGAATTGTTTTTGGGACCCAGGGACAAATTGAACGTGAAACACGGGACCTTTTTAGCCAGACGGGCATTGTTCACATTTTAAGCGTTTCCGGGCTCCACGTTGGTCTAGTGGTGGCTGGAATTTTAGCCTTGTTAAAAGCCCTTCGCTTGGCCCCGGTTTACACGGCGCCGGTAACTACGGTTATCCTTTTATTTTACGCCCTTCTTTGCGGTTTGGGTCCAGCAGTAACCAGGGCCACTTTTATGGCGCTTCTTTTGCTTTGGGCGTACCATTTAAACCGGGCCTATGATTGGCCCACTACCCTGGCTGTTGCTGCTTTTATTAGTATGTTATGGCGTCCTTTAAGCCTGTACGATCTAGGTTTCCAGCTTTCTTTTGCCGCTACCTGGGGCATTCTTTATTTAGGGCCCTTATTAAATCAATTTTTAAACCGTTTTTCTACCTGGCCAAAAGGATTAAGGGATACTGTTTGGGTCACCATAGCTGCCCAACTAGGAACTTTACCTTTAGTGACCTGGTATTACAATTTACTCCAACCCGTATCCTTGTTGGCTAATATTGTGGCTGCCCCTCTTACTGGTTTAATTTTAGCTTTAGGGATTAGTGCTTCATTCCTGGGTTTAATTTCTCTTCCCCTGGCCGGCCTAATAAATGCCAACACCAGTTTTGTTATTGAGTTATTTACTGGTTTAACCTCTTTTTTACCTCTTATTCCGGGAGGAATAATTCATGTGGCTACCCCACCCTGGTACTTGGTTTTAGCCTGGTACCCTCTTATTTTTGGGGTAGTAAATTTACTAAGCCGCTTCTCGAGGTTCAAGGTTCGAAGTTCGCGGTCCGAAGGCGATCAAAAAGGAAAGGCGATTCCAAAGGTTAAAAATAAAAGAATAATTTATCTGGCCAGTTTTGTTTTTATTTTCATTATTCTGGGAGTTACTTTAATGTTCACCAAAAATAAAGATCAAGAATTAACCGTGCATTTTATTGACGTGGGCCAAGGGGATAGTATTTTAATTCAAACCCCTCAAGGTAAAAATATGTTACTAGATACCGGAGGGTGGCGGGAAGAATTTATTCAGGGAGAAGGAGCAGGAAACAAGGTGGTTGTACCTTATTTGCGCCGGCTAGGGGTAAGAAAAATTGACGTTTTAGCCTTAACCCACCCCCATGAAGACCATGCCGGGGGAGCAAAAGCCGTGCTGGAAAACTTTCCGGTAAAATTAATGGTGGTTTCCCCTATTGGTTTAGAACTTAATAAAGAGCCAACAAAAGAAGTAATAAAACAGGTTCCGCCTGAATACCTCCAGCTTTTAAACCAGGCCATCCAGAAAAAAATACCTTTAAAAGTGGCTAAAGCAGGAGCTTTTTTACCTTTAGACCCTGCTCTTACGGTAAAAATACTCAATCCACCCTTGCCTTTGCTAAAAGGTACCCGCTCTGATTTAAACAATGCTTCGGTGGTGATTTCTTTAAGCTACGGGAAACTAAGGCTATTGTTTACCGGGGACTGTGAAGTGGAGGCTCAAAAATGGCTTTTGGAACATAAAGAGGCTGACCTAAAAGCGCAAGTTTTAAAAGTTCCTCACCACGGCAGCCGCTACTTTGAAGCTGACTTTTTAAAGGCGGTAAATCCTAAAATAGCCGTAATTTCAGTAGGGGCACGGAATAATTTTGGCCAGCCGGACCAAAAAACACTTGATCTCTTAGCTCAGCATAAAATCATGATTTATCGTACAGATCTTGATGGAGCCATAATTTTAACTACTGATGGTACCCATATCTGGCTAAAAACAACCCGGCTAAAAAAAGAGGCTGCCTAATTCTCGAGGTTCAAGGTTCGAGGTTCGAAGTTCGAAGAAGGTGATTATGCACATCTGAATGCAGCTTATATATTTCTTTGCTTCGCCGATTTTTACATGTATGACGCTGCCTGAAGTCAGCAGTCAGACGACCAAAAAGGAACATCCAGAGCAGGATTTAATAAAATATTGGCGAATAACATAAGCAAAAGGAGTAAAAGGAGGAGAGGTTTTTGTCTTCCATGGTAGCTTTAGAAAAAAATTTATACCAGATAGATGTTTATGACATGCACCTGCCGGAAAGAACCAACGTTTATCTAATTAAAGAAGAAAACAAAATAGCTCTTATTGAAACAGGCCCTACTCCAGGGATTAAACATATTTTAGCGGCTATAGAAAAACTTAATCTTTCTCCTGCCCAGGTAGACTTTGTTATTGTTACCCATATCCACCTTGACCACGCTGGAGGGGCGGGGACATTGCTTGCCAATCTACCGCGGGCAAAAGTTATGGTGCACCCGCGAGGAGCTAGGCACTTGACTGAACCCAGCAGGTTAATTGCCGGGGTAAAAGCTATTTATGGGGATAAATTTAATTCTTTTTTTGAGGAAATAGTTCCCATAGACCAGGAACGTATTTACACCCCCGTAAATGGAGAACAATTAGCCCTTGGCCCAAATCACCGGCTTACTTTTTATCATACGTTAGGACATGCCAGCCACCACATGGTAATTTACGATGATTTAAGAAAAGGTCTTTTTAGTGGCGATGCTTTAGGCGTCCGATACAATTATTTAAGTAAAGCGATCGGGTTTGATTATATTCTTCCCTCTATGCCCCCGCCTGAATTTAAACCAGAGGGCTTAAAAACAACCATAGAGCAAATTAATAGTCTACCGGTGGAGCACGTTTTTTTTACTCATTACGGCCAGGCGAATAATCTCGTCCCTATTCTAAACCGCAACTTACGGCTGGTGGAAAAATTCTTAGCTATGGGTCAGGAAGTATTCCATAAGGGGGGGACGGCAGAACACATTAAGGAAAAAATAACCGCCTACGTTAAAGATGAATTAGCCGGATACGGAATAAAAAATTGCCAATTGCCGGTTTTTCAGCAGGTACTTTTTGATTTGGACTTTAACGCTCAAGGCATTTTTCATTATTTAGTAAAGCGTTAAATTTAACGCCTCTACAATAAGAAATAAATTCCGGGATAAGCCTGGAAATAGTTTATTTACGCTGGAAGAGAGGGCGCTTGAATAATGCAATATTACCGCGATCTCATGAACGACTTGCGCTTAAAAAATATCGCCCCGGTTTATCTTTTTTTTGGTGAAGAAGCTTATTTAAGGGAACGGGCCGTTCAAGAATTTCGTAAAAGTCTTGTGCCCCCTGAAATAGCAGCTTTTAACGTTGATGTTTTAGACGGCGAAGAAGTAAACGAGGATGGGATTATATCTTGTGCCCATACTCCTCCCGTTATGGTTGAACGTCGTTTGGTCATCGTCCAGCATACACGTTTTTTTTCTGCTTTGGCCAAAATAAACGCTGCCGAAAAAGATAAAGATAACGAAGTTGAAAACAAAAAGAATGTACTTTTAAATTATTTGCAAAAACCATTACCCTCTACCTGTTTAATTTTTAACACCGACCAAAGTGTAGACCAAAGGCGAAATTTATTTAAAGCCGTTAAAAAAAATGGCCGGGCTATAGAATTTACCTCTTTGAAGCGCCAGGATTTACATAAATGGCTGACTAGAGAAGCCCAAAGGGCAGGTAAGAAAATTGCTCCTACCATCGTAGAAGTGCTTTTAAACAGGGTAGGTCAAAACATGTTTCTTTTGAAAAATGAGATGCAAAAACTGGTTTCTTTTACCGGGGACAAAAAAGTAATTGAAGAAAGTGATGTTCGAATATTAACGGTGCCTTTAATTGAGGAAAATATATTTCAGGTGGTTGATGCTTTTGGCCAACGCCTTATTTCGCAGGCGCTTAAGGGAATTAAGGACCTCCTGGCCAACCGTCAGCCACCCCCGGTTATTTTGGCCATGCTGGTCCGGCAATTTCGCTTAATTTTACAAGCCAGGCAGCTAACATCCTCCGGATGTTCCCAAGCTGAATTAACTAAACAATTAAATATCCATCCTTACGCTGCCCGCAAAATAATCGCTCAAAGTAAAATTTTTAACGAACAACAAATAATTGCCATCCTGGAAAGGCTACTTGAAATAGACCTGGGCACTAAAACAGGAAAACTGGACTTTTACCCCGCCATAGAAACACTCTTGTTAGAATTTCATAAATAAGCTAACAATATTGAAAACATAAACATGATAGGATATAGTAAAGTCCATGCGTTGATAAAATTTCTTATCTTTATTATATGGCCTGTTTTATTTGTTGATTGTATTTTTTGGTAAGACGCGATTTTTTTCGCGCGGCGGTATTTTTATGTAGAATACCTTTGGTTACAGCTTTATCTATAGCCCGCAGGGCATTACGTAAATTTTGCTCTATCACTTGCCGATCATTTTCAGCTAAACTTCTTTCCAGTTTGCGAATGGCCGTACGCAGGGCGGACTTTAAGCTGACATTGCGCAAAGTACGTTTATGAATAATTCTAACCCTTTTGATTGCCGACTTAATCTTAGGCACATTTTTCACCCCCTTAATTCGTGAAAATGACAAGATTGATTTTAACATGAGTTTTCAAAATACACAAGAAAAATATTAGATGGTCAGATCCTACCAGGAAAACCAGGCAAGTATCTTTGCTGCCAGCAAATTATGCTCCATCTGCCTCAATAATAAAAAGGGGGTACTTCTCTTTTTCTTGTTTTATCTAAAGCCGTAGGCTCATTCCACCTTGATAGGTGTTATCCGGTAGCTATTATTTCCTGCCGAATGGATTCGTGACAAATAGCTACTCCTAATAAATAAGGAATTTTCTTTCCTTTATTCTACAGCTTGCTGCCGACCTTCTGGGAGCTAAGGAGAGCAGCATGGCTCCAGAGGAAAAAGACTTTCTCTACGCCTGGCCGGGAAGCACTCATCGAGCAGGTGCAACATAACCTGGATGCTGTTGAGAGTGGAGAAAACCACAGCCTGGTTTTAAAGGGAGACTACGGGGAAGGAAAAACCCACTTTCTCAATATTGTTTTTAACTATGCCCAGCAAAAAAACTTTGCGGTAAGCTTTGTGGTTTTAAGTAAAGAGACTCCTTTTAACCGGTTGGATAGGGTTTACCCTAAAGTTGTTGCCGGAACTTATCTTCCTGGTGAACAGGAACCCGGGTTTGAAATGATCTTGCGGGATATCCGTCCCGGCAGTGATACCGCTGAAAAATTATTGGACTTTGCCAGGAATGAACTACATCCCAAGATTTTCTACGTGCTTCAAAATTATCTTATGGCAGGTGACACCTACCAGCAGTATCTGCTTTACGGTGACCTGGCAGGTAACTGGTTACCCATTAGCCAGTTAAAGTCATTAAACAAGCTTAATTTTGGGCGTTCGGCCAGGATTGAGCGCTTTCGGCTTAAAGAGAATAGCTGGGATTACTTTCGCTTTTTGGCTTATTTGTTTAAAATGCGGGGCCTGGCAGGCTGGGTCATCCTGTTTGATGAATTTGAGTTGGTTGGTACGCTAGGGCTTATAACCCGTTCCGAGGCTTACGCTAACCTGGCAAGGTTTCTTTTTCCGGAAGATGGAAAGAAGCTGACTTCTACCGGTGCCGTTTTCAGCATCGCCTCTCGCTTTTGGCTGGATATCCTGTTAGGAGAACGACGCCAGGATATCGAAGAGGTTCCCAATAAGCTTTTCTTAAAGGGAGAGCGGCAAAAAGCTGAGCTGGTCAGAAGGGCGTTAAATGCCCTGTTGCAAAATACGGTTACTTTAGAGACATTGCCCGGCCGGGAAGTATACCGGATGCTGGCGGCCGTAAAAGACCTGCATAGTAAGGCCTATGGCTGGGAGCCGGACATCGACCTGGAAAAAATATGGGAGGCAACCAAACATGATCGCCTGCGTACAAAGATCCGTTATATGTTGGAGTATCTAGACCTCAAGTACCTTTATCGGGAAGAACCAGTAGTGACAACTGGCGATTTAGAAGAAACATCTCTTGAGGAAGCCCCCGTTGGTGAAAATGAAGACCTGCCGGATGATAAAGAAAATCTAAAAACACTTTTTGATAATTCTTTTTGAAGCAGGGCCACAAGCTTGCAATCTTGTCCTTTATATGTTACATGTTAAGGGCTGTGATAGCCGCCAAACTTAATTTAATTGACGATGACGAACGACGTAAGGTTTTTTACCGAGAATTGGATGCCTATATCTTTTTTCGCATAAGGTTTAGATCGAACCCGATCCTGAAATTGACAACAATTTGCGGGTAAACAATCCCGAACATGTCATGCAGTTCTTCAAATCCAGGGGTTTGGGGCCGGAGTGGTTAGTGAGTATTGAGGTATAGGTATAGTAATTGCAGCAGGATTCAACAAAGAAACCATTAATTATAGCCTGTGCGAAAATCAGGGTATGAACATTTTCTTGAATATACTACTTTTTTCTTATAACTTTTTAATTTGGTTGAGAGCTTTTCTACGTCAAGCAGGTCAAATAAAGATGCCCACAAGAAATATTTCATATTACAAACACCCTGACAGTATATGTCAGGGTGTTTGTTTTATAATTAAAAAAATCCAAGCATGAAGGTGAGGTAGTCATGAAAATTACTGCAATGGTAATTGGTATTTTGGGTGGGTTGTTTGGCTTGGTAGGAGTGTATTTGCGTTATTCGTTGGTGGTGCAGGAGGAGTTTTGGGGTAGAAAGAGCCACCACGGTAACCGGCCTGGGTTTTGCTGTTATTCCTTTGGCGATAGTAGGAATCGTCGGCGGCGCGCTGGCTTTTTCAAAACCTAGGCTGGCCGGTATTCTCATGTTGATCAGTGCGAGCACTATAAAGACTTTCATAAAATGCTTGTGATGATGACTCAATTTAAAATTTCTCTTGATTTAGTGATAGGGGCGTCAGAAGAGTACAGGGCTGGGAATTATATGGCTTCCCTGGCCATTATCAAAGAAGCAGGCAATATTATCAAAGAAGCAGGCAATATTATCAAAGAAGCAGGCAATATTATCAAAGAAGCAGGCAATATTCTTTCGGAGAAAAAAACTTAAAGGGCTACAACTACCGCAAGTATGTTGGTACTACCCAGGCAAATAAAATAACAAAGTTTTTTGTTAGTTAAAAGCAGGAATTCTTAGATTTTGCTAGAAAAAACAAATAGTGCTGGCTATTTAGCCCAACCCCCTATGTATATGAGAAAACAAAAGCCAATAATAAGGTCTGACAATGGGCCACGGTTGATAGGCAATCTTTTTGAGGAGGTGTGTACCGAACTAAACATAGAACATGAGCGGATACCAAAAACAGGCAAGATGCCTGTCCTACTTAAAACACCAAATCTAAATGCTCATATTGAATCATTTAACGCTATTTTATAGGGGGAATGCGATAGGCGCAACATGAGTTTTTTAGTTATGGAGAAGCCTATGAAACTGTTGATAAGTTCATTCGGTTTTATAATAAGGTACGCATTCATTCAGGCGTCAAATGTCTCGCCCCGTATGAATGCTATCAATTGCTAAGAAATAATCTTATGAATTTAAAGCCAGTTAGAGTTTAATATTAAAAAGGAGTGGTGTTAATAGCTTATTATGGCAAGATTTAATGAGATTTTGTGAAATGATTTAGGAAAAAAGATTTATTGTCCAATTTTAGGGGGTCAGCCCGAATCATGAGTGATGATAAAGAAATATTTGAAAAAGTATATGAAGAAGGAACACCCTGGACAGAATCCAAGCCACCTAAAGAATTAGTACATTTAATTGAAAGTGAAAAAATTAAACCATGCAAAGTTCTTGACGTTGGATGTGGTGAAGGATTCTATGCAATTTATTTAGCTTCAAAGGGTTTTGATGTAACAGGAATAGATATATCAGAAAATGCCATAAAACTGGCAAAAGAAAATGCGGCGAAACAAGGCATAAAAATCAAATTTATGACAATGGATGTTGCAGATTTAGACAAAATAAATGATGAATTTGATTTTGTATTTGAATGGGCAATTTTGCACCACATAATGCCTGAACAAAGACAAAAATATGTAGAAAATATTGAAGGGATTTTGAATAAAAAGGGGAAATATTTATCCGTTTGTTTCAATGATCAAAATCCCGATTTTGGAGTGAAAGGTAAAAAATTAAGAATAGTTCCTGAAGGCGCAAAAATGCCTGCTGGAACAAGAATGTATTATTCATCTTTTGAAGAGATGAAACAATTATTTGAACCGCATTTTTATATAATTGAAGCTAAATTGATTAAAATGACTGCGGGAAAGAAAGAACATATTGGAAATTATTTCTTTATGGAAAAATCGTAAAGGTACCCGATGAAGGCAAATAATAGATACAGTATCAGTTATAGGAAGGATGGCAATTGCGCAAATCCGTGTTGAACGAAGCCGCGGGGAGATACCGGAAACTATGGGGATTGTATGTTTTTTCCACCTCTTGATTTAGCACAAAACTTGGAAAATAACCGTAAAAACCAGGAAAACAGATTACTTTTATACCTATAAAAGAGCATAATTTCCCTCTCCCCCAAATCAGGCATGGTAAAAAGAAGTATTTAGTTGGCTCTATATTACCCGGCAGCCGGTAAAAGATTAAAGACCCGGCACCAACTTCCCCCACAGGATGGACAAATAGAAATATCTACTCCGGATACCTTTAATATTAACACCTTGAGCCAAACAGCTTCACTTTAGGCCTAACCGGTGTTCGGGTAAGCCTAAAACATTTCAGCAGTTTAGTTTTCTGATTCCGGTTGCTTAAAAAACCATAATACCTGATTTTTTGAAAACCGGAAGGAAGGACATGAAGAAGAAATCTCCGGATAAACTCCATAGCATCAAGGGAGAGAAACAAACCATTTAGTTGATGAGGTGAAAGTGCAAGACGCCGATACTGGCCCCATTGTTTAAAAGGTGGGTAGCAAAGCAGTGGCGCAGGGTATGCACCGAAACATCTTTGAGCTAAACCGGTAGCAACAAGGGCATTATGAAAAACGGACTGAATAGTCCGGACACAAAATCGGGTTTGAAGCCGGAATGCCTGGAAAGAGCCAGAATTTAGGTTGATACTGTTTCCAGTATTTACAAAGAAGAAAAAGATTCTTTTAAAGACAAAATGGAACAACGGTCCTTGTTACCTTTGGACTGACGAATAAAGATCCGCATATTGGCACTGTCAATATCGGAAACTTTGAGATGAGCAGCTTCGCTGACCCGAAGACCGGCTGAATAAATGGTAGAAAGAATAGCTTTGTGTTTTTTGATTATTAGTAGCTTTGATGATCTGAAAAACTTCTTGGGGAGTTAAAACAACCGGAAGAGATTATTTCTTTTTCATTCTTGGAACATGTAACATGTTCCATTCCCTGCAAAGTGCGGAGCTGACAAAAAGAATTTGATAGCCCCATAAGCGGAATTCACGTAAGCTTAAACTAAGTTTTCTTTCGGTGATAGAATGATGAAGAAAAGCCCTTACATCATCGTACCCGGCAGATGCAGGGTAGTTAGCGCAAAATTCCGCAAAACAGCGGATATGTCCCAAATAAGTTTTTTGAGTGTTTTTGGCAAAGCCCTTTAGCTCCATTGAGGTAATCATCAATTGAATAAAATCCTGCATAAAAAACACCTTCCTTTTTTACTTTATAGCCTTTGGTTATGCCAGAGAAAGGTTTTATGGGTAATCTTGCCAAAACAGATGCCCACGTTATTGATGCTTTACTAAAGTCGGAAACGGGTGTTTATAAAACTGACTTTTTGCCTGAACAGCGTTCCCAAAAATTTTTATCTATATTTATTATTTATTTTATTGCTATATTTATAGCTACAAGCAAACTGGTTATCACGGGAATTTGTGGGATTTCTGAAAGAACTTTTAACGCAGAAAAAGACTCCTAAAGAAATATGGAGAAAAATCCCATGACACAAAATTTTTTTACTGGTATACTAATTGTTAAGAAATATATGAAAGCACAACCTGCAAAAACTCCTAACCTTTAATTATTGAGGCCTGCATAAGAGAAAAAAATTAATTCGGTGGATTCCAGGTTTATAGGGAAGTGAACAAGCTTGGGCATAAAAACTTGTGTAACCAACACTCCACCCGTGTTCTCTGAATACGTTCCTGGAAACTTTTTGTCTTTATTTCGGTCTTATTTTTCTTTAAGATTTGGCTTTCCGGAAGAGAGCTTATACCCTTTTGGGCACCAGGCCAGGGTTTTTGATCTTGTCGCAAAAGGTCAAGAAACATTTCTGGTTGCCGGAACTGCGTCAGGGAAGACTCTGGCAATAGCAGTACCCCTTTTTACAAAGCTTCAATCGGGTTTAATTCAACGCGTACTTTTTATTTATCCAACTGTTGCCCTAATGGAGGATCAGCTTTCGGTAATGGATACACTTGCCCAAATAACTGGTCTTGAGGTTAGTTACATCCGGGGAGGTATGAGCCGCTCAAAATTAATATCTGCACTGACTAAACCAATAATTTTGTCTACACCGGATGAAATATACTGGTTTTTCCGCAAGAATGTAAAATATAACGGGTTGCTTATTTATGGTTTATGCCAGGTGGATGAATTTGTTTTGGACGAAGCACATCTTTTCAATGGGCTGATGCTAAGAAACTTCGAACATTTCTGGCAGCGCATAAAGAGCCTGACCGAAATTTTAGGTAAAACGCCACGTCTGCACATTCTAACTGCAACCCCGACAGAGGAATTACAGAGGTTAACCAGCACCAGCACGGAGCTTGTTATTGGAAAATCAAAGTGCGATGAGGTGGAGGTAGAATTTCGGGCATGTGGGCGTTTTGAGCGGGCTGAGCAGTTTGCAAATGCGATTAATGAAGTGCTTGGCGCCGGTCAACGGAAAGTGCTTGTTGTATGTAACTCGGCCCGTTTAGCGCATCAATTATTTGAAAAATACAAGGTGGAAGATACATCAATTATTCCTGCGGAGCACCGGGTGAAATTCGGGAAAGTAGCATTAAGCTGTTTGGCGAGCTGGCTGGAGAAATCTGGTATGGAAAAGGAACTAATTGCTGAGTTGAACGCGCGCTTGTTTAAGGAAGAGGATGTTGTTCTTGCCGATGTCCCTAAAGATATAAGTCTTAAGCTCCCATTGCAAGATGTGGTTGCCTGTATCACGGGCATTTTAGAAAAACAATGCTGGCGGATCAGACATGCTTTACGGGAAAAAAGCCAACGCCAAAATGAACCATGGGAGACACTTTTACATAACCGTTCACTTCCTTGCCGGATTATCGCTATATTGCGTGAACAACTGGAAAGCACTAACGGAGTAGAACAGCAAAATATAATTGTCGAACAGTGGATTACCGAAATAATTGAAAAAATAAGCAATATCCCGGATGATACTATTCATTGTCAGGCTGACGAGTATGCAACGCTGGTAAATGCCTTTATGTCGGGGGGTATAGATAGAGAATTGTCATCTCTATTGGTCAGGCAGCTGGCTTTCGAAATGAAGGCCGACCCTGCCCAAATTCCAACGCGTGGTTTAAGTCACCGTCCTGTTTATCTTCGCTGGTTGGATTGGATGGTAGAAAAAGATAAGGCAGATAAACTACGCAGTTTAATCAGGTCGGGGTTGGAATCAGGTGAGTTAGACGTTGAATGTCGCCATATTGGTCTATGGAAAGATATGGGCATACCCCTTATCGTCTATTCAGGAAGTATGGCAAAACAAGCCCGGGAAGGTTTAATAAATGTTTTTGCTGACTTGGAACAAGCAGTGCTTGTTTCTACTTCAGCAGTGGAAGTGGGCGTGGATTTTAATGCAGATACCCTGATTACCGAAGAATGTGAAGGTAATTCTTTTCTTCAGCGCTTCGGGCGGGTTGGCCGGCAGGGAAAAGGAGGAAAGGTTATTGTTCTGGTAAGCGGAGATACGTACGTAGCGCTTAATGATCTTGACAACTGCAAAATTAGCCGGGAGGACTTTTCAACCAGAATAACAAAGATATTTCCTCACCGTAATTATGCAACGGGTTCACAATTGCTTGATGCCAGCCACTATCTGGTTAATGAGCAGTTAGGGCGTATTGGTGAAAGACTTAACAGAATGCCCGGACTGGCAAATGCAAAACCGTATGCTGAACAGTTGCGTGCAGCCAACATCCAATTTAGTTACGGTCTGCGCAGCACAATGCCGCAAATTTCTCTGCGGGACGGGGTAACCAAGGATCCCTTTTACTTGCTTCGTTATGTTGGTAACGAAAATCTGACCTCCACGGATTCACCGTTCGAAGTCGCCCGGGCGAAGATGTGGCTTACGAGCCTGATTTTCCAACCAGCAAAATTTGAGGTGATTGTGGACCTGGAAGAGACTTTAAAGGTAAGCCGGCACATTTTTATCTGGGCAGAAAATAAATTTCACGTTTGGTCCCAGTTGGCTGCAGGTTCGGAATATCTCAGAAAAATGTTTGATTATTTTGGACAAAAGGGTGATTGGACCAGGTGGCACCAGGGTAATTTTCTTCTCCTTTACGGCGATGTTTACCTGAAGCGCATTCACCGGGAAGTCCCGAATCCTGAACCTGTGTGCGATTCCGAGCAAAACCCTTTGTTTATCCCCAATCAAACTTACCTAGTGCTATGGGGTTGGACAAACACCGAAGATATACGCCAATTGTTTGAAGATGCGGGTGTTGCTAATTGGGAAGAACTTTACTATGACTGGGTTGGCCATGAATGGTCGGGCAAGGCAATGGTAATTCTTGAAAAAACAACCGGGGCGTGTTTTTCTGCTTATAAGGAGCTATTAGCTTATGTTAATCGAAAAGTTTAAATCTAACCTGGGTAAGTCAGCCCATGGCGGTCAAACGCTTTACGGGCACTTAATGGATTGCTTAAAGATTGCCTGCCGGATTTTAACCGACCGGCGGCTGATGCCAGATGGTTATCCCAAGCAAAAACGTGACCAATTGCTGTTTGGTACTTTTATTCACGATATTGGCAAGCTGGATAGTGATTTTCAAGCAATGCTAAAAGCAGCTTGTAACGGCCAGCCTTTACCCTCCAGGCGGGTTAAGCATTAGGCCAGCACTTTGGACTTTGAACAATTAATTCGAGAGTCGGAGGAAGAAATTAAAAATCATCTACAAAACGTACTCAATTACAAGTTTACGGAACCAATTTCTTTTGAAGATACCCTGGCCTTTGCTGTAACTCATCACGGTTTATTTTACTTATCGATCGAGCAACGAAACGAAAAGGTGCTTCCCCGCATCCGGCGGGAATGGACTGTTTTTAATTACGGTGAGCAAAGGCGTATTACTCTGGCTGATCTCCTTTTTGATTATCACCCCCTGGGCGGGTTGATTATTATTGCCGATTTGCTTGGTTCTTTTTGCTATGAGCAGCGCATTGGCGATATCAATGACCTTTTTTGTTGCGCTGAATCATTACAAGAGTTAATCAAATTGCTGCTTCAAGACGAAGTAATTAAGACTTTAGAGGAGGGTATTGGCAAATACGACCCGCGTCTTTATGGATTGCGTGATCTAATCATTTTAATAGCAGGAGGATTAATATAATGGATTATATTGGAGATATTGTCCGTGAGCAGGCTGAAGAAGCAATTAACAAATTGGGAGTTCATAATGTTATTACGGCGGAAGATGTTGCTGAAAGTGTATTACGTCAGGCTGTTTATTGGGAAAAATCAGCAACTAATGGCGAAAAATTAATGTTCATTCGCTTTTTTTCTCCTGTTATCCAGCGTGAGGAGGTATTTTTGGGCAATATTTTGTTTAATACCTTTTTGAGCAAGGCATTTGTCCGGGCAATTGACAAAAACAATTTCGGGAAAATAGAGCTCATTGCGAACGACTTAGAAAATTATTACTTTTTATTGCTTACAAAACCTTACGTAGCACAAGTACAACTAAAAGCTGCATTTCGCAACGAGGTTAAAAATAAGCTGCCTGATCTATTCTTTGGTGACGAGGATCAAACCAGGGGAATTTATGGATCACTTGAGACAATGTTAGACTTTGTTAAGGCAAATGTAGAGCCTTTCCCTGTCTTTATTATGCCGCAAGCATATGCCAAATGCTTAGAAAAGGCAGTTCGGTCCTCGCTCCTTCGGAAGATTGAAAAAAGTTCATTTGATCGCAACCCTACTTCCATTATGGCAAACCTTGCCTTTTTCTATAGCCACGATGGAGCAGAAATGCAAGGCCCTTATTTATTCCTTGCCCGGCTAATGTTAAGGTATAACGTGATAAATGAAGAGGATTTGCGAAATGCTCTGGCTTTAAGTAATGAGGTAGAATTAGATGATGAAGCAAGCGTTAAAAAAATAATCGAAGATTCTCTTAAACAAAAAGGAGGTCGAACATTTTCTTCTATTCAGTTACAAAAAGTGTTAAAGAAAGCTGTTCTTAATCTTGGCGCCAGGGTAGATACTCATCCTGCTGAATGGTTGATACCTTATGTAAACAGTAAGTTTTTCCCTAATGACGAATCAGTTCTTGTTACAGAAATCCTAGAAGGTGTTTGGATTGGCTATGAATCCTTGAGTTGTTCTAAAGAAATGGTGGACGTTAGTTGTCGCGTTTGTGGGGCAAGGCAATCTAAAGCCGAAGATAAAAGCATCCTGATGGGGCAAAATACTCATAAATTTCATAACCAGTCAAGCAAACAAAAAGATGCGGAAAACCCCAAAAGTTGCTTGCGCTGTGCTATTTGTACTTATTTGATGGTAAAACTTATTGGTTCAGAAGCTGTTGGCCAACCCCAGGTTCCCAAGACTTACAACCTGATTTTTCATTACGGCAAACATAATGATAACGAAGTGGTTGAACTTGCCCGTCGTATTGACCTGATTTGGAATTTGGTCCGGGAACACCGTAATATTGAACAGGTACACCGTGAAATGGCAAGACAGGTGAAAGATTTAAAAACCAGGTGTGACCGTGAGCCGGATGCCGGGAAAAAGCAGGTGTTAGCAAAAGAGCTTGTTCAAAAGGAGGTGGAATTGGAGCAATCGCAGACCTCTCTTTCCGGAGTTGAGGAAAATATTTATGCGGCCTGTCCCTGGTTAAAAGCAACGGGTACCTCGCCTGTTCCAGCAGAAAATTGTTCCCTGGACGCGCTTTTAAATATCCAGCTTTCAGAAACAAAAGTAGAACGACATGTCCTCGGGCTTGGTATGGGTGGCTACCGGATGATTCTCTTTGTGCTGCCCCAAATTCGTCCCCCGCGTGAGGCAAAGGAACATGATTTTGCCCAGCGCCGCTTCTCCGACAGCCGTGTTACAGTTACTGCCGTGCTTTCTTTTTTACATCAGTTATGCGGATGCGATGGACCGTTTTATTACCAGTCACTACCCGTACTTGCACCCGAATCTTTCCAGCGAGATACATTTTATATCCGCAACAAACCCATAAATGTTCAAAAGGCTTTGAATGAATATGAAGTAATTACTCAACTGGCATGGAAACTTATCTGGGATTCGGGAAGTGGAGGTTTTGTAAAAAAAGTAATCCTTGCTGAAAAATTACTTGAAGACCCGCTGGAAATATTTTCTGCAGTAATGCGTGATAGCGCAATTCTGGGACAAGCCAAAGGTAATTATAAACGGCTACCGGGCAGCTACCGTCCGGACTGGAAAGCGTATGATCTAACCGAATACACAAGGTTCATTCAAAAACTTTCAAAACTTCAGGAGGTGGAATAACATGGCCTTGCAAGTCGACCGTAAAGAACTGGATGATTTTTGCCCAAAGCTCTTCTATGTGTTGGATAACTTAGGCTTGCTGCCGCGTTACCTGGGGGCAAAGCCCAATGAATTTGAAAAATACTCGCGCCTGCTTTTCGGCAGCATTCAGCGCTATAACGATGTCGAGGCCGGCTTTAAAGAGTGGGAAAGCAGGATATTACGTGAATCACCCTATCGTAAAGAGGAACATTATCTTGTAATAGAAACTTTACGGCAGTGGTTATTGGAGCATAAAGAGATATTTAATAAGAAAGCAAATCTGCAGCACCTTCACGCAAGTCTTTACGCCCGGGTTTTTAATTACCTTTATCCCCGTCGTGTACTTGTAAACGCCTATTGTGGAAAACATCGGGGTAATATTAAAGCCATTGAACCTGAATTCATAAAAAAGGCTTTGCCTGACTCTATTAAAACGGAAATCCAAAAGTTAAAAGAGACTTATAGTTATGAATGGGAAAACATCATTAACGACGCGATAACAAGTCTTATTGGCAATGCTGCTTATTACCGCAAGGTATTAAGTGGTGAAGAACCTGTTGTTTCAACCAGAGAAGCGGGAACTGAGGAATTAAAAGAAATTGAGGAGGTTTTATCATGAGCATTCTGAAAAGATTTTCTGACGCATTGGCAGATGTACAAACTTTAACACCGCGTGAAATTACCAAAGGCAATAAAACAGTAAAAATCACTCAGGCTTTTTACACCCGTCAGGTTGTGACGATTGCAGGCATAAAAACAGCAACGAGCCGCTTTCTCCCTGTTTCCCACGCTGGTTATTCAAATGAAACCTATGTGGACAAAGTTGACTTGTTGGGTAAAACACGGGCCGAGTTTATCGGGCGTAAGTTAAAGGGTATTGAACGGCGGGCGCACATGGCGTTGTTCCGTGAAATGGTGGAAAACTTGCAACTTAAACAGAATGGAAAAGAGCAAAGCAGTGAAGTAGCCTTGTCTGCTCCCAGTTGGCAAGATTTCTTTAGTGAAAAATTTGGTAAAGACTGCACTATTCCTGACAAGCTATGCATTGCCTGTTGGAATTGTTCCCTTTTTGGCGGTCTGGAGGCAGGAAGGGGTGCATCGTTTTCACGTATCCGTTATTTTGATACCTTTTCTGTTGAAGACGCTGCTGAATGCATTCAAACTGACGATTCACCAGAGCAAATGGCAATAGGAAATACGGTGGGCGAAGACCTTAGTACGGAACGGAGTGAGGCATCATTCCACCGTTACGAATATGTAAAGGCTGGCACCTGCTTCCCGTTCATTACCATTATAGAAAGTCCTACATTATTAGATGTGGCAGGCTATCTAACTGCTGTTAAACTTGCCGACCAGCATGGTTACGGTAAATATTCGGCAAACCACGGCAAGTTTGAAACGAATTTTCTTGCCGTATCTACAGGGTATCCAATATTTTCCGTGCTAAATATGTTGGAATGGTTAGAAAATAGCAGCTTATCGAGCCTGAAGGATAAAATGAGATTTGAAGCAATAGCACAAGCACCAATAACCATCTTAGGAGAAGACATTGAGGAAGTCCCAAAAAAGCTTAAGAGCGAATTTGACATTTATGTTAATGCCCTCAATGAGGCAAGTTTATTGGGTGGTGGTAGAAAGGCAAGAGACAGAAAGAAGATGTGAGGTGGATGTAATGCTTTATGCACGAGCTCTGCTCCTCCGCAACTGCGGCCGGTTTACACATATCAGTTCTGACTTTGGTTCTCAATACCATACACACATGTTTGTCACCAGCGAGGCGCTATATGCAAGTTTGACCCGAGGGGCAGCCTGGCGTCATGCGGGCAAGTTTATTGATTTGGAGTTGGATGCAAAAAAAACATGCAGTGAAGATTATTTCTTTTGCGATTATGATCTAAAGGCCAAACCTGTCTGGTTTATACCAGGAGTTTTTATTAACCCTCGTTACGAGTTACTGGCAAAGCAGCAGGGAGTAGTCGATAAAAATGATTTCAATGTTGTGGATGAAGATTACCCAAGTACGGGAGGCAACGGGCGTGCTTATTTTGTTCCTACCTATGGTAAAATCGAGGGAATATTACCCGGGCACCAGCTTTTAACCTGGGCTTTTTCTCCAGAGCAAAAAGAACTGGAGGCGTTTTTTAGTAACCAGACTTTTTCCATGGGAAAAAAGCGGACAATGTTCCAGGTTATGCGCTTAAGTTCCATTGTTAAAGGAAAACAAAGCAAGAAAAAGTGTCATACTCCATACCTTCAGCTTAAACCGGCTGACCTTGAGCAACTTGAAGAGTTTCAAATTTTGGCCGTTACAATGCGCTATATCCTGCTCAAAGGTCAAACAAGAGACGAAATTGATTGCTATGGTTTTTCTCTAAATAAAAACGATGAATTTTATGTTAAAGATTTATTTTTACCCAAATTTTACCTGGACCGAATCCCGTGGTGATTTATATAGCGGTGATTTATGTAATGGAAATGCCCTGCAAAAATTCATACTTCTTTTTTGGGAGGTCTTCTCATGCTCATTAACTGCCCGAAAGATTTTTCCTGCACCGGATACGAAATTGTCCTGGCAGCCGGCCCGCAGGGTTTGGTTTTACCTCCTTACAAGGGTTCCACCTTGAGGGGGAGCTTTGCCCAGGTTTTTAAACAACTGGTTTGCGTAAAAAGAAAGGAAACCTGTAGGGACTGCCTGCTTAAAGAAAATTGTCCTTACCACTTTGTTTTTGAAACCTCCCCTCCTCCTAAGGCAGAAGCACTGCGCAATTATTCCGACATCCCCCGCCCTTTTGTACTGGAGCCGCCGCTGGAGCAAAAGACAGAATATCTTCCTGGGGAAACGCTTTGTTTTAAACTTCTCCTTTTTGGTCGGGTAAAAAATCTCTTGCCTTATTTTATTGTTACCCTGGAAGAATTAGGCCGGGTGGGGATGGGCAAGGGGCACCGCCCCTTTAGCGTAAAAGAAATTGCCACGGTAGCCTTAAAAGGACAGCAAGAAAGAGAAATTATTTATTATGGGCAAGATAAAACAGTGCGGGCCAAGGAAAATATAATAACTGCTCAAGAAATCTGGCGCATGGTAGCAAAACAACCTTTACGATATCAGGCTATGGTTAAATTTTTAAACCCCACCCGGCTTATTTACCAAGAAAAGCTGGTCCAAGAACCCCAATTCCATATTCTTATCCGGCACCTTTTGCGCAAAGTTTCCTCCCTTTATTATTTTTACCACGGCCAACAGTGGCAGGAGGACTTTGTAAGCATTATTAAACGGGCCGAAGAAGTTGTCCTGATAGAAAACAACACTGTCTGGTCCGACTGGGAGCGTTATTCCTCCCGCCACCGTATAAAAATGAAGCTGGGGGGCTTAATTGGGGAGGCGGTGTACAAAGGACCGGTAAATGATTTTTGGCCCTTGCTTAAGCTAGGCGAACTGGTACACGTCGGCAAGGGTGGCGTTTTTGGCCTGGGTAAGTATCAGGTTTTCGGGATATAAATGCGTTTTTAGAGCAAGTATTTCTTTAAATATAATATAAAGATATAAAACTTGATTTAGCTTTAAAATAAGAATTATAATAAATTTTGGAGGATACTATCATGTTTCAGGAGGCAAGTCTATCTGAAGATTTTATCAAAGTGCATCAATTTTTATTAAAAAACAAAGCAGAACGAGAACAGGAGTTGTTTAAAACAGCCTGGTCCTACGTCCAAAAGGTGGCTGAAATGATTAAGACAAAATACCGGGTGAAAGATATATTTTTATATGGTTCGTTGGCCTGGGGCGGTTTTACGGAACATTCCGACCTTGATTTATTTTTGGTGGGTTTTCAAGGCAAATATTGGGATATGCTTCTTGAAGCAGAGCGTTTATCCCGGCCCTTTGTGGTAAGTATTGTTTGTGAAGAAGATGCTTCTTCTTCCCTTAAAAAAGAAGTCCTTCGAAAGGGGATACCTCTGTGATTCCGGAGGAATACCTTATTACGTATTTCAACACCTGGAAAAAAATAATTCAGTGCATTCCTAAACAGAACTGAAAATAAAAAACTTATCCAGAACCCTGACCAAATTTGTCAGGGTTTTTATTTTATAATATAACAGCTTATTTAAAATTTCTACGTAATTTTTCATATTACGGAAGGAATTTTATCGTTTAGCAAGAAATAGATAAATATGGTCTATTATACCTTTATACCTTGAAATTTTAAAGAACACTTGTCTTAATTACAGACGTTTCTCCTATCTTAGTTTTTTGGATTCATTCTTGTATGACGTTTGAATAGGGTGTTTGAAAAGGAGAAATTAAAAAACGGTGAGCAAACAAGTTCTGGTGGCTACGTTGGGGGTGGAACCCCAGGTGGTTACCCTGACCCTGGATTTACTAAAAGCAAAAGGATACCCTATTGCTCAGGTGATTATGGTGCATACGGTAGGGAAGGTAGTGCAGCCGGCTCTGGAAAGGCTGGCACAAGAGTTTGCCTTGCCGGGTGCCTGCGACTACCGAACGATACCCGTAACCGACGAAGAAGAGCCAGTGGCAGACATCATAAACGAAAAAAAGGCCACCGCCCTGTTGCAAACCCTTTACCGAGTAGTGCTGGCCGAAAAGCGGGCCGGAAACCTGATTCACCTTTGCATTGCCGGGGGACGCAAGCCCATGGCCATATACGGAATGGTGACAGCCCAGCTTTTATTTGATGAAGATGACCGCCTCTGGTATCTGCTTTCCGAAGATTGGCGGCCGGGGAACGAGCGAGTGATGCATTTTTCACCCGGGGACCGCACCTGGTTGGTTCCGGTGCCCGTTTTACATTGGAGTGCGGTGTCGCCGGCCCTAACCGAACTGGCCCGGCGGGAAAACCCCTGGGAGGCCATCCAATTCCAGAAAATGATGCGGCAAAGGGAAGAATGGCAGCGCAAACGGGAATTTATCGAATACAAGCTTACGCCGGCAGAGCGGGAGGTGGTGCGCTTGGCCTGTGAAGGTTTAGACAGCGCCGCCATTGCCTGCCGGCTAAACAAAAGTGAGAAGACCGTCACCAACCAGTTCACCAGCATTTACGACAAATTCCGGGAATGGCGCGGCTTTCGTGACGACGTAGCAATAGGTCGTGCTGGGTTGGTGGCTGAGTTTGCAATTTATTTTGCTTTGGAAGGGGGAGAAAAAGAAAAGAAATGAAGGCAAGCAGGGAAAAATTCCTACTAAAATAAGGGGAAAAATCTTAGGAGGATGATTTATTTTTATGCTAAAAATAAACATTATAGAAAGGAAGTGATGGATTAAATAATAAAGCTTTCGTATTAAACGCTTTGTTAAAAAGAACAAAAAAGTTTATTTAAACTTAATTAGGTAAGTTTATATTTTAAATTCTTATAAAGACCTGATTTTCTAAATGAGGTGTTGTTATGAGTAAACTTATGGTTAAACTGCGTACTGTTACTCCGCTTTTTCTTACTGGAGCAGAAATAGATGGGGAATCAGAAACAAGAATTTCTTCCTTTAAGGGGGCAATGCGGTTTTGGTACAGAGCAATTGACGGAGACTACAGGCAAAATGAAAGCAGAATCTTTGGCGGGACAGGAAAAGGCGAGGGCCAGGCAGCCTTTTTAATGCAGATAAAAGATTTGATAAAAGGAGAAGAAACCTGGAATAGCAGTAAATATGGCTTGCTTACCGATAAAGGTTCTGGGATTAATTATCTTGGATATAGTTTAGATTTGGGTGGCAGAAAGCGCAGGGTGCGAAGGTTTATTCCAGTTGGGAAAAATATAGAGGTCTCCCTGGCTTTCAAAAAGGACATAAATGAAGAAAAAGTAAGCGTTGCTTTCCGACACAAAGCTACCCTTGCTGCGTGGTGGCTTCTAAGCCATATTGGTGGTCTGGGCAGCCGCTCACGGCGCGGATTTGGCACCTTTGCTCTACAGGAGTGGTCGGTATCAGAAGGGGAAAAATGGGCTGAACTTGAGGAGCTACCTTTTGCTCATGGCGCCAGGACACCGGAAGAATGGCTAAAAATTTTCCAGAAGGGCTTGGAAAAATTGAAAAAGTGGTTTTCAAAAAAAGTTGAAGAAGATCATACTGTTTTAGGTACCGGAAGCCGCTTCTTCTTGTTCCAGGAAGGATTTTCGAAAAGGCGTATTAATAAAAATCAGGATTTTGAAGGGTGGGAACTGGCTTTAAACGAAGCGGGGAAGACCCTGCAGGCTTTTCGAAACTGCTGGAATTTAAACGATTATGACACTGATTATTATATTGTGAAATCGCACCTGGCAAAAGTATATGGCCGCAGTGTAATTGACCCCCCGCCGGTCCTTTTAGCAAGATGCCCGGAAAGAGTTGCTTTTGGACTTCCTTTAACTTTTCGTTATAACTCCTTAAAAGAGCAAATTGGTGTTAAAAAGGATGGAAAACCAGAATATGAAACTCCGGAAGCTACTTTTGAAGGGAAAGAACATAACCGCAGTGCTTCTCCGCTATTTATCCGGATTGTAAAAATAGACGATAAATATCATCCATTTTTTGCCTTGTTGAAAGCCCCGTTGCTTAAGACGGGTGAAAAAATTAAAGCAAGAGCAAAAACAAAAAAGGAACACTTTTTAGAACCGGCGGATAGCGATATTTTAACAAAATTCTGTGATCAGGAACTAAAACCGAAATCTCTGCCGGAGGTGATTTTGTGAATAAGCTTCACTTTACCTTTGGGCCGGTGCAGGGATTCGTTTCCCAGGCCAGGAGAACTATGGACCTGTTCTCGGGATCATTCTTGCTGTCCTACCTGGCAGCAATAGCCATAAAGGCCATTCAGGATGCAGGAGGGGCAATTGTCTTTCCAGAAGTAGTGAAAGACCCCTTATTACAAGGTGTAAATGGGGGAGAAAAGAGGTTTATTGAAGTTGGAAGCCTGCCCAACCGCTTTGAAGCCAGCGTAACTCAAGAAAAGACAGAAGATATAGCCCGGACAGCAGCCCGGGCTTTGGAAGATGCCTGGAATAATCTTGCCGGAGAAGTCAAAAAGCTGTTAGATAAAGAAGTATGCAAACTAATAAACAATGAGTTTAGCAAAATATGGGACAGACAGATTAAAAATTTTTGGGAAATCAATTGGGTTGTTGGTGATCAGCCCCGACTTTTAGATGTCAGAAAGAATATCCGTAATTTTTGCCAGTTGCAGGAACCTGGTGAGAAATGCACCCAGTGCGGAGAAAGGCAGGTGCTCGGTAACGCGGCTAAGGCAGATAAGAAGGAAGTACGAAGGTACTGGAACAGATTTAGTAAAAAAGTTAACGGGAACCATGCCTTAACCTTTCGTCCGGATGGCGCTGAAAGGCTTTGTGCCGTATGCACAGTTAAACGCTTAGTTTCAGTGAAACAGCCATATCGTTGGAAAGTTCCAGAGCACTACCCGTCTGTATCCACAATGGCAACCTTGACCTGGAAGGAAGTAGTAATTAAAAAATCGCAAGAACACAAGGATATTCTTAAAGAAGTTGAAAAATATGTACAGGTCATGGAGGAAGCGAAACTTCCTTTTAGTGATTTAATTAATGCTTTTCCTCACTGGAAAGAACTGGTTGAAAGGGATGAATTCGGGGTTATTGAAAAATTTCTACGCCTTGACGGAGAATGGCTGTTTAAGGAATCCTTTGTCAAGAGCGAATTTCCTGGTAAAAAAGATGACCTGACGATAGCAAAAGCAAGAAAAGCTGCTGCTGATTTTGCAAAAACCATGAAAGAGAAATGGCAAATTGAAAAACCTTCTGCTTTTTTTGCCCTTCTCGTAATGGATGGGGATAGAATGGGCAAACTCCTTTCTGGTTTTACCCATGATTCAGCAAAAATTTCCCAGGCTCTGGTAGATTTCTCCATTGAGGAAGTGCCCAAGATTATCCAGGGGTACCACGGAAAGCTGATTTATGCCGGCGGTGATGACGTACTGGCGCTTCTACCGGTAGACAAAGCATTACCCTGCGCAAAAACAATAGCAAAAGCATATAAAAATGCCTTTGACAAAAGAACGCCCTTGGAGATTCAAGAAAAAGCCACCATCAGCGCCGGTATTGTATATGCTCACCATAAAACCCCACTGGGAGTTTTATTGAAGGATGCTCATGAACTTTTAAATAGCGTGGCCAAGGAAGAGACGGGAAGAGATGCCTTTGCCCTGCGGGTTTGGAAGCGCAACGGCCCGATTTTAACTTACAGCAGAAAATGGAAAGATATAATACATCTTGAACAGCTTCGAAAGGATTTTAAAAATTACCCAAACCGATTTCTTTACAGGTTTCGTGATTTATCTCTTTTAAAAGAAATAACCTGGGGAAATGACGATTTGCAAAGCATTCTAACGGCAGCGCTTCTTAAAAGCCGGGAACCTAAATTGGACAGAGCAAAAGCAGAAGAACTGGCACGTATATTTTACATGGTTATTTCTTCACAGGAGAAGGAGCAAAAAAGACTGAATTTGGATGGCCCTTTATTTATCAGGTTTATCAGCCAGGAGGTGCCTTATGCAGATATTATTGGAACCAGTTGATGTTTTATTTTTTCGCGACGGGAAACCTTTTAATCAAGGAGAAGACCACTTTGCCAGGGGGTTCTTTCCCCCTACCCCGCAAACCTTTCAGGGAGTTATCCGTTCCAAGGTGCTTTCTGATAGATGCGGGCGCTTTGAAACTTATGAAAAAGGTTGCCTGAGCTGTCCTCAAATGGGTAAATGTGCTGTTCCGGAGGAAATAGGCGGCCCCTTTTCCGGGGTAGAAGAAGGCCAGATGGAAATACACGGCCCGTACCTGGCTAAAAAGGAACAGGAAAACTGGGTGGTTCTTTACCCAACCCCTCTGGACTGGATGAGGTTGAAGGAAAAAGAAAGCATCCCTCAATACTTCTGCTTGGAAATTAGGAAAGAGCCGATTAACTGCGATTTAAAAGGTTTGCTTTTCCCCCAATCACCGGAAAGCGTAAGCAATAAGGAGTTTGAACCTGCAAATGGGCTGGTTAATGAGGCAGGTCTTCTAGATTACCTGAAAGGAAAGGTTGAAAAAGGAAATGTCTGGTCCGGAAAAGATTTATGGGATACTGAATATCGAGCCGGAATTGGCCGGGACATGAGCAAGGCAACAACAAAGGAGGGACACCTTTATTTCATCAATGCTATCCGGTTGCAAGAAGAAACGGGCCTGTGGGCAAAAATTACAGGACTCAAAGAAGACTTCTTGCCTCAAGGATTCATTGGTATTGGCGGCGAGGGAAGAGCCAGCCGATACATAATTTTACCCGACACGGTAGAAAATTTTCCTGCAGATAAAGACATTGAAAATCACATTGATGACACAGGTTGTTTTAAGCTGGTTTTACTCCAGCCTGCTCTTTTTGCCCTGGGGTGGCTCCCAGATAGTATTAACCAGGAAACTTATCAGGGAAGCCTGAACGGTATTCAGGTAAGGCTTGTTTCTGCCTGCATTGGAAAACCGGTTATGATTGGAGGATGGGATATGGCTGCCAATTGCTCTAAGCCTTTGCTTAAATATGTTCCGGCAGGGAGTGTCTATTATTTTGAAACGGAAAAACACAAAGGGGGAGAAATAATGAAAAAACTGCATGGTAAAAAAATCGGCCGGCAAACAAGGATAGGATTCGGACATTGCGTGGTTGGGGGGTGGAAGTATGTATAACAACGCTCGGATGATGATTTTATATACGCAGACGCCGCTGCATCCGGGAACAGGGCAAAGTACAGGGGTTATTGACCTTCCTGTACAACGGGAAAGACACACGAGGCATCCTGTTATCCAGGCTTCCAGTTTAAAAGGAAGTCTTAAAAGTTTTGCCATGAGCAAAGCTGGCAATAGTTCAAACACCGAAAGAGAAATCTGGAAAAAAAAGATTGCTGCGGTTTTTGGCCCCGAAGAAGGCGATCTTCACGGCGGCGCCTTGACTGTGATGGAAGCACGCCTTCTGGCCTTTCCTGTGCGTTCCCTGCAGGCGCCCTTCTTCTGGATAACCTGCCCTTTAATTTTACAAAGGCTGCAAAGAGATTTAGCCGCAGCCGGGTACCAAAATGGGCTGGAAGGCATTTCTTTCGAAACCGATGAGGGAAAAGCCTGGTATAATGTAGACGTAGAACAACCTCTTATTCTTGAAGATTTAACTTTTGAAAAATGCGGGGATGCTACCCAGGTAGCTGATTGGTTAGCAAAAAAAATTTTCCCTTATGAGGGACCGTATAAATTTTACAACGAACGGTTTAAAAAATATCTGGTGATTCTTTCTGATAAAGACTTTGCCTATCTAGCGGAAAATGCTACTGCGGTTAACGCCCGGATCGTGCTTGATGATAAAAAAATTTCTCAGAACCTCTGGTACGAAGAATCCCTGCCGCCGGACTGCCTTTTTTACACCTGGCTCTTAGCCTTAAACCCACGTGATGACAACCAAAGTGGCTTAAAAGATTCTAACGAAGTCTTAAGTTTTGTTGCGAAAGAGCTTTCCCTTCAGTATTTACAAGTAGGCGGCAACGAAACAGTGGGGCAGGGCTGGTGCTACATATCCTTCCCTGCCTTTAAGTTAAACGAAGGGGGGAAAAGGAAATGAACACCACCCTGGAACAAGAAAGAGCCAAATTTGCATTAGAAAAAGTAAAGGATTGGGAAAAAAAAGACTCAGAAGAGTATTACCGTTATATTGTCCAGTTGCCGGTAATGATCCGCAATAACGGCCTGGGACAGTCGTTGGCCTTCTTGCTGGCAAAAAAGAAGCCTTCATGTGAGGATATTTATGGCGCAATTGAAGAATGGTTGGTGAACAAAAGAAAAATCTACAAAAATGTAGGAAATGATAATAAGACCAGCTTAATTGAACTTTTAATAAAAGGCGATCGTATTCAATACAGTCATGCCCAACAGGAGACTCTAACCTTTTTTAACTGGCTTAAAATATTTGCTGATGCATTTTTAAAGAAGGAGTTTTTAAAGAAGGAGAATGAGTGAAATGGAGGAATGGAAGAAAAAACTGGCTGAAAAATACAACCGTCCAATAGAAAAAAATAAGATACAAAAACCAGAAAAAGCTTTGAATAGTAAACAAATAGAAGAAAATATCATCCGCTGGATGTTACCTCTGTACCAGGGGCTTTATTCTGAAAAGAACCAAGATTTCCTGGATAAATGGAGTGATGCCCATCCCGGTCTTGTATTTGCCAAATACCCGTTTTTTTGGGGCAAGGAAAAAGATGCCTGGAAGGATGATCTAACTGACGGGGGAAATTCAGCAAAGTATGGTTACTTAAAAAAATTTATTGAGTTTTACAATAAAGGGAAGATTTTTATGGAGTTGCTTGAAAAGCACAATTACAGGCGAGACATTCTTTTTAAATGTATTGGTGCTCAAATAATTGATTTTAAAACCTCCTGGCGGTTTGTTTCCGGATTGGGCGCAGCGCATCCCATGGAGACTGGCTTTATTTTTGACCCGGTGGCAGGTGTCCCTTATTTACCTGGACCTTCGGTAAAGGGAATTGTCCGGGCCTGGGCCAAACAATGGCAGGGAAAAGGGATAGAGGAAATATTGCACATTTTTGGCTCGGAAAGTAAAGATGAAAAGGCAAAAAAGCAAAATGGGGCAGTGATTTTCTTTGATGCCTATCCAGTGGATTGGCCTGTACTGGAATTAGATGTGATGAATGTGCATTATAAAGAGTATTACGAAAGCAGCAAGGAGAAATTTATTCCGCCAGCTGACTACCTTTCACCTAACCCTATTTTTTTTCTTACCGTGGCCAGCGGCAGTAAATTTCGTTTTGCCCTTGCTCCTTCTTTAGACGGCAATAAAGAAGACGTAGAAAAAGCAAAAGACTGGCTGAAGCAGGCGCTGAATAATATTGGGGCCGGCGGAAAAACAGCCGTGGGGTATGGGTATTTTAAATCTTTATGAAAATAGTTGGGGGGATACTTTATGAAAACAATGCTTTCCCTTATTGGCGAGCAGCCTTTGCCTAATCTTTTGATGCTAAAACATATTGATCCAGATGAGGTCATTTTGGCTTACACCGCATTTACAGAAAAAGTTTGTGAAAAGATTAGAAAGTTATATCCTAACAAGACAAGTGCTATAAAGATTAATGATCCGTATGACATTGTTAAAATACTTCCAGAGATAAGAGAAATATTTGCTCAACGTAATGAGATTATTTTTAATTTAACAGGCGGAACTAAACCGATGGCTCTGGCTGCTTATTCTCTTGCTCTTGAAATGAAAATGCCTTTTGTATATTTACAGAGCGAGGGTGGAAAAAGTATAGCTTACCAATATGCTTTCAAGCCATATAATCTGATGACAGATTTAACGGTGGAAAAAGTTGAGGTTAGTAAAAATATTACTATTGATGAGTATTTACGGATATATTTGGGTGAATATAATAAAGAAGATTTAAAGAATGATTTTGAAAATACATTAAGCAAAATACTTGAAGAAGCTAAAAGAAACAGCATCTTTGATGAGGTCGAGAATTCTATCAAGCATGGCGGTGCGCTCGAAATTGATTTTATTGTTCGGCATAAAAATCAATTTACTATTATAGAAGCAAAAACAGGAAAAACGGGTAGATCCAAAGAAGGAATTAACCAGCTTAATACTGCCGCAGAACAGAGGTATTTAGGGACATATATTAAAAAGATTCTCGTTATAGAAGGTGAAATGGGTTCTAATTTAAAGGAACTGGCTAAAGAACACAAGATTGAAGTTATTGAAATTTTTAGCTGGGATAATGAACGTAAGGAAATATCCGGCGAAGAAAAACAGAACCTTGTAGCAAAGATTTCTCAGCTTTTGGGGGAATAACTTAATGCTTTTAATAAATTTTTCTCATCCTTTACCGCCAGACCAGCTTTCTAAAATAGAAATACTAACCAGCCATAAAATTGAAAAAACAATCGAAATACCGGTTCACTTTAACCACAATAGTCCGTTTACGGAACAAATAAGCAAACTTGTTGACAAAATAGAATTAACCTCCAGCGACTGGCAAACGAAGCCTATTTTAATCAATCCGCCTTCCTTTGCGCCCATTGCCGTGTTGCTGCTGGCAGAATTACACGGGCGTTGCGGCTACTTTCCTGCTGTTTTGCGCCTGCGACCGGTTGAAGGAAGCCTTCCTCCCCAATACGAGGTGGCGGAGGTGCTGGATTTACAAGCAATACGGGATAGGGCCAGGCAAAGACGAAGTTAGCTATCATAGGAGAAGGAAAATAAAAACTTGAAGTTTTCTGCTAGGTCTTAGGGTGAAGTCAAGAGATTATGGAAAAAACTAAAACCACATTAGGCTGTAGGAATTGGCAAGTAGCATAATGAAACCGCTTAAAAGAAACATGGAGTATGAAAAGTCAGATAAGAGTTAAAAGGAAAATATATAGGCGGGAGTGTTTAACAGTGGAAAGTAATGTATTTCAAAATGCGATGGAATGGATGAGCAAGCGCAACTGGAAGCAACTGGTTGCCAAGCGCAGGCAATATGACCAAAGTCTATTTGAACACACACTTGTTGAGTTAGACGTGACTTTACAACTCCTACCAATATTAAGGCTACCTCACCATTTTAGTTTGTCTCCAGAAGAAGAACAAATACTCCTTGCCTCTATTGTTGCCCATGATGTGGGCAAAGAAAGGGCTGAGTGGCAAGAGTATATATTGGGTCAAAGAGGGTTCTTGTCTGATGTTGACCCGGTACTGACAAGTAGTATCCTACCAGATTTGTGCACTGCTTTAGGTTTTTCTGGTCTCGACCAAAAGGTAATGGCGGTTATTGAGAATTGTGTAAATTTGCATATGAGCCATGAGCGCAGCGAAGCAAATATTATTTCAGCAATATTTAAAGGCACTGATCGGTGGTATACGCTGGCAAACCTGGTATATCATATTGATAACGTCTGCTCGGCAAAGGGGGTTTTCGAAGCAAAGGCTGCACTGGAGCGAAGCCCACTGAAAAAACACCTAAAAACAGCTTATCACCAGGTGACTGTACGCGGGGTTTCTACAACTGCCTTGCACCAAGCAGCACTGGAAAGCTTTAAAGAAGCAGGCTGGGTACCACTTTTACATTTCAGTGATGCTACTCTTTATGCATGTTCAGCAGCAATTCAATCAAAGGCAGAACTACCAAAGCGTAATGAAATAATACAACGTCTGGCAAAAACTTTGGATAGAACCATGGCTCGTGACGTAACTACTCTAATAGTTGGGAATGAAAGGCAAAACTTTTTACCAAAACCTGAGCTATTTGATTATCGTGAAGTTAAAACTTACCTTCAAGAAGCAAGTAGAAGAGCCAACCCACTCAATTTTAAGAAAAAATCACCAAAATACCGGTATGAGGTGGTAAAGAATTATTTGGCTCTTCGGGAAGATGTTAACGATAAAATAAACGACTCTCTGGTAGATTTCCATTCAGAGCGCATTGGTTCAGCACGGCCTGAAATGGCTGTATTTAGGTTTTTTAAGTGTGCGATGGATTCCAATTTAATTGGGGCAGATGGAGTTAAATTAGCAGAACAAGAATATAATAAAGTCTTTGGTCAAGGGACATGGGATAACCTTAAGAGCATGTCTACCTACATGCCAGCACTAGATATGGCTAAAAGGGTGGATAGTTTTTGGAAGCTTCCCGGTAAACAATTTGGGATAAATATTGCGCACATTGAAGAGGTGGCAATTGAAAAACGAATCGAGTTGCTTATAGAAATATTGGTACAAATTGCTAATACAGTATATACATCAATCCCAAGCCCTCCTACCCGGGAGAATAGTGCTTATGAAATGGCAACAAGTTTTATCCAAGACCTGGTAAGTCCGGCTGCACAAGTTGACCTGGCTGAACTGGCTAAGAAACAAATGGAAAGCTATAACGATTCAAAGCCTTTTGCCGGCAAGCAAATTAAGAAGGCACGTTATTTGTGCCCCATTTGTAATATGCCATTTGAAGGAGGAACCAAAGCGGCTGCCGACTTTATTGATAATCCACAATCACACACTAATCGGGGCGTAGCCCACAGCCCATTTGGTTATATTACCATTTGCGATACCTGCAAGCATGAGCGCATTTTGCGTCAGCTTCTTTTAGGTGAACGGGCATCTGAATTGATTGTCATTTTCCCCCGGATGAATATTGGCCCTGGCGCTGGGGAGCTTTTGGTGCACAAAGCACAGGCTCTTTATGACCGGGCTTATACACTTATGGTTGGTGATACAGACGATCCTGACCGCCGGCTCTGGCTGACTTTCACCTCGTTCATTGCCGAGCAAATGTTTGATCAAGACATTTGCCGGTTAACGCCAGAGCAAATTGCCGATCTGCTTTCTTATCAGTCGGGTGAAGAAAAAAGGCGGAAAAATTTACGTGAACTGCAAAAACGGCTTAAAGAAGAATACGAAGACGACCTGGAGGCAGCCAATATAGCCTGGGGCACAGAACTTGCTTCATGGGAGGAAGCTACCAGTGCAATTTATACTAATCGTGTAATCGACCCCATAGCCCGGCAGATCCGGGCTGAAGTTTACCAATTATATCCCCAAATGCAACTGATATGTCAAACGCCACATATGATTATGCTTCCGGTAAGTTATTCCATTAAACTTGGTGATGATTCAGAAGCCAACGCCGCATTGCGACGAACCTTTATCGCCCTTCTTTTAGGCTTAAACCTGAATGCTTCTGTGGCTATTGTACGAGACAGCGACCAAATTGATTTTCAAGGAGGTGACGGAGTGGCCTATGTGCCCCCAGTGGCTGCTGTCCGGGAAATGATTGGTTGTAATTGGATACCGCTCAACGAAGCAGGGCGCTGGTTCAGGCGCATTGGAATTGCTAGTATCTTAGCAAGTGCCGGACAGTATTCTAAACGCTCTGGCTTACTCGAAGTATTAACAACTCCAACGGTCGGACACATACTCCGGCGCATTGAGCAAAAGCGTGAGGCAGAAAAGCGATCTTTAAGATACCAAGATATTGCTTATTTACGTGCTTTCGAGGAGGTGATGGCAAATCTGTAATCATAGCCTTAACAATTAGTTTACATTTAACTAAAAAAACTAAAAGGAGGTCATTCGAGTGCGAATGCCGGTTTTTGTGAGAGTCGGGCGTTTCGACCTGGAAAGTGTTACGCCAGAGATTGAAGCTATTCGGAGATGTTTTGACCGTTATATGGATAGCTACCCGGTTAAGTCATCCCGTTCAAAATACAGTCTCATGGGTCCAATCGGCAAAGTATTACAGGAAGCCCAGACTGGTAAATGGGATGCCCAATCTCTAACAGGTTATGCTTTAAATATTCACCTTTCAAATCCCAAGGCCAAGGGTTATATTAGCCAGGAGGCCCGTCAGGCTTTGAGGGAAGGTATTGACAAGCTTTTTGTGCTTCTAAGGGCGATACCTGTTACCGCCCAAGAAAAGGTGGTGGACCGCATTGACTACGGCTTGTACTTTACCCGGCGGGCGAAGGGACTAGAGTGGTTAGAAAACTTGCGTCAAGAGTTCGTTTCTTTCCTCCGCAATAAGTACGGAACGCCGGAAAAATTAGCCGGGTCGTGGGGTGGCAAGCCAGAAGATTACGGGGCTGATTTCGCTAAACTACCGTATCCGGGAAAGAAAATGTTTAATGAGGCTACCGGTCAGAAAAAAACCGATATTAGTGAATTTGCTCTACAAGCTGAGCTTAAAGGATACGAACTTGCCGAAGAGGAGGAGGAAGCCTGATGAATAATACAGATAATGCTTTTCAGAAAGTACAGCCTTACCTGCTCGAAAAACCACGGCCTCTGATTGGAGCAGAAACAATCCAACTGCTTTTAATCCGTGAAATCTTAGATTATACAGTTTTGCGTACAGAAGAAACACGAGAGCTAAACACAGTACACACTCCCCTTTCAATTAATAAAGCAGATCAGCCCGTGCGCCGCGTGGCTTTTCTGGCCAGCAAACAAAAGGCTGCTGAATCACGAGAATTGGAGTATTTGCTGCGAACGGCACTTAAGACAGCCAGGATAACAGAACAAGAATGCTACCTTAAAGATAACCTATGTATGAAATGTCCCCGCTGTGGCCTATACGGGGGTACAAGCACAGTGGCCGGTCAGCAAGAACGGGCTAACATCAAGCACCGTATTGAATACTCAACAGCATTTTCACTTTTGCCTTTTGACGACATTGGTACAGCCATTACTTTTAACGCCATTAATGACCGTAACCAAACAACAGGCCAGGCATTAGGGCAGAGGTTTGCCGTTCAACCGGCCACCCTTTTTTCTTCGGTAATTACCTTGAAAAGTGTGACGCAGTGTGAGTTAATAATGACGGTGAAAACACTTTTAACCTGTAAAAGTTACGGCGCAGAAAGCCGCATCGGAGGAGATGTCCGTAATAGCATTTGGGGTATTGTTGCCGGCTGGGAAGAAGTAATTACCTCACTGGAACTAACCCTGGAGCTAGCCGATAAATTGGACTCTTTAAGTCCCGAAACACTTAACCAGATTATTGAAGAAAAGTATAAGCTAATGACAGGCAACCCGCAACATGTGGTTGTACTTGAGCCAACAGAAGTGGAAGCGCTAGTTAAAGAATGTGCAGAAACTGACCTGGATAAGGATTTCTTGGAAAAGGCGTATCAGGATATTGCTAATTACCGTACTGAGCAATTAGCTCGTTAAAATTGGAGGCAGGTAAGGATGGTTCAAGCCATTTCACTAAACGATCAAGGCATTCGGGTGTTTGTCTGCCGGCTTTACAATCATGACTATTTATGGTTTTCTTCTTACGAAATCAGCAAGCTTTCGACAGCATTGCCCATACTTCATAATTACGCTCTAACCTATTCACTTGGGGATTTTTCTTACGGAATCTCCCGGGAAACTGCTCCGCGCTATGAAGAAGATTTAGCCTACATACCCCTTTATACAACGCCGGCGCTGGCAACTTCCTGGAGCCGGACACGCATCACCTACAACGCAATCAACAGCCGTTCGTTGCGTACAGATGATGCACCGCGAGATATTAATTCTCCCGACCTTGGCTGGCGTAATTACCTTGACCCGGTTTATCCTACTGATGAACAGTCCGCCCAACAACTGGGATTCACTTGCTATGTCTTTACCTTTAACGGCCAACGGCCGAAAGGAGTAACGCGGCTTGGCAAAAAGGGGGCAGCTATACGCATTCTCTGGAAAGAGGTTGAAAAACCCCTGGCGGTTTTCCGAAAAGAACCGGTCCGTCCTACTCATCCCTTAAACCCGCTGGATATTTCGGGTCAATTAAGCTTATACGAACCGGTAAGTATTCCACCCCATTTGTTGTTGCGGACTGCCGAAATTCAGGATGACTGGTTTATTTTTGCCGGACCACACCGTGTGCACGTACCAAAGAAGGTGCTGACCAGATGTCAAGCATAACAACTTGCCCCCTAGTGCTACCATTGGTGCAGCACCCGGTGATACACCAGACCCTTTACCCACATCAAGCGTTAATGCTTGATGCCTGGGAAAATTATAAAAAATTTTTGCTGGTAGCTAAAACGGGTACAGGTAAAACCATTGCCGCTATTTTGCCTGTGCTTAAAAATCGTCAACGGGCCATTTGTGTTTACCCCACTAACGAACTTATTCGTGATCAAATACGCAGCGTGGCAAGGATTGCCGAACGGGAAGGGCTAAAGGTTAGTATTCAAGCACCGGATACCTTGCCCGAGGAGTATGCTTCGGCAGACGTAATTCTAGTCCATATTGATGCTCATGCCTTAGAAGCCTGGTGTAAAAAGCGAAAGTGGCGAGAAAAATGGCGGGCATTGCGGGAACTATTAGAGACTGATAAACCTAAAATTGTTATGACCAACCCGGATATTTTATTTCTGATTTTCGCCTTGCGTTATCACGCCGAGCCACTGGCTACACTTCCGGGATACCATGCTCTAATCGTAGATGAATTTCATTTGTATTCGGGTGTTGAACTGGCCCACGCCCTGTTCATGCTTCATTTAGGGCGTAGTTTAGGGGCGTTTGATAAAATTGTGCTTCTTTCGGCTACACCTGCTCCTGAGGTTGGCAAGTATCTGGAGCAAGTGCTTGATAATCCCTTACGCATAGACACCTCAGTAATAAGTACCTATCCAATTGTAGGCGAACGCCAGGCAGTGCATAGAGTAAAGGTAACTCCTTATTTGGCTGGGCAGGATGCAGTTGAAACGGCCGTTACTTTAGCTAAAAACTTACAAGATCAAATTCGAAGGCGAAGGCAGGATAACCCTGCGCCTGACTACGTACCGGCAGTGATAGTGGTAAACTCGGTGGTTAATGCCATCCGGTTGGAAGACCGATTATTTGAAGAAGGGTTTCAAAGAGAAGAAATGGCCATTATCCGGGGACTATCGGCCCGGGAGGTACGCAATACTTCAGGAAAACTCCTTGCTATAGGCACCTCGGCCATTGAAGTAGGGATAGATTTCCAATGTGATTACCTTATCTTTGAAGCAGGTGAGGCTTCCTCATTCATGCAACGTTTTGGGCGGGTAGGCCGGCACAGTCCGGGTATGGCCTATGTATTATGTCCTCAAAATGTTTTACTTGGAATAAGAGCCCTATCTCAAGAAAAAGGACCAGAGGTAAATCGTGGTGATCTAGAAGAGCGAGTATATGCCTGGTATCCCAGTTTGGATACCCGCGCCTGGTTTGTAACAACGTTCATGGGTTTAATCTCAGCCTTTACTCTGGGTGAGAATCTTATAAAGCGAGTACGTGAGGATTTCAAGGCAAGCCCAGAGCAGGTAGCAAATATTGAGTTGCAAATGGAGCATTTTTATGCCGGCTATACCGAAAAGCTAAGATGCTCCGAAAAGTTGCTTCAAAGGGTGCTTCGCTATCTACGCAAAGCACGCCAGGGTAATTTCAGCTATAAATGGCTGGCAGTTTATCGAGACCTCAATACTTTCCGCACTTCACTCCCCAGCGAATGGGTGGTTGATTTTGCTGAACTAGAACGCCGGGGTGGTAATTGGGATAAAGCTAAATACACAACTGATATCACCACCCTCCTGCGCCGGGCCGAAGGTTTGCGTTTCAATGAAAAAATCCCGCACCCGGACGGCGAAATAGGTATGCTTACAGTTAAAGGTTACGGACGGTATAAAAAAGTATGGGTTATGCCTACATTCAAAGATGACAATTGTGGAATCCCATATTGTACTAAGGATTTTCCAGACTTGCTCTTCATCCAGGAGAGGCATAAAACTTCAGTATCCCACGTGATGACCTTGCGTGACCACATTTTTGTTATAGTTCCTAAAACCATCTTGCCTAATCTGGACTGGCGTTTACCAGTTTTTGAATGTGGGCCTCATTTAATTGGCTTTGATGGTATAGCATTAATGCTTTATGAGCTTTATAACCAGTAGATTGAAAACGCAAGGGGATATTCCTAGAATGGGGATTTTCTATATATAAAAGACTAAAGATAAAGGCTTTGACCTGCTGTTAAGATGAATTGATTAACTATAACGTCAAGAAGGATTGGGATTCAATAAAGGGTTAATCTTCCTGAAGAACGGGAGCGCGACCACTGTCTTTAGCGATAGGCTTCAATCTTATGCTCTAGATTCTTTATACTTGACTTGTCTATTATTTTTACATATTTTAGTTTGTAGGTAGAACTGCAGGTTAATTTTTGCTCTCCGGCGAATTAAGTTATTTTTATCGGGTATGGATGTTTCCTTGTTTAACCCACCATGCTATAATTAAGCAATAAAGCTTGCTTTAACAAGTGGATATAATTATCTAAGCGGGGAAAAATGCCAGAACGAAGTAAAGACTGGATAAATCAAGCAGATAGAGACTTTAAAGTAGCTCAAGAACTAATGATCATTGAGTCTTTTGAGTGGTCTTGTTTTGTATCGCAACAGGCTGCAGAAAAGGCAGTTAAAGCCGTATTTCAGAAGTTAAATGCAGTTGCTTGGGGGCATTCTATATTTGACCTCCTAAGGACTCTCTCTAAAAAAGTAACCGTAGATGAAGAACTTTTATATTGCGCCAGGAATTTGGATAAATATTACGTTCCCACTAGATACCCAAATGGTTTTGAATCTGGAAGTCCGTACGAATATTTTTCAAGGAAGGATGCAGAAGATGCCATCTTTTATAGTAGAAGAATCGTTGAATTTTGTAAAAGTATTCTGGCTTGAACAAGAAAAATTAATCGAAGAAATTTATAAGGTGGCCAAGAAAATAGGTAAAGAAAATAAGCATGTATTAAAAATCATTTTGTTTGGTTCTTTGGCTGAAAAAAAAGGAGTGCCTGGAAGTGACGCCGATATTTTAATTATTCTTAAAAGTGATGATAAACCTTTTCTGGAAAGGATTGTTGAATGGTCTGATAAGTTTTCGCTAAACTTCCCGGTAGAGGTATTCCCCTATACGGAAAAAGAATTAGGCAATCCAGTTGTCCAGGAAGCAATAAAAAAGGGAATTACCGTATTTGAACGGTTACCATGAGAAGCTAAAGAAGTAGAAATAGTAAACTGTTTACATTATCACAACCCCGCTTGGAGGTTCCGGCTAGCAATGTTACAAACTAGCCTTCTGTTCCAAAGGTTTTAAAACATCTTTGAGCAACCTGGAGGCGTTAAGAAATTCTATACCAATTAGCTTGCCGTACTTATCCATTTCTAAATTTATCCCCGGGTAAATTCAATTACCTCTTCTTCCTGCCCTTCTTAGGCAATATAAAGGATGTCAAGTTTATCATCGTAATAAACATTCACTTTTTAGCCCACCTTTTTCGTCAATGAAACCTCTGGTTAAGCCTATGGCCAGGTATGGTTTCTCTTTCCATCTTGAGGTAAAGTAAGCCCTTGTCTTTGCATGGTCCGCCATCTTAGGCAGGTGCATGGGAAACTCGGCTTAACAGTATTGTTCCGGTACCAGAGGAGCCTGAGTATATTTCCATTCTCCATCTATCTCCAGGATGTCAGCCACCTGAAGATAACTTCCATCTCTGTATTTAAGAGAAGTCAAGTTATAGCCACCACGAGGGATTAATCTTACCCATTTACCTTTCTCATTAATGCCGGCTGCACAAAATCCTGTATACATTTTGGTGATGGCTAAAACTGTTACTTTCATAAACTGACACCCTGGAAGTTTTTTAAAGGATTGTTTTTGTTTCTTTATATTTTGTTCGGATAATAAAAATAAAAGTTTTTAATTCTTCTTCAAATCTAGCCTGATAGACAGGCCACCAGCTTCGAGGTTCTGTATCCTTTTCCAGCGGTTAATGTATTCATGGTATAAAGCAGGGCTAGGGGCCAGGGAAGTTACTTTTTTAACCCTTTTGATCTTATCTCCTCCCCGGGTGATAAACCAGATTTCATCGCAAGAAAGCTTTTTAATCATAGAAAGGCTGTCTGTATATACTTTCCCCGGCAATTTATAGGGGTAGTGTCAATACTCTTGTGTAAAAACTTTTACCAAACAGCTTCCCTCTAAATAGACTTATGGAAAAACTAATCTAAAATGATAAAAAGTATTAAATTTAACCAAACCAACTTAAATTAAAACCTATGAATTAAAACTTATGAATTAAAACCCCATGGCAACC
>DHGP01000043.1 GCA_002402825.1 Firmicutes bacterium UBA4795
ATTTTCAGACATTAGTTTTAATTTGGCTTTGACTTTATTTTGCATGGTTTTTTCCAGCCGCCTGTAGTGGGCAACAAACCTATCGGAAAATACTATTTTCATTCGCTATCCAAGAACCTTATGGCATCGTCAACATTATCAAAGCTCTTTACCTTCCCGTTCTTTATCTGTTTATCAACTTCTTTTTCCGCAGCTTGCCAATTCTTTGTCCAAAACCATGCCTGGTCCTTTGGAACAGTAACCACGGGCTGAAGGATTATTTTGCCGTCCTGTACTGTAAATTCCAGCTTGTCNNCCTGTCTTCAGGTTTAACGCTTTTAGAATATCCGCCGGAATCGTTACTTGCGATTTTTGCCTTAATTCTACAATCATTGTGAAAACCTCCTTTATAGGAATTTCATAATTTCCCATAAACATGATAAGCTTATTTTACCGGTTTGTCAAACTAAAAAAGGACTTGTGAAAAAGTTTACGATCGGACAACCAACAGGTATTAGAAAAAACTTTTTTTGACCAACACTTCAAGCACAGACAAAAAACCTCCCCAAAAGTTCCATTGGGAGGAAAATTTTTTTCACAATTAAGCAAAGCCAAAAGAGCTGACGCATTCAGCACCCAACGCCTACTCATAGGTAAGATACGGATTAATTACGATTAAGCCGTCTATATACTTGAAGTGTTTTGTGTTCAAGGTAAATAACGCCGCATCATTAGTTGAGGCTGTCGCCGCTATTATTGCGTCCATGGGTTCCAAACCGTAAGCAGCACGGTACTTAGCCAGAAACCTGCCTGACGTTGTTGCCACTAAGCCGTCCACCGGCACAAGCTCAAACATGTCGATCAGTTCTCTTATCACCTCAAAACGCTGTTCGGTCATCTTAGGCGCCGCCATGAGTTCCATAACAGTGATCGCGGATATAAGTCCTTCAAAGTTACCGTCTTCAATTTCCTTTAATAACCTGGAGGCATTTGGAATATTCCGCAAGTGGTCGATAAATATATTGGTATCAACAACGATTTTCAAGCTCATTCAACCTCCTGCCGGAACCACTGCGGATATTCTCTACGTATTCAAGCCCTGTCATTTCCATGTCCGAAAGCAAACCTGCAGTTTTCTCTACAGCGCCCTCCTTAACCCTTTTTTTAAGTCCGGCTTTTAAGACAAGCCTACCGCCTTCTTCAATGTGAGCCGAAAGAAGATCACCTTCTTCAATGTTAAATTTCTTTCTAATTTCTGCCGGTATTACTACCTGGCCTTTGGACGAAACAACTATAGTATACATTACTTACACCACCAAACCAACATAACTATCTTACATGTCTTAACATATCATCTCCGGATTTTTTTGTCAATGGGGGCAATGGAAGACAGGGGGGATGACAGCTGGGATGAAACCACCCAGACTGTAACAATGGAACTGTAAGCCTTAAATAAAAGGCCGAAAGCGTTAAAAAATCCCGGGTTCCTTAACGGAGCCCGGAATTTTTTTCTGTGCGCAGATGATTACGATATCGAAAAAATCCTTGTGCCAAAGGTGTGTCTTCGTAAGCGGTGGACGTTCGAGCCATTGCCTAGAGATAAAAACCGGGAGGATGCCGCGAAAGCAGGCTTTATTCAAGGTATTCCTCCAGATCGGAGATGGTTTTTATGCTCGAGAGTTAAATTACCCGACTTCCGAAATTTTCTCTTTTAGCCATAGATTTACCAACTCTTCAGCCGGAACCCGTTTCGATCTGGCAATTTCGGTAAGCTTAATCGCGATATCTTCGTCAATTGTAAAGGTATGTTTTCTTTTTTTAATTTCTATATCAAATTCGGCTTCAGGCATTTGATCCCAGTATTCACCCAGGTCATGTTTTTCAAAAAAATTCACTAGTTCCCCAACGGAACTAAACTTGGGCAGCTTTTTAGAACTACCTTTTATCATATTGCTTACGCTCCTTTCTTGCCATATCACGAGCGCTTAAGATAAGCGCTTCTTGAAAAGGTTTTTTATAAATAAAAAGAACAGCTAAATACCTTCCCGACGAAGTTTGACCCAATGCTATGTATACATCTTCATTTTTAGTCTTGCCTTTTTCCATAAATCGAACCTTTGGCCTCGAATTTAATACCTCCTCGACCTCATCAGTAGTAACATTATGTTTAATGGCAAGCTTATCAACGATTTTCCTTTTCCATATAATCGTTTCTATTTTCAATTTTAATTTGCGCTCCCTATACCTTTCCATTCAGATCAGACAAAAAATTTTCTTTCCTTCCGTTCGCCGGTTAATATTTAACTTCCATTCGAATCATGTTAATTTCATCTTAGCAAAAAGCGTTTAAAAAGGCAACAAAAAAAGCCTTCCCGGCCTTCCCGGGGAAAGCTTTTTCCAGCGGCGCAATCCTGGAGTTGCTACGGAAGGGCAAGTAGGGAATGATGAAGAATAGAGGTGCTGGGAAAATGAAAAATGATTTAATCCAATCTGACCCCTCTGTTATGATGGGGAAGCCTGTTATAGGATTTTGTTTTGGAATGGAGGTTAGAATTTTAAAAAAATGAAATTTTCCAAAATTGACAGTGCCATCATTATCATGTTAGTTTTTTATTTTAGTTTTAAGGAAGGAAGATAGGGTGACTCAGGTCGTGGAACCAGCTTTCCTCCTCTGGGGTCAACCAGCAGGTCTAGCCCTTCCATGATAATCTGACCCAGCAGAGGCTCACAGTTTGGTGGACCAACGATGCAATGAGTAATCATTGAGCGATTGCCGACTTTAACCAAGACTGCCCCTGCGGTATCACGCTGTTCTTTTCGTTCGTCAGCATAAGTTACAATTACTTTATCTAAGCGCTCCAACCCTAAAAAATTAACTAAATCTTCCGGTAACAAGAGTAACACCGCACCCGTGTCCACAAGTACTTTAACTTTGGTTGATTTAATTGCTTCTTTTGTTAAAAATCCACGTTGGCATAATACACGATCAGCATAATTTTCTAATTCTATTTCTACGTAAATATCACCCATTAAGGCACCTTCTCTCTTGAGTAACATTTATAAATCTTATTTTACAGAAATGCTATCATAAATTTTAACAAAACACAAGATTGGTTTTGGAAGCAAGTAGGGACGGTTCTTGCTTGCTTACTAGCATTTTATCAAAATCCTGCTTGCCCTGGATGCTTTATTAGTGCTGGCTGGGGCAACGATTTTCCATAAATTGCTTAACCACCAAGCGTATAAATGTTGAACGATTTCGCCTTCCTTTGATGTAGCGTCCTACATCAAAGATAATCGTATTTACCTGCCTGTCCGCTATGTTGGGAATGCTCCGGGTATAGCTGACAACAACATTTTCTGGGATGGTGTTAAGAGATCAGTTACCCTTATTAAAGGCGACCGGGTAGGGCAGGTTACCATTGGCAGCAAGTTTATGCTGATTAACGGAGCAACCATTACCATGGATGTGGCCCCAGAAATAAAGGACGGCCGTACCATGCTGCCCTTCCGTTGGATTGCCCAGGCCTTAGGCGCCAGCGTGGAGTGGGACGAAGCCACCCAAACGGTAACCGTGAAACTATAACCCTTAAATAAAAGGCCCTGTCTGCCGACAGGCAGACTAAAAGCGATAATAAAAATCCGGGTTCCTCAAAAAGGAGCCCGGAATTTTTTTCTGGGCGCAAGATGATTACGATATCGAAAAAATCCTTGGGCTAAAAGAACCGCTAAATACCTTCCCGACGAAGTTTGACCCAATGCTATGTATACATCTCGGAACGCCTTATATTCTCCTGGGTATATTTAAGTCCTGACCTGTCCTTCTCCCATGATAATATATTTGTAGGTGGTAAGTTCTTTTAATCCCATGGGACCGCGGGCGTGAAGCTTTTGCGTGGAAATACCTATTTCAGCGCCAAACCCGTACTGATAGCCGTCAGTAAAGCGGGTGGAAGCGTTTACGTACACGGCGGCGGCGTCTACTTCCCGCAAAAAACGCCGGGCTTTAGTATAGTTTTCCGTAATAATGGCCTCGGAATGACCCGTGCTGTACTTATAAATATGATTTAGGGCCTCATCCATATTGTTTACTACCCGCACGGCTAAAATTAAATCCAGATACTCGTTTGCCCAGTCCTCTTCCGTAGCCTCAGTTACCCAAGGAATTGTATCTTTTGTTATTGGGCAGCCCCTTATTTCTACGTTTAATTCTTTTAATTTTCCCAGCATAACCGGCAAAAAAGAAGAGGCAATTCCCTGGTGTACCAGTAATGTTTCCATAGCGTTACAAACCCCGGGCCGTTGGCACTTGGCATTTACGACAATTTCTTGGGCCATATCTAAATTAGCTTCGTTATCAACATAAATGTGACAGTTTCCTACCCCGGTTTCAATTACCGGAATGGTAGCATTTTGAATGACGGCTTGAATTAACCCGGCCCCGCCGCGCGGGATAAGGACATCAATTAACCCGTTTAACTTTAGCATTACGTTAACGGCTGCCCGGTCGGTATTTTCAATTAACTGAATGGCTCCTTCGGGAACTCCTGCGTAATGAGCCGCCGTAGAAATAACGGTCGTAATGGCCAGGTTAGAATTAATTGCTTCTGAGCCACCGCGTAAAATAACCGCGTTGCCTGCTTTTAAGCACAGGCCAGCCGCATCTACCGTCACATTAGGCCGGGCCTCATAAACAATACCCACCACTCCAAGGGGAACGCGCTGCCGGCCCACCTGAATGTTTTTTGCCGCCAGCCACATGGCCTCAACTTCACCCACCGGGTCAGGCAACGCTGCCACCACGTGCAAGCCTTCAGCCATCTCTTCAATCCTCTTGGGATTTAAAGTTAAGCGGTCAATTAGGGCTGAAGTTAAACCTCTGCTTTGGGCTTTTTGGACGTCCGCTTCATTAGCCTCAAGAATAGCACTCTTATTTTTTACCAGGTTATCTGCCATAGCGTAAAGAGCCCTGTTTTTTACCTCGCTAGGCAAGTAAGCCAGCCGCCGGGCGGCTTCTTTGGCCCGGGAGGCTTTTTCTCTTACTTCTTTTTCTACCGTTAACATAAAAAATAAAACCCCCTTCTAGTTTTTTATTTTTTTATAACCAGGTTATTACGGTGAATTATTTCTTCGTAGTCCTTATGTCCCAGGATTTGGGATATTTTTTGTGTTTGCGCCCCTTTAATTAACTCAACTTCCCGGGCCGTAAAATTAACTATTCCCCGGGCAATTTCTTTACCTGCCGGGTCAATAACACTAACGGTATTACCAATTTCAAAATCTCCTTCTACTCCCAAAACTCCTGAAGGTAGTAAACTTTTCCCTTTCTTTGAGATGGCCTCCGCTGCCCCGGCATCCACCAGGATTTTACCCTGTAAGGGAGTATTATAAGCAATCCAGCGTTTTTTGTTTTCTAATCTGCCGGTAGGCCAAAAAACCGTACCTAACTTTTCTCCGTCCATTATCTTCCGGATTACATTTTTTTCACTGGCTAAGGCCAGCACCGTTATTATCCCTGAATGCATGGCTATTTGCGCGGCCTGAAGCTTGGTAGCCATTCCCCCGCTACCAAAAGCCGTACCCACTCCACCCGCAAGCTGTTCTACTTCGGGTGTTATTTCTTTAACCTCAGAAACAAAGCAGGCTTTTGCCGAACGCCGGGGGTCGGCCGTATACAACCCTTCAACATCTGAAAGAAGAATGAGCAGTTCGGCATCCGCCAACCCAGCTACCAAGGCAGCCAGGTTATCATTGTCGCCAAACTTAATTTCCTCTACGGCCACTGTATCATTCTCATTAATGATGGGAATAACCCCCATATGAAGTAAAGTGCCCATGGTATTGCTAATGTTTAAAAAACGCTTGCGGTCAGCGAAATCTTCCCGGGTAAGTAGTACTTGACCAACCGTCACCCCATATTCCGCAAAAAACTTGGCGTATAGATTTAACAAAGCCCCTTGTCCTACCGCCGCCGCTGCCTGTTTTTCAGGAATAGTCTTAGGGTGCCGCAAATAGCCCAGCTTGTTTACCCCCATCCCAATAGCCCCGGAAGTTACCAGCATGACCTCCCGCCCCTGGTTATGCAAATCAGCTAACTGGCGGACAAGATGCTCTATTTCGGTTAATTTAGGGCGACCGGTAGGATAAATTAGAGAGCTAGAGCCTATTTTGACTACCAACCGGTTTACTTTGGTAAAATCTCTTTTTTCTATCATCAAAAAACCACCATTATAAAAATGAAATTTGAGGCTAGAAGCCGGAATTTGTTAATTCTGACTTCTGACTTCTGACTTCTGACTTCTGATTAATTCAGCCACCCGGTACGTTAAAGCCTTCAGCCCTTCTCCAGTTAAGGCGCTTACGGGAAAAATTTCGTATTGGCTTCCTAAGGCTTCTTTCAACCTGGTTAAATTTTTAGCCGCATCAGGTAAATCTATTTTATTGGCGGCAATTACTTGGGGACGTGAGGTTAAAGCAGGGTCATAAAGGGTTAGTTCTTCTTTAAGGATGCGTAAATCTTCGCCCGGGTCCCGTCCTTCCGTGCCAGATACATCAAGCACATAAATAATCAAGCGGGTTCGTTCAATATGACGTAAAAAGCGGTGCCCTAAACCAATCCCCTGATGAGCACCCGCAATTAAACCCGGAATATCAGCCATTACAAAGCTATACCCGCTTTCTACCCGAACCACGCCCAAATGAGGGTTAAGGGTGGTAAAAGGATAAGCTGCAATTTGGGGCCGGGCGGCTGAAACACGTGAAATAAGGGTAGATTTACCGGCATTAGGAAATCCCACCAAGCCTGCATCCGCCAACAGCTTTAACTGTAATATTAACTGCCTTTCTTCTCCTAATTCACCTTTTTCCGCCATATAAGGTGCCTGTTGGGTGGAAGTAACAAAATGAGCGTTGCCTCTGCCTCCTTTCCCGCCTTTGGCTACCACAACTTCCTGGCCGTGAGCAGTTAAATCGGCAAGGATCTCTCCATTAAGAGCATCTTTTACCACTGTTCCCACTGGTAACCGGATGATTAAATCTTCTCCTGACTTACCGTGCTTATTTTTCCCCTGACCATGCATACCCCGGCTAGCTTTGTAGTGCTGTTGATAACGAAAGTCAACCAAGGTATATAAACCTTCGTCAGCCTGCAGGATGACACTACCCCCGTGGCCTCCGTCGCCTCCCCAAGGCCCGCCAAAAGGTACATATTTTTCTCGCCGGAAAGCTATACATCCGTTTCCCCCATCCCCACCTTTAACGTAAATTTTAGCCTCATCATAAAACATATTTTTCCACCTAAATAATTACGGTGATGCAACCTTCTTCCCTTTTTTCCGTTAAGGTTACTTCACCTTTGTACAAAGCTAACCGCTGACGAAAGAGGCTGATTTGCTGGTGTACAAGCGCAGGAATTTCTCTGGCCACCGGTTTGGCAAAGCAAAAACGCCAAATACAACGTTTTCTTTCCCAAACCAGACTGACCTCTAACCGGCTATTGGCCAAACCAAAAGAAGCCAGGTAAGAAATAATTATGTAAAATACGGTTTCCAGTAATGCCCCTAATACATCACCAGAGGTAGAACAGTTAATCAAGTCATCCTGAAGATCATAAATAACTTCAATACCATAATCCCTGGCTTTTTTTTGTTCCACTAAAAGTACAGTAGTAACCTCAGGGATTTTTAAGCGAAAAATTTTTCCATGCTCCCTAAGCTGACCGCTAATTTTTTGAATGTAGTCACGGGCAATTTCTTGTTTCTGTAACTGCAAATATCCGGAAATTACTTGCAGATGATTGAGAAAATCATGCCGCTGTTCCCTAACCACTTCTAATATTCCCTTCAAGTCCATCTTTATTTACCTACCTAAACTAAAAAATGGCCAGCTTGGGCTTTAAAGCTGGCCTATTAAATAAATCTTCTGAATCCCCCGGTCAAACTATCTGCGCTACAGGCATTATATGAACTTGTTTCTTATCTTTACCCTTGCGCTGGAAAGAAACCATCCCGTCTACCAGGGCAAACAATGTATCATCTCCACCCTTGCCTACCCACCGGCCAGGGTGAATTCTCGTTCCCCTTTGACGCATAATAATGCTTCCGGCTCTGACAAACTCGCCATCCTGACACTTAACGCCAAGCATTTTAGGCTGCGAATCCCGGCCATTCCGGGAACTACCTACTCCTTTTTTATGAGCCATTATATCCACCTCCTGATTTTCTAACGGCAAATTTTCTTAAGTACAGGCGTATTGCTATACGCTTCTCCTTACGCCTCTATTTTTTCTACCGCCACCTGGGTAAATGACTGCCGGTGCCCCTTTTTGCGCCGGTAATTTTTCTTGGCTTTATATTTAAAAACAATAACCTTACGGTCTCGCCCTTGACGGATAGCCTTAAGAATGACGCGGGCTCCTTCTATCACTGGCGTCCCTACCTGAAATTGACCATCTTTTTCTACCGCCAGTACTTTTGAAATTGCTACCTTTTCCCCGGGTTGAAGAGGCAGCTTTTCCACCCGCAACACATCGCCCTCTTGCACCCGGTACTGCTTGCCACCCGTTTCCATAATGGCGTACAAAAATACTCCCCCTTTTATAATTTAAACCCGCCTTAGGCGATATAATCTAATCCTTTACTAACTATAAACACATCTTGCCCTTTTGTCAATATATCCGTAAAAACCACTTATTTATTTTCTAAAAAACCACAATTTTTACTTAACTATTCTCATCTACCACGTAATTTTCCAACACCCCTATTTTTTCAATTTCAATTTGTATCACATCCCCGGGTTCTAAGTAAGCCGGTGGTTTGCAAAAAGCACCTACTCCTGCCGGGGTACCCGTGGCAATAATATCACCAGGAAGCAGAGTCATCACCTGGGAAATAAAGGTGATTAAATAATTAAGGCTAAATATCATTTGGGCCGTACTGGAGTTTTGACGCAACACCCCATTAACCCAGCAGCGAATGTAAAGATTTTGAGGGTCAATAATTTCGTCAGCCGTCACTAAAAAAGGTCCCAAAGGAGCAAAGGTATCAAACGTTTTACTCCGTACCCACTGCCGGTCGCGCCGCTGAATATCCCGGGCTGTAACATCATTCATAATCGTATAACCGGCAATGAATTTCGGCGCTTCTTGCCTTTGAATATTCCTTCCTTTTTTACCGATAATTACCGCTAATTCCGCTTCGTAATCCAGTTGAGTGGTGGTTGAAGGACGAATAACCGGTTGTTTTGTAGCGCAAAGGGCGGTATTAAATTTCGCAAAAATTATAGGACTTACCGGTATTTTTGCCTTTTGTTCTTCACAATGGTCGTAATAATTTAAACCAATACAAATTATTTTCCCTGGCTGGGTTAAAGGAGGAAGAAAATCAATTTTTTCCTCCCTAAAAAGTATCTTTTTAAGAGGCGAAGCAAGAAGTTCTTTTTCATCTGCTATTTCTTCCATATATTTTAAAACTTTATTTGTTGCTTTTTCGGCCCACTGTAACCCCTCCGGTCCGGCCGCCAAAAGTTCTTCCATCTTCTGCGGTAAAAATTTTTCTGCAGGGCAAAAAGTTAAACTGGCCTGAACAAGGTCAATTACCCAACCCTGGACCCAAACACCCAACCTTTTTTTAGATTGCTCGCCTTTAGCCCAATAGGTCACTAATTTCATCTTCTTTACCCCCGCCAAGTAGCCCAAAGGAAACGCGCGCGTTACCGTGAAAAACCTTTTTACTTTACCAGCTTTGCCCGGGCATAAGTACGATAAACTTTGCTAACTTCAACGGGCACTATTTCACCTACCAGGGAGCCGGCTCCCTCAATATCCACTATGAAACCATTTAAACGGGCAATTCCGTCATTAAGTTTGTTAACGTGGGGTTCTTCTACCTTTACTTCCAGCACTTGCCCTGGTTTAACCGGCTGGAAGCTACCGGCTTGCATATCTGCCTGGTCATATAACGGACGCATGGTTACGGTTTCAATATGCTGGGCGGTCGAACCACGAATATAAAGTCTTTTACCTGTTCTTTGCTCTAATTCCTTTAAATTAGCGCCGCCGCTGCCGATTAAACGCGCCGCAACTGCTGGGTGAGCTTCAATTAAAATGGTAGGGCTTAAGGTACGCGCCGCAAACTCATAAATATTATTTTTAAAATTAATCCCTACGGTTTCTTCAGATAAAACTTTCCCCCGACCTTCACAATACGGACAAGGTTTTTGCATTACTTCAGCCAGGCTGGGCCGTACTTTTTTCCGGGTCATTTCTACCAACCCTAAAGGCGTAATACCTAGAATATTTGTTTTAGTCTTATCCTTTTTAATTTCCTCTTCCAGTGCCTGCAAAATTTTTTGGCGGTTTTCCTCTTTCTCCAAATCAATAAAATCTACAATAATAATCCCGCCTATATTTCTAAGCCTTAAGGAACGCCCTATTTCTGCTGCAGCTTCCAAATTTGTCCTTAATACGGTCTCCTCTAAATTTTTATCTCCTACATATTTCCCGGTATTCACGTCTACCACGGTTAAAGCCTCGGTCTGGTCAAAGACAAGATAGCCCCCGCATTTAAGCCATACTTTACGCAGCAAGGCCTTTTCCAGTTCCTGTTCCAGGCCGTATTCCCAAAAAATGTTATCATGTTCTTCTAAAATTACCTTGCTTTTTAAGTGAGGAGCAGAAAGGTCTAACAATTCTATTATTTTTTCGTACTCATGGCGCGCATCTACAATTAACCGGTTTACCTCAGGGTCAAATACATCCCTTAAGATACGCTGGATTAACTCTAGGTCCCGGTGGATTAAGTTAGGAGCAGAGCTGTTTTTGGCCTTATTTAAAATTTTCCGCCAAAGCTTAACCAGGACGTCAATATCTTGACCTAGTTCTTCCTCCTCCAGCCCTTCAGCCATGGTACGCATAATTATACCCATACCGGCTGGTTTAACCTTCCGGGCAAACTCTTTTAACCTTTCCCGCTCTTTTTCGTCTTCAATCCGGCGGGAAATCCCTACGTAATCTACGGTAGGCATCAATACGGCGTAACGCCCGGGTATGGTCAAGTGGGTTGTTACCCGTGGACCTTTAGTCCCAAGAGGTTCTTTAACAATCTGGACAATAATTTCCTGGCCTTTTTTAACCACGTCAGTAATATTGTTCTGTCCGTTTGTTTTTACGGCAGGTAGGGCGTCTTCAACATACAAAAAGGCATTTTTTTCTAAACCTATATCCACAAAAGCCGCTTGCATACCAGGCAGTACATTTTCTACCTTTCCCTTAAAAATATTCCCTACCAGGCGCTGTCCTACCGCTCTCTCTATATGTATTTCAACAAGCAATTTATTTTCTAAAACGGCTACTCTTGTTTCTTCTTCGCCAGCGTTAATAATAATTTCTTTAAACATTGTTAAACTTCCCTTCAAGGTATTAATGATTCTAGGGGACTTAGTCCGGTGCGGATAATTTCTACTTCCTCAAGGTCAACTTGAGCCGGAAAATTTGCTAAAAAAGCCTGTAAAACCTGGTCCGGACGGACATTGCCTTTACTTCCCAACCTTAATTCCATTTCCAAAAACATTTCCTTTGCTTTCACCTGTCCTTTTAAAGAAAAGATTCCCGGCCGAATATTTTGCTTTTTTTCTTTTTCTTCCTTTTTCTTATTTTTTTTCCTAACAGCTTTTAGCGGGCGATGAATAATAATTTCGTCGGCCGCTAAAAAAGTCTGAATATAATTAGTCAGGTCCTCACGCTTAATTTCTCCGGTTAAAGGTATTTTTGCCTGATAAGCAGCCCGGCGGACGAGCGTCACCAGCGAGGGTCTGTCTTTTGGCCTTTTTGGTAACAACCAGGCTTTATTTACCCTTAAGCCTTCCGGAAGGGCATCATTTAACAAAGAGCATAAGCTGGCCGGTGTCAACGCCCTAGTTAAATTCAAGTCCAGGTATTCTTTTTCCCCAACTATCCCCACAGGCAACGGAGGTCCATAGCTTAAATCAGGATGTGGGTTAAACCCCTGGGTTAAAACTACGGGTAAACATGCCCGCCGGACAGCCCGGGTAAAGGTTCTGATTAAATCATGATGTGAAAGATAACGGGCCAAACCCATTTTAGAAAATTGGAGCCGGTACCGCCAAAAGATATTAACTGGTTTTTGCGGGAGTATGGGGCTAAAATCTACCATTTATTACCTCCAGGTTCCCGGCTGTAATTTCGTTTGCTTCCGGGGCTATTATTTCCGGGACTACCCCAAAGGCCGGACATAAACCACACCCCGCACATTTTCCCCACCGGCAGGCAGGAGTCTGCTGGCCATTTAGGGCCAATTCCATCTCCTGCCGCAAAAAATCCTTACTTACCCCAAGATTTAAATGATCCCACGGCAGTACCTCGGCATAATCATAACGCCGGTTAGCATAAAAAGCCGGGTCCAGTCCCACCTGCTGAAAAGCCTCGCTCCAACGCTCGTAAAGAAAGTATTCCGACCAACCATCAAAACAGCATCCTTCCCGCCAGGCTTTCTCAATCACCCGGCCAAGCCGGCGGTCTCCCCGGGCTAACACGGCTTCAATAAAACTCATTTCGGGTTCGCTCCACCGAAAAATCAAGTTACGTCCTTTTAGCTGCTCCCGCAAGCGTTTTTGTCTTTGCCGCAAGACAGTTATCTCACGCTGGGGTTCCCACTGAAAAACAGTGTGCGCTTTGGGAACAAAGGAGGAAACGCTTACGGTAACCTTTAACCTGGCGGGGGAGACTTTTTGGTCTATCCCCGCCCTTAACACCCGGTGGGTCAGCCTGGCTATCTCAATTACATCCTCCTCAGTTTCCGTAGGCAAACCAAGCATAAAGTACAGCTTAACCGCGGACCAGCCCGCCTTAAATGCGGACGAGACAGCGGCCAGTAAATCTTCTTCCGTAACCCCCTTATTAATTACCTCGCGCAGCCGCTGGCTGCCGGCTTCCGGAGCAAAAGTAAGGCCGGCCCGGCGAACCCGTTGGACTTCTTGCGCTAAAGCCACCGAAAAGGTATCTACCCGCAAGGAGGGCAAAGAAACATTTACCCCTTGCTTTTCAAAACGGTCAAGTAAAACGCTGGCTATTTCTTTTATCCGCGAGTAATCCGCCGAACTTAAAGAAATAAGTGAAATTTCATCATAACCAGTACTATGGACTAATTTTTCCGCCTGGGAAAGCAGGGTAGCAGGAGTTTTTTCCCGCACGGGACGGTAAATAATCCCAGCCTGGCAAAAACGGCAGCCGTGCGGACAGCCCCGCATAACCTCAAGCATGACCCGATCATGTACAATTTCTATTCCCGGTACAATCACACGGTCCGGAAAAGGAGCCTGGTCAAAATTAGTCACCACCCGGCGCCTTACCCGGGCGGGAATGCCGTCCTGAGTCGGCTTAACTGCTTCAATTCTCCCGTCAGGCCGATAACTCACCAGGTAAAAAGAGGGGACATAAACCCCGGCAATTTTCGCCGCCCGGTAAAGAAACTGGCGGCGGGAACGGCCTTCTCTTGACATCAGCTTGTAAAGGTCTAACAATTCCTGAATTACCTCTTCACCCTCGCCAAGTACAAACAAGTCAATAAAATCAGCCAGGGGCTCAGGGTTGCAGGCGCACGGCCCGCCGGCAATAACCAAGGGTTCTCCGTCCTTACGTTCGGCGCTGGGCAAAGGAAGACCGGCTAAATCCAGCATATTTAACACGTTGGTGTAAGTCATTTCGCTTTGCAAGGTAAAAGCAAACAGGTCAAAATCCCGCACCGGCCGGTATGACTCCAGACTGTATAAAGGTATTTTACGCTCCCGCATCATTTTTTCCATATCCGGCCAGGGAGCAAAAACCCGTTCCATTAAAGCATCGGCCCGGCTATTAACTATATGGTAAAGAATTTGCAGTCCTAAATGCGACATCCCTATTTCGTAAACGTCAGGAAAGGCAAAGGCAACTTTAATGGCTGTTTCGGTCCAGTTTTTCCGGATGATATTCCATTCTCCCCCTACATAACGGGCCGGTTTTTGTACCTTTAAGAGTACCTTTTCTATTTTATTCAACATTTTGCTCCCCTGCTACCCACTATATATTATTTCCCAAATTTTTTTAATTTAACTTAAAAATGAAAAAAACCGGACCTTCTAAACCAGCCCGGGTAACCTTAATATAAAATTAAATACCTGATGCCGGACTAAAAAACTTTTAACGCTCGTAAATCCAAAACGTACCTTACTTAGCTTACAATAACCCCACAAGTGTATTTATTATAAAATTAAACCCTAACCATGTCAAGCCTTTTTGTTCTTTTCTATATCTCTAACTGTTACCATCTCACCTAAGTAAAAACTAACCTAGATATTACCAACTTTAGAATGTTGTAACTAAATATAAGCACTCAATAATTATTTTTGGGCTTCTTTTATCAGGAATAATAAAGTCCATTGTTCGTTTTGTATCTGGAGCATTGCTTATCAATTCTCCTCGTTGTTTATTCTTCGCATACCCCTTTTTAACTAAAGCTCTGCCTGAACTGGAGCACGGCCAGAGCACCTGTAAGCAGTACAAACCCAACTATCACACTTGCGCCAAACAAAATATCCTTCCATAACCAGCCCTTATAAATTAGTACCCTGAGCGGCATTACGACATAAGTAACCGGATTCCAATGGGAAAAAGCCAGCAGCCAGCCGGGCATTGCGCTTGCCGGAAACATTGCCGGACTGCTGAATATCAGCGGCATGAACAGCATATTTATAATGGCAAAAAGAGCTTCAATAGACTTTAGTCTTGCTCCCAAGGCCAGGGAAATTCCAGACATACCCATACTAAAAAGCGCCGCAATGAAAAGGATTAAAAGTATCCCGGTCAGCCCAGTGCGGAAATTTACCCCGAAAATCATCGCTATAATAACAATTACCGCTACCTGAATGGTGTTTTGAACGGCAATGGCCAGCATCTTGCCTAGAGGAATTGAAGCGCGGTTAATGGGCGCAGCCAACATCTTGTTAAGAAAACCCAACCGACGGTCCCACACTACCGTTGTCCCACCAAAAATACCTCCTGAAAGAGCGGTCATAGCAATGATTCCCCCGGCCACATAGGTCATGTAATCAGGTGCACCGTCCAGAAAATTTTTAATTAATAAGGGACCTGTCCCTCCATCCATCATTCTTTTCATAAGCGAGCCAGCTGCCATTCCTTGCGTCAAGTTGTTCATCGTGCTTCCCATCAGGGCAAACCAAATTAAGGGTTGAAAGATGGTCATGGCTACCCTGGTTTTTTGCAACCAAAACCTTTTCATCTCCCGCCAAAAGACATAATAAATATCACTTCCTAATTTCAACGCCGCCGTGCCCTCCTCATTACCATTCTTTGCCTAAACCCTTCTTCCTTGCTCCCTTCAATTTCATCCCGCAAGCCCCGTCCGGTAAAATGTAAATATACATCATCAAGAGCAGGTCGTTTTACGGTGATTTTTGTGATTTTTGTATCAGTATCCCTGATTACCTCAAAGATTTTTGGCACCGTTAGTTCGCCGTTTTCTACAATAACAATGTATTCCTCAGCGTGAGACTTAACCTGACGCACTTCAGGCAGCCCTTTTATTAACTCCACGGCCCGGGTTATACCGCGGCCAGAGTCATTTAAGGTCATGGTAATAACGTCCCCGCCAATTTCCGCCTTGAGCCGATCAGGAGTATCAATGGCTTTTATAACCCCCCGGTCAATAATGGCTATACGGTCACACAGGCGATCTGCTTCCTCCATATAGTGCGTGGTCAGGAAAATAGTCATTCCTGCTTCCTTGCGCAAAAAAAGGATATACTTCCAGATTTCCTGACGCGTTTGAATATCCAGACCAAGGGTGGGTTCGTCTAAAAACAAAATGCGCGGACGGTGAATTAATCCTTCGGCTATATCCAGTCTTTTTCGCATGCCACCCGAATACGTTTCCGCCAGGTCATGGGCCCTGTCCTTTAGATTCACCATGGTGAGAACTTCATTAAGGCGCTGCTTAACCTGTTCGTTTGTAAGCCCGTAAAATTTTGCTTGGAGAAAAAGATTTTCCCAGCCGGTTAGGTTATCGTCAACCGCTAAATCCTGGGATACGTAGCCAATTGCCCGGCGCACCCGGTAGGGATGAGCAGCAACATCTTCGCCTGCTACAAGGGCAGTGCCACCGGTTATGCTACTTAACGTGGTAAGCATAGTGATAATTGATGATTTGCCAGCCCCGTTCGGCCCCAACATGCCAAAAATTTCCCCTTCGGCCACGGCAAAATCCACACCGTTAACCGCTCGAATACCACCGGGATAAATTTTGGTCAGACCCTTAACCTCTATGGTCAATGTTTTTTGCGGCATTTTCAGACACTTCTTTCCTAAAAAATACAAAAAATTTGCTTAAGTTAAACTGTTTATAACAATTATTATAACACTTATAATTGCGATTATAATTATATTGCAATTATAATCGCAAAGCCCAACGTCAACAAGGATTAGAATAAAATACTCATCTATTGTGGTATTTGTCCTTCTCTTTTTAACAGTTCACCCGGCGAGTTCTTAGGTGGATTATCGCAAGAAGAGCTTCAATAGAAATATGTATTTGCATTTACAAATCGTTGCCTTAATTTTAATTATATATTACAATTACAAGCAATTATAAGCTATAAACTAAAAAGGTTGAATAAAAAGATTAAAGGAGGGCAAAAAACCGGCCACCTGTCTTGCGTGTCACGCCAAGGCAGGAAAACAGGCCGGCGTAAATAAAATGGAAATAAATGCTTCGTCGTCTCTCTGGCCTGATCCCAGTATTAAAATAGGGCACGCTACTGATTTCAAGGCGCTGACCGGTTGTACCGTGGTACTGGCTGAAGAAGGAGCGGTAGGTGGAGTTGACGTCCGGGGCAGTGCGCCAGGAACACGTGAAACGGATTTACTGCGTCCTTTAAAGCACGTGCCCAAAGTACACGCTATTCTACTCACAGGAGGCAGCGCCTTTGGCTTGGAAGCTGCCTCCGGGGTAATGAGTTGGCTGGAAGAAAAGGGGATTGGCCACGATACAAGTGTGGCCAGGATACCTATTGTCCCTGCGGCGGTATTATACGATTTGGGTATTGGTGACTCCACCTCCAGGCCAGATAAAAAAATGGGTTATCTTGCCTGCCAGAACGCAAACCATGGGCCGGTGGCTGAAGGCAATGTGGGAGCAGGGACCGGAGCGGTGGTAGCCAAATTTTTAGGGACAAAAAACGGTTTTAAAGGGGGCCTGGGGTTTTGGCAGGAAGAACTGGGTCAGGGCCTGGTGGTTAGTGCCCTTGTGGCCGTAAATGCTATAGGCGACGTGCTTGACGAAGAAGGAAAAATTTTAGCCGGGCCCCGGGATACCAGAAGTGGGAAAATGCTTTCTACTCTGGACATTTTAAGAAGAATGGCCGCGCGAGGAGAGACCCTTGAAGTTGCGCCTTACCATATCCTGGACGGCCAAAATACCACTCTGGCAGTAATTATTACTAACGGGTGTCTGAATAAAGAAGAAACCAATAAAGTGGCCCAAATGGCTCATGACGGACTGGCCCGCAGCATTTCGCCTGTCCACACCATGTTTGACGGGGATGTGGTTTTCACCCTGGCCACCGGCAAAGTTAAAACAGACGTCAACATTGTGGGGGCGATGGCCGCTGAGATAACAGCCATAGCCATCCGCCGTGCTGTCCGCCTGGCCCAGAGCACCGGCGGTATTCCTGCCGTAACAGATATTTATCCGTTAGAGAGAGCTAAAACATGTGCCTCTTCCTGAAAGCCATCACTATAATTAAGGACAAAACCACTGATACAATAACAATGCCCATAAAAGCAAATGGTGTTTGCTGGAAAGGTAACTTAACATTCATTCCGTAGAAACTCGCTAACATAGTCGGAATCATTAAAACAATGGTAACGGAAGTAAGAAACTTCATGACTATATTCAGGTTATTAGAAATCACCGAAGCGAAGGCGTCCATCATATTGTTTAAGATCTGGGTGTAGATTTCGCTCATTTCTATGGCCTGTTTATTTTCGGTAATTACATCTTCCAGTAATTCTTCATCTTCTTCGTACATCTTGATTAAATGGGAGTGTACCTCAGCCAACTCGTAATCCTTGGTCAAGTGCGATTTTAATAATTTTTCCATGACAATTCCGTTGGCCTTAAGAGAAGTAGTAAAGTATACCAAGCTTTTCCCCAGGCTTAACAAATCAATTAATTCTTCGTTTTTCGTTGAGCGAAGCAGTCTTTGCTGAATTTCTTCGCTTCTTTTGTCAATCTGCCTTAAGTAACGCAGATAGTTAAGGGCAGTCTTATAAAGAATCTGCAAAAGAAAACGTGTTTTTTTAAAGGTATAAAATCCCTTCGTCCGGGAGGACGAAAACTCATTTAAAACTACTATATTTTCCAGGCAAACGGTGACGATGACATTTTCTGTAATGATGATTCCTAAAGGAATGGCGTCATAAACATCGTCCCTTATAACCGGGACCCTGATGATTATCATTACACAGCCCTCTTCAACTTCGATGCGGGAGCTTTCCTCTTCATCGAGCGGATATTCTAGAAAATCCAGCGGCAAGCCAGCCTGCCGAGCAACTAGCTGCATTTCCTCTTTCGTTGGGTTTATTAAATTAACCCAACTCCCCTTTTCGCTCAAGGCATCAGTTTCTAACAATGTGTCCCCGATGCTTTTATATACCTTTAACATAGCTTTCTACCTCGTTTCAAGCATCTATAAGCAAGCATTTACACGCGCAGTTTTTTCTTTAAACGTTAAAACGAAAATTTATAATATCCCCGTCACATACCAGATAATCTTTCCCTTCCAAGCGGGCCAAGCCTTTTTCCTTTACTTTCTCCGTGCTTCCCATGGCATACAGGTCTTGGTACTTTACTACTTCCGCCCGGATGAAACCTCTTTCCATGTCAGAATGTACTTTTCCGGCCGCCTGTTTAGCGGTTAACCCCCGGGTTATAGTCCAGGCTTTCACTTCATTTTTGCTAACCGTAAAAAAAGAAATCAACCCTAACTGGGCATAGGCAGCCTTAACTAACCGCTCAATTCCGGACGCTTGAATCCCCAGGTCAGCCAAAAAAATAGCCCGGTCAGCCGGCGAAAGTAAGCTAATTTCTGCTTCTAACTGACCGCAAACTTCAATAACCTCCCACCCATTTTTTTTGGCTTTACTATTTATTAGTTCCTTTTGGGGATAATTATGTTGTTTAAACTGTTCTTCACTGGTATTTATTGCTAAAATAATGGGTTTGGTGGTAAAGAATTGATAATGCTGAAGGAAGGGACGTTCCGCCGGACCTAAATCTAGATTAGCTAAAGGTATTTCTTTTTCTAAGGCCTCCTTGCATTTACTCAATACCTCTATTTCAGCTGCTACTTCTTTGGTTATTTTCTTACTTTGTTTTAAGCGGGAAAGTCGCTTTTCCAACAGTTCCAAATCAGCCAAAAGTAATTCTAGATTTACAATTTCAACGTCGCGCCATAAATCAATGCTTACCTTGTTGTCGAGCGCGGCCGTACTTTCAAAGGCCCGTAAGACGTGAACCAGCGCATCCACCGGACGAATATCTTCTAAAAACTGGTTTTTCTTGTCCTTTTTCTCCCCACTTCCGTATTTTAACCCTGGTACATCCTGACATTGAATCTGCGCATAAGTCAATCGCTTAGGCTGATAAACCTTACCCAGAAAATCAACCCGCGCGTCAGGAATCATCGCCGTGCCTACGTTAATTGTGGTTTTATCCGTTATATATTGGGAAGTTTGCGCTCCTTTGCCAGTTACTAAATTAAAAATAGTGGTTTTACCCACTAAAGGCAAGCCAATAATCCCAAAAGTTAACATATTGAGCCCCCAGTCCAATTCCTTGCAAGCCAATTTTATCATTAGACCATCTTCAACGGCAAGCTTTTTATGTCTGCCAGGGTAAAATTACGCTTGACTGGGGGTATTTGTGGCACCCAAAATAGCCTTTTGTTCTTATTTGCTAAATATCATCCTTAGCGCAACTAACAATAATACTACCCCAAATATTCTTTTCAATATCAGTTCAGATAACCCAGTAGCAATCTTGGCCCCTAGCAAACCACCTAAAAAGAAACCAATACATATAAAAAGCGCTATTTTTAAATCTACAAATCCGTGCTTATAATATGTCCATGCCGCCAATAGGCCAATAGGCGGCACCATTAACGCCAGAGTGGTGCCTTGAGCCTGATGTTGGGACAACCCGAGTAAAAAAACGAGCACAGGAATAATAATTACTGCTCCACCAATACCTAACAGCCCTCCTAAGGCTCCGGCTCCCAAGCCCAAAAGTAAATAGAGTAAGATATTTATCATAACTAACCCTTCCTTCCTTTTCCACTTCCCCTTTTTATATTATTTTTATTTTATTATTTTTTAGCAGGAATTTGTTATTTTATAGCGAATTTAAATAAAAAAACTAAGATTCGGAAGGGATTTATGGAGCAAAAAGATTTAAAAAGTAAAAATGATGATTTAAAAAACGAAGAAAATAAAAATGGTAAAGACTACAAGGATAATATAACGGAAATTTTAGGTTCCGCGGAATGGGAAACAATTTGGAGCACTTCCTCGGCTAAAACTTCTTCCGAAACCTCAAAGCAGCAGTATTCTTTTTTTATTCCTTTATTGGTCATTTTACTTTTGTTAAGTTATATTTTTTGGGGTTGGCAAATGTGGTCTTCAAGTCGTCAGGTTAACAACCTTCAAAAACAATTAAACAAACAAAAAGAAGAAATTGCCATTTTATATAGGGCGGCGTTAGAAAATAATCTCTTGGCTATTAATGAAACTAACAAATTAAACCAAGATCAAGGGCTTTCCGGGCCAAAAAATGTCCTAAAGGTTGGACCCAAGGCTGTTCCTGGTCAAAAATATGTGGTAAAGCAGGGAGACAACTTATGGTCAATTAGCAAAGAGGCCTACGGCAAATATGATTACGTGGAGTTGCTGGCCCATAAAAACAAACTAACGCTGCAAACGGTTTTACAACCAGGGCAGGTTTTATTTATTCCCCCGGTATAAAGCAGGAATAAATTTTAAAAACGTAAGCGGGGATAACGTTGGGCTTTAAGAGGGCTTACGGTATACGAACGTACATAGACAGTTAAACTAACGTCTTAATAAAAAGTTAAAAATAATAGTTAATAAAACACTAAGAATAATACAGGTTAATAAAGGAAAATAGAAGGTGAAATTTCCACGCCGGATAAAAATATCTCCCGGAAGATGGCCAAAATTTAATAATTTCCCTGCTGTCATTATTAACCCACCTAAAATAAGTAACATAATTCCCGTAAAGACGATAATTTTCCCCAGGGCATACCATGACTCAAACATTAAGCAATCATTCCCTAATAAGTTAAGAATATGGGGTTGAAATATGATTAACATGGCATATAGCTACCGCTAAAGCATCTGTAACATCATCAGGCCAGCGTGCTTCTGACAATTTTAGTAAAACCTTAACCATATATTCTATTTGTTTTTTGTCTGCCCTACCATACCCCACCAAGGTTTGTTTTACCTGTAAGGGAGTATATTCGTAAACAGTTAAACTCGCGTTGGCCGCCGCCAGCAAGACTACCCCTCTTGCCTGGCCAACGGCCATTACGGTGCGTACATTCTTATTAAAAAAGAGCTCTTCAACGGCTAACTGGTCGGGCTTAAATTGCTCGAAGACTGCTACTAGGTTTTGGTAAATTACTTGCAAGCGTTCTGCTAAAGGTTCGTTTGGTTCAGTCTTTACATAGTTATACTCTACTACTTTATAATTACGTCCCTCAAAATCAATTATACCATAACCCGTAATGGCTACTCCGGGGTCCACCCCTACTACCCGCATTTTATCCCTCATAATTCTCCTATTTTACCTTATATAAATTAAATATTTTACAAGTTATTCTGCTCTTTCGCAAAACTCAAAAAGAATGCCTCCGGTAGATTTTGGATGAGCAAAAATTACCTTTGTACTACCATACTGCAGGGGTTTTTCACTGGTAAATACCGTCCCCTTTTCCTTAAGCCTGGTTATAGTTTCTTCTATGTTATCTACTTTTAAGGAAATGTGCTGCACTCCTTCTCCCTTTGCTTCGATATATTTTGCTACTGCTGAAGCCGGGTCAGTTGGCTCCATAATTTCAAAAGAAGAATCACCTACCTTAATTAAAGCATTTCTCATTTTTTGATCTTCAATGTTCATTATGTCTCTTTTAACCTCTAATCCCAGAACGTCACGGTGAAGACTTAATGCTTTTTCTAAATTTTTTACCGCTATCCCTACATGGTCAATACCTATAATCATTGTCTTTTCCCCTTTCTTAGTTTTTATATTTTTTATTCTTAAATTTTAAATACCACAAAAAAAACAAAAATCCTCTTTTGTTTTTATATTTTCGACTTTTAAAAATATTTTAAAATATTAACTAAATTTAAGCAGGATTTTTTAAATAAATAACGAAGTAAATTTAACAAGAACAATTTTTGTAAAGGCAACAACGAAATTTAAAAATAAAGGCAGGTAGGACAAGCAGCGTCTTTTATATAAACCGTATGAATTAACGGCAAAGAGGTAACACTTTTTAAGGGTTGGAAAAGTTTAAAAGCTCAAAACAGTTCTTAAAATAAAAGAGGGGATTCAAATGAGCGCCAAAGTATATCCTTTTCCTACCATAGAAGATCAGCAAGTAATTAAAACAGCCATTGAGCTTTTTCTAGCTACCCAAACAGGAATAACCCGGGAAAGAATGCTTAAAACTATACGAACGGTACTTGACCACTATCATATCTCCTGGTTTGGTTTTCCTGACTTTACGGTAGAAGCTACTAAAACCCCAGGGTACAGTATCATTCGGGCCCGCAAGTTCGTCAACGGCCGTACCTGCCCTTCTTGCGGCGAGCAACTGTATGGACTTAAAAGCGGAGTTAGAATATTAAGCATTCAGGAACGCCGCGACTACCACGTAGTTACTTACGGCTGCCGTTGCGGCAAAGTATTTGCTAAATGCGAAGAAATCTAATCTACCGGTACCGTGAGACCGGGATAAAAAAAATAAAGGTACTTTTCTTTGACCGGACGGTAAATAATCTCTTGAATGGCCCGGGCGTAAAGGTTTAATTGCGCCCGGTAAGTGGTGGCCGTTTCTTTTGATTTTTCCCTGGTGATATAGTCAGTTTTAAAGTCGATTAAAAATATACTATCGGCTTCAAAAACCAAATAATCAATTATGCCCTGGACAAAAACCGCCTCTTTTGCGCTAAAAGCGTCCGCGGGCAGGTCAGGATACACTTCTTGAGCTGGTAAAACCAAACTAAAAGGAAGTTCCCTTTTCACGTGAGCCGCGGTGCGTATCCTTTGCCCTAAAGGGCTACGCCAAAATTTAACAATCGGAGCTAAATCAATGACTGCAGCTTCTTCTGTAGTTAACAATTCTTTTTCGACCATTAATTTTACTTGCCTGGCAAGGTCGTCATTGTCTAAAGCAGACTTAAGGTCCAGGTGCTGCATTACAAGATGCATAAGAGTCCCTTTTTCAGCAAAAGTAAAATGAGCGTGTGCCTGGTAAAATCTGGGTTGTTTAAAAGGTGATAAACAGCCGGGTAAAATTAAATTTAAAGTAAAAATACCTGCCGCGTTATAGTCTTCTTCCTCAGATTGTTTGGCAAACCGGTACTTTAGTTCGGTTACGGTGACTTTTGCCGGCTTACTAACTATTGCAGCTGCCGGATAATTCCAGGAAAGATTGTTATCTACCATCTTCATGATTTCATTTTCTACCGGCACTGGTCCCAAATCCTGCACTTGCCGCAACCAGGTTTTAGTTTCTGCCGTAGTGCTTTCTTGAGGCCGCCATTTGTCTTGAGTTCCCCAGGGATAAAGGGACACTAACCAGCAGGAAGGGTCATGGGCTATTTCTAAAGAAGGTGTTTTTTCAGACCCTGCCAGTTGGGATAGACAAACACCATCCCGGTGCCTGGCTATAGCCGGACAAAGCCAGTCTAAATAAGATTTGGCTTTTGTTATCTGCAAGGCGGGCAAAAACCAGAAAGGAAAATTAAGGTACCGGCACCAGCCAGTGGCTGCCTTAACCAGTTTTTTTTCTGAACCCACCAGGATAAGCTTTTCTTTGGCGCGGGTCATGGCCACGTAAAGAATCCTTAGTTCTTCCGCCAGGGTTTCAAATTTTAGCTGCCTTTTTACGGCCAGTTTGGCCAGGGTGGGGTAGCTTAGCCGTTTTTCAGCATCAATAAGTTGAGGGCCAAAGCCAAGTTCTTTATGTAGCAAAACGTCCTTTTTTAAATTCTGGAAATTAAACTGTTTTCCCAGATCAGCCACCACAACCACCGGAAACTCCAACCCCTTGCTTTTATGGATGGACATTATCCGCACCACATTTTCGTTTTCTCCCAGGGCCCGGGCAATACCCAAATCGCTTCCCCGCTCTTTTAAAGCCTCAATAAAACGTAAAAAATGAAACAAGCCCCGTAAAGTAGTTGTTTCAAACTGGCGTGCCCGGTCGTAAAAGGCCCGCAGATTAGCCTGGCGCTGCCTGCCGCCGGGTAGCCCTCCAACGTAATCATAATAACCCGTTTGCCGGTAAATATCCCAAATTAAATCCGATAAAGTTCCCCGCCGGGCCATGGTACGCCAGGATGAAAGCTTTTCCCAAAACAGGGTTGTTTTCTTATTATCGTCTTTTGTCTGCACCAAAGCATCAAAAAAGTCCCCTTCCCTTTGACGCAGTCTTATTTGCGCTAATTCAGCGGCCGATAACGAAACCAAAGGAGAACGAAGTACCGCTACTAAAGGAATGTCCTGACGCGGATTGTCAATTATTTTTAATAACGAAAGCATTGTTTCCACTTCGGTAGCTTCAAAATAACCCGTTCCCAACTCTACGTAAACAGGAATTCCGGCTTTTTGAAACTCTTCTTGAAAAATGTTGGCCCGGTCATGGGTAGCGCGCATAAGAACCACTATATCTTTGTACGTAACCGGACGGTATTTTGAATCGTAAACTAGAAATTCACTTTCCTCCACCATTTTTTTAAGGCGGTACGCCACAAAACTTGCTTCCCTTTGAATATCGTCCCATACTTGTTCTTCTATTTCTATTTTTTCCTCTTTCATTTCCTGGGTTGCATCATCTTCATCTGTTTCACTTGTTTGGTTCATTTCTACTATTTCACTATTTCCGGGTTTTTTTTCTATCAGGTGAAACTCGATTGGTTTTTCGTTTTCAAGGGCACAACCTGCGGGTGTTGGATAACTGGCTTTGGCAATAAGCTCCGCTTCCTGGTCATAATCCATTTCTCCTACCTCGGTCACCATAAGCTGGCGAAAAATAAAGTTTATTGCCTTTATTATTTCGGGCCGGCTGCGAAAATTCTCGGCCAGGTTTATCCGTTGTTTTGCTCGCGCACCACTCTCGTTAGAAGTTACAGGATAGTCCTTGTACTTGGCTAAAAATATGGCCGGTTCCGCCAGACGAAAGCGGTAAATACTCTGTTTGACGTCGCCTACCATAAAAATGGTTGGTTTTTTTTCCGCTTCGATCAGGCTGGAAGCCTGCCCTACTTTTTGGGAAATTAACTGGAGTATATTTTCCTGTACGCCATTAATATCCTGGTATTCATCCACCAGGACTTCAACATATTTAGCTCTTAATGCCTCCCTAACAACAGGAAAATTATTTAAAATTTGTAATGCATAGTGTTCTAAATCAGCAAAGTCCACTAACCCCCGCTTTAGCTTAGCCCTTTGGTATGCTTCACTAAAACCATTTACCAGGTCAACCAGAGTTTTCATTAAAGGAGCGATAAAATGAAAATCAGCTAGTAAATCACCCGAAGAACGGGAAAAATAAAGTTGGGTTATTTTTTTAATTTTTTCTTTGGCGGCATCCCTTAAAGATTTAACTTTTTCCTTTAACCTGACCGTAACCTGGTTGTCTTTAGCTGAAATAGATGGTAACCGGTTAAATTTAATATTTTGTAAAATATGGTATAAGTTTTCCCAGGATAAAGAACAGTCTTTTAAAAGCTTGTTTATTAATTCCTGGTCTTCCTGGAGCGTTTTTAAGTAAGTTTGCCCTTCCTTATTTTCTTTGGCTAACCCCAGGGCTTCTTCCAGTAAAATTCTGGCTCCTTCTAGTTCTAAAACCAAATCAGTTTTAATATTTTGTCCCCAGACCGTGTCGTCAATGGCCGGTGTTCCGATAAGTTTAAAAGCGTTGGCCGCCCTGGATAACCAATCGCGAGGATGCGGATGACTGCGGGAAAAGGCGTACAGGCGCAAAACCAACTCCCTTAAATTACGGTCGTCCCATTGACCTCCGTAGCAATCCACCAAAGAAGTAAAGGCCTGGTTATCTTCGGTGTCGTAACATTGTTCCATTACTTCTTCCAGTATTTCCATCTGGTAAAGTAAGGCCTCGTTTTCGTCGGCAACCCGAAAATCTGGTTCCAGGTCAAGCAAGTAAAAGTATTGACGTAAAAGGTCTAAGCAAAAGGAATGTATAGTGGTTATTTTTGCCTGGTTTAAAAGGACTAACTGACGCTGCAAGTGAGAAGAATAAGGCTGGCGTTTTAGTTCTCGCGTTAAAGCCCGGCCAATCCTTTGGCGCATTTCTGCGGCGGCTGCATTAGTAAAGGTTACTACCAGTAAGGTGTCTATATCAATTTGGTCGTCCAAAATTCGCCGGATAACCCTTTCAACCAAGACGCTTGTTTTTCCGGCTCCGGCTGCGGCAGAAACCAAAATGCTTCTATTACGAGCCTTAATTGCCAGCCATTGGGCCTGCGTCCACCTGGGAATATTTTCTTTACGCTCATTCATGTATTAAACCTCTTAAGGTATTTATGGTATTTAAAGCAAGGTATTTAAAGTTAATTAAATTAAGCTTGCCTTATATTTTACCACAATTAAAAATAAACTTACACTTGACCAATTAATTATTCAAGGTTTATGATTTACCTTGTTAGGGGGGGTTTTTATGAAAAATATTTTAGTTATTGGGGGAAGTTATTTTGTCGGCAGGGTTTTTGTTTTAGAGTTACTTGATAAAAAGGAATACGCTATTCACCTAGTAAACAGAGGTAACAATCCTTTTAACCGGCCCGAGATTGCTGAACATTTTTGTGACCGGCACGATGTTTCCGCCTTAAAGCAAGTAGTACCTCCATTGGATTGGCACGCCGTAATTGATTTTTGCGGTTACGAACCGGCCGAAGTGGAAATTATCCTTAACAATTTACCCGGCACAATTAACCATTATATTTACATCAGTACGTGCAGCGTTTACGAAAGTTCTGATGATTTGCCCAAATTTGAAGATTCCCCGAAGCTTTTAGGCCCTATTGCCGGACCTTTTGGCGACTACGGGTATAAAAAATGGCTGACGGAAGTAAAATTGGTCAACCAAAGTAAAGAAAGGGGCATCCCTTATACTATTTTGCGGCCGGCTTTTATTTACGGACAGTTTAATTACGCGCCGCGCGAATCGTTTTTCTTTGACTTGATTTTAACCAACAAACCCATCCCTATTCCAGATAATACTTTGGCCCTCTTTCAATTTGTTTTTGTAAGGGATGTGGCTAAAATTTGCACGGCCTGCCTGGGAAACGAAAAAGTTTATCATCAGGCCTATAACCTGGCGGCAGAAGAGTTTATTTCTTATAAAAAATTAAGCAAAGTACTTGAAGAAATATCTGATAAACGCCTAAGGACAAAAAAATTAAGCATCGCGGAAATTAACCGGAATAATATCCCCTTGCCTTTTCCCTTGGATAAACACGAGCTTTACGCCGGTTCTTTAATTGCCAACACCATAAATTTTACGTATACTCCTTTTGCCAAAGGGCTAAGGGAAACCTTTGAATTTTACCAGAAGTATGTTTTTCCGGCCAAAAAAGCTGATTAAATAGCGGCAAATTCTATTGTTCCTCCGCCAATGACTAAATCTTCCTTATAAAACACCACTGCCTGGCCTGGGGTAATAGCCCGCTGCGGCTCTTTAAATTTTACCCGGATTGTTTTTTCGTTAAGAGGGGTAAGCAAGGCCTGAGCTTCAGAATGCCTATACCTGATTTTTGCCCTTACTTCCAACGGTTGTTCAAGCTTTTCAAAGGGAATAAAATTTACCCCGGATGCAATAAGCTCAGTCTTAAAAAGCTCTTCTTCTCCGCCTACAATAACGGCGTTTTTTTTCGGGTCTATACTGGCTACATAAAGGGGTCTTCCGGCGGAAATACCTATTCCTTTTCGTTGGCCTACGGTGTAAAAGACAAATCCCTTATGCTCTCCCAGAATTCTCCCTTCCCGGTCAAAAATTGGGCCGGGTTTGGCTACCTCAGGAAAATGCTTTCTAATAAACTCCCCGTATTTATTATCCGGAATAAAGCATATTTCCTGGCTTTCCCTTTTCTCGGCCACAGGAAGGTTAAGGCGTCTGGCAATTTTTCTTACCTCCTCTTTTCTTAACTTACCAAGAGGCAAGAGGGTATGTTTAAGTTGCTCCTGAGTCATGGGGTAGAGCACATAAGATTGGTCCTTGGTAAAGTCAAGCCCTTTCTTTAGCAAAAACCTTCCACCGGCAAATTCTATCCGGGCGTAATGCCCGGTGGCAATGAAATCTGCTCCCAATTCCTTTGCTTTTTTAAAAAACGCCTCAAACTTGATAAACTCGTTGCACCTGATACAAGGATTTGGTGTTCTTCCCCGTAAGTACTCCAGGCAAAAGTTTTTTACCACTTTTTCAAAAAAAACTTCTTGGAAATTTACCACGTAATGAGGGATGCCAAGTTTAAAAGATACTTTTTTGGCGTCCGTAGCAGCTTCAAGGCCGCAACATTCCTGGTATTTTTCACCAGGTTCTGCCGGCTCTTCCCGCGGCCAAATTTGCATGGTAAGCCCAATAACCTCATACCCTTTTTCTTTAAGCAAAGCAGCAGCTACTGAGGAGTCTACCCCCCCGCTCATAGCCACAGCTACCCTTTCCCTCATTCTGACTTTACCTTCTTACTTGGTAATTTTCCTTTACGACCCCATCAGGATTTTCTATTTCCCCAACATTCCGGGGGTTCTTAAAATATTCCATCACGCATTTGTTTCTTTTCTGTTCTGCTTTTAATTCAGCACTAAATTCAAGCTTCCCGGGCGATAACCTTCTAGGTCAAGGATAATGTAAGTATACCCAAGGGATTTTAATTTAGCCGCTATTTTCTCCTGGTAGTAAATTACCTTTTCCATGTCCGCCGGCTCCACTTCAATCCGGGCAATCTTTTCGCGGTCAGAAGAATTACGGACAAATTCTGGTTGCAAAAGCTCATCCGTAAAAAGGGAGTGAAACTTTACCTTAAAACCTTGCGCTATCTTCATGGCGTTTATATATTCCCGCTCGGGATAGGTGGGAGACCTTGCCGTAACAGCCAAAACCCTGTCTTTTAGCGTATCGGCGGTTACCTTAAGAATGCCCTTCAACAACCAACCCATCTACGGGTATTCTTTCTCCCGGCTTTACCACAACTATATCATCTGCCAGAACATACTCCACCGGAACCTCTTGCTCTTCACCCTCTTTAATCACCCTGGCTTTTTTCGGTGCTAGATTCATCAGCTGATTTTTCCGTAAACTCTTCGGCTTTATAGCTGGCACGTTCAGTAATCCTTAAGATCTCCCTCTTGTTAAAACTTATATCTCCAACAATCTCTGGTGCTTTTTAAGCCCATTTTTCAGCCCGCCCCTCTATTATATACGGGTTTACGGGTCGGTGCCTTGCCTGCGTAAGGTGAAGAGAACGCCTTCGCGCTCCAGTTCCGTACAGGCGCGCTGGATCATATTCGGGTTCACTTCCAACATATTTTATCATGAGTATTTTTTCTTGACAGCTTAGGGTCTTAATTATACATTAATGCCAATAAGCCTAAAATATCAACACCGGAAAAATCCTTGATGCTGTCAAAAATTGCTGTAAAATATTCTTGGGTATTTACCAATAAACTTCCAGGAGAAAAAGGCAGGAATTAAACCTTAAAAAATGAAAGAAACCTCTATTGCAAAACCGCTAATTATTCATGCGGAGGTTTCTTATCACATGAACACAGCCCCGAAACTGTTACCAGCTCAGGATTTCGATGAGCAGAGAGTCCACTTATGCAGACTCCAACAGTCAAGTGCCCTTATAAGAAATATACTAGAGGAAAAGTTAAATTTCAATAAGTTGAGAGCCAAGAATTTTTTAAGATTTTAGTAGGACAGGCATCTTGCCTGTTCGTAGCCAGTCATTTTTTAAACCTGTTAAGTTTACTTCTCCGGCACTTGGATAACGTGTTACTTTGACTTTAGTAGAACGAACAGGATGGGAAGTGGCCGATATTCACGATTCACTCCATAGGGTGTTCCTTAGGGGAATTAGTTTACAGGCGGCGTTACTATAAGAAGAAAACAATTAACGGAAGCTGGGTATATGCTTACTTACTAGATGAACTTTTAGGTATTCCTAAAGGAGCAACTATCTCTCCCCGGTTAGCAGAATTAGCTGCAAGACGTTGGCCGCAGATAAAACTTGACCTAAAAAGCAGCAGGTGCAGTAGAAAGTTTATTAGGGGTAGCCTGTAGATCACGAATCCATCCGGCAAGAAGTAATAGCTGCCGGAGAACACCTAAAAATAGGATGAGCCTACAGCTTTAGATGAAACAGGAAAAAGGGAAGTCCCCCTTTTTACTTTCGCTGATGGCGCCCAAATTCGCTGACAGCAGCGAGGGACAAGGCCTTCAAAAAACGGAAAAAGAATAAAAACTTTGAATTAAAAACGGCCGTGGCCTGCCTTGGGTGGGAAATCGAGACGCTCTTTAGGCAAAAAGAAACAAGCTTAAAAACCCCATTTACTTTGTTCATGGGGGAAGCTAAAGAAGAGTTTTGGTCTGCAAAAGACACGACATTAAGTAGGGCAGGCTTTCAGCCTGCTCGAAGCCGGATATATGCGCTTTTCATAGTTGCACCAGGATTATTATTGGTGGTGATGGTTCCAGTTGGGTTCGTAAAGGCAAAGGAAGAATTATTAAATTTTCCGGGTCTTATGAATAACGTTTGGGAAGGAATTGTTGATTGGCGGAATCGATCTGGCCCAAAGCCGGAACTTGCCAGTGGATTAGGAGCAATTGAATCTAATGGGGGACAGAACAAGCGCCTGAAGATTTAAACACACCGGAGCCTCCTGGTCAGGTCTATCGAGCTTATAGCTTGAGCTGTGGTACGATGTGCAGTCCGTAATGGGAATTTAATTGAGTTTTTGAGAATTCCAAGTCCCCCTAAGCCATTAGAGGAAAAAGGTAAGGTAGCTGAAGAGGTAAAGTTAAGTTGACTTTACGAAAAGAAAAGCAAATGGAAAAGTTGTGGGTTAAAGGATCCGGGTGAATGGGGTCAGGCTTTTTTGCCGGCTGTAAGAGATTCTTTCGCAAACAATGCGGGATTTTGCCCGTTTAATATCTCATCTAACAACCGAATGGCTGTATTAATAGAGATAGTTATTTTTAATTATTTATGATGATGATTATTTATCATGATGATTATTTCTCATCATGATAGTCTTAGTTTTTCTAAATTAAATGCTTTAGTTTTTGGATTTAGGTTAAGTTAACTTTCTTTTAGCCAAACTTTAGGCAAAAAATAAAAATACTGGTCTGCAAAATAGGGGTAAGAAAAATAATACCCAAAAATTCTTGACAGCATCCTGTCAAAAAATATATTTGACTTTAGAAATACTTTTTTATATAATTTATTTCGTCAGGAAGAATAAACGTTAGTATAATATTAACAAGCAGCGATAGCGCTAAGGTAAAGGGAGCTGTAGTGTAGGGGTTTAACATGCCGGCCTGTCACGCCGGAGATCGCGGGTTCAAATCCCGTCAGCTCCGCCAAAGACGCCACGGTAGCTCAGTTGGTAGAGCAGCGGACTGAAAATCCGCGTGTCGGCGGTTCGATTCCGTCCCGTGGCACCAGCGGGAGTAGCTCAGCGGTAGAGCATCGCCTTGCCAAGGCGAGGGTCGCGGGTTCAAATCCCGTCTCCCGCTCCAGATATGTTATGGCGGCATAGCCAAGTGGTAAGGCAGCGGTCTGCAAAACCGTTATCCCCCGGTTCGAATCCGGGTGCCGCCTCCAGGAAAATAAGAAATGGCAAGGCTTTCGAGAGTGGAAGTCCTTGCCATTACGTTTTTAAGAAGGTATTTTCTAGTAATTTTCTAATAACCATTTTTGCCGGTCATAATATCTTCTATTTTCCTGGCAGCTTTCTTTTGTGTTCCGGGTATAACGTGCGTGTATAAGTCCATGGTAATGCCTATTTTGCTATGGCCTAGCCTTTCACTAACCGTTTTAGGCCAATGCTTTGGGTTACGGTAATTGTCCCCGTCTTTAAGTCCACGTCCTGCCAGCGCAAGCCTAAAACTTCGCCTAGCCGCATACCGGTTGCTATGGCTATAAAGGCTAGAGTATATAAATACGTGCCTTTTAGGGAATTCAGTAAGATGATTATTTCGTCCTGGGACATGACCGCCCTTTCCTTTTCTTCCGGCCTGGGTGGTTTAACCACGCTGGCAATATTCCCTAGAAATTATTGTAACAAGGAAAGGTTAGCGGAAGTCTTCTACCAAAAATATTAGTAAAACTAGCGTATTTAGCGTATTTGGCATATTTTCACCCAATATTTTCCTCAAGGAAGAAAAAAATATTAAATACGCACTATATAGGTACTGACAAAACTGACAATGCAACAATAATTTCCAGTATATTATGTTTGGCCTTAAGGAATGAGTTTGGGAAGTATATAAGTAGGGTTAAAACTCTTTTTGGTTCTCCTACCTTGCTTAACAATGTGGAAACGTTTGGGAAGTATATAAGTAGGGTTAAAACTTGACGCAACATATACAGGTGGAAATTTACCTTCCAAGTTTGGGAAGTATATAAGTAGGGTTAAAACAATCAAACGGGTAAATTTAAACGCAATCTGTCTGCCTAATATAAAACCTTAGACAGGTCTTTTTCATCAAACTTTCACTGCATTTTTGCCACACTTTTGCCACACTTTGTCCTACTTTTGTCCTACTTTTTTCCTACGGTGTAGCGAAAGTTGTGGTTTTCATGCCACCTGCCCTGGCGGTAGCGGTTGCGGATTTCGTCTATTTTGGCAGCTTTAAGCTGAGATACCCTACCCTGAGTAATGCCAAACTTTTCCGCAATATCGGCTTGTTTTTCGCCCCGCAGGGCCAATAAAGCAATGGCCTGTTCTTCTTCTTTAGTTAACCCCCTGCGCTTATCGGCAGCCTGAACACAATTTTTCCCAAGTTTTGAGGGCAGCTATATAGCCTCCAAACTCTTCTTCCACTTCGGGAGATGTTTCCCTAACTGGTTTCCATGCCACCCATATAACCTCCAAACGCATTTCCACACCCAGCGCACAGAAATGGCCTAAATTTAAACGAAAACCACCCGGGAGGTATGATACCTTACCCAGGCGAAAACGGGGCAGATAGGGGCAATTATGAAGTTGCGTGACCGGCAGAAATCAAGACCCGCATCAGATAACTAAAAGCCGCCCGCTCAAGGACGGCTGATTACTAATCTTTTAACAACTGTATAAACTGCCTTACGGTCAGCCCGGATTTACGAATTTGCGATCGCAAAAGTCCCCTGTCCAATTCTTTATGCAATGGTATCGTTAATACTACCGGCACCCCGTCTTTAAACATGCTGACGTGGCTTCCTCGCCGTCTATCTACCTGCCACCCGGCTTTTTCAAATGCCCTTATCGCTTCTTCGCCGGAGCAAACCGGCAACCGGGGCATCAGATGGCAACCTCCACTTCGGCAACCTCAAAAGGCATCGGAAGGTTATACGCTTTTCTTGTCTCCAGGCTTAACTCGATAGCCTCTTTGATATTGGAAAGCGCCTCCTCTTTGGTCCTCCCTTGCGTCATACAACCGGGCAAACAAGGACACTCGGCAATGATGTAACCGTCTTCTCCTTTGAATAAAGTAACAATGAATTTCATGCTTACCCCTCCATTGGTATAAATTATTGATCTTTATCTGCCGTTTTAGCGCCTTCCTCCAAAAACTCCCCTAATGATTCCTTTGGGATTCTCCATAAGTCACCAACTTTTATTCCTTTAATCCGGCCTTCCCGTAACCATAGGTAAACAGTGCGCCGGGATATTTTCAAGAGATTTGCCAACTCTTCAGGTGTATACATTTCTTGCATATAAGATACCTCCCTTAGTAAAAGAATATCACAAATTTAATTCTATATCAATAAATTTTCTCACAAGCATATTGACACCAGTAAATATCTATGGTAATTTAGTTATATCAGTTGATACATATGGTAATATAAAGAAGAAAGGAGGTGCCCCATGCGCATCATCTACCGCCCGCAGGCCGAAATAACAGCAAAATGTTTCGGTATCCCCGGTGCCGCCTCTAGGAATTCCGTGAACTATCTTTTTTTCGTTCGCCCAGGTTAATTTCAATTTTCAGTATTGCGGGTTAGAATTTTAATAAGCTCATACAAACCTAAGTTAGCCCATTGGATATAAAATAGTTTCAGAGAATTTCATTTTTATATTAGAAAAAAACTTGACATTATCCTCTCTCGTCTATATAATGGGACGCAAATCGGTTTTCGCATACCGGAACACGGTGTGAATCCGTGGCGGTCCCGCCGCTGTAATCGGTGAAGCTCTTTAACAATGGCCAATGGCCAGGTCACTGTCGGGGCGTACCCCGGTGGGAAGGCAGTGAAGAGCTTAAGACCCGAGAGCCAGAAGACCTGTGAGAACTGAAACAACCCGGAATCTGATGGTAAAGGGTTCCGACTGACGCCAGTCGTCTGTCGGAACCCTTTTTTATGAGCAATATAAAAACGGGGGATATTGAATAAAGATTACAAGAAAGGAGAATGAACATGAAGGAAAAGAAAGTAAAAAAAGATGTGATCGCTTATCGCAAGAGCTGCAAGGCCAAGGGAACCGGGCTCTCCCACTATATTCTAATGGGCAGAAAAACGAAATAATGGTTGTAACGAAGAACAACGGCATTACAGGTGCGGCGGCTCCCTCGCGAGGCCGCTTCGTGAATACGGGGAACGGCCCTACATTTCAACCTATCGACATTGGTCATGCTGAATATGTTGCCGTAATCGATCCGGATACGGCCTTCTGGTTTCTGGTGAAGCGTGAGAAACTCGCCGGTACCATGTTTGAAGGCGATTTACCCAAGGTCTACGCCAAAAAGACTAAGCAATTCGCCAAAGAGATGAATGCCCTGCGGTTTGGGCTTACGCCTTCAGCAGTCTATTTTAACCCTACCGCGCGATGCAATATGAACTGCACCTACTGTTATATTCCCGAGAAGATGCGGCGTGACGGTGAACACATGCCCGAAAAGAAACTGTTTTTGGCCCTCGAGAAACTCAAACAGTACTTTCGCCTGACCCTGCCAAAGGATTCCACGCCTCAGATTATCTTTCATGGGGCCGAGCCCTTGCTCAATCGCGATGCAATCTTTGCAGGCATTGAGGAATATAGGAAAGACTTTCTCTTTGGCATACAGACCAATGCCACGCTGCTGGACGATGGGGCCGTTGAGTTTCTGACGAGCCGCAATGTAAGCATCGGACTTTCGCTGGATGCTCCAACCGCCCAGATTGCTGATCGTACGCGCAAGAACTGGGATGGCCAGGGAACCTTCAAACAGGTAATTGCGGCCATGAAGCGGCTTAATGGCTACAAAGACTGGAGCATTATTTGCACGATCACCAGTGCAAACCTGCGGTACCTGACAAAGTTGGTGGATTTCTTTCACGAGGAGGAAGTACCGACGTGCCTCATGAACATCATTCGCTGTACCCTTCCGTCATCGCGCAGCTTGAAGCCCGGTGATGCAGAGGCAGCCAGATACTTTCTTGCAGCCCTGGACAGGACTTACGAACTGTACCAGCAGACCGGCCGCAGATTACCGGTGGGTAACTTCGCCAACATCCTGCTTGCCATTATTGCACCGGCTGCCCGTCGACTGATGTGTGACATTTCTCCCTGCGGTGGCGGGCGTTGCTTCTTCGCGTTAGCTCCCAATGGTGATATATTCCCGTGCAGTGAATTCATCGGACTGGTTCGCTTCCGGGCCGGAAATTTGTTTACGGACGAAATTTCCGCCGTGCTCAAAACCGAGCCGTTCCGTTTGATCACCGGCCGAAAGGTTGAAGATATCGAACCGTGCCGAGGCTGCGCAATACGGCACTTCTGCGGCTCTCCCTGCCCGGCCGAAGCCTACGAAATGAATGGGAGCTTGAATAAGACCGGAGCGTTTTGTGAATTTTATGAAGAGCAGGTGCGATACGCTTTTCGCCTCATAGCCGACGGAAAGGTTAACGCATACCTGTGGTATGGCTGGGACAAAGGCATGAAAGATACTTTTAGCATAAGTGGCAGTTAATACTCCTCCGGTATTTTTGAGAGGAAATCACTTTTCTGCTTGTGAAGTGTAAGGATTAACATTGCAAACTAATCTTAAATCCCCCGTTTTTATATTGCCCGTTATGACTGCATGTAAGCATCCTATCGGGATCTCGATAAGGTGATTATTACCAAGAAATGGGTTTATCTCTACGCATGTAGGGAACACACGATTTCGACTGTGCTGCTCAATGCTGTCGTTATTTGCCCTTGTTCGTTCTCTTTTATGTTATCATATCCTGCGTCGCCCATCAAAACCTTTACTCTTGATTAATCGCATTACCAAAGGTATATTAGTAGGGTAAGCATCCTGCCTGCCCAAAGCTGATTAAAAAAGAGGTAAATTATAATTTATGGATACCATGAAAAAATTTCAAGATTTACTGGAAAAACTATTTCAGTTTGAGGCCGCCGACCTGGATTTTGGCGTTCACCGTATTTTTAACTCGAAGAAGGACCGCCTGGAAAAATTTATTCGGGAAGATTTGAAAAAGAGAGTAAAAGCTGCCTTTGCCAAACATAAAGAGGAAAGGCTAGCCGATATAGAGCAAAGGTTTAATGAGGTAACCCAAAAGGTTATCCAGGGCTTAGGAGCCCAGGCTTTTACCCTCGCTGGTGAGCTCTCGAGCAGGCTGGAAGCTTACCCTATTAAGGAGGAGTTTAAGGATACCCCCTTGGGCAGAGAATATCTGATTGATGACGTTACTTTAAAAGGGTTTTTGACCAAAGAATATAAAAACGAAAAGCCCCTTCTTTTATACCAGCTTTTACGGTTTACCGCTAAAAACACCAAAGATTATTTCATTCACCAAAATTTAAAAAGGTTTCTTTCCGAGCAACTGGACTATTTCACTAAAGCCGAGGTTTTATCCCTGGAAACCCTGGAAAAAGAAAAGTTTTTGGCTAAACACCTTACCCGGGCTAAAGTAGTGCGGGAAATTGGCGAGGATACTATTGATTTTCTGGCCCAAGTGGTTGAAAAAGGAAGAGCAATTTCTAGAGCAAGGATAATTTTAGGACAAGAAATATTACCGAGAGAAGGAAGAAGGTATCCTTCCCAAAAAACTATTAATGAATTAGAGAGACAAAATAGAATAAGATTAGCTTCAAGTGGTAATCCTCAGATGTTAAAACCATCAGAAATTTATTTAACAGATAATTGGTCTGATATATATGGTTATTCGAGTAACTGGGACTTCCAAACTGAGAACATTGCCGAAACGGTAAGCTTAAAGTCCCAGCAATATAAACAGGCAGAATTGGGTGTAACAGGAAATTTAGGGGAGGTGCTGGTTTTGGAGATGACCAAACTGGTAGAAGAAAAAAGGGGCGGCGGGGTGACCTTGCCGGTTGAGGTCTTTGAAGGAAGAAATCTTATTTTTGTAGATGAAGGACATAAGGGGAGAAAGTCAGAGGAACAAAAATGGGCCAGATTGAGGGATAAGCTGTCCAAAAACGGTTTTGTCTTTGAATACAGCGCCACCTTCGGGCAAATTTTAGGCAAAAACAACCAGCAAACCTTAAAAGACGTGGCTTTAGAATCCTTTATTCTCCGGCCGAAAGATTGTTTGCCAAGATTATTGGTGCAGCCAAGAGGTAAATGAATACTGGTTGATGGATATAATATAAAAAACTTTAATTTAAAAAACTTAAGCTAAGAGGGTAATCTAAATGTATTCAAAAAACAAAGCGAGCACAGCAAAAGATAAGCCAACTTACGTGACTAAAATAAATAAAAAATTATGTAAACGCTGTGGTATTTGCGTCCAATTTTGTCCCCAGGATGTTTTTATTCAGGACGAAGAAGGCTATCCGGTAGTTAAAGAGCAAGAAAAATGTACCGGTTGTCTGTCTTGTTTTTACTACTGTCCGGATTTTGCTGTAGAAGTAAAAAAACATGATGAAGGAAAAAATAAAAAAGATGACGGAGGAAAAAAATAGAGTTCAATTTCTTTCCGGTAACGAAGCTTGCGTGTGGGCCGGCATCCACGCCAAAGCCAGGTTTTTTGCCGGTTACCCGATTAGTCCGGCTACCGAAATTGCGGAAATATGTGCTCAAGAACTGCCCAAGCACGGCGGTTTTTATATTCAAATGGAGGATGAAATTGGCAGTATTGCAGCGGTAATTGGCGCTAGCCTGGGGGGCTTAAGGGCATTTACGGCTACCAGCGGACCTGGTTTAGCGCTTATGCAGGAAAACATTGGCTATGCTGCCATGGCGGAAGTTCCTTGCGTAATTATTAATGTGCAGCGTTTTGGACCGAGTACGGGGATAGCCACCAAACCGGCCCAAAGTGATGTTATGACCACCCGCTGGGGGACACCGGGGGACCACAGTTTAATTGTTTTAGCTCCTTCCGGAGGGCAAGAGTGCTATGATTTAACTTTTGCGGCCTTTGGCTTGGCGGAACTTTTCCGTACGCCGGTTATTGTCTTAATTGATGCGGTAATTGCTCACCTGAGGGAAAAGGTAACTGTTAAAACAGAAGAAAAATTTTTTTTAATTAACGGGGATAAACGGGTTTTGCGGGTTACGGGGCTGGTTCACGATAGTTTTGGTTATTCAAGTGATGAACCTGAAGTGACCGAAAAATTAATTACCCGTCTGGCGCAAAAAATTGAAGGACACCAGATGTTGTTACCCAGGCCGCGTTTTTACGGCTCTGAAAGGCCTGAAGTATTAATAATCTCCTTTGGTATTTCTGCCCGGGCTGCCCGGCAGGCTGTTTATTTGGCTGAACAAGAGGATTTAGCGGTAAGTTTACTGGAACTCAAAACCCTGTGGCCATTTCCTGAAGAAGAAATAAGAAAAATAGGCGCCAAAGCAAAAACGGTGTTAGTGGCTGAATTAAACAGGGGACAAGTCCAACGGGAAGTGAGGGCTTGCGGCATTTCACCGGAAAAGGTAAGAGGGATAAACAAAATAGACACCACGGTTATTACCCCCAGCGAAATTTTAAATGAAATTTTAACTGTAATTAAGAATGATTGAGAACTAATTAAAATCATAAAAAACGGAGAAAAAACATGGTTATTCCTGATTATAAAAAATATTTAGCCGGTGAACGTTTACCTCATATTTGGTGCGCCGGTTGTGGAAACGGGATAATTTTAAAAGCCTTATTAATTGTTTTAGCGGAGTTAAATTTTAAATCCGAGGAAATTCTTTTGGCGACTGGTATTGGTTGCGCCAGCCGGGCAGGTGATTACATAAGTTTTCAGCGTTTTCAAGGCACGCACGGCCGTACCCTGGCTTTTGTCACCGGCCTTAAAATAGCCCGGCCCAATCTTCGGGTGATTTGTTTAATAGGTGATGGTGATTGTGCCGCTATAGGGATTGGTCATTTAATCCATGCGGCCAGGCGCAATCTTGATGTTGCCGTATTGGTGGCCAACAACCTAAATTACGGGATGACCGGAGGACAGTTTTCGCCGCTTACTCCAACCAAGAGTTTGACCAGTACTTCGCGGGCGGGAAAATTAGGAGCCACGTTGGATATTTGCCGCCTGGTAGAGGTAGCCGGCGCAAATTATGTTGCCCGGACTTCAGTTTTTTACCACGGGGAACTACGTAAATTCATCCGGGAGGCTATTTCAAAAACGGGTTTTTCTTTGGTTGAAATATTAACCCCTTGTCCTACCTACTACGGACGTTATAACAAAATAGGCGGTCCGGGTGAGATGTTAATCTGGTTTCGGGATAAAACCGTTCCTTTAAATAAATACCTTCAAATGAATCCAGAGGAACAAAAAGAATATTTCTGGCGGGGTAAACTGGTTGAGCGAGATGCCCCTGATTTTTATACCCGGTGTAAAAATGGAGGGGGGCCGGATGATTAATGAAGGTAGACAATACGAGTATATGCCAGCAAATAGTTTTAAGTGGGGCCGGAGGACAGGGGCTGGGCACAGGCGGTAAAATTTTAGCAGAAGCAGCAATTTTTCAGGGGTTAAACGCCACCCAGAGCCAGACGTACGGAGCTCAGGCCCGGGGAGGGGCAAGTTACGCGGAAGTGATTATCAGTTCCAGGGAAATTTTATATCCTTTAGTGGAAAGAGCGGATTTGCTTTTAACCTTAACCCAGCCGGCTTATCAGAAATATAAATCTTCTTTAGTCCCGCAGGGAATTGTTATTTATGACCTGAATTACGTTCAATCAGAGCCAGATGGCAAAACCTACGGTTTTAATATGCTTAAGTATATGCGGGAAAGAAAAAATGAAAAAAGCGTAACCATCTTTGCCCTGGGGGTTATGGCCGCACACTGGCTGCCGGTAAAAAAAGAATTTATTTTGGCGGCTATTGAAAGTAACTTTGCCGAAAATGTAGCTGCAATCAACAAGCAATACTTTTTAGCTGGCTTTGATATAGCCAGAGAGTTTTTCGCCGGGCTTATGTAATTTGAAGGAGTAGGTTTGGCATGGCTCAAAAATGCGCCGGCTGCGGTAAAGAACTTTCCTTTTGGAGCGGGCTTTTTCCGTGAAGAACGTTACCTACCTGCTAAACAAGGTCGTCAACTTTGTCAAATACCAGGAAGTTGTTCAATTTAGGCAACCGGGATGAAGGAGGCTATCTCTTGGAAGTAAGTTCTAGGGACACAATATATAATAAAACCAAATACTGGCATGATGGCGCTTTTTGTGGTATAATTTATTATATATAAGCGAAAGGATAGCTATATATAGCTATTATTATGGATGCTTCTGCCAAAATCCCCAGGTGGCTGGAACCCTATTATTGGGACGTGCATATCCAGGACTTGGACTTAAAAGATAATTGCATCTTCATTATTGAAAGGCTGCTGAATGAGGGTGATCAGAAGGCTTTGAACTGGTTGTTCAGGACATACACCGAGGGGAAAATTAAAGAAGCAGTTCTTATGAGCAGGAGACTTTCATTGAAAACTGTCAGATGCTGGCAGAATTATTTCAATCTCAAGGAGGAAGAAGTACGTTATTTTGGAATACGCTCGACCGGCCCCGAATGAATCTTTTAACCAGACTGGCAGCAAACATGCCGGTATCCGCCAGCTACCTGGCAGGAGGAACTGCACTGGCATTAATTCTAGGGCATAGAAAGTCTATTGATTTTGACTGGTTCACTCCCAACGAGTTTGAACCCGGGATTCTACTTCGAGATCTTTCGGTATTGGGCAAAGTCAAGGTTGCGGAAACCAAAAAGGGAACCTTCCATGGTTTTATTGACGGGATAAGAGTGACTTGGCTTATGTATCCCAACCCCTTGCTGAATCCATTAATCAGCGTGGAAGATATCCCCGGGCTGCGAATGGCTTCATTAACGGATATAGCGGTTATGAAATGGGCAGCTGTAAGCCAACGGGGAGCACGTAAAGACTTTATTGATTTATATTACATCTGTCAGCATGGTTATAACCTTGAAGATATATTAAATTTGCTGCCTAAAAAATATCCAAAGACGGATATTAACTATTACCACATGATTAAAAGTCTATCTTTTTTTGATGATGCGGAAAGAGAAACAATGCCCGTAATGATGGAAAAAATAGAGTGGTCATTAGTAAAAGAATACTTCTTAGGTATACAGAAAAACTTGCTAAAAAGAATAATCACGGTAGCTCAATAATAAAGCAGTTACCGGTAAATATGTAAATATATTGTAAAAATAAAACCAAGCGAAAAATTGTTAACCCTCTTCGAAAGAAATAAACTTATGAAAAGAGGGTTTTATGTGTTTCTTGCCGGAGGTAATTAACCCGTTAACCAGGGTTAATCTGGGGAGCAGTGGGTTGGCTTCATTGGATATGGTAAATTGCGTGGAATGCCAGTATAGCAACTATAATGTAATCTATCAATATTCAATAGTGTTGCATTAAAAAGTACTTTAGCTATTAAGAATAAGAATATGATGATAATAATACCAATTAATCATAATTAGAGTTATCTACAGCTTGGGGATAATTTTTAAAATGATTGCAAATGAGAAGAAGAGGCATTACAAGTAGCTCCCACTCGTAATTTGCCATTATGAGGATTCTGCAGGTGTTTTCTCTATAGGCATATTCTCCATAGGATTGTTCGTTATCTCCAAACATAAAGATACGTTAAAGATTGAGAAGTAAATTTATGGAATAGAAAACTAGCTTGACATTTTTATGTTTTTTTACGTACAATATTTGTAATTGTATTATCTAAGGGAGGAAGACCCTTTTAGTTATGCCAATTGAATTAGGAAGTATTTTAGAAGGTTTCGTCACCAGGATTACAAATTTTGGTGCTTTTATTCACCTACCCGAGGGTGAGACTGGCTTAGTTCATATTTCAGAAGTAGCCGATGGTTATGTAAAAGATATTCGTGATTATTTAAAGCAAAATGAGCAAGTTACCGTAAAAGTAATATCGGTAGATTCAAAGGGTAAAATTGGTTTATCCATTAAGCAAGCAAAAACAGAAAAAGATAAACCTTACCCAGCGAAAAAAGGCCACTTATCTTTTGAAGATAAGTTGGCCATTTTTTTGAGAGAAAGCGAAGAAAGGCAAGAGGTATTGCGACGTAGTGCTGAAGCAAAAAGAGGGGGTCGCGGCACAAAAAACAGTTACCGTTATAGCCACGTTTAAGTTTTTAAAAAATAAAGTAAAGCGTTCCATTCAGGGACGTTTTTTTAGTTTCGGGGTTTTTAAGTATAAGCAAGAGGAGGCTCCTTAATGACCCGAGTAGCCGTAATAGATTTGGGAACAAATTCAACCCGTCTTTTAGTAGCGGAGGTGAACAAAAATGGACAAGTACAGGCGTTAGAGAAAAAGCAAGCCATTACCAGGCTGGGGGAAGGAGTGGCAAGTGGGCATTTACTTCTTAAGGCAATTGAGCGGACAATAACCGTAGTTAAGGATTATTTAAATATTAGCCGGTTTTGGCAGGCTGAAAAAATTATTCCGGTGGCGACCAGTGCCGTTAGGGACGCGGTTAACCAGGCTGATTTTTTAGCTTTAATGGAACAAAAGACTGGCCTGAAAGTACAAGTACTTTCAGGCCAGGAGGAAGCGGGTTATAGTTATGCAGGTGTTTTAACTGGCCTGCCGTTGTCCGGGGTAGCTCCAGTGGTGGTAGATATTGGAGGAGGAAGCACCGAATTTAGCTGGAAGGCAAAGGAAGAACTGTCCACCGCTAGTGTACAGGCAGGCGCGGTTAGAATGACCGAGAATGTTTCTAGTGACGAAGAAATTAAGTGCATATTTACTCCTGCCCTAAAAGAGGTCCGCAGAGCTTTACCCCAAATATTGGTTGGCGTAGGAGGCACGGTGACTGCTTTAGCGGCCATGGCCCAAAAGTTAAAGGAGTATGATGCTAACAAAGTGCATGGATACACCCTTTTTTTAAAACAAGTGGAACAAATTTTAATTACCTTAAAAAACCTTAGTCTTGAGGAGCGTCGTGCTTTACCAGGTTTACAGCCCGAGCGGGCGGATATTATTGAGGCCGGAGGAAAGATAGTGCGGATAATAATGGAAGGTCTAGGTTTAAACACCTTAAAAGTAAGCGAAACTGACCTTTTATATGGTTTAGCGCGAGAAAAGGCCTTCTCTGTCGGATAAATTGCCTTACAGGCCACAAAAAAAGACATTAAAATCCTACTCTTTAAGTTATAATAAAATGGTAAATCTTTACTATGATTTTCCGGTAAGGATGATGATTTAATAATACTTTTTTGATAAGGTGAAGGGTGGGTTTAATGCCTGGTAAGACAGATGTTTATCCATACGCCCGGGTGAAACAAAAAAAGGCGGGTGAAAAACAAAGAAATAAACCCCAAAAAAGAAAACCTATCTTTAGCCGTAATGTTTTTAATCAGCTAAAGAACCCAATGTTTTTGGTATTAGCCGGAACAGGTTTTTTTTTAGGACGGGCTGTCTTTTTGGGAGAGTTAGTTCCCTTTGCCGTAGCTTTTGTGGCTACGGCAACCTGTTTGTTTCCAGCTTGCGGTTTGGCAAGCACAATAGGGGTAATAATTGGTTTAATCACGGTAATTAAGGGTTTTCCCCTGGTGGCGGCCAGCAGTACCGTTATTCTGGTAGGGCTATTCTTAAAGTTTCGGGCGGATCAAATAAAAAAACCCCGATTTATGGTCCCAGGATTGGTTTTAGTCTTCACCATAGTAATTAAAAGCAGCTTTTTAGCCTTTACCAATCCTTCTTTATATGATTTTGTAAGCCTTCTTTTTGAAGCTGTTTTTGCAGCTCTTCTCACTTTAGTATGTTTTAACGCCCTGTACCCCTGGCAAAAAAAGGCTGACTTTGCTTCTTTATCAGGCGAAGAATTGTTTTGCCTTTTAGTTGTTTTAGTGGGAATTATTGCTGGTATGGGTGATTGGCAAATCGGACTTATCTCCGTGAAAGGCTTTTTAAGCCGCTTAATTATTCTCATCGCGGCTTTAATTGGCGGGGTTGGCTTGGGGGCAGCCGCCGGCGCAGTCCTGGGGGTGGTGCCAGGTTTGATTTTTTCCTCCGTTCCGGCCATGGTTGGTGCTTATTCATTTGCCGGATTACTGGCCGGCCTGGGAAAAAGTTTTGGTAAACCAGGGGTGGTAGTGGGGTTTTTGTTAGGAAATATAGTTTTACAGGTTTACATTCAAAAAGTAACCAATATTACTGCCCTAATGGCAGAATGTGGCCTGGCGGTTTTTATTTTTTTCTTTCTTCCTTCCTTGTATATTAAGAAATTAAAGGTTTCCCTGGTTAATCATTTTCCAGGAGTTAATGAAGAAGAACAAGCCGGGGTGAAAAGGATGGTTGCCAGGTGGCTTACCCATTGCCAGTTTACCCTACAAGAGTTATCCCATTGTTTTACTCAGGTGGCCGTAACCGAATCTTTACCAAAGCAGGAGCCTGCCCTACAGGCTTTGTTTAATGCGATTGGAAATAAGGTTTGCCATGGTTGTAATCTTTATCCGTATTGTTGGGAGAGGGAATTTTACCGTACTTACCAATACTTACTGGACCTTTTTTCCAGGGCTGAAACCTTCGGCCAGGTTACGGTGACTGACTTTCCGGATAATTTAAAAAACCGGTGTACCCGGCTTAAAGAATTGGCCATCACTATTACGTGTTTATACGAAACTTATAAATTAAACCAATATTGGGATAAGCGTTTAACCGAAAGCAAGAAAATAGTAGAAACTCAATTAAAAGGAATAGCTGGCATTGTTGAAGATTTATTTAATGAATTGACTTTTCAAATAGAGAATGGGGGAAGGGATGAACTACAAATTAAACAAAAACTAAAACAAGCAAATATTCCCGTCCATGAAGTAAAAATTATAAAACATGGTACGGCAGGTCCGGAAGTTCTTCTTTACCGGCAGGTTTGTGACCATAAGGTTGATTGCCGGTTCCAGGCAGAATCGTTGTTAACCGAACTCCTTGGTGTTTCCATGACCGCAGGTTTTTATTATTGTCCGTGGCTAAAAGAAGAAGAAGAGGTATGTTGTTTGCGTTTGTATCCGAAGCTAAAATATCAATTAAAAGTTGGGCTGGCTAAAATTGGCCGGGGAGGGAATTTGGTTTGCGGGGATAGCTTTACTTTAAGTCAATTACGGGAAGGCAAGGTGGCCTTAATCTTAAGCGATGGGATGGGTACGGGTACCCAGGCAGCTATAGAAAGCACGACAGTGTTATCCTTTCTTAAAAACCTGCTTGAAATAGGTTTGAACCAGGATTTAGCCGTAAAAGCCGTAAACTCTTTAATGCTTTTGCGGTCTGCGCGTGAAACTTTTGTCACCGTGGATCTTATGATGGTAAATTTATACACTGGTCAGGTAGATTTTATTAAAATTGGAGCTCCTCCGAGTTTTCTTCTCCACCGAAAACACGTAAGCCTCATTCAGGCTAATTCGTTGCCGGCAGGAGTGCTGCAAGACATAGAAGTAACTTCCGTGCAGCGCAAACTAATAACCGGTGATATTTTAGTGATGCTTACTGATGGGGTGTGGGATGCTTTTAGTGAGGCAGGCGCAGAAAAAGAGGTCCTTAAAGAAGTATTGCTAAGAATCAGCCATCTGCCACCATCGGAAGCGGCCGAATTAATTATAACGTTAGCGCAAAACAAAATAAGCGAAAAAGGGGGAGAAACCGATGATATGGCCATATTGGTGGCCAGTTTGGTTTAAATAAGGGTAAAAATATCTTGTTAGGAAGTTAATATTATGTCATAATAAAAAAAGTAAATAAAATATAAGCTAAATTTACTTTTGTATGAAGTTTTTCTTTTTGCAAATAATACAGTTACAGTTAAATGATTATATTTTTAAAAAAAGAGGTGCAAGAAATGGTAAAAACTTTATACGTAGGTAATTTACCCTGGACTATTAAAAAGGAAGAGTTAGCAAGTTATTTTGCGCGGCACGGTGAGGTAATTCGCGCGCGCGTTATTACCGACCGTGATACCGGCCGTTCACGCGGCTTTGGTTTTGTGGAGGTAAATGACACCGAAGCCGAAAAATTTATTAGGGCTATGAACGGGAAAGAATTAAACGGACGGGTGATTACGGTAAATGAAGCCAAAGACAAAGTTGGAAACCCTAAAAACGAACTTTTTTTGTAATGGTTAATATAATTGTAAATATATAAAGGAGGAATTATTTTTATTGGATTCAAGCCAGGCGGTTAATCTTATTAATTATGCCGCCCAACGAAAAAAAGCAGAAAAAATTCTTATCTTAAATATAAGCCAGGTTTCTCTTATCGCGGATTATTTTATTATCTGCAGTGGACGTTCAACGGTGCAGGTAAAGGCTATTGCGGAAGAAGTTATTAAGGTAATGGAGGAACAATTTACCCGTACTGCCCGCGCCGAGGGTTTGCGGGAGGGAAATTGGGTTCTTTTGGACTTCGGTGACATAGTGGTGCATATTTTTCAGGAAGCCGAACGGCAATTTTATAACCTGGAGCGTTTATGGGGGGATGCTCAGGTAGTAGATTTACCGGCGGGTTAGAAAATTACCGTTGACAATTAGCTATTTTTTTTGTATATTTAATAAGGCTGATAGTTAAAAGGGGGCTGTGGCGCAGAGGGAGCGCGCTTCCTTGGCATGGAA
>DHGP01000007.1:0-349 GCA_002402825.1 Firmicutes bacterium UBA4795
TCCCGAGTTATTTTTCACGCTAATCATCACCTTTCTTTTGTAATTTTGCCTGCCTTAAGATACTGACTAAAGTCTTAGGGTGTAACGTTTCCCCCTGCTTGCCTGCAACCGTCACCCGGCCTGGTTTTGTCGGGTGCTTAAATTGCCTGTGGCTGCCATCTTGATTAACCAGGTACCAACCATCTTCACGAAGCAGCCTGAGTACTTCTCTGACTTTCATTATTAATTCCTCTGCTTTCAGGTCAACCTCCGTTTAGATGCAAAAAGTGATGACTGCCCCTGGTTCTAATAACTTCGAAACTGTTTCTTTGTAAAGCGTTAAAAACTTCTTTAGCAGTTACCCTGGGCA
>DHGP01000007.1:355-53826 GCA_002402825.1 Firmicutes bacterium UBA4795
CAATAATTTTTAACGCTTCAATAAAACCTTCTATAGCCTCTTGAGCCCTCTCTAACGATTCTTTGATGGTACCACCCTGGGTTACACAACCGGGCAAAGCCGGGACAGTAACGGTGTATCCCCCCGTCTTCATTCCAATCCAGGATTACCTTAAACCTGCGCTGCATGAATAATCCCTGCTTTCAAAACTATAAAACCATAAATTTCCTCCGGTTGCGGGTTTTGCACGGGTTTTAGTATGGTTTTAGTATTNNTGGTGGGCACGGTAGGGATTGAACCTACGACCTCTTGAATGTGAGTCAAGCGCTCTCCCACTGAGCTACGTGCCCAAAGATTTTAAAAAATTTACCTATATCTAAAATAAAACTCAAGTCTTAAGGTAAACAAAATGATAGTCTTAGTTTTTCTAAATTAAATGCTTTAATTTTTGGATTTAGGTTAAGTTAACTTTCTTTTAGCCAAACTAAAGGCGAAAAATAAAAATACTGGTCTGCAAAATAGGGGTAAGAAAAATAATACCCAAAAATTCTTGACAGCATCTCAAGATATTCATGTCTTGACAAAAAAATAAATAGTTATAAAATTAAAAGAAATAATATATTTAAATCTTTTTGCGCTACTGCATTTTTTCTTTTAACAGACGGTTAACCAGTTCTGGATTGGCTTTGCCCCGGGTAACTTTCATTACCTGGCCCACCAAAAAAGCTAAAGCCCGGTCCTTGCCGGCGCGGTAATCAGCCACAACCTTTTGATTTTGGGTAATAATTTCGTTAACTATTTTAACCAGGGCATCTTCATCGCTAATCTGAACTAAACCTTTTTCTCGGATGATTTGGGCAGGATCTTTTCCTTTATTAAACATTTCTTCAAAAACAGTTTTAGCAATTTTACCACTAATAGTTCCTTTTTCTATTAATTTAAGTAGAGCGCCCAATTGCTCCGGATGAACCGGGCAAGCGGCGATATTTATATTATGCAGATTCAAAAGACGGGAAAGCTCACCGTTAATCCAGTTGCTTACTATTTTCGGCTGCGGATAGCTCTTGACGCATGCTTCAAAGAAATCAGCCATTTCTAATTCAACCGAAAGCCTGGCCGCGTCGTAAGCCGATAGGCCATAATCTCGCTGGTAGCGCGTTTTGCGTTCATCGGGCAGTTCAGGCAAGGAAGCCCGAATTTCCTCCACCCACTTCCGGTCAATCACCAGCGGAACTAAATCCGGCTCAGGAAAATAACGATAATCATGGGCTTCTTCTTTGCTGCGCATAGGCAGGGTAATTCCCTTGCTTTCATCCCAGGCCCGCGTTTCTTGAATAATCCGCCCCTTATTTCCCAAAACTTCTATTTGCCGTTCTACTTCGTAGGCTAAGGCCCGCTGCAGGGATTTAAAAGAGTTCATATTTTTTATTTCTGTTTTTGTACCATATTCTTCCTTACCCTGTACCCGTACGGATACATTTGCATCGCAGCGCAGAGAACCTTCTTCCATCTTACAGTCCGATACGCCAACATATAAAATAATTGCCTTTAATTTTTCTAAATAAGCTCTGGCTTCTTCCGGAGAACGAAGGTCGGGTTCAGAAACGATCTCCATTAATGGTACCCCGGCCCGGTTGTAATCAACAAAAGAATATGGCGAGGTGGTGATTGTACCGGGGTGAACCAGTTTGCCGGTGTCTTCTTCCATGTGCACCCGGGTAATTCCAATGCGCCTGATATTTCCGTTTAATTCAATATTTAAATGCCCCTTTTGGGCGATAGGCAAATCATATTGGGAAATTTGATAATTTTTAGGCATGTCAGGATAATAATAATTTTTCCGGTCAAACTTAGAAAAACCAGCAATTTCACAGTTTAAGGCCAGAGCCGTACGAATAGTATATTCCAATACTTTTTTATTAATTACCGGTAATACACCAGGTAACCCTAAGCATACGGGGCAGACATGTGTGTTTGGTTCCCCGCCAAATGCGGTGGTAGAATTACAGAATATTTTAGAATTAGTTTTTAGTTCCACATGGACTTCTAAACCAATTACTGTTTCGTATTCAGGCACCATTTTCCCCCCCTTTTATTGGTCTTTGGATCTTTTAACTCGGGCTTTTTTTGGTGAAAGTCGGTGTTTTGCTCAAAGGTATAGGCAACTTGCAGTAAAGTGTCTTCGCTAAAAGGTTTTCCTAGCAACTGCATTCCCACCGGTAAACCATTAACAAATCCGGCCGGAATGGCCAGACCCGGTATGCCGGCTAAATTTATGGCCAGAGTACAAATATCGGACATGTACATTTGTAAAGGATCGCCGGTTTTTTCCCCTATCTTAAAGGCTGGGGTAGGCGTAACCGGGGAAGCAAGCACATCAAAAGAGTTAAAGGCTTTTTCAAAATCTTGTTTAATTAAGGTTCGTACTTTTAAGGCTTTTAAATAATAAGCATCGTAATAGCCGGCGGACAAAGCATAAGTGCCAAGCATAATCCGCCTTTTTACTTCCTCGCCAAAACCCTGGCTGCGTGTTTTTTTAAACATGTCAATCATGTCTACGGCATTATTAGCCCTGAAACCATAACGTACCCCGTCGTAACGGGCCAGGTTAGAACTGGCTTCAGCAGGAGCAATAAGGTAGTATGTTGGCAGGGCGTACTTACTATGCGGCAGACTAACTTCTTCCACTACGGCTCCCAGGGTAGTTAATTTGGCCAAGGCTTGATTAATTACTTGTTTTACCTGGACGTCAATGCCTTCAATCATATACTCTCTAGGAACGCCAAAACGCAGGCCCCGGACGTTGTTGACTAAAAAGTCATTATAATCAGGAGGTGCTTCGGGCCGTGAGGTGGAATCAAGAGGGTCAGGACCACTAATAACGTTAAGCAACCAGGCCAGATCCGTAGCGTTGCGGGCAAAAGGACCAATTTGGTCTAAAGAAGAAGCAAAAGCAACCAGGCCAAAACGGGAAACCAGACCATAGGTAGGTTTTAATCCTAACACCCCGCAAAAAGCCGCGGGCTGGCGAATAGAACCCCCGGTATCAGAGCCTAAAGCCAAAACAGTCTCACCTGCGGCTACGGCCGCCGCTGAACCTCCGCTGGAGCCGCCCGGTACTCTTTCCAGGTCCCAGGGATTGGCGGTGGTAAAAAAGGCTGAATTTTCCGTAGATGAACCCATGGCAAACTCATCCAGATTGGTTTTGCCAATTATTACGGCGTCAACCTGATTTAATAGATTTATTACCGAGGCGTTGTAAGGAGGAATAAAATTTTCCAGTATACGTGAGGCGCAAGTGGTTTTTAAACCTTCGGTACAAATATTGTCTTTTATAGCCACTGGTATGCCGGCTAAAGGAGAAATTTTTTCGTGACGCGCTATTTTTTCATCTACTTTTTTGGCCTGAGCCAGGGCCTGTTCGTAATTTAGGGTAATAAAAGCTTTAATTTTATCTTCCACCTGGCTTACGCGGTCAAAAACGGACCGGCAAATTTCTTCCGCCTTAATTTCTTTTTTTACTAGCATTTGGTGAAGTTTGTGGGCTGGGTAATAGTACAATTCCAAGTATTTTTCCCTCCTGTTTTTTCTTTTAAACTATCCGGGGAACCTTGAAAAACTGCTCCTCTTTTTCCGGAGCATTAGCCAACACTTTTTCCACCGGCATATGCTGACCCACTTCATCCTGACGAAAAACGTTGCATAAAGGTAAAACATGAGCGGTTGGGGTTACATTTTCTGTGTCCAGTTCATTTAGCATTTGCATGTAAGCTAAAATATCATTTAACTGGTTTACGTAAATATCTTTTTCGGTTTCCTTTAATTCCAAGCGGGCCAATAAGGCTACATGCTCAACTTGTGAGGTGGTAATTACTTGTTTTTTGGCTTCTTTTGCGGTCATTGTACCCATTTTTACGTTGCAGACCCCCTTTTTCTAATTATAATTGGAAATTTTAGATTTTAATAAAATTTAAAAATTCATCTTCCCGTAAAACAGAAATTCCTAAGGTTAGGGCCTTGGTATATTTACTTCCCGGTTCTTCCCCTACTAAAATATAGTCTATATTTTTACTTACACTGGAAGTTACCCTACCTCCTAACTTTTGAATAATTTCCTGAACCTGGCCGCGAGTGAAATTTTTTAAAGTTCCGGTAACCACAAATGTTTTATTAAGCAGGGGTTTGGCCTCCTCCCCCTTTTTTTTCGCTGGTTCTTCTCCCATTTTTACTCCGCTCCGGGCTAACTTGGCTATTAACTGGCGGTTTTGTTCCAGGTCAAAAAAAGCCGTGATACTGGCCGCAATTTTTGGGCCAATTTCAGGGATAGCCACCAACTCTTCAAAGGTAGCCTTCATTAAGCGCTCCATAGAACCAAAACGTTCCGCCAGAATTCTGGATGCCCGTTCACCCACGTGGATAATCCCTAAAGCAAAGATTAAGCGGTTAAAGGGGTTGGACTTGCTTTTTTCAATGGCCGCCAGTAAGTTTTGGGCTGATTTAGGCCCCATTCTTTCCAGACTAACTAAATCATCAAATTTTAAACAGTACAAATCAGCCACGTCACTAATCAATTTGGTCTTAAGCAAGTTATCAATGGTAGCCTGGCCCAAACCGGCTATATCCATAGCTCCTCTAGAGGCAAAATGAATTAAGCCTTCCCGCTGGCGGGCCGGACAGGTCAGATTGGTGCAGCGCCTTGCCGCCTCTTCCGCCAGGCGAATTACCTTTGACTGGCAAACAGGGCACTTTGCCGGCATTACAAAAGGCTCTTCTGTTCCGCGGCGCTCAGCCTTCAAGACCTCCAGCACTTCAGGAATTATTTCACCAGCCTTGTGGACCAAGACCTTATCTCCTACCCGAATATCTTTTTCTTTAATCATATCTTCGTTGTGTAAAGTTGCCCTGGTTACGGTTGTTCCGGCCAGGTGTACCGGCTCCAAAATGGCCGTTGGAGTAAGTACACCTGTGCGCCCCACCTTAATTGTTATATCTTTTATTTTCGTTTGGGCTTGTTCTGCCGGAAATTTGTAAGCAATTGCCCAGCGGGGACTTTTTAGGGTAGCTCCCAGGCGTTTTTGCTGAACCAACGAATTTACTTTTACCACCAAGCCGTCAATTGTGTACGGTAAGTTAAACCGCTGCTTTTCCCACCAGCGGCAATATTCCACCACTTCTTTTATATCTTTGAAAAGACGAAAATCTTTACTTACTGGAAAACCTGCTTCTTTTAGAAAATTTAAACTTTGGGCGTGGGTGGCAAAGTCTATTCCTCTATAGTCACCTAAACCGTAAATAAAAATGTTTAATTTGCGGGAGGCCGTGATGGCCGGGTCCAGTTGCCTTAAAGAGCCGGCCGCCGCATTACGGGGATTGGCAAAGGCCGGCTCTCCAACTTCCACTCGGTCTTTATTAAGTTTAAGAAAAGTTTCTTTAGTCATATAAGCTTCTCCCCGTACCTCTAAAAAAGGAACTGGTTTTTGTAAACGCAAGGGAATGGACCGGATTGTTTTTAAGTTCGGCGTAATATCTTCCCCGGTAAACCCGTCACCCCGGGTGGCCCCGCGTTTCAAAATCCCATCTTCATACCAAAGAGAAACGGCTAAACCATCAACTTTTAATTCTACCACATATTCTGCCTTTTCATTTAATAAACTTGTCCTTACCCGGCGATCAAAATCCAGCAGTTCCTCCTCACCCATTACGTTGGCCAGGCTTAACATAGGAAGGCGGTGGCTTAATGTGGCAAAGCCTTCCCGTGGTTGACCGCCTATTCTCATGCTTGGAGAATCGGGGGTAATTAACTCCGGATACTGTTTTTCCAATTTAATGAGCTCTTGCATTAAAGCATCGTATTGAGCGTCAGAAATAACCGGGTTATCTAAGACATAATAACGGTAATCGTGGTAGGAAATTTCCGCCCGTAATTTTTCTAACTTTTCCTGGACTTCTTTCAAGGTCACTTTTCCTCACCTTAAGTTATTAGTTCCGCCACCCAGCGGATGACAGAGGCTGCAGGGAGAAAAAAGAACTGGGCCAAAAAAGTGCCTGCAAGCCTGGTTAAAGCCAAGTAAATAGCCATTTGCCTTACGTCCGCTTCCTCTCTTGCCCCCCTTACGGCCTGATCGGTAATCATGGCCGCGGTGGGGTCCACCACGGTAGCAGCCAATATGGCGGCCACGCCGTTAACAATTCCTGAGGTAAGGGTGGCGGTAGAACGGAACTGGGGAAGCAAAGCCCCCGCGTATAAAGCCGATAGTACCCCTATGGTCCAAATGCCCGTAATTAAAATATTAGCTAATAAAAAATACCGGGGAATTCTTAAAGGCTTTCTTAAAACTACCCAGAAATTATTAACCGAGGAAAATTCAACTTTTTTTACCAGCTTACCCATTTTAAAGGGCGATAATACCATTTTAAAAAACATTTTAGGTACAGAACCCACATCTTCTAACATTAAAATGGCCCGGGAAAAAAATTTAACAAAAAAGGGTATGCACAACGCCCCCAAGAATGTGCCCACCGTGCCGGCCAAAATAACAATTCGGATTTGCTGTCTTAAGTGAGCTAGTTGTTCCTGGTAAAAAGGACTAGTTAAAAAATCAGGCGTATTTAAATGTTTAAGACCCGCATTAATAGCGTGCTCTACAATGGAGGACATTAAGGGGGCTTGAATCAAATTGGCAGTGCTGGCAATTAGAAAAACTACCTGAAACAATGAAATTGCCGTAGCCACCCGTTGTGTTTTTACTCCTGCCAGACGTACCGAATATATTAAGGTGTTTATCAGGTGAATAATTGCCGTTAAGCTTGCCACCACTAAAAGGCGGGTCGTAGTTTCTTCCAAAGTTAAGACGACATCCTTTTTCTTTTTAAGGTTATGGCCTTACTATTGATTAACAATTCAGGTGGAATTTCTTCTAAAAAACGGGATGGTTTGTTCCAACGGGTATTTCCGTATAAAGTGCGTTGCTGGCAAAAAGTAAGGTAAACACGTTTTTTAGCCCTGGTAATACCTACGTAGCACAAGCGTCGTTCTTCTTCCAACTCAATACGTTCGTCTAAAGAACGGGCGTGCGGAAAAATTCCTTCTTCCATTCCAATAAGAAAAACTACCGGAAATTCTAAACCTTTAGCCCCGTGCAAGGTCATTAAAACTACCTGGTCAGCTTTGTTTTCCAGTTGGTCAAGGTCAGTAAACAAGCTAACTTCGGCTAAAAAATCAGTTAAAGAGGGGCTTTGGGTTTTTAAATCAAATTCATTGGTTACCGATAAAAATTCGGCCAAGTTTTCTAAGCGCGTCTGGGCTTCAACCGTGTTTTCGGCCGCCAGTTCTGCCTGGTAACCGGTGTGGGTTAAAATTTTCCTGGTTAATTCGGTAATACTTAAGGAATCTTTTTGTTCATTTAACCATTGGAAAAAAACGGCCAGTTTTTCACAAGCATGACACACCCGCCCAGTTAAACCGGGAACTTCTTTTGTCCGGTCAAGGGCCGCTAACCCAGGAAGATTATTTTCCTGGGCAAAAGCGAGTATCTTATTAAAGGAAGCTTCCCCAATTCCTCTTTTAGGGACGTTAATAACGCGAGCCAGACTCACCAAGTCGTTAGGATTGGCTAACAGTCGCAAGTAGGCCACGATGTCCTTAATTTCTTTCCGGGCGTAGAACTTTAACCCGCCCACGATAGTATAAGGAATAGCGTAAGATAACATAATTTCTTCCACCACGCGGCTCATGGCGTGCGTGCGGTAAAGAACGGCAAAATCACGGAAGTTTAAACCCAAAGCAGCGCGTAAATCAATAATTTGCCCGGCTAAGAATTTTGCCTCTTGATGCTCATTTAAAGCAGGGTGCAAGATAACCGGAACCCCTTTTTCCGCGGCTGACCACAACCTTTTTTCCTTGCGGCCATAGTTATGAACAATCAAGTAGTTGGCTGCTTCTAATATGCTTTGCGTGGAACGGTAATTTTGTTCCAGCTTAATCAGGCGGGCTTCGGGATAATCTTTTTCAAAATCCAGAATATTTTTAATATTAGCTCCCCGCCAGCAGTAAATGCTCTGGTCAGGGTCCCCAACGGCAAAAATATTGCGGTGGTTTTGCGCTAAAAGTTTTACCAACACATACTGGGCGTTGTTGGTATCTTGATACTCATCCACCAGAATATAGCGAAATTTGTTTTGGTAATAATTTAAAACAGACTTATTCTCTTTAAACAGCAGGACCGTTTGAAACAGTAAATCATCAAAATCTAAGGCGTTGTTTTGGTGGATTTTTTCCTGGTATAACTTATATACGGCGGCCACTTTTTGGTAAAAATTACCTCTTGCTTGCGCTTCAAAATCTTCATGGTCGAGCAAGTCATTTTTAGCCCGCGAAATAACTGCTTGTACTGCCGGAGGAGGATACATTTTTTCATCTAAGTCCAATTCTTTTAAGCAATTTTTAATTAACGTGCGGCTGTCCTGTTCGTCATAAATAACAAAGTTTTCCTGGTAGCCAAGAAAGCGGGCCTGTCTTCTTAGCATGCGCACGCAGGCCGCATGAAAGGTACAAATCCATAAATCAGCAATTGCTTCAGGGACCATTTCGGCTACCCTTTCCTTCATTTCTTGCGCCGCCTTATTGGTAAAAGTGATGGCCAAAATATTATAAGGGGAAACCCTTTTTTTCTTAAGCAGATATGCCACCCGGTAAGTTAAGACCCGCGTCTTACCGCTTCCCGCTCCAGCCAAAACCAGCAAAGGTCCTTCGGTATGTATAACCGCCTCAATTTGGGCTTTGTTTAAGTGGGAAGTTAAATCCATTTAATTTCACATCCCTATTATTACCAAAAAGTATTCTGCCTTTACCTTTTTTCTTTGTTTTGTTAATTTACTTTATCTTTGACTTGAGCATAGCATTAGCTTATATTTGTGTCAATGTTTTTGCTTTATAAGCTTTTTGCGTTGTAAGCATTTTTACCCCTTGGTATTAATACGTTAAATAGTATTGACGCTAAAGGTTTTCTATGAAAATATATTCATGGAAACGAACGAATTAAGAAAATGTCATGCACGTTTAAAAAACTTCCTAACAGCCATTCATTAGTTTAATAGCTTTTTTGCAATTATTGTTTATGACTTTTAAAAAAATATTATGGGACCATTAAATGGGACTATTAACTATTATATAATACTGATAGTTAATAAAGACAAGGAGGGAAAAAATGCGGCGAAAAAAGATAATTTTTTTATTAGGGATTTTTCTTTTATTACCTGGCGTGAGTATGGCTAAAACCAGTGATCAACTACCGGACACCGTAAGGGTAGGGTTGGTTCAGCAGGCACCCTTTTTAAATTTTTCGACTACCGGAGATTATCAGTTAATTGACCAGGCATCTAATCAGCAGATTAATTTAACGGCCGATAAAAGATGGATGGTAAAAGCTGTTAATGCTCAAGTCGAATTATACTTAGTTACTAACAATGATTTAGGAAACGTTAGTCGCGGACAATCTATGTACCTCAAAGGAAGATTTACCGGACCGGTAGTAGTAAAAGCAAGAAGTTCGGAGCAAGAAAAATTGGCTGTTCTATCAGCGGGCGGAAAATTGACGGGGTGGCCAATCGAGTCAGAAGTATATATTTGGAATGGTAAAGAAAAAACAAAACTGACCCCAAATAAAATAGTAGTTTTAAGCCAACAAGCCTTAAAAGAAATTGCTTTAACCTCCGGTCAAAACCTATTTACCCTGTATAATGGCGAAAAAACCAACCGTTACCGGGGCAGCCTTGAGTTCCGTGCTGCTCCTGAGGGCCTTACGGCCATTAATACCTTGCCCTTGGAAGAATATTTATTTGGGGTGGTCCCCAATGAAATGTACGCCTTGTGGCCGGTTGAAGCTTTAAAAGCCCAAGCCGTGGTTGCCCGCAGCTATGTATTGGCCCAAATGGGTTCATATAACCAACAAGGCTTTGACGTCCTGGCTACCCAGGCCAGCCAGGTTTACCGGGGAATAGATAGTGAAAATCCTTTGACCACGCAGGCGGTTTGCTTAACAAAAGGAGAAATTTTAACTTACGGCGGCCGGCCCGTTGACGCTGTTTTTCACAGCAGCAGTGGCGGTTTTACCGAAAACAGTGAAGAAGTATGGAAAAATTCCCTGGCTTACTTGCGGGGAAAACCAGACCCCTATGACCTCAACGAAAAGCATTACAACTGGTTAGTTAGCTATACTCAAGAACAGTTAAAGCAGCAGTTAGCCAGTAAAAAACAATGGCGTCAAGGGGACAAGTATATTGAGCAAGTCAACTTTAAGGAAATTACAGATCTAGTAGAGCTTGAACGAACCTCCTCGGGAGCCCGTGTGAAGCGTTTAGCCGTGTGCGGTATAGGGCCGGATGATCAGGAACTAAAGGTGGAAATTTACAATGCGGATGCTGTTCGGACCCTTTTAGGCTTAAAAAGCGCTTTTTTTACCCTGGAAAAAACTTTTAGCGCCGAGCAAAAGCTAGAACGGGTTACTTTTCGGGGAAATGGCTGGGGCCACGGGGTGGGAATGTCCCAGTACGGTGCCTTAGGAATGGCCAAACAGGGTTTTAATTATCGCGATATTTTATTATACTATTACCCAGGGGTTGATTTAATAAAAAAATAGTAACTACTCAGGCACAAAGGCACACAGGCACACAGGCACAAAGTTTTTTTGCCAGACTTGAAGATCTCTATATGTTTTCATTTCCCTTTGTGCCTTTGTGCCCTTGCCCCTCTGTGCCTACCTGAATAGTTACATTTAGCCCGGCGGAGGTCAAGCTTTAGCCTTGGATATAAATGAGTTTAATTATTACTTGCCCCCGGAATTGATTGCCCAGGAACCCTTGCCTCAAAGAGATAAATCCCGGCTTATGGTTTTATACCGTCAATTGAGCCGGCTGGAACATAAGTATTTTCCTGACCTGGTTAATTATTTAACGCCAGGTGATGTGTTGGTCTTTAACGAGACAAAAGTAATTCCAGCCCGCCTGTACGGTCGAAAAGTAAACGGAGGGGCAAAGGTAGAAGTGCTATTGACTAAAGAGCAGCAGGGCGGTTTGCGGTGGGAAGCCTTGGTACGTCCAGCGCGGCGGGTTAAAGTGGGGAGTTTTTTAAGCTTTGGCAACGGCTTACTTACCGGAAAGGTAGTCGAAGAAACTACGACGGGTGGGCGGATTATTGAATTTCAAAACAAAAAACCACAGGCTTCGGGCAGGCAGGATGCCAACCCTACGAGCCTGGGCCACGATACTTTTAGAGCTTCACTAGAAAAAATTGGTTTGATGCCCCTACCCCCGTACATTAAAAAATACCCAACTGACCCGACACGTTACCAAACAGTTTATGCCCGTTTAGAAGGCTCAGTTGCTGCTCCTACGGCGGGTTTGCACTTTACCCCTGAGCTTTTGACGCAAATTAAAGAAAAAGGGGGGCAGGTTGTTTTTATTCTCCTTCACGTTGGGTTAGGAACTTTTCAGCCCATAAGAAAGAAAATAATTAGCCGTCACCAGATGCACCCTGAATATTTTAGCGTAGGGACAAGTGCAGCGGAGGTAATTAATAAAGGACGCCGGCAGGGAAAGAGAATAATTGCGGTAGGTACTACCACCGCCCGTTGTCTGGAAACGGTAGCTTTAGCGTCAGGTGAAGTAAAATCTGGCTCAGGGTGGACGGATTTATTTATTTATCCTGGCTACCGCTTTAAAGCTATTGACGGTCTGGTTACTAACTTTCATCTGCCGCGTTCAACCTTATTACTTATGGTAAGTGCTTTTGCCGGACGGAAAAAAATTCTTCAGGCATACCAGGAAGCCATTAAGCAGCGTTACCGTTTTTATAGCTTTGGTGACGCCATGCTTATTTTATAGTAACTACTCAGGTTCATAGGGACAAAGGCACAAAGGCGCAAAGTTTTTTGTCAGACTTGCAGATCTCTATATGTTTTCATTTCCCTTTGGGCCTCTATGCCTTTGTCCCTTTGTGACTACTTGAATAGTTACATTTTATAAATTACCCTTATCAATTTAAGGTGAAAATAAGGTGATAATATAATGGAAAAAGAAAACCAAACTGCCATCTGTTTGCGTCACTTACCCGGGGTGGATGAGCTTTTGCGCACCTCTTACGTTGCAAATCTCTTAAGAGAATACCCTCGAGCAATAGTGGTTAGAGCGGCCAGGACTGCCCTGGAGAAGCAGCGGACAGCGCTTTTATCCACCGAATCGATGGATATAGAAGCTTTGTCCGAATCATCCCTGCGTTCTTATTTTTTACAGCATTTATCTCAAGAAGTTGGCCGGCTTGTTTGGCAACAGACCAGATCTAACTTAAAAAAGGTAATTAACGCCACCGGTATTATTTTACATACCAATTTAGGCCGGGCGCCCTTAAGCAAAGCGGCGCAAAAAGCAGTACAAGCGGCTGGTTCTGGTTATTGTAACCTTGAACTTGACTTAAACACCGGTCGTCGTGGTTCTAGGGGCGACCTAATAGAAGGTTTACTTACCAGTCTTGTACCAGTGGAAGCGGCTCTGGTGGTAAATAATAATGCTGCCGCAGTTTTATTAGCCTTAAATACAATGGCGCGTAGCAAAGAAGTAATTGTTTCGCGGGGACAATTAGTGGAAATAGGCGGTTCTTTTCGGATGCCTGAAGTAATGCGGCAAAGCGGGGCAAGGCTAGTAGAGGTAGGGGCAACTAACCGGACCTACCTTGATGATTATCGCGCGGCCATTACTGAGCAAACCGCTTTACTTCTTCACGTTCATACCAGTAATTATAAAATTATAGGTTTTACCCAGGAAACTTCCCTGGAGGAACTGGTTTCCTTGGGCCGGGAATACCACCTGCCGGTAATGAGTGATTTAGGAAGCGGCTGTTTTATTGATCTGGCCTTCCTTGGTTTAAATACTGAAATAAATGTGCCCGAAATAGTTGCGGCCGGAGTAGATGTAATTACCTTCTCCGGAGATAAACTTTTGGGAGGTCCCCAGGCAGGTATTATTCTGGGAAAACGTGATTACCTGGTTAAAATGAAGAAAAATCCTCTTTTCAGAGCTGTCCGTTGTGATAAGCTTACCCTGGCGGCCTTGGAATCAACTTTACGGCTGTATTTTGACCTGCCGGAGGCCTGGAAGGAAATACCTGTTTTAAGAATGCTACGGCTTAAAAAAGAGGAAATAGAAGAAGGGGCGAAAAAGGTAGTTGACGCCCTAAAACCAGTCCTAAAAGATTACGCCCGGATTAGCCTGGAACCAACTTACGCGCAGGTGGGTGGGGGTGCTATGCCGGCTACCAATATACCTTCAGTGGCGGTGGTTATCCAGCCATTTCACCAAAAGGTAACCGAGGTTGCTGCCCGCTTAAGAAATAAAGAACCGGCTATAATTGGGCGCCTTCAGGAGGAGAGTTTATGGCTGGATTTAAGAACGGTCCAAAAGGAAGAAACAGAACTCCTGATTGAAGCTTTAAAAGAACTAAAGAATGAAAATGGTAAATTTTAAATGGCCATAAAAAAAACCGGTAAAAACAAGAGCAAGTTAAAGGAAGAGTTTGTTATATGGCTTATTTAGTTATTGGAACGGCCGGACACGTGGACCACGGCAAAACAATGCTGGTAAAAGCCCTTACTGGTATAGATACCGACCGTTTAAAAGAAGAAAAAGAACGGGGTATTTCCATTGAGCTGGGTTTTGCCTCTTTTTTACTGCCTGATGGCAAACGGGCGGGTATTGTTGATGTACCAGGACACGAAAAATTTATTAAGCATATGCTGGCGGGGGTGGGAGGAATTGACCTGGTTCTATTGGTTATAGCCGCGGATGAAGGAGTCATGCCCCAAACCCGGGAGCATATGGATATTATTCAACTGCTTCAGATTAGCCGCGGCGTTGTAGCTTTAAACAAAATAGATTTGGTTGATGAAGAATGGCTGGCTTTAGTGCGGGAAGATGTACGTGAATTTTTAGCGTCAACCAGCTTAAAAAATGCGCCCGTGGTTGAGGTATCGGCGGTTACCGGGCAGGGTTTACCCAAGTTGTTAAGCGCCCTTAACCAGGCAGCCGTTTTATGCCTGCAAGAAAAAAAAGATGTCGACTACGGTAAAGTACGCCTTCCTATAGACCGGGTTTTTTCAGTGGCCGGCTTTGGCACCGTTGTTACCGGCACCTTATGGTCAGGGTTAATTTCGCCAGCAGATAATTTAATGATTATGCCGCCGGAAATTCCCGTAAGGGTGCGTGGTTTGCAGGTACATGGGGAAAATGTTGCCGCTGCAAAAGCTGGCCAACGGGTGGCGGTAAATCTATCCGGAGTGGAGAAAAGTGATATAGCACGTGGTCACGTATTAACCAGTTCAAAAGGTTTTTTTCCTTCTTACCGGTTAGACGCCCGTTTATTCTTATTGACTCACGTAAACAAGGCCTTAAAGCATCGAGCCCGGGTGCGTTTATACCTTGGTACGGCAGAAGTCTTAGGGCGGGTATGTTTGCTTGACCGTGAGGAATTGTGTCCCGGAGATACCGCTTATATCCAAATGGAGCTGGAAGAAAGGGTGGTAGCTTTAAAGGGCGACCGCTTTATTATCCGTTCTTATTCTCCGGTCCTAACTATTGGTGGCGGAACCGTTATTGATCCTGTACCCCTAAAACATAAACGCAGGCGGCCAGAAGTATTACAAATGTTGGAATTAAAAGACCACGGTACGCCCGAGGAAATAATCATGTTTTATTTAACTAAACAGGCTGCCTTATTAACTCTTGAGGAATTAAGTGCCCCAAAAGAAATCATTTTTGCTCTTACGGCCGCCGGAAAAATAAAAGTAATTACGGGGGATAACCAGGAATACTTTGTGGCTTCAGCCGTATATCATTCGTGGGTAGAAAAAATAAAAGCGCATCTCCTGCCGTACCACCAGCAATATCCTTTAAGGGAAGGTTGTCCCCGGGAAGATTTGCGGGCGCGTTTTTTTTCTTCCCTTAGCCCCCGTTTATTTCAGTTTTTGTTGCGAACAATGGCTCAGGAAAATATAATTAAGTTAAGCGGACAGGTAGTAGCCTTGGCTGATTTTGTTCCCCAGCTGGCAGGGGAGCAGCAAAAAATTGCCCGGCAAATAGAAAAAATATACCAGAAGCGGTCCTGTCAACCCCCAGGCTGGCCTGAATTGGTAAAGCAAATGGGAATAGACGAAAGTCAAGCCCAGGAAGTGCGTGAGTTTTTGTTTCGTCAAGGAACTTTAATTAAAATTACGGAAGAACTTTATTTTCACGCTGCTGTTTTTGACCAAATTAAGAAACTAATTAAAAATTATTTACAAGAAAAAAAAGAGATTTCTATAGGCGAAGCCCGCGATTTACTAAATACCTCGCGTAAATACGTCCTACCTTTGTTTGAATATCTTGACCGGGAGCACTTAACTTTAAGGGTGGGCGACAAACGAGTAGCCGGAAGGCTGATGGAAAGATGATTTATTTTGGAGCAGCTTTCAGGGAACTGATGGCTGAATGCTGATGGCTAAAAAATTTTAAATAACGGAGGCCGGGTTGAAATGAAAAAAGTGTTGGATTTAACGCAAATGAAACAAAAAGAGAAAGGAACAGTAATTGCGGTTGCCGGCGGACCCGGTTTAAAAAAACGCTTGGAAACTTTAAGTATCAGAAAGGGCGCGGAAATAGCTAAAGTGTCAGCGCAAGTTATGCGGGGACCAATTATTGTGCAGGTGGTCAATACTCAGGTAGCCATTGGTTTTGGTATAGCTAAAAAAATTATGGTTGAAGTAGAAAAAGAAAGCAACGTAGAAAGGTCAGCTGTAAGCAGTTAGTTTTCAGCAAAAAAATGAAAAAGATATTGTTACTGGGTAACCCCAACGTAGGAAAAAGTGTTATTTTTACCCGTTTAACCGGGACTTATGTAGTAGCCTCTAATTATCCGGGGACAACCGTTGAATTTACCAAGGGGTATATAAAATTAAAAGGAGAAAAGGTCGAAGTAATTGACGTGCCAGGTATCTACAGCCTGGAGCCGGGGACATCCGCGGAAGAAGTAGCCGTGGGTATGTTAAAAGAAGGGGATTTAGTAATTAATGTTGTAGACGCCACTAAATTAGAGCGCAGCCTTAACCTTACCCTTCAATTGCTTAAACAAAACGTACCGGTAGTAATTGCCTTAAACCTTTGGGATGAAGCCGGACACTGCGGGATTATTATAGATGTGGCTAAGTTGGAAAAAATTCTCGGGGTTCCGGTGGTCCCGACCTGCGCCCTTACCGGGGAAGGAATGCGTAACTTAGTTCTCAGGTTAAAGGAGGCTAAAGCCAATACATACCTAAAAAGCGATCAAGAAAGATGGACAGAAATAGGTAAAATCATTCATCAGGTCCAAAAGGTAACCCACCGCCACCATACTTTCTCAGAAAAACTAGGGGATGCCTCCATAAGACCGGTCACAGGCATTTTTATTGCCGGTCTGGTTTTGTTTATTTCTTTTCAAGTCATAAGGTTTGTTGGGGAAAGCCTGATCAAATATTTTTTTGAACCAGTGTTTAATATTTTTTGGACCCCTTTAATGTTAAAACTTTCTTTAATTTTAAACCCGGGCAGCTTTATTCATAAGATCCTGATTGGCGAATTATTTAAAGGGGAAATAAATTATACTGCTTCTTTTGGTCTTTTAACCACCGGTCTTTTTGTTCCTTTGGCCATGGTTCTTCCTTATATTTTTGCTTTTTATTTGGTTTTAAGTTTTATGGAAGACTCAGGTTATCTCCCTCGCTTGAGTATTCTGGTTGACAATATAATGCATACGGTAGGCTTACATGGTTTAGCTGTTGTTCCTATGTTCCTTGGCTTGGGTTGTAACGTTCCCGGTGTTTTAGCCACCAGGATTCTGGAAGAAAAAAGGGAAAGGTTTATTGCCCTTACCTTAATGGCTATAGCTATACCTTGTATGGCTCAAATTGCCCTGATTGTTGGTCTGATTGGTAAGTACGGCACCTTTGGCTTAGGGGTTGTCTTTGGTACCCTTTTTATAGTCTGGTTGGTATTGGGCCTCTTATTAAATTTAATTTTAAAAGGGGAAAGTCCGGAAATATTTGTCGAAATTCCCCCTTACCGCTGGCCTTACTTAAGCGTGCTTTTAAAAAAACTAGGATTAAGAACCGCTGATTTTATCCTTCACGGTGTTCCCTGGGTACTTTTTGGTGTTTTTTTGGCAAATATTCTTTACGTTTTTAAGGTAATAAAATTTGTCGGTCAAATTGCCTCTCCGGTAATAACAGGATTTTTTGGCCTGCCTAAAGAAACAGTGGCAGCGTTAATGATGGGTTTTTTACGTAAAGACATTGCGGTGGGGATGCTTTTACCTTTAAATTTAACCATGCACCAGTTAATTGTCGCCAGTGTTGTTTTAGCCATGTATTTTCCCTGTCTGGCCACGTTTACCATGATGATTAGAGAGCTTGGGGTTAAAGATACCATAAAATCAGTTTTCATTATGCTGGTAACCGTATTGATAGTAGGGACTGCTTTAAACCTAATCCTAAACCGGTCACCTTAAGGCAATTTATCCTTAAACCCCACCTTTTTCCAGCAGTTGTCGGGCATGTTCTTTTACAATGCTGTCTTTTTCTGTTCCGCCAAGCATTCTGGTAATTTCTAAAAGTTTTTCAGGTGGGTCAAGCAATTTGATTTTTATCCTGGTATGTCCTCTACCCCCTAACCCCCTTCCTTCAAGGGAGGGGGTTAGGGGGAGGGTCAATAAAAGGGTTTTTCGATAGCCTTCAATAAATAACTATAAATAAGTATAACAAAGTAATGTTAAATAATTGTTAAGATTGGGTTAAAGTCTTGTTAAGAAGGTTCAATTGACAAATTTTATTTATTTTAATATTCTATTTCTAAAAAATAAGGGTTATTAAACATGAATGTAGGCGTGGATACGGATTTTGTCTTTGGAATAGGAACTGATTTGGTTAAAATTTACCGGATAAATAGGCTAATGCAAAAATACCCCCAGCGGTTTTTAAACCGGGTTTTTACCGCCGGAGAAATAGAATTTTGCCGGACGCATTTAAATGCGGCGGCTGGCCTGGCGGCGCGCTTTGCGGCTAAAGAAGCAGTGCGGAAGGCGCTGTCAATTGGCGGAGTAAAGGGATGTTCCTGGCGGGATATTGAGATAATAGCGCGACCGGATGGAAAGCCGGTTGTAAAACTGCATGATAAAACAGCTGCTTTAGCGGCTCACCAGGGAGTGAGTAATATTTTAGTTAGCCTGTCTCACGAAAAAGAATTGGCCTTAGCATTTGCCATGGCCATCAGGAGGGGTTAATATGCGGGTGGTTACCGCCGCAGAAATGAGGACGCTAGACCAAACAGCCATAAATACTTACGGCATTCCCGGGGTTATTTTAATGGAAAATGCCGGTTTGCAAGTGGTAAAATTGCTCCAGAATATTTTAAATGGCGTAACCGGGAAGGAAATTGCCATTTTTGTTGGTAAGGGTAATAACGGAGGGGACGGGCTGGTCATTGCCCGGCACTTGTTTAACCAGGGGGCAAAAGTTAAGGTAGGTTTATTGGTTCCGCCAGAAGAAATGAGCGGTGACGCAGGAGTAAATATGCGTGTCTGGCAAAACATGGGGCAGTCAGTAAGTTTTTTGTTTAAAGAAGAAGAACTGGCCTGTTTTTTAACCGCCAATACCGTTTTAATTGTTGACGCTATCTTTGGCACGGGCTTTAAGGGTAAAGCGCTAGGCGTACCAGCCAGCTGCATCGAAGTTATTAATGCCAGCGGTAAGCCGGTAGTGGCGGTGGATATACCATCTGGTCTGGAGGCAGACACCGGTCAGGTGCATGGTCCTTGCGTAAAAGCTGCCCATACCGTAACCTTTGCCTTACCCAAGCTTGGTCTGGTGCTTGATCCAGGGATAAATTATACGGGTAAATTGCACGTAGTTGATATATCCATCCCCTCTTTTCTTTTGGAGAAAGAAGACTTAAAAAGAAGGCTAACTACTAAAAAGATGGTTCAAAGTTGGCTTCCGCCGCGTCCTTTAGGTGTGCATAAGGGCGATTGCGGGCGGGTGTTGGTGGTGGCAGGTTCCCGGGGAATGACCGGCGCGGCCTGTATGACGGCAGAAAGCGCCGCGCGCGTTGGCGCCGGTCTGGTTACTTTAGCTGTTCCAGCCAGCGTTCAACCGGTAGTGGCCGGTAAATTAACGGAAGTCATGACCATAGCCTTGCCTGAAACAAAGGAGCAAACATTAAGTCAAACGGCCCGGGAAGAAATCCTGTCTTTGCTGGAGCGCTCGGATGTATTAGCTTTAGGTCCAGGAATGACCACTCATCCGGAGACAGTGGCCTTGGTTCGCCAGTTAATTAAAGCGCTGCCGGTACCAGGGGTTATAGATGCTGATGGCTTAAACGCCCTAATCGGATGTCCTGAACTTTTTGTCCAATCGCCGGCTCCTTTAATTGTTACCCCTCACCCGGGCGAATTAGCCCGTTTGCTGGATTTAAGCATCTCTCAGATCCAGGCCCAGCGTTTACTGATGGCGGAAAAGGCGGCTGCTTTGTGGAAGGTGGTGGTGGTCTTAAAAGGAGCCGGTACAATTATCGCTGCGCCTGAGGGAGAAACATACTTAAATTCTACCGGTAACCCCGGTATGGCTACGGGGGGTATGGGAGATGTGCTTACAGGGATAATTACCGGTCTTTTGGCCCAGGGCATGGATTTGGCCAAGGCGGCCGCAGCTGGCACTTTTATCCACGGCCTAACGGCAGATAGACTAGCTACTGAAGAAGGAATGAGGGGTCTATTAGCCGGAGACGTTATTGCTGCCCTGCCAAAAATAATTAAAATGTTGGAGAAAGAATAATTTAAGCAAAAAATAAGATTATAAATAAACCGTAAATTAAATTTCAAAATAAAGGTAAACAATGTTTCCTTTTTAATGGTAACCCATTTTTCATATTTTTCAAGAAATTGAAGATCAATGGAGGGGAGAGGCAACTGGTCAGGAAAAACATAATGGTATGTTTTTGCTTTTTGCAAAAGTCCTTCGCGAAACTTGGGGTGAGCAATGCTAATTAATTCAAGCACCCTTTGTTGAATTTCCCGGCCGTGAAGATAAGCAACCCCAAATTCTGTTACGACATAATGAACACTACCACGGGTGCAAACTACCCCTGAGCCCTCACTTAAATGGGGGACAATACGCGAAACCCTCCCTTCCTTAGCAGTTGCAGGAAGAGCAATAATAGGTAACCCTCCTTCAGATTGGGTAGCACCTTGAATAAAATCTACCTGACTTCCAATCCCGCTAAAAAACTTATAGCCTAAAGAATCAGAACAAACTTGACCAGTAAGATCAATTTCAAGCGCTGCATCAATGGAAACCATTTTTTTATTTTGGGCAATATTCATAGGATTATTTACGTAATCAACTGGATGAAACTCAATCATCGGATTATTATGGACAAACCGGTAAAGACTTTCGGACCCGATACAAAAGGTAGCAATTACTTTTCCTGGATGAAAATTTTTTTTCTCATTAGTAATAATACCTGCTTTTATAAGTTCACACATACCATCAGTAAAGATTTCTGTATGAAGACCTAAATCTTTTTTGTTTTTTAAAAAGTAAAGAACTGATTGCGGAACCCGGCCAATTCCTACGTGAAGCGTAGCCCCGTCCTCAATTATATTAGAGATGTGTCTACCTATGCGGCAGGTAATCTCATCAGGTTGGGGTAAGGTGAATTGAATTAAAGGTTCGTCATAAGGAACTAAGAAATCAATCTTATTTACCTGGATGAAACTATCTCCCATTGTTTTGGGCATATTCTTATTTACCTGAGCAATTACCAGATCAGCATTTTCTACCGCCGCCTTACAAATATCTACCGAGATTCCTAAACTACAAAAGCCAAACTCATCAGGGGGACTTACCTGAACGAGCGCGGCGTCAATTTTTATTTGTTTTTTTCTAAATAAGCTAGGAATATGAAAATAACGTACAGGAATATACTCGATAAGTCCCTCAAACGCTGCTCTCCTTAACTCACGACTGACATAAAAAGTTTTTAACCGGAACCTTTTTCGGTAGTCACATCTTTCTACGTAAGGAGACAACGTAAGGGGTAGTATCTGGATAATTTCCAGGTCAGTAACGGAGGGTAATTTTTCCATTAGAGTTCGGATAAGATGTTGTGGTTCTCCTGCCCCAGTACCCAAGAAAACACAACTTCCATTTTTTATCTTAGAAAGAGCATGCTCGGCCAAAATTATTTTTTGGCCGTACCGCTGAAGCCAGGAATCAGTTTTTTCGTGAATCATTTAAAGTATATTCTCCTTAGGTATAAAGTAACTAACAGGAAAACTTATTTTTAAATGATTATTTTAGGCTTTTATATTGTAAAATATAAGTAAACGTAAAAATAATAGTATAGAATAAAGCAAAAAGCAACTTTAAAAAAGGTGAATTACTTGATGGAATGGCCTGTTTGGGCAGAAGTAAGTTTAAGGGCAATAAGCCATAATATGCGGGAGGTACGTCGCCTTATTATCCCGGGGACAAAAATTATGGCAGTGGTTAAGGCCAACGCTTACGGCCACGGGGCGGTAAAAGTAGCCCCGGTGGTTTTAAAGGAAGGGGCTGATTATTTAGCCGTAGCCCGCGTAAAAGAAGGAATAACCTTACGGAAGGCAGGAATTGACGCCCCCATACTTGTCCTGGGGTATACCCCTTTTACACAATTTAAAGAATTAATGGTCTATGACCTGGCCCAAACCATTTATACGCAGGAGATGGCTGCCTTACTGGCTCAGGAAGCCGCAAAACAAAAAAAACAGGTGAACATCCACCTTAAAATTGATACCGGAATGGGACGCCTGGGATTTTTACCGACCCCAGAAGCTTTAAAAGAAATCTTGACCCTTGCCAGACTGCCTTATTTAGAGACAGAAGGTATTTTTACCCATTTAGCCTCTGCTGATGAAAAGAATAAATCTGAGGCCTTAAGTCAAATAGCTAAATATTGGCAGTTTATTGATGATTTAAAAAAAGAAGGATTGAATATTCCTTTAAAGCATTGCGCCAACAGTGCCGCCGTTATAGATTTGCCGCAAACCCATTTAAATATGGTTCGTCCGGGAATTATGATTTACGGTTTGTACCCTTCTACAGATGTTAATACCAATCATTTAAACTTAAGGCCGGCCATGAGTTTTAAGGCTCGCATTGCCCAGGTAAAAAAAGTACCGGCCGGATTTAAAGTCAGTTATGGTTCTACGTGGAGTACACCCAAGCCTACCATTATTGCCACCCTTCCTGTTGGTTACGCTGACGGCTACAGCCGGTTATTGTCTTCCAAAGGGCAGGTGCTCATTCATGGTCAGCGTGCGCCCGTAGTAGGCAGGGTATGTATGGATATGTGCATGGTGGACGTCGGACATATTCCCAATGTTTACCCGGGAGAAGAGGCTGTTCTTTTTGGGACGCAAGAAGGAGCTTTTTTACCGGTAGAAGAGATAGCTTCTTTAATGGGGACTATTAATTATGAAGTGGTTTGTCTGGTTAGTGATCGTGTTCCCCGGGTATACTGGTAGCCCTAACGGGATTCGAACCCGTGTCTCCACCTTGAGAGGGTGGTGTCCTAGGCCTCTAGACGATAGGGCCTGGCTGCGGGACTAGGATTCGAACCTAGGCTACATGGTCCAGAGCCACGCGTGCTACCGCTACACCATCCCGCATTGCTTTCAAATGCTATTATACGTTAAAGATATTATTTTGACAAGTACTTCTTAGACCGGAAATAAAAAATGGCCAATAGGGCCGTAATCCCTATAATGATACTGATTAACTGGCCTAAAGTTAACCAGGAAGTTACCAGCGGGCTTTCCCGGAAAAATTCAATTATAAAACGATAAATAGCGTATAAAACTAAATAAAGCAGCATCAAGTAACCTTCAAAAGGCTTAGATTTTTCCTGACGGTGTAAAATAAGAAAAATAATCAAGCTTGCCCCGCTGGCGTAAAGCTGGGTTGGGTGACGAGGACCGTCGCCAAAATCTACTCCCCAGGGAAGGGTAGTGTAATGTCCTGCACAGCACCCATTAAGAAAGCAGCCAATTCGGGCCACCGCATACCCTAAAGCTATGGATGGGGCTCCTATATCCATTATCCTGGCTAAAGGAAGTTTTTTGCGCCAAATATAAATAATTGTGACTCCAAGCCCTAGGATCAGTCCCCCGTAAAAGGAAAGCCCTGGTTTCCAAAGCCGCCATATTTCTTGCGGATGGATAGCGTAGTAATTCCAGGAAATAAGAACATAAGCCAATTTACCACCAATTATGGCGGCAATGGCTACGTAAATGATAAGTTCATAAATAAAATCCGTCTTTATACCTTTTTGTTTGCCTGTCCAGGTAAAATACCACCCTCCAATTAGAAAGGCTAAAGCAAGCATCAACCCGTAACTATATACCTTAAGATTGCCAATTTCAAAGATAATCGGATGCATAAAAGACCTTCTTTTTCTTGTTACTATTTAATCATATTATTAATCATACTTGTTTTATTTAGTCATCAACGGTTACGTTGTTATGATTAATAATAACAACATAACAGCATAACAGTAAACATATTTTTAACACAAATATATTATTACCAATGACGTATAATTATTTTCGTTTTTTAGTTTTCTTGAATTGTCTTAAAGGACATGTTAAAATATTACCGTGTGAAGGGGGATTTGTAAATGGAATGTACAATAGAAAACAATAAACAAAAATGTACTTGTACCTATGAACCCTGCTCTCGAAAAGGAAAGTGCTGTGAATGTGTGGTCTATCACCGTGAGCACGGTGAATTACCTGGGTGTTTTTTCCCGCCGGCGGTGGAAAGGACTTATAACCGTTCCGTAGCCAAGTTTATTCAAGCTCAAAAACGTTAAAAAATAGTTAAACATTAAACATTTACCTGAAGGCCCGGCGCCCGGGTTCTTCTCTTTCCCGTCTGTAGGGCAAAGGGATGTATTGAACCGAGGGGCGGCGTTGGGGAGGCTGCGGGTACAAGTCCATCAGGTGGTAAATTTCTTCAGGTAAACCCAGTGTTATTTTTAAGCCTAAAGCGCTTAACTTTTCATGGGTAAGTGGAAAATCATGCGTCCAGTTCCCCCGGGTAAGTAAGCCGGCTGTTTTTTTAGCCTCTTCGGAGGGTAACTTGTTACAGAGCAGGGCATAAATAAAGTCCTCTACTTGACGCATGGCCTTGGTAGCCATATCGGCTAGCATTAAAGTTTGGTCACTGGATAAGGCTGGGCTTTTTAAGCGTACGGTTTCGATAATAGAAGCAGCCGGGAAATTGCCCAGTTGCGGGTCTACAGGTCCTAGCACCGCGTTTTCATCCATTATAATTTCATTTGCCGCCAGAGCAATCATTGTTCCTCCGCTCATGGCGTAGTGAGGGACAAAAACCGTTATTTTTGCTTTATGTTTTTCCAAAGCCCGGGCAATTTGTTCAGAAGCCAGGACGAGTCCTCCGGGAGTATGGACTACCAGGTCAATAGGCATGTCATCAGGAGTAAAGCGAATGGCTCGCAAAATGGCCTCGGAGTCTTCAACGTTAATATAGCGGGAAAAAGGAATACCAAAGAAACTTAAAGCTTCCTGCCGGTGGATTAAAGTAATAACCCGGGAACCGCGTTTTTTTTCCAGTTTTCGGATTATGCGGACCCGTTCTACTTCTAGACGGTGCTGACGGTATAAAGGCAGTAAGGCTATGATTAGAAAAATAAACCAGAATATACCACTTAAAGAAAATGACATGTTATCGCCCCTTTAAGCATATTTTTTACCACTTAAGCGGTATTCATACCCGAGGTAACATTTAAAGGAGTATACTTTATGGCTCTGGAGGAAAATTTTATTAAGTTTTTAGGTACGGCAGGGGCACGCTTTGTGGTAGCCAAGCAGCTAAGGTCTTCGGGCGGTACTTTAATTAGCCTTAACAATAAAAAAATTATTTTAGACCCCGGCCCGGGAACAATAGTCAGGTGCGCCAAAGCAAAGCCGCCAATTGATGTAACTCAGGTTGAAGCTATTATTCTTTCTCACCTCCATATTGACCATTCTAACGATATTAATATTTTAATTGACGCCATGACCAGCGGCGGTATTAAAAAACGGGGGGTCTTATTCGCCCCCGCGGACGCTTTAATCGGCAACAACCAGGTAGTTTTAAATTACCTGCGTTCATACCTGAACGAAATTGTTATTTTAAAGGAAAATACCACTTATCACTTAGGTGATGGAATAAACTTTAGTACTTCTATTAAACACCAGCACCCGGTTGAAACTTACGGTATAATTTTTCGTTTGCCCGGCCGGAAAGTATCCTTTATGGTGGATACAAAATATTTTTCTGAGTTAAGTACCAGCTACGTTAATTCTGGCCTTTTAATAATGAATGTAGTATTTTATCAGCCCGTAGAACACAGTTCTGCCATGCACTTAAGCTTAGAAGACGTGAAAAATGTATTAGCGGAAATAAAACCGTCCAAAATTATTATGACTCATTTTGGGACGACTATGCTTAAGGCCAAGCCTTGGGAACTGGCCAGCAAACTTACGGCCGAATATAAGGTTGAAGTTATTGCGGCTACTGACGGGATGAAGGTGGATTTAAACCTAAGCTCATGAAAATAAACCTTTTAGGGGTTCAGGTAGATAATTTAGATATGGCCGGGGCGTTAGAAAAAATAGCTGGTTTTATTACGGCCCAAAAACCCCACCAGGTGGTTACTCTGAATCCAGAAATGCTTTTTTACGCCCAGAAAAAACCGGCTTTAAGAAAGATAATTAACCAGGCCCATTTAGTTACGGCCGACGGGGTAGGAATTTTATGGGCCGCTAGAATGGCCGGTACTTCTCTGCCGGCAAGGATCACCGGGATTGACTTAGTGTGGCGCTTAGTTCAGATAGCGGCCGATGAAGGCTGGCGCATTTTTTTTCTGGGGGCTTTGCCCGGGATAGCCGAAGAAGCCGCCGCGCAACTGCAAAAACACTACCCTAATCTTAAGGTAGCCGGTACATTTCACGGCTACTTTCAGCCCATGGAAGAACCGGGGGTAATAACTAAAATTCGTCAGGCGCAGCCAGATATTCTTTTTACTGCCCTCGGGGCGCCAAAGCAAGAAGTTTTTATTGCCCGCCATCTCCGGGCTTTAAATGTACCGGTTTGCATTGGGGTGGGGGGCAGCTTTGACGTTATTGCCGGCCGGGTAAAAAGGGTGCCTCCCTGGATGCAAAAAATACACCTAGAATGGTTGGGTCGCCTGTTGCAAGAACCAAAACGTTGGCCCAGGGCCTTAGTATTACCCCGTTTTATGTGGCTAGTAATAAAAACGTACCGTTTGGCTTAATATAGCTACTCAACTATCAGTAGTCGGCACTTAGCTTTTTTTAGCAAACAAGGTGTTTAAGTAACTATTCAGGTAGACATAGAAGAGCAAAGGAACAGAGGTCCAAAGGGAAATGAAAACACTTTGTGCCTGTGTGCCTTTGCCCCTTTGTGCCTGAGTAATTATGTGTTTAATAAAAAAGGTGACGGTTTATTTAGAAAGAGAGCTTAAATATAAAATTATGGTAATGAACCATGATAATACCTTCAACAACAATAGCCATAACAAAGTTCCCCCTGAAGAAATAGACTTTAACCTTTTACAAAAAACAGCCCGGGAAAACGGAATAGATTTATTTGGGGTGGCCGAGGTAGGAGAAGAAAGAAAAAATTTTTGTCTGCTGCCGGAAAGTTTAACCTTAAAATTACCCTGGGCGGTGGTTATGGCCGCGCGTGTTTCGCCTACGGTTTTGGCTACTTTAAAGGAGGGCCCTAACCACCTTTATTTTCACCATTACCGGCAGTTAAATTTTCTTCTTGATCGGGCGGCCTTACTAATTGCGGTTAAAATTGAAGAGGCAGGATATTCAGCCATGCCTGTGGCGGCTTCTCAGGTAATTGATTGGGAACGGCAGCGGGGTCATGTTTCCCACCGGCAATTAGCCCAAAAAGCTGGATTGGGTTGGCGGGGAAGAAATAACCTTTTGGTTACTCCCCAGTGGGGCGCCCAGGTCCGTTTAGTCAGTATCCTGACCAATTTTCCTTTAAAACCCGGCCGGCCTTTAAACCTGGATTGTGGGACTTGTCGGCGCTGTATGGCTGTTTGTCCGGCCGAAGCAATTAAGGAAGAGGCGGCTGCTTTTGATTACCTGGCCTGTTACCAAAAGCTCAAAGAATTTAGCAAGCAAAAAGGGATAGGTCAGCAAATATGCGGCCTTTGCGTAAAGGCCTGCGCAAAATAAGGGCAACAAAATGAATTAGGAAACATCAAGACAAAACGAAAAAGAAGTTCATCTGCATGGCGAAAGGAATGGCTGTTAAAATGATCCCCTTTAATAACAAAAAAATCGTTATAACTGGCGGGGCCGGTTTTATTGGGTCCCATTTGGTGGAGGAACTTTATCCGGCTAACGAAGTAATTATTTTGGATAACTTGTTTTCCGGAAAACTGGAGAATATTGAGCCGTTTTTAAGCTATAAACAGGTAAGCCTTATCCAAGGCAGCGTTACTGACCTTTCCCTTTTATCTTCGGTTTTTAAAGGCGTAGATTATGTTTTTCACCAGGCGGCTATAACTTCAGTGTCCCGTAGCATAGCTGACCCGTTAACCACTAACGAGGTTAATATCCAGGGAACCTTAAACGTTTTGTTGGCCGCGCGTGATAACCGGGTAAAAAAGGTTATTTATGCCTCTTCTTCTTCTATTTACGGGGGCAACCCCAGTCTTCCGCAAAAAGAAGAATTGCCCCCCAACCCTCTATCGCCTTACGCCGTGACTAAACTAACCGGCGAGCTTTACTGTTGCGTCTTTACGGCAGTTTATGGTTTGCCCACTGTTTGTTTGCGCTACTTTAACGTTTTCGGGCCGCGCCAGGACCCGGACTCTCAATACGCGGCTGTAATCCCTATCTTTATTAAAAAGCTTATGAACAAGGAGCCGCCCATGATTTACGGTGACGGGGAACAAGTGAGGGACTTTACTTTTGTCAAGGACGTGGTGCAGGCCAACATTTTAGCCGCCGTCAGTGAAATCACCGGTCCGGTAAACATTGGCGCCGGGAAAAAAACTTCCGTTAATAAGCTGGCGAAAATTTTAATTAAGCTTACCGGCAATCAGGCCAGCGGTATACGCCCCCGGCACGCTGCCCCCAGGCCGGCCGACCCCCGGCAAAGTCAGGCAGATATAAGTAAAGCGCAGGCCTTTGGCTATTGTCCTGGTTACAACTTAGAAGAAGGTTTGGAAATTACCTGTCAGTATTTTAAAAATTAATGATATAATATTTAAATCTAGCCTGATGATTATTTTCGGGAGGTAATTTTAAAGTGCATTTTGAAAGACCTGAGATTATACGCCCTCCCAGCGAGCGGCATAGTTATTATCTTCCCCTAACCAGCGGGTGTTCTAATAATACCTGCACTTTTTGCAATTATTATGGTTGCAGGCTAAGTATAAGGGAAGTTGAAGAAGTTAAAGCCGAGATTAACGCCCTGGCTTTATTTTTAAAGAGCGGTTTTGTCCTGCCAAATATGCCCAGGGTAATGTATTTTGTTGCGCAAAATTGGGACCAGCGCAGGCTATTTCTTCAGGATGGCGACGCTTTAGTTTACCCCTTTCCCAAGCTGATTGGAGTACTGGAATATTTAAATGAGAAGCTGCCTCAATTAGAAAGAGTTGGTACTTACGCTACTCCTAAGGATGTTTTACGGCGAAGCGTAGCGGAGCTTAAAATTTTAAAGGAACTAAAACTAGGGATAATTTACATGGGGGTAGAAAGCGGCGACGAGGAAATCCTGCGGGATATTGGCAAGCGGGTTAATTACCAGCAAATGGTTACCGCCGGAAAAAAGGTAAGGGAGGCCGGGATTACTCTTTCGGTTACGGTCATTTTAGGGCTTGGTGGGGTGAAAAACAGCCGGAAACACGCCCTAGCCACCGCCCAAATTTTAAGTGAAATTGACCCAGATTATGCGGGAGCCCTGACCCTAACTTTAGTGCCCGGTACCCCTCTTTACGAGCAAGCAAAAAAGGGGGGGTTTGAACTTATTTCTCCCTTTGCTTCTCTTGAGGAACTAAAAATATTGGTTGAAAATGCCCACTTTACCAATTGTTTTTTCAGCTCCATGCACGCTTCTAATTATTTATCCGTCCGGGGATGGTTACCCCAGGACAAGGAAAAAATGGTTAACGAATTGGCCCGTGTTTTGGCCAATGGGGATGCTTCTATGCTCCGTCCAGAGTTTCTTAGAGGGCTGTAACTTTTTTGCCAGCAAGAGATAAATTTAACCTTGACGGCTTTTTTAGTTCAAGGCTATAATTTAATAAGGGGCCGCATTTGTAAAACCAGGGAGGAAGAATAATGTGTGAAGCTAATGCTTATTTGCGTAAGGATGGGCAGGAAGAATTATTTTTGGAAAAGGTAGACCGGGTCTTACCTCATGAAGAGGGGCTGCTTTTAGAGGATATTTTTGGCCGGCGAAAAATGATTAAAGCCAGAATTACGGAATTAGCCTTGGTGGAACATAAAATAATCTTGGAAAAAGAGTAAGCCTGATTAACGGCTGGCCAGGGAAAGAAAATGCCGTCGTTATTTGAACCTACCTTATTTGAACCTGAATGGGACTTAGCCCAGATTACCAGTATAGCCAAGCTGGAGGAAAAGGTAAAAAACTGTAACCTTTGCGGTTTACGGTCAGGATGCCGGGGAGTTGTTTTTGGCGAAGGTAATCCGGCGGCTAAACTGGTATTGTGCGGCGAAGGGCCCGGTGCCGATGAAGACTTACAAGGGCGTCCTTTTGTGGGCCGGGCAGGACAATTACTGGATAAAATTTTAGCGGCCTGTAACTTTGACCGTTTTAAAGACGTATACATTTTAAATGTAGTTAAATGCCGTCCTCCCGGTAACCGTATTCCCACCGAAGCCGAAATAAAAGCCTGCCGGGTTATTTTAGAGGCCCAGCTAAGGTTGCTTCAGCCAAAAATTATAGTTTTGCTTGGGGCAACTGCTCTCCAGGTTTTAATTGCCCCACAGGGGCGCATTACGCGCGACCGGGGAGTTTGGGTGGAAAAAAACTGGGGGGGCAATAATATTTTTATAATGCCCACCTACCATCCGGCGGCCTTGCTTCGCAATCCGGCTTTAAAAAAAGATACCTGGACGGATTTTAAGCAGGTGGTGAAGAAATACCGGGAGTTAATTAACCCGCAGCATTACTCACCCTACGATTGATTTTTTATATTTACCCGGAAAAATTCACATAATAAGCAGCAAAAAAGAAAACGTGGGGTGAATATTTTGGCCCGGAAATTAGTTATATTCCTGTCAGGCCTGGTGGTGTGCTTTTGCCTTATAGGTGGCTGTTCGGACAAGGAGGAACAAAAGCCGTTGTTTCCCGCCGTTAAAATGGGCGTTTGTCTTGCCGACATGCGCGGGGACGGAAATCAAGTAATTAAAAAAGTGCTGGATAAAAGAAAGGATAAGGAACAGGTAGAAATTATTTGGCTGAACGCGCAAAATGACTTTAAGCAGCAGGAAAAACAGATTACGGAATTAATAAAGCGGCGCGTAAAAGTAATAATCTGGCAACCGGTAGAAGCTGAAAAATGCTTGTCTTTGGTCCAAAGATTAAAGCAAAAAAAAATAAAACTGGTGGTTTTAAATAACCTGCCCGTTAATGCCCCGGTAGATGCCTATGTTACCTTTGATCATGCCCGGGCAGGGCAGTTGCTAGGGCGGTTTGTTGACGAAGCTTTAACGACTTTACCCCAAGACCAGTTGCCAGCCCGGCGCCCTCTTAACGTGCTAATCTTAAAAGGTCCCGTTGAGGATAAAGCTGCGGCTAAAATAGCCGGCGCCTTGCATACTTCCCTGCAGGGTAATTCTAAAGTCCGGTTGGTGGCGGAAGAGGAATTTACGGTGGCGGATATAGGCCAAGACGGCCAAAAAGTTCAGCAAAGGCTTGAACCAAAAATAAATCAAATTGACGTTATTTTAGCTACGGACAGCCGCTTGGTTGAGGCAGCCGTTGCGGTTGTTAAAACCAGAGGTTTAGCCGGCCAGGTGCTGACGGCCGGGGTCGGGGCAAGCCTTAAGGCAAGCCAGGCCATACTTAAGGGGGAACACGAAGCGGAAGTGGATTTAATGCCCGAACTCATGGCGCAGTGTGTTTTTGATGCGGCCTTGAACCTGGCCAGAACAGGTTACTGGCAATACGCTACTCAAATAGTGAACGGAAATTATAATATACCGGCTCAAATTACCCCTGTGCGCTTAATTAACCAGGAAAACCTTTATTTGTTGGAGGAACGATGGGGTAAGGAACTTAAGAAAGAAGTCAAGGAAAGCGAAAAAGGGAGCCAAAAAGAGCCGGTTAAAGAAGGTGAAGAGCAAAAAAGTTCTTTACCGGATAAAGAAAAAGGTAGCTTAAAGCCAAAAACGACCTTACGCATCACCACCCAGGAAGGAAAGACGGTAGAGGTGCAGATTCCCGGGGAAGTAAAAAGTATTGAAACTAAGGAAAGTACGAAAAAGTAATCAGGTAGGTACAGGGGAGAGTTTATTTAGGTGCGGGATAAGATTATTATTAAAGGCGCCCGGGTACATAACTTAAAAAATATTACGGTCGAAATACCCCGGAATAAATTGGTGGTTTTAACTGGTCTTTCTGGTTCCGGCAAATCATCCCTAGCCTTTGACACCATTTATGCCGAGGGGCAGCGTCGTTACGTGGAGTCTTTGTCTGCTTACGCGCGGCAGTTTTTAGGTCAAATGGATAAACCAGATGTGGACGGTATCGAAGGCCTTTCCCCGGCTATTTCCATTGACCAGAAAACAGCCGGTCATAACCCGCGTTCAACGGTGGGTACGGTAACGGAAATTTACGATTATTTACGGCTGCTTTTTGCTCGCGCTGGAAGACCATACTGCCCCCGGTGTAACCGACCCATTACCCGTCAAACCGTAGAGCAGATGGTAGACCAGTTATTGGTCCTTCCAGAGAATACCCGACTGCAAATTCTAGCGCCCGTAGTAAGGGAGAAAAAGGGAGAGCAGCAAAAAGTACTGGAGGAAATCCGGCGGAGCGGTTTTTCCCGGGTAAGGATAAATAAAAAAATGTACGAGATTAATGAAGTAGGTAAACTGGATAAAAATAAAAGGTATACCGTTGAAATTGTGGTGGACCGGCTGATTATCCGGCCGGGAATAGCCCAGCGGTTGGCCGACTCACTCGAAACAGCTTTAAAAAATGCAACCGGCCTTGCCCTGGCCGTGCTGGATGAAAAAAGGGAAATTATTTTTAACGAGAATTTTGCCTGCAATACATGTGGTTTTAGCCTTCCTGAAATTTCCCCGCGCCTGTTTTCTTTTAACAGCCCTCTTGGGGCCTGCCCTACTTGTACGGGTTTGGGGGTGATTAAAGAAGTAAATTATGATTATAAATACGCTTATTTTAGTTTGGGTGAGCAGTACTCAAGCGAGCAGGTGTGTCCGGTCTGCCAGGGCGCGCGCTTACGCCCTGAAGCTTTGGCTATAAAAATAGGAGAGCTTTCCATTGTTGAAGTAACCCGTTTTTCAATTGGCGAAGCGTTAAATTTTTTTCAAAACTTGACCTTAACCCCACGGGAACAGTTAATTGCCCGCCAAATATTAAAAGAAATTACCGGCCGGTTAAATTTTTTAGTTGACGTAGGCCTTGATTATCTTACCCTCGACCGTAAAGCTGGTACGCTTGCCGGGGGTGAGGCCCAACGGATTCGTTTGGCCACCCAAATTGGCAGCGGCTTAACCGGGGTACTCTACATCCTTGATGAACCCAGTATAGGCCTGCACCCTCGCGATAACCAGCGTTTGCTGGCTACCCTATGCCATCTGCGGGATCTTGGCAATACGGTGATAGTGGTGGAGCACGATGAAGAAACCATGCAGACGGCTGATTATATTATTGATATTGGCCCTGGGGCTGGGGTAAACGGCGGCGAAGTGGTGGCCCAGGGGACGCTGCAGGATATTGTACGTACCCCTGCTTCCCTCACTGGCCAATACTTAAGCGGGAAAAAGTATATTCCTGTGCCGGTTATCCGGCATAGGCAGGATAAAAATAGGACTTTAACCATAAAAGGGGCCCACGTGTATAATTTAAAGAATATTGACGTAAGTTTTCCTTTGGGGGTGTTTATTTGTGTTACGGGCGTTTCTGGTTCAGGCAAAAGCACCCTGGTAAATGAGGTTTTATATAAGAGTATGGTTTCCAAACTACACAACTCAAAAGAACCACCTTCAGCCTGCCAGGAAATTAAAGGTGTCGAAAACGTGGATAAAGTAATTAACATTGACCAGTCTCCCATTGGGCGTACCCCGCGTTCTAACCCAGGTACTTATACCGGGGTATTTGATGACATTCGGGAGCTATTTGCCCAACTTCCCGAAGCCAGGCTGCGGGGCTATAGGGCCGGACGGTTTAGCTTTAACGTCAAAGGAGGCCGTTGTGAAGCCTGTTACGGAGACGGCATTATTAAAATTGAAATGCATTTTTTGCCGGCTGTTTACGTACCCTGTGAAGTTTGTAAAGGGCGGCGCTATAACCGGGAAACGCTGGAGGTAAAATACAAAGGGAAAAATATTGCTGAGGTGTTGGATTTGACGGTAGACCAGGCCCTGGAATTTTTTCAGCCCATTCCTAAGATATACCGGCGACTGAAGACAATTCACGATGTGGGTTTAGGTTATATCCGGTTGGGTCAACCGGCCCCAGAACTTTCAGGCGGTGAAGCCCAGCGGGTTAAGCTGGCTACGGAACTGGCGCGTAAGACGGGCGGCCAGACTGTTTATATCTTGGATGAACCAACTACCGGCCTGCACGCCGCGGACGTACACCAACTGCTGCAGGTGCTTCACCGCATGGTATCATCTGGAAACACCGTTATCGTTATCGAGCATAATCTAGACGTAATAAAAACAGCTGATTATATAATTGACCTTGGGCCGGAGGGCGGAGACCGCGGAGGTGAAGTAATCGCGACTGGAACTCCGGAAGAAGTGGTTAAAGCGTCCAACTCATACACCGGCCAGTATTTGAGCCGGGTATTGAACGGCAGGCTAAAAATTGTAAATTAAAGATTAAAGATTAAAAAGACTTCAAATTTAAAATTTGAATTTTTGTGGTGAGAGTATGACTTTAACGGAAAAGCTAAAATTTTTACCGGACAGGCCTGGCGTGTATATCTTTCGTGAGGCGGCAGGAGAAATTATTTACGTGGGTAAGGCCGTGTCTTTAAAGAAACGAGTTCGTCAATACTTTCAAAAGGATAACCTGATCTTGTCTAAGGCAAAGTACCTTATAGAGCGGGTGGCTAACTTGGAATATATTGTTACCGATAATGAGGTTGAAGCCTTGATTTTAGAGGGTAACCTGATTAAAAAACACCGCCCGCGGTACAACGTTAACCTTAAAGACGATAAAAGTTATCCTTACTTAAAAATAACCACTCCGGAAGATTTCCCGCGGGTATTTATAACCCGTCGTCCGGCAGCCGACGGCGCGCGTTATTTTGGTCCATACACCCAGGTAGAGGCGGTTCGGGAAACATTAAGTTTGCTGCGTCGCTTATTTCCCTTTCGTACCTGTCAAAAGAAAATTAATTCTTTCACCACGGTAAAAAAAGGTTCAGACAATATTATCCGTCCATGTTTAAATTATCATATTAAGCGTTGTTCTGCCCCGTGCTGCGGTAAAATCAGCCGGGAAGACTACCAGGGGTTAATTAAAGAAATATGCCTATTTTTGGAGGGCCGCCAGGAAGATTTACGACGGGCTTTAAAAAAGCAAATGGAGGCCGCGGCCGCCAGGTTAGAATTTGAAAAAGCAGCAGTTTTGCGCGACAAGCTTCAGGCTATCCAACAGGTTATGACAAAACAAAAAGTTGCCTCCTTTTCTCCCCAAGACCAGGACGTAATTGCCCTGGGTACAGCTGGAGAACAGGCTTGCGTAACCATGTTTTTTATTCGGGCAGGAAAGCTAATAGGCCGGGAGCATTTCTTTCTTAAAAATACGGCCGGTACAAATGAAGCCGAAATTATTACTGCCGTATTAAAACAGTATTATCACCAGGCCAGCTTTATTCCCGGCACAATTTTGCTTTCGGCGGTTGAGAAAGAGGAATTACCCGGGATTACCGCCTGGCTTTCTCAGTTAAAAGGGCAGGTTGTTTCCCTGCAAGTGCCCAGGCGAGGCGAAAAGAAAAAAATAGTTGACCTGGCCAGTGAAAATGCCCTTTTAGCGCTAGGAGAAAATACGGGTGCAAAAGCCAAGTTAGAAAAAGATAAGCTGCTGAAGGTAGGCGGTGAGCTTGTGCGTTTACTGGGCTTGGCTAAAGTACCGGTGCGGGTTGAATGTTTTGATGTTTCTAATATTCAAGGTTATGACGCGGTAGCTTCAATGGTAGTTTTCGAGGAAGGGCACCCTCGGCCTGACTTATACCGCCGTTTCCGGATTAAAACAGTAGCCGGGGCAGATGACTATGCCTGCCTGCGAGAAGTGATAAAACGCCGTTTAAAGAGGGCCCAGGATGCTTCTCGGAGTTCGAAATTAGAAATTAGCAGTTCGAATCGAATCTCGAATCTCGAACCTCGAACCTCGAACCTCGAAAAGCCTAAGGGCAATAAACAAGCAGCATTTACCTGTTTGCCTGACCTTATTATTGTAGACGGAGGAAAAGGACAGTTGACAGCCGCAAAACAAGCGGCGCAGGAGTGCGGCCTGGTAAATCTTCCTGTTTTTGCTTTAGCCAAAAAAGAAGAGCATCTTTACGCGGCCGGCCGGCAGGAACCGCTTGAACTGCCCCGTAATTCCCCTGCTTTTTACTTCCTTTTACATTTACGTGACGAGGCCCACCGTTTTGCTATTTCTTACCACCGTCAATTGCGTAATAAAAACAGCCTGCGTTCCCTTTTAGATGAAATTGAAGGGGTTGGGACAGTGCGGCGAAAAGTGCTGCTGAAATATTTTTCTTCCTTGGCCGCCTCAAGCCAAGTTAGCGTAGAGGAACTAGCGGCCTTGCCGGGAATGAACCGGACGGTGGCCGAAAATGTAATAAGAGAAATGGGAAATAAAGAATGACTAAAAATTTAGTAATTGGCATAGACTTAGGTGGGACTAAGATTTATACGGCTTTAGCGAACCTGAAAGGAGAAATCATTGCTGAAGTAAAGGTTCCTACGCAATCTGCCCTGGGTGTGACCGGAGTACGGCAAAACATTGTCCGGACGGTAGAGCACCTTACAGCTCAAGCTGGTTTAAAGGGTCAGGTTCGGGCGGTCGGAATAGGGGTCCCCGGTCCTTTAGACGTAAAAGAGGGCGTAGTTTACCAGGCTCCCAACCTGGGTTGGCGAAAAGTGCCGTTAAAACAATTACTGGAAGAATCCTTAAAGTTACCCGTATATTTAGAAAACGACGCTAATTTAGCCGCTATTGGGGAGCACCTTAAAGGGGCGGGGGTAGGCGTCAAGAATTTAATTTACGTAGCCGTGGGCACGGGAATTGGTGGAGGGCTAATCTTAAACGGACAAATATATCACGGGGCTGGTTTTGGGGCGGGTGAACTGGGGCATATGACTATTGAGCCAGAAGGACGCACGTGTAACTGCGGAAACAAAGGTTGTTTAGAAACGCTTGCTTCCGGAAGCGCCATGGTCCAAAAAGCCCTGGACTTAGTTAAAAATGGCCAGGGACAAAATTTATTGGCTGCGACCAAAGGAGAGCCGCAAAAGATTAGCCCTTATTTAATCGCTCAGCTTGCCGCGGCCAGGGATAAAGAGGCTCTTTCTATTCTTAAGGCCGCAGGGACTGCTTTAGGAATTGGCCTGGCCAACGTAATTAATTTGCTTAATCCTTCCCTGGTAATATTGGGCGGAGGAGCTTTAAAAGTGGGGTTGCCCTATTGGGAGGCCATGGAAAAAGAGGTCTCGCGCCGTACCATGCAGGCTGCCTGGCAGCAGGTTCGTCTTGTGCCTGCGGGATTGGGTGACCGTTCAGGCTTGTATGGGGCGATTGCTTTAGCCTGCCAATATGAGACGTCAGACGTCTGTCGTCAGACATTTTGAGGAGGAAAGGTTTTGCGTTTTGGCAAAGGGGACTGGCGGAGCCTTGAACGTGGGATTGAAAAAGAGTGGCTGGTTACTAATGGTCAAGGGAGTTATGCTTCTTCGACCTTAGTAGGAGCCAATACCCGAAAGTATCATGGTTTGTTGGTGGCCGCTCTTGAGCCTCCCGGGCAAAGAAATTTATTTTTAGCCAAACTGGACGAACGCTTTGAGACAGAGGGACAAAAATATAATTTAGCCACTAACCAGACTGTTTGGGGCGTAACCGAGTTTGGCTTTATTCACCTACAGGCGGTTGTTTTTGATTTTTTACCTACTTTTATTATTGGCTTTTCCGATGTCACCATCCATAAAAAGGTATTTATGGTGTCCGGGGAAAATACCACGGTGGTTATATACCACATTCAAAATGGAGCGGCGCCAGCTCTTTTGCGCCTTTTTCCGCTGGTAAACTGCCGTGACTTTCACGGGATTGTCCGGCAAGGGCAGGTATATTTTCAGCAAACTAAAATTCCTTATGGAACAATAATTAAAACGGCACCTGAAAAACCGGTTTTACATATGGTTTGCAGTGACGGGGAGTACCAGGAAAAGGAAGACTGGTTTTTAAAAATGTTTTACCGTGAAGAAGAGGAGCGCGGCTTTAAAGCTGTTGAGGATCATTATATGCCGGGTCAGTTTTTGGTAAAGATAGCCGCCCGGGAAGAAAAAATAGTTACCTTTTTAGCTACCCTGGAGGAAGTTTATACTATTAACGGACCGGTCCTGCTTCAGTTAGAAAATAAACGGCATCAGCAATTAATAAGTCAGGCTGGTTTTAAGGATAAATTTGCCACCTCATTGGTGTTGGCAGCCGATGCTTTTATTGTCCATCAGCGGTTTACCGGAGGAAAAAGTATTATTGCCGGTTACCCCTGGTTTAATGATTGGGGACGGGACGCCATGATTGCCCTTCCGGGTCTTACCCTGGTGACGAAGCGGTTTGCTGAGGCCAAAGAAATTTTAACCACCTTTGCCCGTCATTGTAAAAATGGTTTATTGCCCAATGTTTTTCCTGACGGGGAAAGAGAACCATGGTATAATACGGTAGATGCTTCTTTATGGTTTTTTCAAGCGGTTTACAAATATTTACAGTATACGGCAGATTATCAGTTTATCCGGGAGGAAATTTATCCTGTCCTGAAGGAAATCGTGGCCCACTATATTTGGGGCACCAATTATCATATTAAGATGGCAGCCGACGGATTAATTGCCGCCGGCTCCCCGGAAACGCAGCTTACCTGGATGGACGCTAAAATTGATGATAGGGTTGTTACTCCCCGCTACGGTAAAGCGGTAGAAGTAAATGCTTTATGGTATAACGCCTTAAATATTTTAAAAGAATTGGCCCAACTTTACGAGGAAGAGTTTATTTATCCTGGCTTACCGGAAAAGGTAAAGGAAAGTTTTAACCGTGAATTTTGGTTTGCCGAAGGGGGTTATCTTTACGATGTGGTTAACACGGAAGGAAAAGACGTTAGTGTGCGGCCTAACCAGGTAATCGCCTTAAGCTTACCTTATTCAATGCTTGATTTAAAGAAAGGGCAATCAATAATTAAAAAAGTATGGTCGGAACTTTATACTGCCTATGGCCTGCGAAGCCTTTCTTTTAATGATCCTGCTTACCAGGGGGTGTATAAAGGGAGCGAAAAACAGCGCGACAGTGCCTACCACCAGGGAACAGTTTGGAGTTGGCTGATAGGCCCTTTTATAACTGCTTTTCGCAAGGTTAACCATTATTCACTTCTTAGTAAGCGCCAGGCATACGGTTTTATCCAGCCTTTTAAGGATCATTTAAGGGACCACGGGATAGGTTATATTTCGGAAATCTTTGACGGCAACGAACCCCTTATTCCCCGGGGGTGTATTGCTCAGGCTTGGGGAGTGGCTGAAGTTTTAAGGGCTTACGTGGAGGATGTGTTGGAAATTAAGCCGGGAAAAGGTTTGGCTTAAAAAATTAAAGATTAAAGAATTAAAGGAGGCGCGTTAGCCAAAATGAAAATTCAAGACACAGAAATTTCTTTAATTCAAGGAGATATTACCCAGCAAGAAACAGAGGCAATTGTAAATACGGCTAACTCCAGCTTAATGGGCGGAGGCGGGGTGGACGGAGCCATTCACCGGGCCGGTGGGCCGGCAATTTTGGAGGAGTGCAAGCACATCAAGGCCCAAAGAGGACCTTTGCCTCCTGGGCAAGCGGTTATTACCACAGGCGGGAATCTTAAGGCCAGGTATGTTATCCACACGGTAGGTCCAATTTGGCAGGGAGGGCATAAGAATGAAGCAGTTGTTTTAGCCAATGCTTACCAGGAAAGTTTAAAGCTAGCTAGAGTCAAGGGTATTAAAACAATTTCCTTTCCCTCAATCAGCACCGGAGCTTACGGTTATCCTTTGGAGGAGGCGGCCCAGGTAGCTATTGAAGCCGTGGTAAATTTTTTAAAAGAAAATCATGGTGCGTTTAAAGAAATTTGTTTTGTCCTTTTTGATCGTAAAACCTATGCCGCTTACGAGCAAGTGTTAAAGAAAATTTAGTTTAGGGAGAGGGATAAAAGATTGGTAAATTTAGATGATTACCCGAGGTTAAAAGAATTAGACAGTCATAAAATGTTGGATGCCCTGGCTAAACTGCCTGAACAATGCCAGGAGGCGCAGCAGCTAGGAAAAAGGGCGGCTCTTTCTTTAGTTTTTTCTATGAAAGAAAAAGAAATAGCTCAGGTGATGGTTACTGGTCTTGGTGGGTCTGCTATTGGGGGCGATTTATTACGCACTTATATAGCGGATAAAGCAAACATACCGGTAATGGTTAACCGGCATTATGAATTGGCACGCTTTGTTGGCGCTAAAACCCTTATTTTTGCCGTCAGCTATTCGGGCAATACAGAAGAAACTATAAGCGCCTACCGCCAGGCAAAAGCAAAAGGAGCAACCGTGGTAGCTTTAACTTCCGGGGGGGCGCTTAAAGAAATGGCCCTTCAGGATAATATCCCGGTAATTACCGTTCCTGCCGGGTTTGCTCCGCGGGCGGCGCTGGGGTACTTGTTTATTCCAATTTTAGTCGTTTTAGAACACCTGGACCTGTTAAACAGTCAAGAAACAGAAGTAAACACTTTAGCCAGCCACTTAAAAGATTTGTACAACCAGTACAGGCCGGAAGTACCCTTGGCCAAAAATTACGCCAAGCTGTTAGCCAGTCAATTATACAATCGCCTTCCGGTAATTTGGGGAAGCAGTGAGACTACTGAAGTAGCGGCCCAGCGCTGGAAAGGGCAAATAAACGAAAACGCTAAAGTCCTGGCTTATTGGAACGTATTTCCAGAACTAAACCATAATGAAATAGTTGGTTTTGAAGGACCGGCGGAACTGCTGCGGCGGCTCTACCTGGTTATTTTAAGTCACCCTCACGACCATCCTCAGGTGAAAAAAAGAATAAGCATAACCAAAGAGCTAACGGCCAGGGTGGCGGCAGGGGTAAGCGAGATTAGCGCTTCGGGGAATGCTGAGTTAGCCCGTTTGTTTTCCTTAATTTATTTAGGGGATTATACCAGTGTATACCTGGCTTTTTTATATGGGGTTGACCCGGGGCCGGTAAAAGTAATTGACCAGCTTAAAAAAGCGCTCCGGGAAGAAAAATAAATTTTTAGCTTAAAATTTACCATTTTCATTTAACAATTATCCCGACGACCGACGTCTATTTTGGAGGAAGGATATTTATTTAATGTTGTCCAGGTTTGTAATTATAACCGGTCTTTCTGGGGCTGGTAAAACTCAAACTTTACGTTATTTAGAAGACTTGGGTTTTTTTTGCGTTGACAATTTACCTCCCTTATTGATACCGGTTTTTACAGAGCTTTGTGCCCAATCCTTCCGGCCGATAGAAAAAGTGGCGGTAGTGGTGGATATACGCGGAGGCGAGTTTTTTGAGGCTTTATCTAAAGTTTTAAGGGAACTGGAGCAAAAAAATTTTCGCTACGAAATACTTTATTTGGAAGCTTCTGATAATATTTTAATCCAGCGTTATAAGGAATCCCGCCGGATCCATCCTTTAAGTAAACACGGTGAAATTTTAAAAAGCATTCAGGAAGAAAGGCTATGCTTACAAAATTTACGCGGCCGGGCCCATAAAATAATTGATACTTCAAATATCAGCACCCAATTACTTAAAAAAGAACTGGCCGGGTTATTTAGTGATAATTTAGAAGGTCCAGGTTTGCGCCTTACTATTATTTCTTTTGGTTATAAATTTGGTATTCCCTTGGATAGTGATTTAGTATTTGACGTACGTTTTCTTCCCAATCCTCATTATGAGACCGCGTTAAAACCCCTTACGGGTAAAGATGCGGCCGTGCAAGAATATATCTTTAAGTCAACCGTCAGCGACAATTTTATAGCTAAATTTTTTGATTTAATTAATTTTCTTCTTCCCGAGTACGTTAAAGAGGGTAAAACTGCCCTGACTATCGCTATTGGCTGTACGGGTGGCCGTCACCGGTCAGTGGCGGTGGCAGAAAAATTGGGAGAATGCCTTGAGCGCAAAAACTACCGGGTAATTTTGTGGCACCGCGACATTAAAAACAAAAATAACACAGAATAATGATGAGGCCAATCAACAATATGGTACTTTACAGGGTAGCCTATATGGTAATTCTTGGTTTAGTTTTTTGTTTTAATAATATCCTCCCCACAAGTGGTGTTCCGCTGAGTCCTCCCCTAAAAGCCCCGGTTTTAATGTATTATAAAGTGAACCTCTAAAGAGCATAATTTCACCGCCACTAAAAGTAATCTATTTACGCTAGAATGCATCCGCCTCAAAGGCAACTACAGCCGTTAAAATTTATCCTGCTTTTATCTAAAAGCGGCAACTTATGGCGGGTAACTAAGCGCTAAAAATTAATACGGTATTTATTATAAAAAGGATATATTAATTGTTAAAAAATTTTTATATTTTTGTAGTAATTATTTAACTAGACAATGAATAAAATACCATATATAATTAAATGTAGTATATTAATTTAAGGAAGGGGGATAATTATGGCCGTAAAGATAGGGATTAATGGGTTTGGCCGGGTAGGAATGAATGTATTAAGGGCTGCTTTGCAGTATAATAATATTCAGGTAATGGCCATTAACCATAAGTCCCGCCGCTTGCCTGTAAATGAGAACTTTATTCCTACCTTGGCTCACGCTTTAAAGTATGATACGGTTCACGGAAAATTAAATCAAATCGTAGAAGCAAATAAAGACGCTCTTTTACTTAACGGATGGAAGATAAAGGTGTTTTCAGAAGCAGAGCCGGCACAAATTCCGTGGGGTGATTTAGGGGTGGAAGTGGTGGTTGAAGCTACCGGTAAGTTTAACCGGCCGGAAGATGCCGCCCGGCATTTACAAGGAGGAGCAAAGAGGATTGTTCTTACGGCTCCGGCTAAAGGTGAGGCTTTGACCGTGGTAATGGGGGTTAATCACCACCAGTATGACCCAACTGTCCATCAGATTATTTCCAATGCTTCCTGTACTACTAATTGTTTGGCCCCGGTGGCCAAAGTTTTGCACGAAAATTTTGGTATTGTGAAAGGTTTAATGACTACCGTACATGCATTAACCAATGACCAGCAACTCTTAGATATGCCCCACCGTGATTTGAGGCGCGGCCGCGCGGGCATGACGAGTATTATACCTACTACTACCGGAGCGGCTAAGGCGGTAGGCATGGTTTTGCCTGAATTAAATGGCAAGTTAAATGGTTTTGCTTTTCGCGTTCCCACCCCTAATGTTAGTGTGGTTGACCTGGTGGTGCAGCTTAAAAACAAAGCCACCAAAGACGAAGTAAACGCCGCTTTTAAGGATGCCGCGGAGGGAGAACTAATAGGAATTTTAGCTTATAGTGAATTACCCATGGTATCTAGCGACTACAACGGTGACCCCCACTCGGCCATTGTTGACGGGCTGTCTACCATAGTGGTGGCTGAGGATATGGTTAAAGTGGTGGCTTGGTACGACAATGAATGGGCTTATTCTTTGCGGGTACTGGACTTCATCTTGTACATGGCTAAAAAAGGAATATAATTTAGGGCCAGGGAGGAATAAAGGTGGCTAAAAAAACAGTACGGGACATTGAGGTAACTGGCAAACGGGTATTGGTAAGGGTAGATTTTAATGTACCTATAGAAAACGGTAAGGTAACAGATGATACCAGGATAAAGGAAGCCCTGCCTACCATCCAGTACTTGAGGGAAAATAAAGCAAAAGTAATTTTAATTTCCCACCTTGGTCGCCCCAAAGGAAAAATAAACGAAAAGTACCGTTTAACTCCAGTAGCCCAAAGGCTTCAAGAGATATTAGGTGTTCCGGTGCTAAAGGTAGACGATTGTCTGGGGGATAAACCGGCCGCGGCAGTTAAGGCTATGCGGCCCGGGGAAGTTATCCTGCTTGAAAACGTCAGGTTTTACCCGGAAGAAGAGAAAAATGACCCGGCATTTGCCCAAAAACTCAGCCTTCTGGCAGATGTGTACGTAAACGATGCTTTCGGTGCCGCCCACCGGGCGCATGCTTCCACTGAAGGAGTAGCTCATTTTCTTCCCGCGGTGATGGGATTTTTAATGGAAAAAGAAGTTAAGACACTAACGAAAATCTTAACTGTTCCGGAACGTCCCTTTGCGGCTATTTTAGGAGGGGCAAAAGTTTCGGATAAAATAGGGGTCGTTAAAAATCTTTTAGGAAAAGTAGATGTGCTGTTGGTGGGAGGGGTCCTGGCTAATACCTTTTTAAAAGCGCAAGGATATGAGGTGGGCAAATCACCAGTAGAAGAAGATAAAATTAAAACGGCTGAGGAAATATATGCGCTGGCAGGGTCCCGGAAGGTAAAAATTATCTTGCCGGTGGACGTAGTGATTGTTTCCGGAGGAGAAGCGGCTGATAAAATTAAAATGGTAAAAGTTGACGAAATCCCGGCTGATGGCCAGGTCTTTGATCTTGGTCCTGAAAGCATTAAAATATTTAAGGAGGCCTTGCAAGGAGCAAAGACAGTATTTTGGAATGGTCCCCTGGGAGTCTTTGAACAGAAAGTTTTTGCCGAGGGTACTTTGGCCATAGCCAGAGCAATTGCTGAAGATAACCTTACCAGCGTTGTTGGCGGGGGCGATACCTTGGCTGCGGTGAGTAAGGCGGGCGTAGCTCAAAAAATAACTCATCTTTCAACCGGTGGCGGCGCCTCCCTGGAGTTTTTGGAAGGTAAAGTACTGCCAGGTCTTGCCGCTTTAACGGATACAGCAGGGTAGAATCAAAATTTAAAGCATCGCGATGGTCCATATCCTTCTACTTGGAAACGTAAACGCGAAAGGAGGTTTTTTCTTGCCCCAACTCTTACGCCCACCATTGGTTGCCGGAAACTGGAAAATGAATAAAACTGTTTCTCAGGCCCATAATTTCGTTAATAATTTAAAAGAAGCCGTTACGGAGGTAAATGACGTGGAAATAGTTATTTGTCCTCCGTACACGGCTCTTTTTTCGCTAAATCAGGTTTTAAAAGGAAGTAATATTTTTTTAGGCGCCCAGAATATGTATTATTATGAAAAGGGAGCGTTTACCGGCGAAATTTCCCCTTTAATGCTGCAAGAGGCAGGGTGCCGCTACGTAATTTTAGGGCATTCTGAAAGAAGGATATACTTTGGTGAAGAAGACACCTTAGTTAACTTAAAAGTTAAAGCTGCTTTACGGACGGGTATAACCCCTATTATTTGTATCGGAGAACAGTTGGCTGACCGAGAAGCAGGTAAAACAGAGGAAGTAGTTCAAAAGCAGCTGGTTGGTTCACTGGCTGGTCTTGAGCCCGAACTTTGCCAAATGGTAGTTATTGCTTATGAACCTGTTTGGGCTATTGGGACCGGGCAAAACGCCACGGCTTTTGAGGCTCAAGAGGTAAGTAATTTTATCCGTAAGTTGCTGGTTAACAACGCCGGATCAAATCGAGCAAAAAAAATCCGCCTTCTTTACGGGGGCAGTGTTAAGCCGGATAATATAGCCGGCTTTATCAAACAACCGGATATTGACGGTGCTTTAGTTGGGGGAGCAAGCCTGGAGGTAGCTGATTTTTCTTTGATTATCAAAGCAATAAAGAAGGAGGTAGAAAATAAATGTCAACAGCCATCTTAGATGTTTTGGCCAGAGAAATTCTTGATTCCCGGGGAAACCCAACCATAGAAGTAGATGTTATCTTGGAAGACGGTAGTATGGGCAGGGCCGCCGTACCATCAGGAGCTTCTACCGGAACCTTTGAAGCCGTTGAATTACGGGACGGAGACCCCAAGCGGTACCTGGGTAAAGGGGTAACTAAAGCCATAAACAACGTAATTGAAATAATTGCCCCGGAAATTATTGGTTTTGAGGCGGTGGACCAGGTTGGTCTGGATAAAAAACTTATTTCCCTTGATGGTACTCCTAATAAAAGTAAATTAGGAGCTAACGCTATATTAGGAGTATCTTTAGCCGCGGCAAAAGCAGTTGCTCAGGCAGTTGGTTTGCCTTTGTACCGTTACTTGGGCGGTTTTAACGCCCGTCTTTTGCCAACTCCCATGATGAACATTTTAAATGGGGGTAAACACGCGGATAATAATATAGATATTCAAGAATTTATGATTTTACCAATCGGGGCTAGAAATTTTGTTCAGGCCTTACAAATAGGGGCGGAAGTTTTTCACCACCTGAAAAAAGTACTCCAAGGTAAAGGTTTAAGTACGGGAGTAGGAGATGAAGGTGGTTTTGCTCCCGCGCTTAATTCCACGGAGGAGGCCATAAAGGTCATCATTACCAGCATAGAGGCGGCCGGGTACATACCAGGGAAAGATATTGCCCTGGCGCTTGATCCAGCCGCAAGTGAATTTTACCAGGCCGGTAAATACCAACTGGAGGGGAAGTCTTTAACGGCGGCCGAGATGGTTGATTTTTACGCCGCTTTAATAGATAAGTATCCTGTTGTTTTAATTGAAGACGGTCTGGCCGAAGAGGACTGGGAGGGTTGGCAAAAGCTTACCGCCCAGTTAGGGACAAAGGTACAATTGGTGGGGGACGATATTTTTGTTACCAATACCCAAAAATTAAAAAAAGGAATTGAGCTGAAAGTAGCTAATTCTATATTAATAAAGGTTAACCAAATTGGAACCTTGACCGAAACCTTAGAGGCGATTGATTTAGCCCGCCGGGCAGGTTATAAGATTGTAATCAGTCATCGTTCAGGGGAAACAGAGGACGCTTTTATTGCCGATTTTACCGTGGCCACCAACGCAGGTTTAATTAAAACAGGTGCTCCTTGTCGAAGTGAGCGCGTGGCCAAGTACAACCAGCTGTTGCGTATTGAAGAGGAATTGGGACCAGGAGCTTTATTTAACATTAAATGAAAAATGAAAAATTAAAAATGACCGACTGCAAATTGGAAATATTTTTCTTTATTTTTTAGTCTTCTTCAGTTTAAGGTTTTAATTTTATAATAAAAAATATTTGATTGTTATTTTTTTTGGGCTATGATATAATTTTTGCGGTTTTAGAAAAGCAAAGTAAATGATTATTTATTATTTAAAATTTATTTAAAAATCAGGTAAAGCCGGAGGAGGTGAGGGTATGTTAAGAAGCCTGGTAACCGTTTTTCACGTAATTCTTTCCCTGGCCTTAATTGCAGTTGTATTGCTGCAGTCAGGTAAAAGTGCCGGGTTATCAGGAATTGTAGGCGGCGGTGCGGAAGCCTTATTTGGTAAAAAGAAGGGTTTGGACGAGTTACTGGGCAAAGCAACGCTGGTGGTAGCGGTTCTTTTTGGTCTTACGGCGCTTTTTTTAGGTTTAGGGTAAAAATTTAAAGTACCTGTTTGGAGGTGTATATTTTTGGAGCAAACAATAATCCTATGGGGCATTATTATTGCGGTAATAGGTATTATCTTTGCGCTTTCCTTGGCTTCATGGGTGTTGCGTCATCCGGCCGGCACTCAGAAGATGCAGGAAATTTCAGCGGCCATCCAGGAAGGAGCAATGGCCTACCTCAGCCGGCAGTATAAGACTATTGCAATTGTAGGTATTGTTATTTTTCTTCTTATATTTTTTGGATTAAACAGGGAAACCGCGCTAGGTTTCTTGGTCGGGGCTGTTTTTTCAGGCTTATGTGGTTTTGTAGGTATGTATGTGACTACGCGGGGAAACACCAGAGTTTCTGAAGCAGCCAAGCTAGGCATTGGTAACGCCTTGAAAGTAGCCTTTCGGGGCGGTACAGTCACCGGAATGATGTGCGTAGGGTTAGCACTTTTAGGAGTGTCAGGCCTGTATTTAATCTTTGGTAACCCGGTGGTTTTAGTCGGTATGGGGTTTGGCGGCAGTTTAATCAGTGTGTTTGCCCGTTTAGGCGGCGGTATTTACACTAAAAGTGCTGATGTGGGTGCCGACCTGGTTGGTAAGGTAGAAGCCGGTATTCCTGAAGATGATCCCCGTAACCCGGCGGTAATTGCTGACAACGTGGGTGATAACGTTGGTGACTGCGCCGGGATGGCGGCAGACTTATTTGAGACTTATACAGTAACTGCCGTAGGGGCAATGCTGTTAGGGCACTTAATCTTCAAAGGCCAGCCGTTATTTACCGTTTTCCCAATCTTACTTGGAGCGGTAGCGGTTATTGCTTCAATTATCGGTGTTTTTTTTGTAAGTATGGGCAAAGGACAAAATATTATGGGTGCTATGTATAAAGGCCTTTGGGTAACAGCTGTCTTAGCCCTTATTGGTTTTTATTTTGCCTCGGTTAATGTTTTAGGAAATGCTATCTATTTTTGGCCTGCCCTGATTGGTATTGCCATTACTGTATGTATTGTTTATATAACTGATTATTATACTTCCAAGGCTTTTCGTCCGGTAAAATCCATAGCTAATGCTTCCCAGTCTGGTCACGCTACAAACATTATTACTGGTCTTTCGGTAGGGATGGAAAGCAGTGTGCCGCCGGCAATTGTTATTGTTATTGGCATCCTTATTTCTTATATAATTGGCGGCAGCGGTGAAGGAGGCTTATACGCCATTGGTATTGCCTCTATGGCGATGCTTTCCATGACAGGCATTATTGTGGCTATTGATTCATATGGCCCCATTACGGATAACGCCGGCGGTATTGCGGAAATGGCCCAATTGCCCAAGGAAATTAGAGCCATTACCGATCCCTTGGATGCCGTAGGCAATACCACCAAAGCCGTTACGAAAGGATATGCCATTGGTTCAGCCGGGATTGCGGCTATAGTTTTGTTTGCGGATTATACTTATCATTTAACTGATTTTGTGCCTGCTCAGTTGCTTAACTTTACCATTAATAATCCCTGGGTGTTGGGCGGTTTGTTAATTGGCGGAGCCTTGCCTTTTATTTTCTCCTCCCTGGCTATTGGGGCGGTGGGGCGGGCCGCCTACGAAGTAGTTAATGAGGTGCGGCGGCAGTTCCGCGAAATTAAGGGTTTAATGGAGGGCACAGCCCGTCCGGAATACGGGCATTGCGTAGATATTGTTACCCGCCGGGCCCTTAAGGAAATGATTCTGCCGGGCTTAATTCCTGTACTGGCCCCGGTAGTGGTAGGTCTTGTTTTGGGCCGGGAAGCCCTTGGGGGTATGCTTATGGGGACAATTATTACCGGCTTGTTTTTGGCCATTTTCCAAACCTCTGGGGGAGGGGCCTGGGATAACGCTAAAAAGTATATTGAAGAAGGAATGTACGGAGGTAAGGGTACTCCTACCCACGCGGCGGCTGTTACCGGAGATACGGTTGGCGACCCCCTGAAAGATACCGCGGGTCCGGCCATCAACCCCATGATTAAGGTAGTCAATATTGTGGCTATTTTAATTATTCCTTTAATTGCTGGCATTGTTCGTTAATTGTTAATTAACTAAGATTTTATTCAACCGCCCCGGTTAAAAAGGGGCGGTTGTTTATTTTAACCGGTAATGGTATAATTATATGGGCGAAAGGGCTGATTATCTTGCCTGATGAAGAAAAACTGCCAGATGAAAATGCAAGGCTGCATAATATATCTCAGATGTGTTTTGGCTGTGGTTATAACAACAACATTGGTTTAAAACTACAGTTTCATATGCATGATAGTATATGTTGGGCTACGTTTATCCCGGCTGAAGAACATCAAGGCTGGGATGGATGTATGCACGGGGGGCTGGTGGTAGCTTTATTAGACGAAGTAATGGCCCAGTGGCTGTGGTTAAACGGTATTTCGGCTATGACTGCTGAAATGACTACTCGCTATAGTTATATAGTTCCCTTAGGGCAGATGCTAAGGGTTGAAGCGGAAAGGATTGGCGGCAGAGGACGTCTATATGAAATGGCCGCCAAAATTATACTTCCCGATGGTAAAGTAGCCGTAAAAGCAAAAGCAAAATTTTTACGGCTTCGGGCAGGCTAGAATAAAAAGAAGATAAGGAAGTTAAGTTAAAATGCCCGCCAAGGTTATAGCCGTAAATAAAAAAGCCCGTTACGAATACCATATTGTAGATATCTTTGAAACCGGTATTGTTTTAACGGGAACAGAGGTAAAGTCCTTGCGGGCCGGAAAAGCAAATTTGCAAGATAGTTATGCCCGGGTTGAAAACGGAGAACTTTTGTTGTATAATATGCATATAGCCCAGTACCAGCAAGGCAACCGTTTTAACCACGAACCAAAGCGGGTACGTAAATTGCTAATACACAAAAGGGAAATTTTACGTTTAATTGGTTACACTAAAGAAAAGGGGCTAACCCTTATTCCCTTAAAAGTTTTTTTTAACGAGCGGGGCTGGGTAAAGGTAGAAATGGCTACGGCCCGCGGCAAAAAAAGCTACGATAAGCGTCAGGATATAATAGCGCGGGAAGCGAAAAGAGAAGTTGAACGGGCCGTAAAAGGTCGTTAGTAGTCAGACGTCAATCGTCAGCGGATCTAGGAAAATTTAAACATGGGGGCGAAATGGTTTCGACGGAAGATTTGGTGGCAGAAATAGCGAGCCGGGGTTCCATCAGCCCGTTAAACGGTGGAAAAAGTATAACTGCCAACGAAAATAGTTACGCTCTAGCTGCTTAAACGCAGCTAGCATTCCGCTTGTCCCTGCCTGCGGGGCGAGGACGGAGTGTCAACCTGTCAGGCTTACCCTTAAGGATCTCGCTCGAGGACCCTAAGGGGACATCAATCGGGATAGCGCCGGTGGAGGCTGACTGTGGCCGCCGAAGGGGCGAAATTTAAAACACAGCCTGCGCTCGGAGAAGTTTCTGTGGTCTTTCTTTCGGACGGTGGGTTCAACTCCCCCCGCCTCCACCAGATTGAATTAGACGCCTCGCTCGGGGCTTCGCCCCTCGCTTCGGCGGGCAAAAAGAAAAGGGGGTCTGAGTGTCATCCCCACCAATGAATTTTTGCCCGCCCGCCTTGCCCGCTTCGCGGGCGAGCCGCCGATTTTTAGAAAAGAAAAAAGGTAAATGCCCTTGCCCCAGCCCTCCCATGCGCGGGCATTTGAAATTAAACTCCCTAAAATTCTCTTTACATTATCAAAATAATTTTGTATCATAATTATAGATTGAGATTACTCTATAGATACATACTATTATTTTAATACTACAATGTCAAGAGAGATTTCGTTAATAGGCAAGAATATAAAAAAGTTAAGAAAACAAAAGGGCTTGTCGCAAGACCGGCTTTCTAAATTGGCTGATATTTCCTATAACACGGTGATAAAGTTAGAGTCAGGCGGTATCACTAATCCTTCAATTGACACACTCCAAAAATTAGCCAAAGCCCTTGATGTTTCGGTTGATAATTTATTGAAGTGATTTAACTATGACCAAAGAACAAAAATTTTATAAAGCATTGCAAGATGTATTTATCGGCGCCAAGATTGAAGGCGAGGGCGGTTTTGTTAATTTGATGAGGATAAAATCAAATTACTACCGCAAGATTGAAGATATTCTCAAGAAAGATATAGAAACGGTTCTAAAAAGCCATCCCAAATTTAGAGATGAACTTTTTGACAAGCTCTATTCATTTTTCAGCCGCTATTTTACCGAGAGCGGCTCAATTTATTTTAATTCAACACCCTTTCATAACAATATCTACGAAAAGGTTTATACCGATGAAAAGGATGTCATTCTCTTCTGGAAAACGCAGATGCTCTACTATGTTAAAACCGACCGGATTTTCAGAAGTTTGGAAATTACTTCCGATGGATTTAAGTTTTACTTTGATGTTTCAAAACTTGAACATAAAAAAGCCAATGAAAAACGCTCACTTGTTTTTGAATTAAGCAAAGTCCGCGAAGACGGCACAATTGTTTTCGGCGTTTCTTATTCTGAAAGAGGTGCAAAAACAAAACAAGACGAGATATTAAAAGCCATAAAGAGAAAAGGCATAGCAATTACCGAAGAACAATTGGAACGCGCCTTTAAAGTTTTTGAAAAACAAAGTGAGGTTGACTTCTTTATCAACAAAAATGCTAAAGCGTTCTTGCAGGAGCAATTTAAACTTTGGAGTTATCAGTATTTCTGGGAGGGTGCTAAAGAGTGGAGCGCTGATAGAGTAAATCAATTACAAATCTTAAAAGACATTGCTTTCAAAATCATTGATTTTATTAGTCAGTTTGAAGACGAACTGGTAAAAATCTGGAACAAGCCGAAGTTTGTTAAAAATTCAAATTATGTGATTACCTTGGACAGAATTGCGGATAAAAAACTGGTTGAGAAAATCAAAAAACATAAAAACTATCTGCAACAAGTCAAAGAATGGCAGGAATTAGGAATAGACAAAGATAATCCCAAAGCGCCGATTGATACAAAATATTTCAAGGATTTAGAACTTGAAATTTTAAGTCAGTTTGATGATTTAGACAAGGCATTGGACGGCTGGCTGATAAAAAGCGAAAACTATCAGGCACTAAACACAATTTTGCCGAAATTCAAAGAAAAAGTGCAAACTATTTATATTGATCCACCGTTTAATTTGGATTCTTCTGATCAGTTTTTATACCGCACAAATTACAAAGATGCCAACTGGGCAACACTTCTTGAAAACCGACTAAAACTTGCAAAGGATTGGTTGAATAAAAAAGGAAGCATTTTTGTAAGATGTGATTATAATGGGAATTGGATTGTGAGATGCTTAATGGATAACATTTTGGGGAAGGAAAATTTTAGGAATGAAATAATAGTAAATAAATCAATAAGAATTAAAACTAAAGGCAATAAATTCCCGACTTGGCATGATTCTTTTTATTTTTATTCAATGAGTGGTGATAATTCATTTTTCAAACACATAACCGAGGAACGAAAAGAAGAAGAATGGCGATCAATTGATACAGAAGGGGAAGCATGGGAGATTGTTCCAGAAAATAGATTAAATCTATTTTCAAAAGAGAACTTAAAGAAGGATGAGAATGAAAACTACATAACACGAGCAAGAATAGTTTTAGGGAAAGAAATATTGCCCAGAGAAGGACGCAGGTTTCCTTCACAAAAAGTGATTTCAGAATTGGAGAAGAAAAAGAGAATAAGATTGAGCGAGAACAATAACCCACAAATGTTAAAACCAAGCGAAATTTATTTAACTGATAATTGGTCAGATATTTATGGTTATGCGAGCGAGTGGGATTTTCAAACAGAAAATTCAGAGATTGGAATAAACCGTTGTATAGAATCTACTTCAAATAAATCTGATTTAGTTTTTGACTTCTTCCTCGGCTCTGGCACAACTACCGCAGTAGCCCATAAACTTGGCAGAAAGTGGCTTGGGGTAGAGATGGGAGAGCATTTTTATACAGTAGTTTTGCCAAGGATGAAAAAGGTTTTGGCTTATGATAAATCAGGCATCTCAAAAGAAGTAAAAGAATATCAAGGCGGCGGGTTTTTCAAATACTATGAACTTGAGCAATACGAGGAAGCGCTGGCAAATTGCAAATATGAAGATGGCGATTTATTTAATGTCCCCGGCAGGTCTCCATATCTGGAATATGTCTTTATGAAAGACGAAAAAATGCTCAAAGCAGTAGAAATTGATTATGAGAAAGAAAAAGTCAAAGTTGATTTAACAAAACTCTACCCAAATATAGACATTGCCGAAACACTATCAAACCTTACCGGCAAATGGATAAAAAAAATAACACCCCGTCAGACTTCCCCTTCTATGAAGGGGTGGCAGGCGAAGCCTGACGGGGTAGTTTCTGACACCCCTCTACAAGAGGGGAATTACGAAGTGGAATTTGA
>DHGP01000034.1 GCA_002402825.1 Firmicutes bacterium UBA4795
TTGTTTCGCTCATCTTGGTGTTTTTTTCTCCTTGCGGGCTTTGGTTATTTTATGTGACTTTATTATAGCATGTTTGACGGGGTTTATACAGGGAAAAATTTTTGAAACCATTGAAGATTTGAGAAAACATGCCGCGCGGAGTTTTGATATAGAAGAAGGGATATCTGTTGATTTAGACGAAAAAATGGTATCGGTAGGGTAGGCNNAAACAGTCTGCACAGCATTGAAATATGGGAAAATTAAGGAAGGTGAGTTTATATGGAAAAAATAAGGGTGTATTACGACAAAGAGGCAAATACCTTAAATGTCTGGTTTGACGATCCCGAGAAAGAGCATATTTGTGAGGAAACTGGTGAAGAGGTCATTTTGATCAAAGACAAGAATGGAAAAGTAATTGGCTTTGAAAAGCTTAATTTTCTTGGGCCTCATGTTAATATAAATGAGCTTCCTCTAGAGGCAGCGATTATTTAGCGAAGGATTTAAAGACCACCCTGAAAAGAGCATCGGATTATATTAATTGGGAAAAACATGTTAAAAAAGATTTCATACTTCCCCCTTTAAGTGTTTAATAAAAAAACCGTAAAACTTTTAACTTTTGTGATACAAATCACATAAATCCTCCGGATTTTTTGATAAAGTACCAACATATTTAAAAAATAATTAACAAAAAAATATAGCTAAATTTAGTTAAAGATGAAGGATTTTCTTAATGTGCTGTCGAATGAATAATTAAAGATTAAAGCGGATTCGATTGATTTTACAGCTCATAGTTGGATGCCTTAAGCTGTAGAAGAGAAACTGGCATAACCGGCCGCACTTGACTTTATCTTCTATGTGGAAACTCCAACGGAAGATGATTAGAAGAGTGGCTTTTTATTTTAGAGGAGTAAAAGACAAAGCTGACTGGGCAAAGCGGCGAAAAGCAAGAGAAGATGATATTGTTAGGTTTGCAGATGATTTTGGACGGATTGATTCAGCAGATGTAATATGATTTTTGTTTTTCAAGTCGTTAGAATTAATTAATTAATTAATTAATTAGCTAAGTAATAACATAATAACCTTTTAAAATTATTACAAAGTGGTTGACGACGGCTCTGCAATAAAAACAACCTAAAAGGAGGCTTGTTTATATTGGCTAAAATTTTTGCAAAAGGCGCTCCGTTAAAATACTCTATTATCATTCCAGCCTATAACGAAGAAAAAGGCTTACCCGTAGTATTAGAGAAAATTGTGAAGATAATAGACGATTCCTTTGAAATACTAGTGGTAAATGACGGCTCAACCGATAACACTGCCTTAGTAGCCCAAAAATATCCCTGCCGGCTGATTAATCACCATATCAACCAAGGTAAGGGAAAAGCAATGAAAACCGGTGTTCAACAAGCCCGGGGCGAAAATGTTCTCTTTATTGACGCTGACGATACTTATCCGGTGGAAAAAATCCTAGATATTGCCGGAGCACTGAAAGATCACGATTACGCCGTGGCCTCCCGCAGTATAGGGAAACAAAACATTCCCGCCTTCAACCGGATTGGCAACGCCATTTTCCGCAATTCCATCCGCTATATGTACGGCTTTAAAGCTTATGACCCTTTAACCGGTCTTTACGGCCTAAAAAAATCATACTTTGAAAAAATGGAACTTCGTTCAAAAGGTTTTGGTATTGAATCAGAAATAGCGATCAAAGCAGCATCAATGGGCCTAAAGATAAAAGATATTCCCATTGTTTATGGGGAACGTATTGGCGAAGCAAAATTAAACGGCTTAAAAGACGGCTACAAAATTGCCCGCACCATTATAAGCCATCTCCCCCTTTATAATTCAACCATTGCTTTTATTCTGCCGGGCCTTTTGCTTTTTCTGGCTGGTTTGATTGGCCTGCTATTTTATATCAGAAATGCCAACCTTGGGGCAGGAATAATCTCTGCTTTATTACTGCTGGCCGGTTTTCAAATTGGCACATTTGGGTTTGCCAGCAAAGTTTACGCTATAGCCCATAAATACAGCCAAACAGATATATTTACCCGCTTTCTTTTGCAACCTGGTATGCGCTGGAAATTAACCGGTTTAGGTGTGGTTATGGTTTTATTTTCAATTATCGCAGGTGGATTGTTGTTTTCTGAAAATATAAGCCTGGCTGGTAATCCAGGTATTCATTTAACAGAGCTGGCCAATGCATCTGAGCTTGCAGTTAATAACCTCTCTTACGGGCAGTTATCTCTTGTTGCAGTGGACAAGGCTAAAGATGTTTTGTTTTTGCCCTTGCTCACAAGTGGTTTGCTTGGTTTATTGCTTATTTTCTCAGCAACCTTTTTGTCTATTTTTACTGCCGGGTTATCTAGTTCTGGTTCTGTTTTATTTAAGCATAGTGAGGGAGCAAAGATAGCAACGTTAGAAAAACAAGTTTCAGGATAATAGTAGTGGTAAACAAGGAGGTTTTATAGAATCTAAATAATAAAGAATGGGAAGGGAAATATTTTGAAGATTATCTATATTTTTCTTCGCCGGATACAAAAGCAGCAGAAACGGTTACTGTTAAGCCCGGTGTAAATGTGGACTTTGATAAAAACGGTAAGTTAATAGGGATAGAGATTATAGACGCTGGTGAGGTCATTGGGAAGGGNNGAAGTTTAATTCACTAATATTTTTATCAAAGTTTAGCACCGATACCATGTGTATTTAATTCTTATTTAAATCAGAGGTAATATATGGGTAATAAAGTAGCTTTTATCACCGGCATCACCGGCCAGGACGGCTCATATCTGGCAGAGTTTCTCCTTTCCAGGGGGTACGAAGTGCACGGAATTATCAGAAGGGCAAGCACTTTTAACACGGGGAGGCTCGATCACCTCCTTTTTGATGGCCAGCAGGAAAAGGAAAGTGGCTTGTATCTTCACTACGGAGACATGATTGACTCTTCCAACCTAAACAGGGTCTTGGAAGAAATCAAACCAGATGAAATTTATAATTTGGCAGCGCAAAGCCACGTAAAAGTTTCTTTTGAAGTACCGGAATACACTGCAGAAGTAGATGCCGTTGGGACATTAAGAATACTTGACGCCATAAAAGAAACAGGCTTAAAGACAAAATTTTATCAGGCGTCAACATCTGAGCTTTTTGGCAAGATTACTGAAGTACCCCAAAAAGAAACTACTCCTTTTTACCCCAGAAGTCCTTATGCGGCTGCCAAGCTATACGCTTACTGGATAGTTGTAAACTACCGGGAAGCGTACAACCTGTTTGCCTGCAACGGTATATTGTTTAATCATGAATCACCAAGAAGAGGTGAAAATTTTGTAACGAGAAAAATTACAAGAGGGATTGCTCATATCCTGGCGAAAAAACAAGATTACCTTTACTTAGGGAATTTAGAAGCGAAAAGGGACTGGGGATATGCGCCGGAATATGTTGAATTTATGTGGAAGATGCTCCAAAATTGTGATGTAGAGGATTTTGTTATTGGAACTGGAGAAACACATTCTGTCAAAGAATTTGTTGAAGAATCATTTTCCTATGTAGGTCTTGATTGGAAGAAATATGTTAAAGTTAATTCCAGATATTTTAGGCCAACAGAAGTTGATTTGCTCATTGCAGATCCTTCTAAAGCAAAAGAAAGACTAGGCTGGAGTCCTAAAATTACTTTTAAAGAACTGGTAAAAATTATGGTTGATGCGGACATGCGAGCTATTGGCTTAGAACCTATCGGTGAAGGAGACGAAATCTTGAAGCAAAAGTTTCCTGATCAATGGTGGAGGATAGATTAATTTTGAACTATAAAAAGGTTTTTGTCCCTGGCGGCAACGGATTTTTAGGACAAAGAGTTATTAAAATTCTAAAAGAAAAAAACATCAATTTTGTCTCTTTATCTTTAAGAGATGGAATTGATTTTCGGGATTTTGACCAGACAAAAGAGCTATTTTTCAAAGAAAAGTTTGATGCAGTCATAAACTGCGCTGCTTTTGTAGGCGGCATCCAGTTTGGCTACGA
>DHGP01000020.1 GCA_002402825.1 Firmicutes bacterium UBA4795
TACACAATCAATTTTACGCTACCTTAATTATAAGTTAACATTTAGGGTTATTTTATATATATCATAAAATTATACTTCTGAATTAGAAACATATTCCAATGTTACATAATATATATAGCAAACTTGTTTTCCACAGCCTCCGTTTTATAAAGCCAGGATATTGCTTCCTTATGGAAAATGTTTTAAAATAAGCATAAAAATTAATTTTAGGAGTGGGAAAATGCAATACCACGAACAAATTGTTAATCTGGCCAATCTTTTAAAAGAGTGTAACTACAATTTTGTTTTAACTGGGGCTGGTATAAGTACAGAAAGTGGGATTCCGGATTTCCGTAGCCCTGGTACAGGCTTATGGACAAAAATTGACCCGATAAAAGTTGCTACTTTAAGCGCTTTGCGGCGTGATCCTAAAAGTTTTTATGAAATTAATCTTCCGCGCTGGGTAACTTTTACTGAAGCAAAGCCTAATGACGCTCACGTAGCCCTGGCCCATTTAGAAAAATTGGGCTATATAGAGGGAGTGGTTACTCAAAATGTTGACGGCCTGCACCGTAAGGCAGGGTCAAAAAAGGTATGGGAAGTGCATGGTCATTTTCGCACTTGTCACTGCATGAAATGTGCGGCAAGCTACCCCTTTGATCTCTTAGTAACTAAATTCAATCATAACCAAAACCCGCCCCTTTGTGACGCCTGTAGTGGTGTACTCCGTCCTGACGTGGTATTATTTGAGGACCAAATGAGCGAAGATTTTTTTCAAGCCTCTCAGGCTTTATCCGGCTGTCAATTGATGATTGCAGCCGGCAGCAGCTTACAGGTTTATCCTGTAGCAAATTTACCCCGTTTGGCCCGTCGTTTAGTAATTATTAACCGCGAGAATACTCCCTGGGATGCTCAGGCTGAATTAATCTTGCCTTATTCAACGGGTCAGGTTTTTAGAGATTTAATGACCGAATTAGGGGAGCCTCTTTAAAGCGAATCAATGTTTAAGCTAACATCTGCTATTACCGGAAGGTGGTCAGATCCTTCAACCGGTAAAATAAAGGTTGTATTTACCCTCCAGTCTTTTGACAAAAGGATATAATCCAAACAAAATTGAGGGTGGTTAGCTGAACAGGTATTTGATTTATTTGGCTCTAGATATTTTATTTACGGATGAAAGAAAAGGATAAAAAAATAATGAGCGTAACTATCTTAGGGATAGAAACTTCCTGTGACGAAACCGCCGCTGCAGTTGTGGTAGACGGGGTAACAATACGTTCAAATATTATTTCCTCCCAGGTAGAGATTCACCAAAAATTTGGCGGTGTTGTGCCCGAAGTCGCCTCCCGCAAACACCTGGAGTTGATTAACGGCGTAATTCAGACCGCTATAAAAGATGCCGGTTTTAGTTTTAAGGAGCTTCGGGCCGTAGCCGTTACCCACGGCCCGGGACTGGCCGGAGCTTTATTAGTGGGCATAGCCGCAGCTAAGGCCATGGCTTACGCTTTAAATATTCCTTTATTAGCCGTTAATCATTTAGAAGGACATATATACGCTAATTTTATTAACCAGCCCGACTTGCCATTTCCTTTAATTTGTCTGATTGTTAGTGGCGGACACACCGAATTAATTTTAATGGAACGTCACGGTAGCTACCAGTTGATAGGCGGTACCCTGGATGATGCCGCGGGAGAAGTCTTTGATAAAATAGCCCGGGTTTTAAAGTTAGGTTATCCTGGTGGACCGTTTGTTGAAGAATTAGCGCGTCAAGGAAAAGAGGAGGCCATTTTCTTCCCCCGGGCTTATTTAGCCGAAGACAGCCTGGACTTTAGTTTTAGCGGCTTAAAAACAGCGGTAATTAATTACTTACGAAAAAGCCAGCAAAAAAACGAAACGGTAAATCCGGCTGACGCCGCGGCTAGTTTTCAAAAAGCCGTAATTGACGTTTTAGTTGACAAAACCTTTGTTGCTGCTGCTCGGTACGAGGTAAAAACAGTTGTTTTGGCCGGCGGGGTAGTGGCAAATAAGCGGTTAAGAGCCCAGTTTTTAGAGCGGGCAGATAAAGAAAAGATCAGGGTTGTTTATCCAGAACCGGTGTTTTGCACGGATAACGCCGCAATGATTGCGTGTGCGGGGTACTATAAATATTTGCGGGGGGAACAGGCCCCCCATTCTTTAAACGCTACCCCCGGGCTAAAGCTTGGGACAGTTTAGCTTAAAAACCGCTACAAGTAAATTGAAGCAACCTACAAAAAGGATTTCTTATGGCTAAGAACGACCTGCGCAAAAAAGTATTAACCTTGCGCAAATTCTTAAGTTTTAAAGAGGTAAAAGAAAAAAGCACGCTGGTTTTAACAAATTTACTTACCCTGCCCGCGTATCATCACGCGGGTACGCTTATGACCTACGTAGATTTTCAAAACGAAGTAGAAACAAAGAAACTAATCAACGAATCGTTAAAGCGAGGTAAGCGGGTGGCTGTCCCGTTTACTGATGTGGCTAATTGCCGGCTTATCCCTTCACTTTTGAAGCACTCATGGGCTGAATTAGTTCCGGGAACATGGGGCATTCTTGAACCCGCTCCTGACCGGCTGCACCCGTTAAAACCAGAAGATTTAGATTTGGTAGTTGTGCCGGGTATAGCCTTTGACTTTAAAGGTAACCGTTTGGGTTACGGAGGCGGATTTTACGACCGTTTTTTACCTCAAACAAGGCCGGACGCGGTAATTTTAGCTTTAGCTTTTGAGTTTCAAGTCTATCCGGAAATTTGTATCCGTCCACATGATTATAGGATGCATTTTATAGTAACCGAAAAAAGAATAATTAACTGCAGTCTTTTAAGAAAGTAGAAAGGCCTGAATATTGTGATTGAGGAATAATTTAATGTAAAAACAGTTAAACTACAGATAAAGAAAAAATCTAAAGAAAAAAGGAGGTAAAATTTTTGCTAAAGTATACCTGGATAGGAATTATACTTGGTATCTGGTTAATAATTGCGCCATTTATATTGGGATACGCGCAAAATACAACCGCAATGTGGAATGATATTATTTTAGGTATTTTGGTAACTGCAGGGTCGTACGCTTTGATGACGGAAGAAAGAAGGGGAGCCAGGATAAAGAGCGGAGAAATAGAAACAAAATAGGTAAGCAAGGAAGCTAACAATAAAACCCCTTTTTTCCAAAGTAAATTTGCTTGGGTATTTTACTTTGGAAGATTAAAGGGGTTTTGAATATATTTTAGTTTTTAGTATACAGACTGGTGAAAAAATGATAAAATTATTAGGAACTTAAGTGGTACGGAGGATGAAATGGAAAATATTAGTTTTGAGGAAGCTCTAAATCGGTTAGAAATGGTAGTAAAAGAGTTGGAAGATGGACAGTTGCCTTTAGAAAAGGCCCTGGCTTTGTTTGAAGAGGGAATGTGGTTGTCAAAATTCTGCTACCAGCAGCTTGAAAAAGCAGAAACTAGAATTTTAGAATTAATGACGGATGAAAGTAAAGGTATGGTTTTAAAGGAAGCCACCTTAAATTTTAAAGTGAATAGTTAACTATTTAATTTAGTAATTGGTCGTTAGCAGCAATCAATCATCAACTGACGGTCGAGGGTTAAGTGTTTATGTTTAATTTAAAGGAGCTTAACAATTGGACTTTTACGCCGAACTAAAACAAAAAGTTGCTTTAATAAATGAAGCTTTAAACGATTTTTTACCCGCCGCAGATGTTTATCCGCCAGTAATTCACCAGGCAATGCGCGAAGTTGTATTTGCCGGGGGGAAACGCTTACGCCCTGTTTTGGTTATAGAAGCAGCCGAAATAGTTGGAGGCACTCCTAAAATGGTACTGCCTGCCGCGTGTGCCCTTGAATTAATCCATACTTACTCATTAGTTCATGATGATTTACCGGCTATTGATAATGATGATTTTCGGCGAGGTAAGCCTACCTGTCATAAAATTTATGGGGAAGCAGTGGCGATACTGGTTGGTGATGCTTTACTAACCCAGGCCTTTGCTCTTTTAGCCCGTAATGCTACCTTGACTTTAGCCCCGTTAAATAAGGTGGTTCAGGTAATTGTGGAAGTAAGTGCTGCGGCCGGGACAGAAGGCTTAATTGGAGGGCAGGTGGTAGATATTTTGACTACCAATGCTCCAGTAGATGCTGCTACTTTAGAATATATTCACCGGCATAAAACAGGGGCTTTATTTAAAACAGCGGTGAAGGTTGGAGCTGTTTTAGCCGGAGCAAATGATTACTCTTTGAATGCTTTAACCCAATACGCTGAAAATTTAGGCCTGGCTTTTCAAATTCAAAATGACATTTTAGATGTAACCGGAGATATGGTTCAATTAGGTAGGCCAACCGGGGGTGATTTAAAAAATAAAAAAAATACCTATGTTTCTTATTTTGGTTTAGCCAAAGCAAGAGAGAAAGCCAGCCAGGCGGCAGAAGCCGCGTTACAAGCCCTGACTCCTTTTAAGGAAGAAGCAGATTTCTTAAGGGAACTGACAAAATTTATAGTTAATAAGAGCTAAGCAAAAATATTAATCCATTTAATATCCTGAGCATACTTATTAACCTAAAAAGTGTTTTTTGCTTTTTCTTTGCTAATATTGAAGATTTCTTTATTTATGATATAATTATTGTAAACATCATAAAAAGGTTAATTCAAACAAGGCAAGTGATGCAGTATCCTAGTCGGAATGTCTTTTTCGAAGGCGGGGCTAAAAATCCGTTAAAGGCACATCGATGAAGTCCCTGGTGCTGGCTGCTGACGCCCAGTTGGGGGTTGGTGCTGGGGGTTAAGAAGGTAGGGCGAGCTGCAAGGGCATGCAGGCGTTGACCCTGCCTTCGCGGAGACCTAAGTTTGTGGAGCAACTACCTCTTTCGGTGAGTTAAGTCTATGGCTTGGGGTGTGAACCTGCATGTGGTGGCAAGCTGCGTGCAGTGTAGCCTGCCTTGAGTGGTAACGGTGGATGAGTTTTAAAAAGGCTGACTTTTAGCTATAGGCCTATAAGCAAAAAGTTGGTCAGGCTGAAACCGTTATTGCAAAAGAGGCTAGAAGAAGGTACATTTCGTTGAGGAAAACTCCTAGGCTGTCTGGGAAGCCAGGACAACGCAGGGATTACAGTATGGACTAAGTGGTAATCCAGTCCCAGGTGCGGTAACGTATGGAAACAATCTTAAAGGGGAACCGCTGGGTTGGCGACAGCCAGTGATTGTTTGGGAAAACCTGCTGGACCTAAGCCATAATATTTACCTGCGTTGTTATCACTTGCCTGTTTTTTATAACATATTTTTGTATATATAGTATATATTTTTAAAAACCATCAAAAACTTTAATTAATGGTATATGAGGTATATTATATTTGCGGAGCAGTAAGTCTAGTGTTTCTAACCGCTATATTATACTTATAGGCTTGGTCTCATTTTTAATAGCTATAGTCGTTTTTTGGTTAGCCCAGACATTGGCCGTTGCCTTTAAAGGTATTATTTTATCTTTTATTTTATTATTTTTTTTTATCCTGATAAATATTTTAAGCGATATTTTAGGCACAGCCGTAACGGCCGCCACCGAAGTTCCTTTTCACGCCAGAGCCGCCAATAAAGTAACCGGAGCAATGGAAGGAATATTTTTTATCCGTAATGCCGATAAAGTAGCTAATATATGTAATGATGTAATCGGTGATATTACCGGAACATTAAGCGGGGCGCTAGGTATTACTATTGTTTTACAGCTTATTTTATTCTGGCCCAAAATTGGTGAGATTTGGTCAAATGTTCTTATGACCGGCCTGATTGCCGCGTTAATCGTAAGCGGGAAGGCCGCGGGAAAAAAAATAGCCTTAAGCCGGCCAAATGATATTGTGTTTATGGCCGGAGTTTTTTTGGCGGCCGTAAAAAAACTACGCCGCTAATTTGAAGCTTTTAAATTTAAAAAGGTTGGTTAAACTACCCGGTGAATAAACTTTTACCGTTAATTAATTCTCCTGAAGACATTAAAAAGTTTAATTTAATTCAACTACAGCAATTAGTCCAGGAAATCAGACAGGAAATAATTGATACGGTGGCTCAAAACGGAGGCCACCTGGCTTCTAATTTAGGGGTAGTGGAGCTTACTCTGGCTTTGCATTATGTTTTTAACACGCCCGCGGACAAAATTGTTTGGGATGTAGGGCACCAATGTTACGCCCATAAGCTCTTAACCGGGAGAAGAACTAAATTTCATACTTTACGAAAATTCGGGGGACTGAATGGTTTTCCCTCTCCTGGGGAAAGTCTTTATGATATTTTCGCTACGGGGCACAGCAGTACCTCCATTTCCGCCGCTTTAGGCCTGGCTTTAGCCCGGGACTTAAATCAAGAAACATTCCACGTAATTGCGGTAATTGGCGATGGAGCGTTAACGGGAGGAATGGCCTTTGAAGCCCTAAATCACGCCGGGCACATACAGACGCGTTTAATTATAGTTTTAAATGATAACGAGATGTCTATTGCCCCCAACGTAGGAGCCCTGTCTGGTTACTTAAGCCGTTTACGGGCCGACCCTAAATACTTGCGCCGTAAGGAAGAAATTGAGCAAATATTACGCAAGTTACCGGCCATAGGCCCAAAGATGGTTAAGGTCGGGGACTGGCTTAAAGAATCCATAAAACACTTAATGGTGCCGGGAACGTTTTTTGAAGAACTTGGTTTTACTTATTTCGGACCTATAGACGGCCATAATTTAGAAGAATTAATTTCTCTTTTTCAAAAAATCCAAACAATTAAAAAACCGATTTTAATTCATTTGATGACCCGGAAAGGAAAAGGTTATTTGCCGGCCGAAGCTAATGCCGATAAATTTCACGGCGTAGGTCCACTTGAACTGACCGATAAAAAGCCTGACCGCAAGAATAATCCTGTTTCATACACCGAAGTTTTTGGACGTACCCTGGTTGACTTAGCCCAGGAAAAAAAAGAAATTGTTGCTGTCACCGCGGCTATGGTTTCTGGGACAGGCTTAAATTATTTTGCCCAAGCTTTCCCCGGGCGTCTTTTTGACGTGGGTATTGCTGAACAACATGCCGTTACCCTTAGCGCCGGCTTAGCTACCGGAGGCTTAAAGCCGGTGGTGGCAATTTATTCTACTTTTCTGCAGCGGGCTTATGATCAAATATTGCTTGATGTTTGTTTGCAAAACTTACCGGTTACTTTTGCCGTTGACCGGGGTGGCCTGGTAGGGGAAGATGGGGCAACCCATCACGGGATTTTTGACTATACCTACTTACGGTCTATGCCCAATATGATTGTGATGGCCCCGGCTGACGAGGATGAACTCCGCCACATGTTAAAGACCGCGCTTGAATATCCGGGTCCGGCCGCCCTGCGTTACCCGCGCGGGCCGGGGCAAGGTAAACCTATGCTTGGAAAGCCCGTAAATTTGACGATCGGGAAAGCAAAGGTTTTACGTGAGGGGGGTGATCTTACCTTATTGGCGGCAGGAAGCATGGTGTTAGTAGCAACCGAGGCAGCTAATAATCTGGCCAAATTGGGGGTTGAAGCCGCGGTAATTAACACTCGCTTTATTAAACCTTTAGACGAAGAAATTATTCTTGCTTACGCCTTAAAAACAAAAAAAATAATTACCATTGAAGAAAACATTTTAGCCGGTGGTTTTGGAGCTGCAGTTTTGGAACTTTTAATGGCTAAAAATATTTTTAATATTTCCGTTAAATGTCTTGGTCTTCCGGTGCAATTTATCCCGCACGGAAACAGAGAAACGTTGCTTTCTTTTTGTGGCTTAACTGCTGACCAGGTGGTGGTTACGGCTAGGTCCCTTTTAAACCATGGCGGGCAGCTTAAAGCTACGCAAAGTTACTCGCAGGGAAGGTTTTAAGAAGATAGAGACCAAACAAAGGTTAGACCAAATACTAGTTGAGAAAGGATATTTTGTTAGCCGCCAAGCTGCCCGGGCGGCCATAATGGCGGGACAAGTAAAAGTAAACGGGCAAAAAATTTTTAAGCCTGGTTACAAGTTGGGTGTTGGCGCCTGTTTGGAGGTTGCTTGCCCACCGCGTTATGTTAGTAGAGGCGGCCTAAAATTAGCCTGGGCTATCCGCAATTTTAAACTGGATTTGCAAAACAAGGTCATTATGGATGTCGGCGCTTCAACTGGCGGCTTTACTGATTGTGCCTTGCAACACGGGGCTAAACTGGTATTTGCGGTTGATGTTGGTTACGGCCAGTTAGCCTGGAAGCTGCGGGTTGACCCCCGGGTAGTGGTTCTGGAAAGAACAAATATTCGTTATTTAACGCCCGAAAAAATTAACGGACCCGTTGATTTTGTAACCATTGATGTTTCTTTTATTTCCCTAACCAAAGTTTTACCTGTTTTAGAAAAATTTCTTTCCCCTTCGGCCCAGGAAATAGCCTTAATTAAACCCCAGTTTGAGGCCGGCCGCCATAAAGTAGGCAAAAAAGGTGTGATAAAGGACCCTTTGGTTCATCAAGAGGTTATTACCAATATATGCCGCACGATTAACAAGTTAGGCTGGGGAGTAAAAGGATTGGATTTTTCACCCCTTACCGGACCGGCGGGAAATATTGAGTACCTGGTATGGTTTAATTGTGAAGCATCAAATTCAGTGGATCTAGAAAAAGAAATAACTAAGGTGGTAGAAAAAGCCCACTTATATTTTAAGTAAAGCTAGCTATTTTGACGGTCAGCTTTTATGATGGCCATTGGGACACCTTCTTTCTTAACTTTTATTAATCCTAAGTCAAAAGATTTTCCCTTAAGATATCTGCCAGGCTGATGCTGAAATCTTCCAAAAGCTATTCTCCTTATCTCAAGGTTAAAACTGTTCTTTTATTATCTTCCTTAACATTGCTGCGCACTCGGCCCTGGTTGCTCCGGTTTGAGGTTTAAAAAGATTACCTGGATAGCCCAGGATAATCTCTTGCGTTATGGCTTTGGCCACTGCCTCTTTTGCCCAGGCAGAAATTTTACCCTGGTCATTAAAACAGGCTAAAATTTCCTCAACTTTGGTTTCACCCAAGTCTTTTTTTTCTAATCCCTTATGTTCCAACGCCCGGATGAGCATGGTGGCCACCTGCTCCCTGGTTACAGAATCATGAGGGCGAAAGGACTGCTTTTTCTTTGTCTGTCCATTAAAGCGCTCCTTTGCTTCTGCATAACCCTTAACCAGGCCGTAATGATAAGCCGTGGCCACGGCCTGGTAATACCAATTACCCGGCTGAACATCGCTAAAATCCACCGTTCCTTCTTCTTCTTCTTCTTCTTTTAATTTCAGGGTGCGTAATAAGAGCGAGACAAACTCTGCTCGGGTGACCACTTTATCCGGCCGGCAGGTACCGTCAGGATAGCCTTGAAAAATACCCTTGTTAATCATTTCTGAAATAACTTCCCTCGCCCAATGATTGGTTGGCAGGTCACTAAAAGCTGGTAAAGCTGGGGGCGGTGAGACTTCTACCTCTTCTGCTGACGGCAGTTGCTTTTGTTGGCCGGCTATTTTTCCGGTCAGGGCGTACACCCATCCGCCGTCGTTGCCAAAATATACCCAGCCGTCAGCAATGGCAAGGCATGAGGTGGTATATCCTCCTGAAGTACCTGCTTCCTGGCTGGTAAATGACCAAAACTTATTACCATTTTCATCTAGACAATAAACCGCGGACTTTTCATAGTTGGTTGTAAAATATAGGTAAACTTTACCCTCCTGAAGGGAAAGAGAGGGCGAAGACTGAATCCCTGGTTTAGAATGTTCACCCGCATCCGGCGGGGTAAACTTCCATAGTTCTTTTCCGGTGGCTTCTTCAAGGCAATAAAGGTCCCCTTGAAAAACATAAGTACCTGACCCTACATAAACCTTGCCCTTAAATACCGCCGGGGTGGAGGTGCTCATCCGGCCAATTTTTTTATGCCAAGCGTAGGTCAATTGTCCCGTTTGAGGATTACAATTAAAAGCCCAGCAGTGGCCACCTTCATCAGTAAAATAAACCCTATTTATTTGAGGGTTGTAGGTAATAGAAGAGTGAATCTTTTTGGCCTCTTTGGTGATTGCCAGCAGGCTTTTTTCGTCAGCCAGCTCCCCGTTATCTTTATTAACGCTGGTTAAAACTGCGCTCTCATCACCAAAAACCAGATAGTTGCCCACCACGCAGGCGCCGGCCCAGTGGTACCCACCGCCGGTGGTGGATGACCGTTGCCATAAAACCTCCCCGCTTAAGGCGTCCAGACAATAATAAGTCTTATTTTTCCAGGCGCCTACATAAACTTTGCCGTCGGCGTATTTTACCGGCGTGTTTAATTGGTCGCTTTTACCCGCTATTACTTTATCCCAAATAATATTGCCGCTTTTTGCTTCCAGGGCATATACATGACCATCGTTAGTAGCCACAAAGAGCTTTCCTTCGGCATAAGCCGGGGTGGCCAGTTGAAATTTGTAGCCGGTACAACTTAAATTAGTTTTCCAGAGCTGATTACCGGTTTTAGCCTCAAAGGCCCACATTCCTCCCCGGGCATCCAGGATAAAAACCTTATTTTCAGCCACCAGAGGAGTAACGTTTACTCCGGCCATGGGAGCTTGCGGATTGTCTACCTGGACCTGCTGGCGCCAACCCAGGGTAATGTTAGCCGTAGGGGCGGGGCTTTCAGTCTGACCCGAGTTAAGGCTGTCTTTCTGGAACTGTTCCCAACCCGTTCCTGCTTTTACCCTTCCCCCATTGCCTTTACTATCAGCGTGGGCAAAAGAAACTAAAAACAAACTTAAAATTAAGACCAGGCTAAATAAAAGAAAGGGCTTCTTTTTAAACATTTTTCTTCCTCCCTGCTTTAAAATTTAAAAAAATACAAAACTATCGTTCCTTTGTTGAGAAAAAATTTCCCGCGGGGATAAGAGAAGGAGGAGAAAAAACTTCCCCGCGGTTTTTAAACAGCCTAAAGTAATTAATTTTAGGCAGGGTAAACTTTATTATATAGTCTTGTTAATAAGGATGCACATTCAGCCCGGGTGGCTTTTCCTTTTGGTTTAAAGTTTTTATCCGGGTAACCCTGGATTAGCCCCTGATTTACCGCTAAGGCAACGGCTTTTTTTGCCCAGGCGGAAATTTGGTGCTGGTCTTCAAAGTGAGCCAAAGTTTCACTTCCTGGAGCGGATTTTGTATTTGCCGTAACTCCTTTTAAAGCTAGGGCCCGTTCAAGAATAGTGGTAATCTCTTCTCTGGTAATAGGTTTATCCGGGCTAAAGATTTGCTTGTTCTCCACTACATACCCTTTTACTAAACCATGATAGCAAGCCGTAACTACCGTATGGTAATACCAATCGTTTGGTTTTACATCGTAAAAGGATGTGGTTGTTTCTGTTATCTCTTTTAGTCCCAGGGTCCGGATTAAAAGGGTGGTAAATTCAGCCCGGTTTACCATTTTATCCGGCCGGCAGGTACCGTCAGGATAGCCCTTAAGAATACCTTTGGCCATCATAAATTCAATCGTATCCTTAGCCCAGTGGTTATCTGGCAAATCTTTAAAACTAACTATTTTCTTTTCCTCTTTTGGTTTTTCTTCTGGAGCCGTTAAGCGTTCCATTAAAACAAATTTACTTAAATGAGGAAACGAAAAACTAACTTCCTTTCTTTCCGGGATAACCTTGCTTAAGGCTACTGGTTCCCAATTTTTGCTTTGTTCGTTAAATACATAACCAGTAAGATTAGCTGCGGTCCCAATCTCTATCCCCTGGTAGGAAAAGATTAAGTTTAATTCTTTTTTCCAGGTGAGGGGCTTTTCCTGGTTTCCTTCCTTTAAGGTAGCTTTAATTTCGTAAGCTTTGCCGACTGGCTTTAAGCCGGCAGGAACTTTGGTTAAGTATTCCTTAGTTTTATCTTCCGCTAAAGGAGTAATCTTTACGTGCAATAGCTCCTGTTCCTTTATTTCACAAGCGCCAGGGGGGAGGTTTAAAATTACCTTTCCATCTTCAAGTTTAAGGGTAGCCTCTATATTTAGCGCCGCGGCTTTAAGTAAAGCCTTTCCTTCAATATTTATCTCTTCTTTAATGGTTTTGGTTACCGCTTTTAAGCCATCCTGCTTAGCTTTTTCCACCTCAGAGTCAGTAAGGTTGGTAGGTGCACCTGCTCCTCCCGCCGAGCCCCCACCCGTACCTTCCATACCAGAGGACCACTTCCATAAAATATTATCCCCATTATAAACCTTCACTTCATCGGCACATCTGGCAAGTGAAATGCCATTAACTAAACATACCCAGCCTTCATAGCCTTCTCCGCATTGACCGTTAATGCACTCGACATAAGCCCCGGTAAAATAGGGATTGTCATAATCCACTTTTACACTGGTTAACTTACCTAAATCCCGAGCCTTAAGTAAAACATCCAAAACGGTTTTGCCGGCTTCAATTTGAATGTCGCTATCGCAGAAATTCTCGCTGTTTTTGCCGGTTACCTGAAGATGGATGGTAATAGTACTGGGGCCGCCTCCACCTCCTGCTGTAGATACGGTTATCATTTCTTTATTTGACCTGATGAACTTAGTAAAATCTCCTCCGTCAGCATAAACTAAATACTGGCCGGTGTTGTTTATGTTAAGACTTACCTTTCCACCAGGCTCAGTAACAGGAATTGGCTCACCCACTATTTGGTGGGTGCCGGCATCATAAACCGCCACATAAACACTTTCACCGTATACAGCGTTCCAGGTGGAAACTGTATCGTTATAGGCTTCCACTGTAGCGGTAAATTTTTCTCCAGGACTAATATTTTTTTTATCTAAGGATATCTTTAAAGGCATAGCGTTCCAGGAACCGTAGTACCAAAGAACTTCCTTGTTAGTGCTACCCAAAATATAACCTGCCGCGCCCACCGGCGGGCTTACCCAATCAACCCGGTACATCCAGCCGTCCCAGGTCACCGGGTCATTTGTTTCCCCGGCAATTTCCTCTACCAAGGGAAAACCCCACGCATCAGTAGCCACATAATCAAACCCTCCTGATTTAGCTGCTTCATCTAGAGCGCCCAAAGCCGTGGGGTCATTTATATTGTAAGTATGACCTTCTTTAGTTACGATAGTTGATGTACCAACAGTCACCTGGTCGTTAAAAATAGTTTCATTTCTTCCTTCCACCCGCACGTTAATTTTTACCGTGCCTTTGGGTACTACTTTTACCTTTTTTATCCGTTCATTGTTATTTTCATTTGCTTCAGCTAAGGAATTATCTGAATCGGCAGTTAATTCTAAAGTCATTTCCCCTTCGCCGGCCGGCTTCCAGTTAAAACTTACTGGTTTACCTTCCCCCGCTGCCAGGCCGTAAACTGTCTCGGTCACCGCTGTTTCTTCACCAGCTTGAAAAGATACGTAAAAGTTTGGGGCGGCAACTCCCCCCCGGTTGTAAACAATAGCGGTAACAGTGGTGGGAATTTTAACGTAAACGGGTTCTGGGACGGTTATTTTAGTTATTACAAGATCAGGTTGATTGGGCAGTTCACCTGTTCTTAAAGCGTATAGTCCCCCGCCGTCATTGCCAAAATAAGCCCAGCCGTCGGAAAGGGCCACTCCGTGTAGGATGTAGCCCCCTGACTTTCCTGCCTCTTCCGTCGGGGTAAATTCCCAGAGCACGTTCCCGTTTTCATCCAAACAGTAAGCGGTCCCGCACTCGCAGTTGCTGGTAAAGTAAATGTAAGCTTTGCCGTCTTGAAGATAAACAGTAGGGGAAGATTTGACTCCTCCTTCTACGTCAAAAACCCAGAGGATATTTCCATCAGCCTCACTTAAGCAAACCAACTGGCCATACCCTCCGTAACGTCCGTTGCCCACATAAATTTTGTCCCCGGCCACCACGGGGGTGGAGCTGCTATATGAGCCGATTTCTTTATGCCAAAGGTAGTTTAATTTGCCGCTTGTCTGGTTAAAGCTAAAGGCCCAGCAGTAACCGCTGCGGTCAGTAAAGTAAATTTTGCCTGCTGAAGAATTATAAGTTATGGAGGATTCAATATCAGTGGCCTTAGATTCTATTTCTTTTAATTTTATTTCATCAATTAATTGGCCATTGTCTTTATCAATACAGGTTAAAACAGAGTTATTATCTCCATAAATTAAGTATTTTCCTACCACACAGGCGCCTGCCCAGTAATAACCGCCGCCAGTGGTGGATGGTCGTTCCCATAAAATCTTGCCGTCTGAGGCATCAAGGCAATAATATTTCTTACCAACCCACGAACCCATATAAACCTTGCCGTCAGCGTATTTTACCGGAGTGTTAAGCTGGGTGTCACCAGTTGAGGTATCCCAAATAATACTACCATTTTCTGTACTTAAGGCGTAAACATGGCCATCATTGGTGGCGGCAAAAATTTTCCCTTCTCCGTAAGCCGGAGTGGCCAACTGAAATTCCATGCCGGTGCAGCTAAGGTTAGTTTTCCATAGTTGAACACCGGTTTTAGCTTCAAAGGCCCACATCCCTCCCAGTGCATCCATGATAAAAACCTTATTATCAGCCACCAGGGGAGTTACATTTACCCCGGCCATGCCCGTACTACCTACCTGCTGGCGCCAGCCCTGGGTTATATTGGCTATGGGAGCCGGGCTAGTTGTTTGGCCGGAATTATAAAAATCTTTTTGAAACTGCTCCCAATTAGCTATTGCCTCCCCGCCGCCTGCACCGCCACTGGCTTGAGCAAAAGGCAATAAAACTAAACTTAAAATTAAAACCAGGCTAAATAAAAGAAACTTCTTTATTAAGCACTTTTCAAGCATTTTTCTTCCGCCTCTCCTTTAAAATTACTAATTAAATTAAGACTATAAAGATGATTAAAAATAATATATCATCTGTATTTACCTGTTTTACCATCGCCTCCTTTAATCACTTTAATCATTAAATAAAATAAAAACTCCTGCTCCTCCGTTAAGAGGTGGCGGGAGTTTGTTTGTTACCTTAATGTGTTTACACGCCGGTACCTGCCCTCTCCATGGGAGGTCAAACTTGGAAATCAGATGCCAGACTTGAGGCGTCAGGAGAAAAACAATCTAAATTAAATCATAAAAAGATATCCTTTAACTATCCTGACGACCGATACCTGACGACTGATGACCTAATATGTACCATCATGCCGGACAGGTCTCCTGACTTGTGGTTCATTGCCTTCCTGGCTGCCTTCCCAAGATGGTGCTCAGTTTATAAAAGCTTCGTTACCGGCTATTATAACTTACCGTAACCCTGAGTACCGCCTAAGTGGCTTTTGCGCCAAGGCCGCTTCCCACTTACAGTGGCCGGACCGTCCAGGACTTACACCTGGTTCCCCTATTTTCCTGCAGTCCCTGCAGAAACCCGGCATGAATCACTATTTAGTTTTTATTTTTTTTAACATGATTTTTACTGGTTGTCAAGAAAAAATTTACCCACAAATCTAGCTTTAATTATCAGCCTTAGCCTGAATTAGCTTATTTACTTCATCAATAAATAAATTTATTATATAGCTAATTGGATCTTTAATTGGGTCTTTTGCTTCTAACGTTTTTCCTTTCTGTATTTCTTCTGGATTAATTGTCGGTGCCAGGTAAGACCGGATTATCTTTTGTCCCGTTATGATTACTGTTTTTGCCGGCAATAGTCCCCATCTATATTCATCCAATAGGTGAAGAAGGCTGGTGGCTAGGGCTACCAGTTTTTCCTCCGAAGCCAAAAAAGTAAGGTGCTTATGATAAGTTTCCTGGTCAAGATTCTGGTTAAGATTAAATCCTTCCTGCGGTACTTTTTGCCAAAAATCATCAGGTTTGACGCCGTACCTTTCCAGGCGGGTCAAAAAATTACGTTGGCGGGAAGAATTAAGCCCGGTTTCTTTTTCTAAAGCTTCCTTTACGACGTCTTTTACAGTTATCCCAATTAATTCCCCTAGCTTAGAGTGTTGCCCGGCATCAGTAAAAATGTTAGGGGAATTGGTATTTGAGACAACCACTATTCCGTCCGTGCCTGAACCGGTAGCAATACCCCGGGAGTATCGGCTGGGGGCCATTAATTCTTGCAAGGCGGCTGATTTTGCCTCTGTAGCCGTAATTAAAGCCTGGACCAGGGTTTGCGGGAGCAGGTTGCCGTTAATAAAAAGTAAAATGTTGATTGTTCCCCCTACAAAAATCCACTGGTAGTTATTTTCAAAGTAAAAGGCCGGGTCGCCGGCCCTCCCTCCGTTTATATCTATCCCGGCCGTGGCTATAGCGGTAACTTCCAGACTTTTAAATTTAGCTGTTTTTAAAGCGGCATTTTCCATTCGGGCAGCCGTTATTAAACCGGCCACGTTACGGGTTGAAAATCCCAACTTGGCTACCACTACCATTTTTAAATAAGCTTCTACGCTTCCGCCCTCAAAATCTTCTGGATTATGTTTGGTGGGCGGGATATGGTGGTTGAAAACAGCCTGTAAATTTTCCTGGTAACCTCCATTAAGACATGAGGTGCTTAAGACGCGACAGGGATAAGGTAGTTTTACCAGTAAAGTATCTTCTAGACGGAATAATTCTTCGCCAGCGTTCATTTTGTAGCTTATCATATTATTTCCTCCCAATTTCAGCCTTTTGGTTGAAAGCTGACGGTTGAATAATTATGGAATATTTAAATTTCTTCATTCTTTACTTCTACTGCCTGGTAACTTTTTGTTCCTACCCCAAATTGAACGGCGTATTCCAGGTGAGCAATATCGGTAGTTTTTTTATTTTGCAATCCAGGGGCAACTGATTTAAGTAATTCCAGACCAAAACAGTCCAGGGCTACCGGGTTTTTCCCGGCGTACATATAGCCCAAATAAACCGGTTCCCCGCTCCCATGCCTTTTTTCATTGGCGTGGCGGTACGTTTGGATTGCATCCACTACAAATAAGTCGGGTTTAATTATAACGTTACAAACGGCAATACTTTTATGGATATCCTTTTTCTTATAGTGCATGGCAATTCTTTCCTGACTGGGGAAAAGACCAAACTGATTTTTAAGCGCCCCGGTTAAATCTGTCCAGGTATGAGGTTTGAGGACGGGCAAAGAAATAAGATAATCGCTTTGGAGTGCAAAACTAGAAATTAAAAGTTCAAGACCCTGGCCGGTATTAATTTTTTCAAATTTATCCCCTAAAAAATTGATTAATTTTAAACCGTATTTTTGGCATACCTGGTTTAAGGGATGATTTTGGATAATATCGTCGGCATTTCCAGCTTCAAAAGCAGGACCATCACCAACTTTAAGGTCATATTTTTTTTGGATTAAAAATTCTAGTACCGTTTCCAGCACTTCCGGGTGAGTAGTGGAAGGGTAAATCTCTGCTGAAACAACGTTTGGTTTAACCAAAACCTTTACCCCTTCAGGGGCGGTGAATAATTTTTTAAGGCTCCAAAGGACAAACTCTTTACGGTGTTCTGTTTTTTTAAAGTAAACTAATTCTTCCATTTTAAAGAAAACAACTCCTTTTAAAAAAAGACCCAGAAAAAAGGTTATTTAAAATATGGCCTCATTTTACAGGCTACATCTTCGGGTTTTGTTTCAATTATCCAGGCGTAATGGAACTTTTCCATAAAACCAACATCGTTGGTATATAAAGGCTGAAACTTTGGTCGGGAGATGATTCTGGCGTGTAAAGTGTAATAATCCTTATCCTTCTTGTCCATTGAACCGGCATAAGTGGTAACGTTAAAAGCGTTTACCCCGCTCTCACTATAGCCCTGGAGTATTTTTACCAGGCAGGCAGCAAAGCTGCTTAACTGCTCTTCGTTTAGTTCGCTAAAGGTACTTGCGTTTTTAAAAATTAATAAAGCTTCGTTATTTCCAACAGGAGCATAACTGGCCAGGACAGCCACCCCGTTGTCTTTATTCCCCACCTCACCAATAAATCTTTCTTTGGCCTTTTTTTCTTCGGCCATGAGCTTTAGCCAGTAACTTTGGCCAGTTTGGGCAAAATATTTCCGGCTGTTTTCTATGAGTTTATTTTGGAAAGGGGTAGGTTCTTCGTCAATTAAAATCTGGGTATGCGGATGAATGATGCTGGCCGCGGCTGAAGGCAGGTGATTCCAACTCCATACGGGGTACTTTGCATTTGGTTTCTGACGTGATGCTTTTTTCATAAAGAGAATACTTGCCTTTAAATTGTTTAGGATAAGTTCATTAGAAAACCGGGGTAAATCAAGAAAATGTTCGGTTGAAAAAGTTGCTATGCCATGATACAGGCCAAAGGGGAAAAGATTAGGAAAGGCACAGCTTTCCCCAACCATAATCCGTTCTTCATTATTAAAACCGGTAAACTTAGGTGTGCATTTTTCCAAATTTTCCGGACAAAAGAAGCAGTTTCCCTTTGTTTTATTAATCATGGCCGTAACTTCAGTTGAATTTTCCTGGGCTGATGACGCCTGTTTAATTCTTTTTGAGCGTTGGATATTTATTCTACACTCTATCCCCGTAAACAAATCCTTGCGGTATTCAATCTCTTGGCTTTCTACCGCAAAGTTTTTTAAGGGGCTTAAAAACTTTGTTGTTTTAATCTCCTTTTCTTTTTCAAAAATCAATTCTATGCCCCCCTCAGATTTTTAACATATCCATATTAAAATTAAATTAAACTAAGAATTTAACCAAAAAAATTAGCTTAACTTAAATAATATTTATTTTCTAAATTTCGATATTGGATTGCTTCAGCCAGGTGGACAGCTTCAATCACCTTGCTTTGAGCCAGATCAGCAATGGTAAGGGCTACTTTTAAAATCCGGTCGTGAGCGCGGGCGCTCAAGTGCAGTTGATGAAAGGCTGCCGCCAGTAAGGCCTTTGCCTCTTTGGTCAAGTGACAGTATTTACGTACCTCGTCTGGTTTTAGGCGAGCATTACAGGCATTTTTTGACCCTAACCTTTCCTGTTGCCGGCTGCGGGCTGCCTGCACCCTTTTTTTGATTACGGCCGAAGGTTCACCCGGCTCTTTGGCGTTTAACTCTTGATACGCTACCCGGGGCACCTCTAAATGAAGGTCAATACGGTCAAGCAAAGGGCCGGAAATACGGCTAAGGTAACGTTGAATCTGATTTGGCGTACAGGAGCACGATCGCTGGCTATCGCCGTAGTAACCGCACGGACAGGGATTACATGCTCCCACCAGCATTATCTGGGCGGGATAGGCAATGGTAGTGCTTACGCGTGAAATGGTTACTATCCCGTCTTCTAAAGGGCCTCGTAAAGATTCTAAAGCGTCTTTTCGAAACTCTGGCATTTCGTCAAGGAATAAAACCCCTAAATGGGCCAAGCTAATTTCCCCGGGGCGGGGAAAATGTCCTCCGCCAACCAGGCTTGCGGTGGAGGCGGTGTGATGAGGGGCCCGAAATGGTCTGGCTTTAACCAAAGGATAATTTGGCTTAAGCAACCCGGCCAAGCTATGAATTTTAGTAACTTCGATAGCTTCTTCAAAAGAAAGAGCGGGTAAAATTCCTGGCAGCCGGCGGGCAAGCATAGTTTTTCCTGTTCCCGGACTGCCAATCATTAAAATATTGTGGCCTCCGGCAGCCGCTACTTCTAAAGCGCGCCGCGCGGCATCCTGACCCCGAATATCGGCCATATCGGGGTATTCCTGGTGATGAGCCGTCATTAACCTTGCGATATCCACCTGCCAGGGTTTAATTTCATTTTCTTGACGCAGAAAGCGGTCCATATGGTTTAAATTAGTTACCGGATAAATATTTACTCCTTGGACTAAAGAGGCTTCGTTGGCGTTTTGGGCAGGGACAATTATTTCAGTCAGGTTCTGTTCCCGGGCAACCAAAACGTTGGGCAGGGTACCTGATATTTCCCGCAATGTTCCGTCTAAAGAGAGTTCTCCCATTAAAACATAGGGTAATAACTTCAGGTGGTCTATCTGGCCGGTGGCCGCTAAAATTCCCGCGGCAATAGGCAAATCATATAAGGGCCCTTCTTTTTTTAAATCAGCCGGGGCTAAATTAACCGTAATTCTTTTAGCCGGAAAATCAAAACCTGAATTCTTTATGGCTGCCCGCACCCGGTCCCGGGCCTCCCTTATGGCTGTGTCAGGAAGGCCAACCAAGTCAAAGCTTGGTAAGCCGTTAGCTACATCCACTTCTACCTGAACAAGCCGCCCTTCCAAACCATAAAGGGCCGTGCTGTTTACTATGGCCAGCATTTATTCACCTGCTTGTAAGAAAAAACTATCTCTTTAATTTACCACTAAAAAGCGTTTCGGCAAAGAGAAAATATAACATATATGTTAGTTGTCTGAAAATTAATAATCTGTTTATCATTTATGGTATTTATTAGTTATAAATAATTTTTATAACTTGTTTAATTATTATTAAATAATTTAATTTGAATTATAAATATATATAATGCTAGACTAGGATAAAAATCAATAGCTACAAGATTTTAAAAAAGGAGGATTTTATGGCTAAAAAACAATTATTTAACCAAAGAACAGCCCTTATTCTGGCCGGATTAATTTTTGGGGTGGGTGCTTCTTTGCTGCAAAAATGGGGCAATCCGCCTAACATGGGCGTTTGCGTGGCCTGTTTTATCCGGGATATTGCCGGCGCCTTGGGTCTTCACCGGGCCGAGGTGGTGCAGTATATTCGTCCTGAAATTATTGGTTTTGTATTGGGTGCTTTTATCTCGGCCTATGGTTTTGGGGAGTTTCGCGGCCGGGGCGGTTCTGCTCCTCTGGTTCGTTTTTTTCTTGGCGTTTTTGCCATGGTTGGCTTTCTGGTCTTTTTGGGCTGTCCGGTAAGAGCCCTTGTGCGCTTGGGCGGGGGAGACCTTAATGGTCTTGTTGGTTTATTAGGCCTTATTTTTGGCGCCTTTTTAGGAATCCAATTTTTAAAACAAGGTTTTAACCTAGGCCGGGCAACAAAGTTACCAACTATAACGGGCTGGATTATGCCGGTAGGCATGATAGTTCTTCTTTTATTTTGCATTTTTAAACCTACTTTTATTTTTGCCAGCGCCAAAGGACCGGGAGCTCTTCATGCAGCTATAGGCATTTCCCTGGTGGTAGGGTTAATTGTAGGATTTTTAGCCCAAAGGACCAGGATGTGTTTTGTAGGTGGATGGCGTGATTTGATTTTAATTAAGGATACCCATCTTTTTGGGGCTATCGCTGCTTTCTTTATTGGCGTCTTTCTTTGCAATTTGTTTTTAGGTCAGGTTAACTGGGGCTTTGTTGGTCAGCCGGTAGCCCATACCAATCACCTTTGGAATTTTTTAGGGATGACCCTGGGCGGGCTGGCGGCTACTTTGCTTGGCGGCTGTCCCTTGCGTCAGCTTATTCTTACCGGAGAAGGGGACGCTGATGCTGGGGTCACTGTACTAGGACTTTTTGCTGGCGCTGCCTTGGCTCATAATTTTCTTTTAGCCAGCAGCAAAGAAGGTCCTTCAGTGTTTGGTCCCTGGGCCGTAATTATTGGTCTGATTTTTATTTTGCTGGTTGGTTTTTTCATGAGGGAAAAAATATAAAGGATTTGTAAAGGAGGAAAGAAATCATGGTTGAGATTGACGCGTGCGGGTTTTCCTGCCCTATTCCCGTGGTAAAAACTATGCACGGTTTAGAAAATAATCCTGGTGAACCGGTAACAGTACTTGTTGACAGTGAAGTTTCCCGGGAAAATGTGTCCCGCTTGGCTCAAAGTAAAGGATACACGGTAAAAATTGAAGCTCTAGCGGAAGGATATAAACTTATCCTTAATCCCCAGTCAAGTGAAAGTACAGGATAAACTTACGGTTATATAAAATATATAGTAAAATATATAAAAAATTTACTTATAATTTACCGGTGTCTTTTATGGTAAAATAATATCTGAGCATTTATTTGTTAAAGAACAGGGGGTAGCCATTGGCTTATAAAGTAGTTTTATTTTATTCTACCTCCGCCGCCATCCAGGCAGAAAAATTGCTTATTAAAGAAGGTTTTACCGTAAAATTAATTCCCGTGCCCCGCATAATTAGTTCTGATTGTGGGGTATGCCTGCGTTTTGAGGACGCCGTTGAAATACAAATTAAGAGTTTGCTAAATCAAAAAAAAGTAACTTATCAAGGAATCTACGCTATATAAGGAGGTGTCATCAATGACCCAACCCTTCCCCAAACTTACGCAGCTTGCTAAAACATCTGGCTGAGCGGCTAAAATAGGGCCGGCGGCCCTGTCGCAAGTCTTGCGCCAGTTACATTTAAGTCCGATAAAAGACCAGAATCTTTTGGTGGGCCTGGAAACATCTGATGATGCTGCGGTATATAAGCTAACTGAAGATTTAGCTTTAATCCAAACCATAGACTTTTTTACCCCAGTCATTGATGACCCCTATTTTTTCGGCCAGGTGGCCGCCGCTAACGCTTTAAGCGATATATACGCCATGGGCGGGCGCCCCCTTTTGGCCTTAAATATTGTCTGTTTTCCTAATTGCCTTCCCCTGGAATGGTTAACGGCTATTCTCCAGGGGGGGGCAGATAAAGTGGCCGAAGCTGGAGCAATTATAGCCGGGGGGCATAGCGTCCAGGATGACGAGCCCAAGTATGGCCTTGCGGTTACAGGATTAGTGTCGCCCCAAAAAGTAATTACCAATGCCGGTGCTTTACCTGGGGATGTGCTTATTTTAACCAAGCCTCTTGGGACAGGGATTATCACTACGGGTATTAAAGCCGATTTAGTTTCCCCAGAGACACAAGCGGCTGCAGTAACCAGTATGACCACTCTTAATGCAGCTGCTGCCATGGCCATGCAAGCTGCCGGTGTTCATGCCTGTACGGATATTACCGGTTTTGGGCTTTTAGGCCACGCCGCAGAAATGGCCTTGGCTAGTAATGTTTCCCTGGAATTAGAAATGGGTAAAATACCTTTTCTTCCTGAAATTGAAAATTTAGCTTTTCTGGGTTTAATTCCAGGAGGGGCTTATAAAAACCGTGAATATTTAGTAAATGAAATTATCTTTGCTGAGAGAATTACGGCTACGGAAAAAATGATCTTATTTGATCCCCAGACTTCCGGAGGGTTGTTTATTGCTTTACCAGGGGAAAAAGAAGGAAGCTTTTTTACTGCTCTAAACCGGCAGGAGAAAGGAACCCTTTTTACCCAAACTGTAGGGCGGGTTACGGAAAAGAAAGATTACCTAATCTTAGTAAAATGAGCCCCTACCCTAACTCTTCCCCTTTAAAGGGGGAGGGTTAGGGTGGGGGTTCATAAATCGTGCAAATTATAAATTCCTTTAGTTTTTAGTTTATGGTATAATTTTTAAGAAAAAAAGAAGGACTTTTTTTGTTTATAGCGAAAGGTATTATACTATAAGTTACAAGTATTTTTTTTATTATCTGGTAATTCGCAAAATTTATTCATTTTAAAGATTAATTAATTTAGGAGGCAATTAATATGTTTCAAGAAAAAAATGGTTATTTTGTTCCTTCGGAATCGTTTATTGAAAAGGCAAACGCAAGGCAATACGAAAAGCTTATTCAAGAAACACAGGATGAGCCGGTTAAATTGTGGCAGGAAGTAGCTAAAGAGCTAACCTGGTATGCTCCTTGGAAGAAAACATTAAACGACCAAAACCCTCCTTTTTATAAATGGTTCGAGGGGGGGAAGGTTAATATTTTTCATAACGCCTTGGAAAGATACACCAATACCCCTATGCGCAACAAACTGGCCCTTATTTGGGAAGGCGAAAATGGTGAAGTGCGGACTTACAGTTATCATGCTCTTTGCCGGGAAGTAAATAAATGCGCTAATCTCCTGAAAAATATGGGGGTTAAAAGAGGTGACCGGGTAACCATCTTTTTGCCTAAAATTCCCGAGCAAATTATGATGATGCTGGCCTGTGCTAAAATTGGGGCTATCCATCATATAGCATATGTGGGGCTAGATGCTTATACTTTAAGACAACAAATATTAAGCACTGGTTCTAAATGTGTGGTTGCCTCAGACGGGAGTTTTCGTAGTGGCGTTGCTGTCTCCCTAAAGAAGGAGATATTAGATGAAGCCTTAAAGTTAACCCCTACGGTAAAAACAGTAATTGTAGTTAAAAGAACAGGTCAGAATGTTCCTATGGAAAAAAGCCGTGATTATTGGTTCCACGAACTAATTAATCTTCCTATTATTACCGGTAAAGAAGATACCGAAGTTATGGACGCTGAGGACCCGCTTTTTATAATTTATCGGCCCCATATTTCACAACGCTCAGGTTTACTTAACGGATATTTATATACTCATGGTGGTTATATGGTAGGGGCCTATTTTACTACCAAGTTAATTGGGGACATAAAAGATATTGACCGTTATTGGTGTACCTCTGATCCGGCTTGGATTACAGGCCATACCTATACTGTATACGGTCCCTTATTAAATGGAGCAACTGTTTTCTTCTACGAAGGTATCCCTACTTATCCTTACCCGGATAAATGGTGGTCGTTAGTTGAAAAATACGAAATTAATATTTTTGCCGCTATAGTTTCAAATATTAAAAACCTTATGCGTCAGGGCGATGCCTGGTTGGAAAAACATGATTTGTCAAGTCTAAGACTTTTAGGAACCATGGATGAACCAATAGATTTAGAAACATGGAACTGGTATTTTAAAGTAGTAGGTAAAGAAAAATGTCATATTATGGACGTCTGGGGGCAAATTGAAACAGGTGGACTTTTAATTAGCACTTTACCAACTAAACCTTTAAAACCTGGCTCCATTGGTATGGCTTTCCCTGGAATTATAGTTGGGATTGTAAATGAAGAGGGAAAAGAAGTAGGGGTTGAAGAAGAAGGGTACCTGGTAATAAAAAAACCCTGGCCTTATATGCTAAGAACAATTTATGAAAATCCAGAACTTTATCAAGATAGATACTGGAGTAGAATAAAAGGCGTTTATTATACCGGAGATATAGCTAAGAAAGATAAAAACGGTTATACTAGCGTGGTAAAAAGAATTGCCTTTTAAGACATTTTAAAATATGCTAAAAGTTCCTTTTTATGTTTAAAATAGCTTTTTATTTTTATATTTAAAAAGATATTTAGGAGGCTTTAGTATTTGCTTTCTCTTAATGAAATTGCATTTTTTCTTAATCCTCGTTCAGTGGCTTTAGTTGGTGTAACTACCCGTACAGAACCAGAAGCATACAATCCTCTTGACCCGTTGCTGAAAACCGGTTTTAGCGGCCGGATTTATGCTGTTAATCCTAAGGGAGGGGAAGTATTAGGCCAAACATTGTATCATTCAATATTAGAATTACCGGAAGTGGTAGATTTAGCGGTTATTTCTACGCCCCGCGAAGCGGTCTTAAAAGTGGTAAAAGAGTGTGTAGCCAAAGAAATTAAGGCTATAATTGTTATCACTCAGGGTTTTGCCGATGGAGACAAAGAAGGTCAAATGATGCAGGCAGAAATGAATAAAATAATCCAGGGTACCAGGACCCGGCTTATTGGGCCTAATACAATTGGCGTGATAAATGCTTTTACTGATTTTCATACTGTTTTTGTTGATTTTCACCGTCAAATAAACCATAATTGTATGATTAGTCAATCAGGAATATTTCTGGTGGGCTCAGCTGATTTTACAGCCGGGATTGGCTTAGGAATTGATCTTGGTAATGCGGCCGATGTCGAAGTAAGTGATTTACTGGAGTATTTAGGTAATAACGCTCAAATTAAAGTAATAAATTTACACATTGAGGGAATAAAAAATGGGCGGCGATTTATGGAACTTGCCCGAAAAGTGGGCCGTAAAAAGCCAATTTTTTGCTTAAAAACAGGTCGTAGTGAGGTAGGAGCTAAAGCAGTCATGTCGCATAGTGGTTCTTTAGCCGGCGAGGACCACGTTTTTGAGGCGGCTTTTAAACAAAGTGGTATTATTAGGGTGCAAGATGTCGAAGAAATGCGTTCTTTTAATAAGACTTTTCTTACTTACCAGTCCATTTCAGGTCCGAGGATTGCGGTTTTAACCATTAGCGGTGGGGCAGGAATTGCAACGGCTGACGCCATGAGTAAATACAACTTAAAATTAGCGCAGTTCAGCCCCTCCACTGTAAGCCGTCTTAAAAAAGTTTTTCCTGATTGGATGGAAGTAATTAATCCGGCCGATATTTGGCCGGCAGGAATGATGCACGGATACCGCCATATTTATTCCTTATCATTAGAGATAGTACTTAGTGATCATCAAGTTGACGCGGTATTTTGTGTTACACCCGCGTACCTCCATCCGGCTCAAGATAAATTATTAAACATATCTGATTTGCTTAACCAAGCTGCCGCAAAACACCCCGAAAAACCGGTGGCGGTTTGGGTATATGGTCCTTACCGGCAGGAATTTGCCTCTATATTGGAAAAGCCAGGTCGGATTGTAGCATATCATTCACCAGAAAGAGCGATGGCTGCTTTAGGAGCACTATACCATTACCATCACCGGATAAAACCTGCCCTGGAAACCACGGAGGAAAAGGAGCCTCTCATTGCTTTTAATGATCAAAAAATAACCCGGGTTAAAAATTTTTTTTATACGAACCGAAAACAAAATAATGCAATGATTAATTTTCCTGAACTGGGAGAATTACTTCAAGCTTATGGTATTCCTACCGTGTCAACAAAAGAAGCTTACAATTTAGCTGAGGCATTGGCCGCAGCTGAAGAAATTGGTTATCCGGTAGTCATGAAAGTATTAAGTTCTGAAGTTACTCATAAATCTGACGTAGGAGGCGTTTATTTAAATTTAAACAGCCCTGCTCTCGTGGAAAAAGCTTTTAAGAAAATGAAGACCCTTGAGTTAAATCAAGAGTTAAAAATACAGGTTTTAGGGGTTCTTATTCAGCCTTATGTTACTAATACGGATAGTATCGAGGTAATCCTGGGAAGTAAAAAGGACCCGGTTTTTGGTCCTGTTTTGGTTTACGGGTTAGGAGGCATTTACACCGAATTATTTAAAGATATTGCTTTTCGGATTGCCCCAATTAACCGTACCCAGGCGCTGGCCATGATTCAGGAAACGCGTTCTTACCAGTTGCTTTTGGGTTTTCGGGGTAAGCCCCCTTTGGATCTGGAAGCTTTGGTTAATTCCTTGCTTAACCTGGGGCAAATGGTTGTTAATCATCCTGAAATTCAGGAACTAGACCTTAACCCTTTATTGGTAATGCCTAAAGGAGTACTGGCTCTTGACGCCCGCTTAAGACTAGATTGAAACAACAATTAAAAACATTTTACTAGAAATTTTAATTTAAAAATTAGGAGTGTTAAAAAAAACAAGGTTAAGTTTTATGTATCAATGGAGTAAAGTGAATTTTAATAATTCTAAGGGTTTAAAACTAGCCGGCCTTTACTGCGTTTCGGCGAGTAAAAAAGGCCCTATCGTAGTGGTTTGCCATGGTTTAGCGGGGAGTAAAGAAGGAAGAGGACGAGCTATAGAAATGGCTGAGGAGTTGGCAGCTTACGACTGGTCAACATTTTTGTTTGATTTTACCGGAGTTGGGGGAAGTGAAGGTACTTTTGAAGATCTTACCTTAACCAGACAAATAGACGACCTGGCAAGTGCTGTATCGTGGTGCAGCCGGCAGGGGTTTAGCCCCATTATTGTCCAGGGACGTAGTTTTGGCGGAACAACTGCTTTAGGTCTAGCTGCCTATGACCACCGGGTGGCAGGCGTTTGTACATGGGCCGCTCCAGTTACGCTAGAAAGGCTCGTTGTTGGCTCCTCGCAACCTTTTCGGGACGTAACAGAAAAAACTTTTACGGAAAAAAAGGTTGTTTTACTTAAAGATGAATTTTTAAAGGATATTAAAAAATATAATATAACCCATTGCGCCTCTTTAATTTCCCCCCGACCCTTTTTGGTAATCCACGGCGTTCAGGACGAGGTAGTTTCTAGCTTTGAGGCTGAAGCAATTTATCGTGCTGCCGGCCAGCCTAAAGAATTAGCCTGGATTGAAGGGGGTGACCACCAATTTACCACTACATATCGTCAGGTTTGGAAAATCTTTTTTAGCTGGTTGCATAAAAATAGGATAAGATGATAAGATAATTTAATTAAGCTCTTAACTATTTGGTAGGGAGAATTTTAAAATCAGGAAAATCACCGCGGTAGGCTTCGTTAGTTTCTTCTATTTTTTCCACTATTGCGGCCGGCGGGCCCTGATTGCACCACCGTAACATTTCAGCCACCGCAGACTTGGAGCCTTCAAAAATTGCTTCTACCCGACCATCCCGTAAATTTCTTACCCAGCCGGTAATTTTTAGTTTTTTGGCCATTTGGCAGGTATGCTCCCGGAAATAAACACCCTGCACCCGGCCGCTAAGGTATACATGCTTACGCAACATGACGCCAAAGTCTCTCCCTTATTTTGCCTTAAATTTTATTCTTTTTAAGCTAAGAAAGCAAGCGGGAAAAGGTTATGAAATAGGGCATAAATTTAATTTGCAAAAATAATTCTTATAATTTATAATTTTTATAAATTAAGGTTGTAAAATATATAAGCTAAAACATGACTAAAAATATAATAAACAAGGGGGGAATTAGATGGGTATTACCGTTAGAATCCAGGGCTCATTAAGTAACTTAACCGGGGGTAAAAAGGAAATAGTATGTGAAGCAAAGGATGTGGCGGAATGTTTAAACCAACTTGAAACGCAATTCCCGGGTTTAAAAGGTAAAATATGTAATGAACAAGGAAAAATGCTTGGGGCTTTAAATGTTTACGTTAACGGAGATAACATAAGGTATCTTCAAGGTATAGATACCCCTTTAAAACATGGGGATGAAATTACTATTATTCAGGCTATTGCGGGAGGTTGATGTTTAACATGATTGTTGACCGGCCAGAATCACATTTTATCTTTCTTTTTCACCCTGATGCTTTTTACGGGTATCACTATATTGCCTATCAGGGAAAACCTTTAACGAATAAAGAATATTTAGAGCACTGGGGGAAGTGGGTGCTTATTGGAACACGCTCTGAATTTGATAGCCTGGCTAAAAATATTGACCCTTACGTTGAAAAAGGAATTATCCCTTGCGTTAAATATGACCGTGTTCCTCTTAAGCACTTAGGATTAGAAGAATGTGTCATGTGCGTATACTGTGATGACCGGCAAAGAGATGAAGTATGGAAGATTTTAGCCAAATATAATGTTAACCTGAAAGCATGGTTTTACGAACGTGAGACATTGGAGATGTGGTCGCCAGGGGGAAGGCTGCTTGAAAACTGGATTGCTTCCCAAAATTTAAGCGAAGAAGAGGCCGAAAAAGTTAGGGAAGATGCTCGTCAGCGAGTTAATGCCATTTATGAAGAAGAAGAGGCTATCTTTACTGGATGGGAACAATAAAAATATTATGTTTCTTACGGAGGAGCAAAAAGACAGGTACCACCGCCAGATTATACTTCCTGAAGTAAAGGAAGAAGGACAAAAGAAATTACTAAAAGCTAAGGTTTTATTAATTGGGGCAGGTGGTTTAGCTTCGGCAGCAGCTTATTATTTGGCTGCGGCCGGGGTAGGAAAAATTGGTCTTGTTGACGGTGATCGCTTGGAGCGCAGTAATTTACAGCGCCAAATTTTACATCAAACTGCCCGGTTAGGAGAGCCAAAAGTTATTTCTGCCCGGCAAACATTAACGGCTTTAAACCCAGAAATTGAAATAACAACCTATCAGGAAAACCTGACTGTTTCCAACGCCTTAAAGCTTATCCAGAGCTATGACCTGGTACTTGATTGTAGTGATAATTTTGCTACCCGTTATTTAACTAATAAGACATGCGTTATAGTGCAAAAACCAATGATTTATGGAGCCGTATCACATTTTGAAGGGCAGGCTATGACTATTCTTCCTGGGGTAGGGCCTTGTTATTGCTGTCTGTATCCCGAACCATCTTTAACCGGTGCAATTCCTTCTAGCAAGGAAGTAGGTGTTATCGGGGTTCTGCCAGGGTTAATAGGGGTAATTCAAGCCACGGAAGCGCTTAAATTTGTCTTACAGCAAGGAAAATTATTAGTTGGCGAGCTTTTAATGTATAATGCTTTAACTTTAGAATTTTTTAAGCTTAAAATTAAAAGAAACCCTAGATGTTCTGTATGTGGGATTAATAATAAATAAAGAATAATATCAAAGTAAAATATTTTCGCCGGCAAAAAATAAGCCCTGCGGTTTACGCAGGGCATGTTCTTATTTAATTCATTTAGCCTTAATTCTTTCGGGCAGAATAACATCCTAGACTCCAACTACAACGGCGCAAATTAGCGTCCCCCATAGACTAAGCTGTAAAAAGGCGGGCATGATAAATTGCGCCAGTTAAATGACAATAAAAGTTACAATAAAACCAATAATTCCTCTGTTTGGAGCAACTACCTGGCCACCTAAGAGCCCTTCTATTACATAGCCTAAGGCCGCGATAATTACAGCAGCAGCTAAGATCCCGCCCAGTGTCCCTTGATTAACCAGGTCGGGGATTAACCAGACAATACCTACAATTACTGCGTATTTTTCAATATTTTATCAATTTTTTATTAAAAAAACTATTAGACCTTATTTTTCGGACCTAATGAGGTCTATTTCATTCTTCCTACCGGGATAATATACAAAGGATGCTCTTCGGCAGGCATATTTACTACTTTTTGCACTTCAACATCCCTAAATGCTCCCACTACAACTGTCCCTAAGCCTAAAGAAACCGCCTGAAGGCAAATATTTTGGGCCGCGTGACCGGCCTCCATATAAACGTACCTGACACCTCTTTCCCCATACTTACCGGTTATCCGCTCGTACACGGCCGAAAAAATGATATTTACGGCCCCATTTTCCACGCAGGATTGTCTCAAGGCGGCATTAGCCAAAGCAGTTCTTTTGTCTTCAGCCAAGTATTTTATAAGTTCATGTTTTAAAAGCTCGTATTTATATATACCAAAAGAAAGATCCTTTACCTTTCCAACTTCCAGGTAAAGCTTCAGGGGGTAAAGGGCACCGGCAGAAGGAACAGTTCTATAACCCCTTTGGTTGGTAATTCCTTGCGCTGCCCAAAGAAGCTGGCTTACCTCGGCCAGGGTTAGTGGTAAGTCCTGGTAATCCCTAATTGATCTTCGAGCACGCAAAGCCGCTTCAACTGAGGTAGGACTACTATATTTTGGTGCAGGCAGTTTAACTATTTCTAAAAACATCATTCCACCTTTTAAAATTATCATTTCCGCCAAAAGTGTAAAAAAACCATTTTTATTGCTTAATTCTCTTTTTTAAAAACCTTTTTCTTCATAGCTTATAATTATAAACTCTTCGCTCAACATATCTCTGATTTCACGCATTATTTTCATTGCATCAAATTTCTTTTCGCTCTTCATAAGTGATCACCTCTCTAGTACTTCTTATCACAATTAATGAATAACCATACTTAAGATTTACGGCAGCGTCTTTAAATTCTTCTTTCAGGCGTTCGATTATTACGGACGTATCTACATAAATCCTTAATAAAGCTAATATCAATATAACAGAAATTAAGCACTTATGTCACTACTTATTTCCGGGTTGTTATCCCGGCGCTTAGAATTACCACCCGGTTCAAATCGATATGATTTATGGAATAACCCGGTCGAGAATAACACTGACAATGGTACTGTCCTCGAAGTGTCCGAGCCACCATGTGACCGGTAACTAGTTAGCGATAATGTTATCTATTACTACAACAGATCAACAAGAAGAAAGTTTACCGTTTATGTAAAGAGCTAGAAATTTAAAAGCCGCAGCTGGGCATTTTTATTATTGACGAGAACTTCTTTTTTTGAGTATAATTATATCATACATATAACGGGATGTGGCGCAGTTTGGTTAGCGCGCTTGCCTTGGGCGCAAGAGGGCGGGGGTTCGAGTCCCTCCATCCCGACCATTTTGGAAGCTGGAGGCAAGAGGTTGGAGGTTGGATTAAAGAGGAATTCGGTAAACCGAATTTCCGCAACACATTAAAAAATATGGGCCATTAGCTCAACTGGTAGAGCAGGCGACTCTTAATCGTCAGGTTACAGGTTCGATTCCTGTATGGCCCACCAGGGAAATTAAGAATGGCAAGGATTCCGGGAGTGGAAGACCTTGCTATTTCTTATTTTTGATGGTTTTTGCAAATATTTTGCTAACCATTTGCTAACACACTGTTTTGGAAGCATGGTTTATAAGACTTCCTAATCAGAAATAAAACTACTTTCAATTATTGAATCGGACATTAAACAATGACGCCATTCTTTACTGGCTTTAACTTGTCGTCCTAAAGTAAGCGCTATATTTTCTCCCATTATGTGGCGCATTACTTCATAGATGGGTCTTTCAATAATCCATTTGGAATAACAAATATGCCTTATATTAAAAGGACGATAAGTAATTAACTTAAAATAATTCTGCCAGTTATCATTTTTTGCTAATTCTTTTCTAAATTTATCGAGTTTAAAAGTAGATATGTTTTTAAGTTTTAATACTTCTTTGATTAAAATATTATCTACTTTTAGTCAAGGCTAGAAATCCTTTTATATCAAGACTTCTGAAAACTAGGAAAACCTACAAAATCAAATATCTTGAATTTTTTAACTGAAAGTGATAACTTTATGAAAAGTACATCAAAGAGGAGAACAAAAATGTCAAAAATGTCATTGGAAGAAAAGATTAATGAGTGGCTTTCAATTGCAGATGAAGACCTGGAAGTAGCCCAGTTATGCTATAAAAACAAGAAATACCTGCATTGTGCATTTCTCTGTCAGCAAGCAGTAGAAAAAACAATCAAAGCCAGAATTGCGACTAATAACGAAATACCTTATCCTATTCATGATTTAGCTGCCTTGGCTGAAGATGCCGAGATTTGGGAAATGCTTTCTGCTGAACAAAGGCTTTTTTTAAGGGCGCTAACTACCTATGCTATAAGTACTCGTTATCCCGATAAAAAAAGAAGGTTGCTTTCAGTATGCAACGAAGAAGAATCTCGAAAAATCTTAATCTCTTCTAAGGAGACGGTGTTATGGCTAAAAGAAAAAATAAGCGAAAAGTTGTCCCAAGAGAAACAGTCATCAGAAGACTTGAAGAAGTAATAGCCAATTTAAAAAAGCAAATTCCGGTAGATTGTGCTTATCTTTTTGGGTCATACGCCAAAGATAACCCAAAACCTTATAGTGATGTTGATATAGCAATCATATCTCCCGAATTTGGCAAAAATTACGTTAAAGAAACAGTATTTTTAATGGAAGTCTTTGGAGGGCTAAAACTCATTGTAGAACCTCATGCTTATTCCAGTGAAGAATTTAAACACGCCCAAGACGATTCCTTTTTGTTTAGAGAAATAATACAAAAAGGAATTAAAATTGTTTAATTTTTAAATGATTTGGGTGTAAATTATTACGGCAAGCGAAGGCGAGCGCTGTATTAAAGAGCGCGGTCAAACGGATAGAGGCATTGGGATTCAAGGTTACAAAAGACCTTTATAAATTTATTGATACTATAAATTTATTGATACGGGCGCCTTTATTGACCTCATTGACGAAAACAATACATTATATCTGAAAGCCAGCACATTTTACACATAACTGACTAAGCGGACAAGATTATTAACTACCCTGTTTGTAGTATCCGAAACTTACACCTCCTTTTGCTAATGCACTATTTTGGAGACCTTGTATATCACTTAAGTTAAATAACAGTTCTTTCAATTTCTTGGTATAAAGAATCTATTTCTTCTTGTATTTCTATCGTTCTTTTCAAAACATAAACAATTTTACAATAATGTTTAATATCATCTAACAGCAAAACCCTTTCTTTTCTGTCCTTTAACCATTTATCCAAAACCTGATAACCACTAATTTGATATTCCCATACATCTTCCTCTATTCCTTCAAAGTATTGATTGCTGTTAATATAGACCTTATCCGGTTGGAAAACCACTTTTTCTGCCCGATTATCGCCTGCGCCCTGAAATTTAGCAAATGGTATGTCTAATTCTTCTGACTTCAATAGATGTAGGTCTGCAAGCTGTTTTCCATACTCGCCTAGTTTTATAAATAACTTATAATCTTTGGTAAAAGGTATCCTGGGAAAATCAGTTTTTAAAAATTCAGCGTAATTTACGCGGTATATATTAGAGAATAAAACACTGTAAATGTAATAAAAAATTTCTTCTGGTGCAGGTATTGTTTTGTAATTTTCAATTAAGGCTTTCATAACCTCTGGGTTAATATTAGATAATTTTTCTTTGCTCTCATGCTCTTCAAGTGTACTGGATAGTTTTCCTGCGTAAACATAGAGAGGAAAGAGATAATTTATATCAAGAGAAGTTACTGCCGTTGCTCCCTGCCGTAATTTTATCTGTTATAAAGACATATTTCCAATCTTCCAAACTCCTTGAGCGTCTTATAGTGATTAAGCCTAAGTTCTCCGGCTAAGGATTCAGCAGTGTGGCTTTCAGGCAGGGAAAAAGAAAAAAACTGTTCTAGTAAGTTATAGAATTCTTTTTCTTTTTCAGCAGGAGGGACAGCTTTTACTTTATATGCAATAACCAGCCTGGCGATAAGAACTTGGTTAATTAACTGGCTGTTACGGTAAAGACGAAATTCAAAAAAAGGTAAGGTTTCAGCATATTTACCTCCTCTTTTAAGAATTCGTTTTTTACGTGATTTTTCCTCTTTAAAGGTCAAAAAAATTCGGTAGTGGCCATATTACCACTACCGAAGACTATATATTTTTGCTAACCATTTGCTAACGTATTATTTCAGAAGCCTTATATATCAAGTCTTTCCAACTAGACTATTTTGGACGAACAAAAGTCTAAAAATACCACCCGGCCCTTGGTATTACTAGCTTTGTTAGAATCCTATTAGCTAACTCTTAATCGTCAGGTTACAGGTTCGATTCCTGTATGGCCCACCAGAAAAGTTAGAAATGGCAAGGGTTCCGTGAGTGGAAGGCCTTGCCATTATGTTTTATTTTAGCGGAAAAATTAAAAATGCAATAAAGTCTTATACCTTGCCGCTTTCTAATCGATTTTGCGGTTGCCAAATGTGCTGGTCTAACCAGGAGAACTCATCAGGTTGGCTAAGTGCTTATTGACACGGAGATCTGCAAAGCCTAAGTCTTGGCTACCGAAATAATCCTTATGAAAAAGCCGGAGGGTAAACATTAAATATAGCGGTTCATTCCCAGATGACCAGCGTTGGGTTTAAAACAATGGTGTGAACAATAAACTCTTTAGTTTTTACTCATATAAGGAAGAATAGTTTTTATAAGTTTCTTAACTAGCTCTAGTTCTTTAGGGGAGCATTTGTTAAGCAAACTATCTAATTCTTTATCTTTATCGCTGCCACATGTATCATAGACATTATCTGCCTCATGAAAATAGTAGAAACTATCAGAAGCCTTGCCGAAAATAAGGTAATCTAAAGGAACATGTAAACAGTTGACAACTTTAACTAAAACAGGGAGACTCATTTGCCTCTCTCCTCGTTCCAATTGTCCAACATAGTAGTCTGAAAGCCCTATGACCTCTGCAAATTCTTCCCGTGAAAGTCCAAGCTTTCCCCTTTCTTCCCGTATTCGTTGCCCAATAGCTTTGTTATCTAAGTCTACTTTATTTCCCATTTTATTCACTCCCTGCTTTAAGGTACTTTATCTAACTTTTAGCCATATCTGAATTTGCAACATGCATATTTTTATTATTTGCAAAAAGCCAATATTCGATGTAAAATTATGCATGTTGTTATTAATAGGGAGGTGTGGAGTGAAAATAGAAAATAAAATAGAAATAGCAAGAAATATCCTTAATAATGCCGCCGAAATGAATATGAGTAAAAGTATTCTTCTAAAAATAAGTCAAAAAATAGATAAATATATTGTTAAATATTATCATAAAAATGGAGGCCAAAAAGGTGATATGGGTTAAGAAGAGTATGTATAAACATGCTCCTGTTATTTTAGTATCAGGTGGGCTAATTCTATGGCTTATCACATTTTTGATGGATAGATATTACCACCATAATCATGATCTGGTCTGGATGCCTTTTGTAATAATTCAAATGATAGTTAGTGCTATCTGTGGTATCATGATTAAAAAGTTTTATCAGCAAGCACAAACCGACATGCTGACTGGCCTGTGCAACAGAAGATATTTTCATGAAAAATTGTCAGGATTGAAAACAAAAACACCAGTCTCGCTAATTTTAATTGATATAGATAATTTCAAAAGCATAAATGACACGTACGGGCATATAACAGGTGATCAGATATTACGGCAATTTGCTGATATTTTGCAAAACAATACAAGGGGAAATGACGTAATTACCCGATGGGGAGGAGAGGAATTTGCGGTAATTCTCCCTCAAACTGATGTCAAAGAGGCTTTTAAAATTGCGGATAGAATAAGAAAAAAAGCAGAAGAACATATTTTTTTTTATGAAAAAATCATTTGTAGCATTACCGTAAGCGTCGGTATAGCCTCGACAAAAAATAAAGAAGATATTGACATAGAACAATTCTTTAAAATTGCTGATAAGGCTCTTTATAAAGCAAAGGAGAAAAAGAATTTTATCATAGTTGCGGAAGGGTAAAATAAAACATTTTTAGAGCGAATAAATTCAAAAGTTTTACCTAAAAGAAGATGCGGTTATAATTACTAAGGATGTAATAAATAACTATTTGTTAATATTGGCAGTTGTAAAATAACTTTGAGCGATCATTAAGTAAGGATGATGATTCTTGCCTTGCCAGGGTAAGATGTTTTAAAATAGGACTGAAGTAAAAAATATGCTAAGGCAAGCAAGAATAAAGGGAGGAAGGAGGACAATATAATGGAATTGAAGGTAGAAAGATTAGCATTTCCTGAAAACTGTAATATTATCCTTGGTCAGACTCATTTTATTAAAACCGTTGAAGACCTGTATGAAATAATGGTAGGCTCTGCCCCAAATCCCAAATTTGGCCTGGCTTTTAGTGAGGCTTCCGGACCGTGCTTAATTAGAAAAGCCGGTACTGATGACGAATTAATAAAAATCGCCGTAGAAAATACCTCTAAAATTAGGGCTGGTCATACCTTTATTATTGTGATGAAGGACGTTTTTCCTATAAATGTACTCAACGCCATAAAAGGCTGTCAGGAAGTATGCCACATATTCTGTGCTACGTCAAATCCGGTGGAAGTAGTCCTGGCTGAGACCGAACAGGGCCGCGGTATATTAGGGGTAATTGATGGGCTTTCCCCTAAGGGAATAGAATCAGAAAAAGAAATAAACGATCGAGTAGCCCTATTGCGTAAATTTGGGTACAAAACAGGATCATGATAAATGATAAAACCGCAGCATCTTTTAACAGAGTTATTATAGTGTTGCTTTAAAAACCTCAATATATTGTTTACCCTTTTTATAAAGATTTGTAGGGGTGTTAAATTTAACGCCCCTACAAAAGGCGCACTTTTTGACTGTCCCTTTGAGTTTTTGCATTTCCAAAAAACCTGATGCCAGCTTATATAAGCTCAAGTAAAACTATTTGCATTTTTTCAGGCATTTTACCGGCGTAAACTTCCAATTGACTTTGTTTTAGGTAAGGATAAAACTTTAAGAATTCATCTACTGAAGCTACGGGTAAATTTATATATTTTGTTTTATAGTGCATGGGAATTACATAAGACGGGTTTATTTGACTTATTACCTTTTTGGCTTCTGTCGCATCAATGGTAAAAAAACCACCTACCGGAATTAATAACACATCAACCCTTCCCATTTCTTTTACTAGAGCTTGATCAAGGATATGGCCCAAGTCACCCAAATGGCATATTCTTAAGTTTTCTGCTTCTATAAGAAAGATAATGTTTTCACCACGTTGGGCTCCTTTTGCCTTATCATGGAAAGAAGGAAACCCGGTTATTTTTATCCCGTTAAAAGAATGTTCGCCCGTACTCTGGATTACTTGCGGTTTTCCAGGTAAAGCTTTAGTATAATTATGATCAAAATGTTGGTGGCTGACGGTTACCAAATCTGCCGTTGCCTTTAACTTAGGGTATCCTAATTGAGGATCAAAAGGGTCAGTTAATATTTTTTTGGTTGTTTCGATTAGAAAGCAAGCGTGGCCATACCAGTAAATTTTCATTTCTCAAAACCTCCGGACCTAAATAATTTATTTAGCCTTCAATTTATTCCTAACACTTTTAATGTTGCAATTAACGGGTCGTTATAAAGTTTAAATTACCCATTAAAAGTTAAATTACCCATTAAAAGTTCAGTTTCATAAACAAGGCAAAGAAGGAACCTCGGTAGCAAGCCACTAAGGTATCGGGTAATTCTTTGTGTTTTATCCAGGACTTAACTTCTTTCAGGGAATACATAAATCTCGGACAGGACGAGTTCAGGGGTGATGAGCAAAATTCCTTTTGTCTGCAAGTCGAGCATCAAATGGGTAGCCTCGCTGTGATATTGGTCGCCCCGGACGAGATACCCGAACCATACCCCAGTGTCAATAAAAGCTTTCATTATTTAAGACCCTATATTCTCCAGGCTGTAGACAATTTCATCGTGTTTTTCTCCGGCTTTAAAACATTCCGGCCCACCTTCAAAAATTCCAATCGCCTTTAGAACGGGGTTTTGTTCCAAAGGGGTATTGCGCCGCCTTTCCTGTTCCAGGTATGCAGACAACGCCCGGCGCAGGATTTCTGATTCCGATACTTTACAGCTTATGGACCATTTTTTAAGCTCTTCATTTAGTGATACCGGTAAGTATAATTGGCGCCTGACCATCTTTGCGCTATTCATATTCAAAAACCACCTTTTGTTTATCATTGTAACATATGGTGTATAATTATCAAGTATTATACACCATATTTTGGATTTTTCGTTTTTCTTTGTGCTGCTTTGTAAGTATAAATATTTAATTTTATTATACCATTATCTATTAATTATTGAATATTGGGGTAATTTTTTTAAAAAAGTTATTTAAATCAGAGGAAAAAATACCTCACTTATAGAATAGTCATAATTTATTTACCAAATTTTTTAGTCATCTTCAGGTGGTAGAAAATGATTAAAAATACCTTTATTTTTATCCCTGAAATTGGGAAAAAACAGAAGAAGCTTTTTGGAAAAAGGTATTTTAACTTGGGATGACTTTAAAGAAAAAAGTTCAATATTAAAATAAGGTTTCTGGATAATTTTGCATAAATAATAAAACCGGTTTTAATAAGTAACTGGTTTTTGTTATTGTGGTTGCTGCCTTTGATAACAGTGGAAGGTGTTATTTTATAAAGAAGAATGAATTTAGATGAATAAGTAATCTTTGAGGTTAAAGTTTAATGAAAGCCACTGAAAGCAATTTTTTAAAACTTCTTGAGGGAAGAAAACAGTTTATCATACCCATTTACCAGCGTACTTATAGCTGGACTTTGGAACAGTGTGAACAGTTGTGGGATGATATTTGCTGGGCGGCGGAGAACGATTCTGTAGCCGGGCACTTTATTGGTTCCATCGTATATATCGAAAAAGGTCTTTATCAAGTTACCTCAGTGCCTCAATTAATGGTAATTGACGGCCAGCAGCGGTTAACGACCATATTCCTATTGCTTGCAGTTCTTGGAAAAACCCTGATGGAACGTAATGAAGAAGCTGAAATAACCCGCAAAAAAATCAACAACTATTACCTTTTTAATAGCGAAGAAACAGGAGAGTTGCGTTATAAGCTATTGCTTACAAAAAGAGATAAAGACACTTTGAATTTTTTACTTGAGGACAGGGACGCGGATCTTCCTTCAAAACGTATTGTAGAAACTTATAAGTTTTTTGAAAGACAGGTTCAAAAATACACTAACCTTCCTTTACTTTATCGCGGCCTTGGAAAATTAATTATTGTTGATATTGCTTTGGATAGAAATTATGATAATCCCCAGCTTATTTTTGAAAGCCTTAATTCCAAAGGACTTGACTTATCTCAAGCTGATCTTATTAGAAACTATATTTTAATGAAATTAGATAAAGATGAACAAGAGGAACTCTATAATAATTATTGGTACAAAATGGAGGATAGTTTTAGAAATTCAGAGGTCCCTGACATTTTTGATAGATTTATTCGTGATTATTTGACCGTAAAAACTGGACGCATTTGCAAAATTGATGAAATTTATTCGAGCTTTAAAAAATATGTTCAAAAGAAAGAAGAATCTATTCAGCAAATCGTTTCTGACATTTTATGCTACTCAAGATATTATGCAAAATTTGTCCTCACGAAAGAAGAGGATAAAGAACTTAACATAATTTTCCGTGATATTAATACGCTTAAGGTCGATGTAGCATATCCTTTTCTTTTGACCCTTTATGATGATTATGAGCGCCAAATATTATCCCGGGATGAATTCATTAATATCTTAAAGTTTGTAGAGAGCTATGTTTTCAGGCGTGCAATTTGCGAGATATCAACTAACTCATTGAACAAAACATTTGTAGCTCTTGGAAGGGAAATTGAGAAGAAAAATTATCTGGAAAGTGTACAAGCTGCCTTTTTATATAAAGATTCCTACAAACGGTTTCCCAGAGATGAAGAATTTCGCAAAAAGTTTGTCGCTAAAGATGTTTACAACTTCCGCAACCGTAATTATTTGCTCCGGAAACTAGAAAACTACGGACGCAAAGAAGAAGTCATTGTTGGGAATTATACAATCGAGCATATAATACCACAAAATAAGAATCTTTCCTTAGACTGGAGAAAAGAACTGGGCGAGAATTGGGAAGAAGTTCATTCCGCTTATCTTCATACCATTGGTAATTTAACGCTGACGGGTTACAATTCTGAGTTGAATGACCGCCCGTTTATTGAAAAACGGGATCTGGAAGGCGGATTTGCAAATAGCCCGCTTCAGCTTAACAAAAGTCTTGCCAGGCTTGAACACTGGAACGGGGAGGAAATCTTAAAACGGGCAAATATATTGGCTGATTTGGCATTAAAAATATGGCCGTGTCCAGCACCTGATTTTATAAATAAGCTTCCTTCTGTAAGTGTCAGGGAAATGGTTGCCAGTGTATTTCCTATTGAAGAAGATTTTATAGCAGCCAGGTCAATTATCCAACAAATAATTGATATTCTTGCCTATGATGATATAAAGCATATTTTATCATTTACATATCGTGATGGGAAAAGAATTACCGCAAATTTAGGACAGTGGCTGATTCTCAGATTTGAGCGCTCGGATGATTCTTTTAAGGTTATTTTTTCTATTGATCTGGGGGTATTTAATAATCTTGAAACCATTGGCGTTTACAGGACAGAGAGTTTTGATGAACGGTGGACAAAAGGTAAAGACATTAAGTTAGCCTATTTTCAATGGGATCACGGTATGGTTTTGCCGGAAAGTTTCTTTAAGTCATGGCATTCGGTTATTTTACATGCTTATGCAGAATTCCACAAGTGGAAATCATCCTCATATATGAGATATAACCAGCCGGAATTGGCTGCCGTTCTTTTGGGCTTGGAATGATGAATAAGTAAAACAAGGGAAACTGTAAAATGGCAAAGTATATGCCATTTTAGCAGCAAAAAGTGATCTGTTTCTTTTTACATGGCTTTTTTGTGTTTCTAATTTCTGCGACACTTTACGAAGAGCATGATCAGAACAATGTCAGCTAAATCCTTAAAAACCATATGTTGCCATCGAAAAGGGTTGTTTTGCAGGTCGAACCCATTTGGAGGTAAATTATGAGATTTAATTCATTTCTATGGAATACATATAAAAACTCACCATCAGGTATTGAGTTAATCAATTTAGATAAAGCAAATGACAATAC
>DHGP01000025.1 GCA_002402825.1 Firmicutes bacterium UBA4795
AAGTTGGTTAGTTCATGTTTTACCGCTTGCTCTACGGCATATTTGATAAAACCTCGGATATATTCGACCAAGCCGTCAATGAAAATTTCCTGCCCCCATTTTTCATTAATCTGGACATTTTGCATTTCTTCTGGTAGACTTATTTTCAATGGTGTACCCTCCTTTGGTTATTTTGGTGAATTTGTCTATTTAAAGGGTACGCCATTTTTGTTTGAAATCCTTTTTACACAATCAATTTTACGCTACCGCACGTCTTGCAGTCAGGCCTGTTTTCCACTGGACCGATACTCAAGAATTAAAGGTCACTTTGTGATCTGTTTTCTGGCTTTTCTTCTGGAAAGGACCCTTGAATTTTAGCTTAAAAAAGCCAATATATCAGCTTCTCTGGAAAGAATCCGGGAAGCGCTCAATGCAATGAATTTCGTCGAGATGGAGATTGAACAGAAAATGCTTTGCGTCAAAACCAAGGGAACGGAACTGGGTAATCAAATTTTACGGGTACTTCGGATTAAATCACCAAAAAAATGTTACGCCTGCGGAGGAATTGACTTTGTAAAATAAATGAATCGATGTAGTGGCAAAATGCACACTTTTGTTTTTTCATTTCCAGGTTTCATGCGGGTTTACGCTAGGCGAACTGATAAAGTCAGGAGGAAGCGTATAATTGAAAGGGAGGCATTGTTCCCAAAACAAAGGAACAAGCAAGTGCTGCCTTCCGATTCCAACCAGCCCTGGATAAAAATAAATAAAAAACCCAGGCAGTAGTGGCAATACCTAATATACTTATGAGCCTTATAATTCTAAAATCAGCAATACTGTCAATAGAATTAAACCCCAAGCATAAAGCCCCTGCATAAACCGGTTGCCCAGCGGCAATAACTCCCTTTAGCCCTGGATATAAAACTCCCCTTATTGCTTGTGCAAATAAACAGTTATCATCTGAAAATAAATATGGGGTAAACCAGACAGGGGCATATATAATAGCATATCCACCAGCAAAAAGGAGCCAAATTTTTAACTCTGAATAAAACAACTTAAATTTTTTGTCCTTCTGCATTTTTTATTAACCTGGTTTTCCTTAGAAATAAAGGGCTTAAAAATTATTTATAAATACCTGTGCAGACCAACGCTTTTATTCGTCATGCGAAGGTGGACCGGGCGGAAAAGAGTTTCTTTAACCCATGCCCTTGCAACACGAGGAAGAAAAAAATACTCTTTTCTAATCATTGAGAAAATACGGTGTGGCGAATAAAGGGAACGGTGCTTTTGGCGTAAAATCTTTTTTAACTCTTTTCTTTGTAAGTTGGAAGAGCTTAGCATACTTTGTCCGTGCTTTCGGTACCAATACAAAGCTTCCGGAATATGATATCCGCGCCATCCCTTTTCAACGGCTGCTAGCCAAAAATCCCAGTCTTCATAACCGTCTTTTAGCCCTTCAGCAAATCCTCCTACTTCTTCCCATACTTTCCTCCGAAACATGGCCGCGCAAGGGATGTAATTATCCACTAACAAATGAAGGCAAGAAAATTTCATGTTGCTCCATAGTTTATTTTCATTTCCAAAAACTCTGGTGGTAGGGTACACAAAACCAACTTCAGGTCGTGCTTTCATCACAGATAGACAGGAAGAGCAATAAGACTGCTTAATGAGATCATCTGCATCAAGACAAACTATATATTTGCCAGAAGTTACTTTAATGCCGGCATTCCTGGCCTTTGGTAAACCCCCGTTAGGTTGCCTGAGAATAAAAATACCCGCCTTGCGCAACCTTTTCAGAATATCTAAAGTCCCAGGGTCAGTTGAGCCGTCATCAACAACTATAAGCTCTATTTTTATATCTTGGTTAAGAGCGGATTGCACTGCTTCTTCAACAAATTTGCCGTAATTATAGCAGGGGATGATGACCGCCACTTTGGGCTGCAATTTTTAGTTCCTCCTGTCCTAAATTTAGGCTTCCAAAAACCGCTTTTTAATGAAGTTTTTTAATGGAACCATCATCCACCGCCACCCCCGCTGTTTACCTCTTTGATAAAAAGGTCCGGCTAACCTGGTCAGTTGGGTATATACTCTAATTTTAAATGGCATTACAGGCAGGGGAGGACCTCCCTCCCTTTTTTTCTTTTGCTCAAGCCATAACCAATCGGCTACCTTATAAAGACGGATATATTCTATAGCTTGCGTTGCACACATCAAGCCTAAACCAGGACTTATAGCAGGACGGGGTTGAGTTTTATGTAAAGAACAGGCCTTTTCAAACAATGCTACCATCCTGTCTCCCATAAACTCTAAGCGAAAATGCTCACAAATCCGTAAGCGGGCCTTTTGTCCCATCCCTTTTCGCCTGGTATGGTCTTTTAGCAACTGGGTAAGTACTTCAGTATATTGCTGAGCTTCGGTTTTTTCGTCTCCGGTGGGCAGTAAAACGCCGCAACCTTCCGTCACCAACTCGCGTTGACCGCCAACATCTGCACCCACTACAGCTAAGCCACTAGCCATTGCTTCGTATATGGTGAGGGCAATTCCTTCCCATTTAGAAGGGAGAAAAAAAATATCGCTTGCCAGCATCAACTCACGCATGCGCTCAGGCAAAACAGAACCTAAAATGCGGATCTGCTGATTTAAAAAATGACGGCGCAGGTAGTTTTCAAGCCAGGGGCGGTCTTCTCCGTCACCGGCAACCAGTGCCAGAAAATCCAGCCGGTGTTTTTTTAGTTGATTCATAACTTGAGCAAAAACTTTCGGCTGCTTTTCGAGACATAAACGTCCTGCATAAAGAATAACTGGGGTTTCTTCAGCAATGCCTAACTCTTTACGCACTTTAGCCCGGTTATCAGGATCTGGCGCCCAAAGCTCAGGGTTTACATTAATATAACAAATCTCAATACGTTCAGCTTTAGCTCCCCGCTGAAGCATCCAGTTTTTTAAGTGTTTGCTGGTAACAATGGTTAAATCAAGCTGTTCTTGATATCCGACAGAAAGACGAGGGTACCCCCCTTTTTTCCATTCCTCCTTTTCTGAATGACAAAAGTCAATATATGCCGGTTCCGGACAAAAAGACCGTAAATAAGGTAACAAAAGATAGCCTAGTTCGCTGTTAGAAATTAAAACTACATCCGGTTGTCTTGATTTAATTAAGTATTGCAAAAAACGTGGGTAATCGGTTAAGCGCAAAAAGTGATGAAGGATGAAAATGTCAGGAGTATAACGGGCAAATTCATATAGCCACGGATCATTATTTTCTAACGTGGTAGTAATGGTAACTTCCCATCCTCTTTTAGTTAATTGTTCAACTAAATTTAGGTTAAACTTATCCGCTCCTCCCATGGTAAGCCAGGGGACAATCATTAAGAGACGCGGCTTTTTTTTAAATAAATAGTTTTTGCAAGTTAGTTCGTTAGATATCTCTTCAAGAGGCATATGCCACTTTTTTTGAATTTGAGGAAAATGACCCTGCCAAAGCCGTGGGTAACGCTGGCGAAGCATTTTATGAAAAGCTTTCTGTCGCGGCCCTCCATCCCAGTTTGTCCAGCGGTCATTTTGAATTGGGCGCCGTCTGTACCAGAACAAGTATTCAGGAATGGTGTTACCCCAGTAGCCAGCGTTGGCACAGCGTAGCCAAAATTCCCAATCTTCCAGGCCGCCGCGAATGGTTTCGTCATAACCTCCAACCTCATGGTGTACATCCTTGCGGTATAAGCTTGCATAAGTTAAAACATTCTCATTAAGTACAACATCACCACAATGAAATCCTTTCTCCCACATATATTCCTGGGCCCCAAAACCAGTGGAGTAACCATTAACAAAAGCATACTCAGGATAAGATTCTAAAAACCAAAACCATTTTTCGGCTGTGGTAGGTTCTAATAAATCATCACCATCAAGAGGAAGGATATAAGAAGTTTGGGCCAACTTAAAGCCTGTATTTCTGGCTGCACTTAGACCTTTGTTAATCTCATGGTCAATAACTTTGATGCGTGGGTCGCAATTACGATATTCCTTTAAAATAGAAAGAGATTCTGCGTTAGTAGAGCCGTCGTTAATAATCAGCCACTCCCATTGTTGGAGAGATTGCTGAAGTACTGATTGGGCTGTTTCATGGAATATTGAACCTAGGTTATAAAATGGAGTAATGATTGTCACACATGGTTTTAAATTAGGATCACTTAAAGTATAATTAAAATGTGACCTTTTGGATGAGATAGGTGTATTTTTATAGTCTGGATTAGAGGGGTCAATCACCGCTCACACTCCTTTTAATGAGAATTATTTACAATTACTTTAGCTTACTTAATTCAACGGTTTGTGGTAGATTGCCAGATTTTATTCTCCAGTCAACTCATTTTTCATTGTGTTTCCAAGCAAGTTTAACCTTTAATTTTTATCATTTTTTAACAGCCTTAGAAAAAACTTTCTTGCTGGTTTTAACAAAGTACGTAATTGGGGATTGTCCATTAACCGCCAATATTTCTGGGTTAACCTCCAGCTATTAGATTCGTATATGATTTTTAGATTATTCTCCAGTTCAGCAACCCGACTTTCAAGCTCTGGTATCTTTACTGCCTTCTGTTCAGCTTCCTTTTGCCAATAATGCCATTGCTCTTCTAGCCAGGTTTTGGCTTTTTCTAGTTCGGCAACCCAATCCTGTAAATTTTTAATCTGGATACCTCTTTCCTCAGCTTCCTTTTGCCAGTTTTGCCATTGTTCCTCCAGCCAGGCTTTGTCCTTTTCTAGTTCGATAATCCAATTTTCAAGCTCAATAATCCTTGCATTTTGGTTTACCTGCTCTATTGTTTTATCAGGCAAACTTTCTTCAATTTTCTTTTGATATTCTATTGGTTGCAGCATCCTGTTTTGTTTTATATCTGGTTTGTTCAAAACCTCGCGCATTGAATCTTGCCAGCTTTGCCGGGCTTGCCGGTGGCTTAAAAGATAGGCATCTTGCTCGGCTAAAATTTGCTTTGGTTCTGTTTTTAAAAAATCTTTCAGTGATCGTGAGCAGCTTTCTATTCCCTGTTGTTTTTGTTGGTAATACTCATTAAAGGCCAGCAAATAGGTGGGAACGCCTAAAACTTTCAAGAATAAGGCAGTATGATAAGACATGGCAACAAATAACTGAAGCTGCTGGAGAGTGATTGCTGCTCCCGATAATTTACCCTGGATAAGTAAGCCAACAAGGTCCAGTGCTGTAAAATGAGGGAAATACTTTGTAAACAGAGTCTTTTTAATGCATGCCCAGCTATCATCCAATTCAGGACGGTCATCTAAGTATGCCCCTACGATTACCGGTTGAGCAGTTGATCCAAAACGCTCAAGAAGCAACTGGAAGGAATTATTTAATTTTTGTACTAAGGCATGTTCCTGGCTTAACTCAATCATTCCCTGGCGGGTAGAATAAACATAACCCGAAAGGTTCAGGTGAAGCCCAAATGATTCAGCCTGAACCAGTGATTTAGTTACGGCTTCTTGTGGTGCTTTATAAAGCAGAAGCTCTTCAAAAGCATCATCGCCCGAAAGAGATGCCAGAATACCATGTGTTTGCAATAACTGAACACTTAAGGGATCGCGGCAACCAATTAAATCCGGTTGATAATATTGACAATGTTTAGCCAGAATACCTGCAAAATCCGGGCTAACCTGCTGTCCTGAAATCAGGTAGTGAGTGACAGAAAACAGGCGTAACAACTGCTCTATTAAAGAAAGCATCCAGTGACCCCAGAAACGGTTAAAGAACCCTCCTCCATAAACATGCAATAAAGCTTGAGCCTGGTTGTTCAAAACCTTTAAAGGTTCCAAGCCCAATGCTTCTGTCTGCTGATTAGCATCAATTTCCTCATGGTGGGCATAAAAAAGCCAGTATTCGGTTGCAAAAAGGCGGTTTAAAAGTTCCAAATCCTTATGATTGGCAATAGTTTTTAAGTGCAGAAATGGGCAAACTAGATCTTCTGGATAATTAATTTCGTACCAGCGGATAGCTCCCCTTAATTGCAAAAGGTCACCAAAGTTCCAATAGCCGTTGAAACTACCAGTAAGCAGAATAATTCTTTTTAAGCTGCTTTCTAGCTTTACTTTTGTTTTGGGCAAAGCATAAAATTGAAACACTGTCTGCCTTCCCGAAATGTAAAAGGTTTTTGCGCTAACTGCGCTTCCCCTTTTATTTTCCTTAAGTTTATCACAAAACGTTCCAGAAGTCAAATACACCAGTGTTTAGGGAAAAATCACCCCATGAGCCTACATCCCTATTCTTAGACTCCCTCCGCTTCCGTATGAAATCGACGAAATCATATACCTCATCTATGAGACCCTCCGGAAGCCTTTCTATCTCTCTAATGAGTTGCTCTTTGGTTCCCATAACGCACCTCCTGTCTGATTACTCTATCTATTTAACGGTGTCGTTAATTTTATTTACTAAAGAACTCTGGCGATGTATTGGTCAATGATGGTCCGGGCTTCTTCCTGGGTGTTGGCGGCAAATAGTTCTTCCATAAGGTTATCTAAAATGTCCAGGGCAGGTATCTGCTTAATCTTTTGCATTGTTTCGCCGGAGTCAACACCAAACCTTTTCACCATAAATTTGCAAATGTCTTTCCTTGCTTTCTCGATTCTACCTCTTGCTTCTCCTCTTGCTTCTGCCTCTATCCTTTCTTCCTTTACCCATTCCTGGTAAATGGGAGATTCCATAACCATTTCCCTCCTATCTCAATATTTTGGAGCCATTCTTTTAATAACTCCATTTATCAGCCTTTATCAAAGAATAAACGAGTTCGGCGGCGTATTTACCACCCGCTAAGATACCCATGACGACCAAGAGGTCCTGCCGCAAGGCTTCATCCTTAACCTTATTGATTACTTCAAAGGTTTCCTGTAAGATTTGCCGGGGTTCTTCATCTATTTTACCTTTCATCAGGGGAAGTAGGGGATACAAACCAATAAGCTCCTGGTCAATGACGGTTTGTCTGGGATGCTCCCAAACCCGGATTACCCGGTAGGTGAATTCTAGAGTTTTCAGTTCTCCCCAGTAATCA
>DHGP01000012.1 GCA_002402825.1 Firmicutes bacterium UBA4795
TCGATGTTCGAGGTTCGAGGTTCGATAATGGTAAAGGTGGATTGTGGATTATAGCGGGGAGCTTATTTATGCTTAAAGTGCTGGTTGTTTTTGGTACCCGTCCGGAAGCAATAAAAATGGCTCCGGTAGTTAAAGAATTAAAAAAATACCCTGATTTGCTTGACTGCAAGGTAGCCGTTAGCGCACAGCACCGCGAAATGCTGGACCAGGTGTTGACTTTATTTAAAATTTCTCCTGATTATGACTTAAATATCATGCAGGCAAAACAAGACCTTTTTGATGTAACCAGCCGGGTTTTGACCGGTTTTAAAAAAATATTTTTAACGGCAAAGCCTGACCTGGTTTTAGTTCATGGAGATACAACCACCACCTTTGCTGCTTCCTTGGCCGCATTTTACTTACAAATACCCGTTGGTCACGTGGAAGCAGGTTTGCGCACCAGAAAAAAATACGCTCCTTTTCCCGAGGAAATTAACCGCACGTTAACCGGGGTATTAGCGGATATGCATTTTGCTCCTACCCCTACCGCCCGGGATAATTTATTACGGGAAGGGGTAAAAAAGGAGGATGTTTTTGTTACCGGCAATACGGTAATTGATGCTTTGCTGGCCACTATAAAACCTGACTACGTTTTTGCAGATGAATTATTTAATAGGCTTGTTTATTCACCTGATAAAAAACGTATTCTTTTGGTTACCGCTCACCGGCGGGAAAATTGGGGTAAGCCTTTACGGGAAATTTTTTTTGCTTTAAAAGAAATCAGTGAAGGTTATCCCGAGGTAGAAATTGTATTTCCAGTTCATAAGAACCCGGCTATACGCTTGGAGGCAACCAAAATACTGAATGCTTCTCCCCGTATTCATCTTACGGAGCCTTTAAGCTACGAACCTTTTGTAAATTTAATGGCCAAAAGTTACCTGGTACTTACCGATTCAGGAGGATTACAAGAAGAAGCACCTTCCCTGGGCAAACCAGTACTGGTAATGCGCAACACTACCGAGCGTCCCGAAGCAGTGGCCGCAGGTACGGCAAAACTGGTAGGGACGGAGCAAAAGAACATTGTGGCGGAAACAAAAGCTCTTATGGAAGACGGGCAAAAGTATCAAGAGATGGCGGAGGCCATAAATCCTTATGGCGACGGACAAGCGGCGGAACGAATTGTAAAAATTATTCTCTTCAAATTTAAACTTATAAATAGTCTTCCGCAAGAATTTTTTACCAGTGATAAATCAAATAAAAGTTTATCTATTTTATCTTAGTTTTAGGAAGGAATAAAACCATTTTCGTAGAATAATACTGAAAGAATAATTAATTATAAAAAAATTTATGGTCCTCCAGAATAAATATGAAGGAAAAAATGTTTTTGTGTAGAATTAATTTATGAGGAAAAATAAATGAAAAAACAAACTTCAAAAAGTGAACTTATTCAGGCGCTGGCTGCCACTACATCTATTGGAATAGAGTTGGCGGTTACCATAATAGCAGGTTTTTATTTAGGAAAATGGTTGGATAACCGTTTTCATACTGAGCCATGGTTTTTAGTGGCCGGTATTTTAATGGGATTATTGGTTGGAATGTTGGGAGTTGTACAAACTATAAGCCGCTTTTGGAAAGATAAGGGGTAAAAAGTAATATATGTGGTTTATTTCGGCTAACGAATTAAATGATTTATTAAAAAGAACTTTTATAACATTTGTTTGTATTTTAGTTTCTATATTGTATATTAGTTTATCAGGAAAACTATACAATACTTTTTGCTGGGGATTGCTACTAGGAATAATTACCGGGTTATTAAATGCCTTCTTTTTAGCTAAAAGAGTAAGTTATCTTAACTTTATGGAACCTGGTAAGTTTAAAAATTTTATAGGGACAGGCATGATGATGCGACTTGCCTTGGTTTTAGCCATGGCGTTTTTGGCCAGCCGTATAGGTACGGCCAGTTTTTTTGGGTTAGTAATAGGGCTTTTATTAGTTCCTTGGGTGATGGTGATGGATTTGACCTTTCAGGCCTTTAAACGGAGTAAAATAGAAATGGTTATACTCGAAAAACATAATTTGATAAGAAGGAGGTGAAAAAGTGAAGTCTATTGAGCAAATTCACGAAGAGTTAAATATCTGGCATTTTCCACATCATCCCTGGGAAGTTACCATTGGAAACATGCACTTGGCTTTTAATCCGAAAACATTAATTATGACCTGGATAGTAATGATTATAATTGCTGTTTTTTGGGTGTGGGCCACCCGTAACATGGAGATGAAAAAACCAAGCAAAAAACAGCTCCTGGCAGAAGAAATTTTTAATTTCTTGCGTGGCCTGGTTAATGAAAACCTAGACCCGCATAAAGGGGCCAGTATAATGACTTTAATCTTTGCTTTATTTATCTTTTTGCTTTTTAGTAACCTTTGGGGTTTAGTACCTACCATGATGTCACCTACAGCAGACCTTAATACCACCGCTGGTTTGGCTGTTATGGTTTTTATTCTGGTTCAAATTCTTGGCTTTAGGTATAGGGGGGGGGGTTACGTAAAATACTACCTTCACCCTTACCCGTTTTTCTTGCCCTTAACCGTAGTAGAAGAGTTAGCTAAGCCGGTAACGCTGGCCTTCCGTCTTTACGGAAACATTTTTGCGGGCGAGGTTTTAATGGCCGTTTTACTTAGTTTAATTGGCCTAAAAACCTTTTATTTTCTAGGTTTTCTCCCTCATGTTATTTGGTTAGCCTTCAGCATATTTGTGGGTTGTATTCAGGCTTTTATTTTTACCATGCTTACTATTGCTTATACGGCTAGGGCCGTAGCCGAAGAAGAACATTAAATTTAACTAAGGAAAGGAGGAAAAAAGATGGATGTTAGTGCCGGGGCAGCCTTAGGGGCAGCTTTAGCGGTTGGTTTGGGAGCGCTGGGAGCAGGAATTGGTGATGGTTTAGTTTCCAGTAAAACAGTAGAAGCTACCGCGCGTCAACCTGAACTAAGAGGAAACTTAATGGTCATTATGTTTATTGGTGTCGGCTTAATCGAAGCTTTGCCTATTATTGGTGTAGTAATCGCCTTCATGTTATTTGGTAAAATATAGCAGTCATTACTATTTAACAATTAATTTATTTAAAAATTAAAAAAGGAAAAGCAGGTTTTGCTTGTTCAAAGCCTGCTAACGTCTTTCTTTAACAAAAAGTAAAGGGAAGGAAGTGAAGTTTTTTGGGGGCCTTAGGACTTAATCCTACAATTTTTGCCCAAATAATAAATTTTGTTATTCTGTTTCTCTTCCTACGTTTTTTTGTATATCCTTTTATTGTAAGAATGTTAGAGCAGCGGCAAAATTATATCGCTAGCAATATTGCCGCAACTGAAGAAGAAAGGCGGCAAGCGGAAGCTGTTCACCAGCAGTACCTTAGTGATTTACAAAAAGCCAGAGAAGAGGCCCAAGGCATTATCCAACAAGCTACCAAGACTGGAGAAGCCCACGCCCAGGAAATAATTGAAGCCGCAAAAGCAGAAACCGTTCGTCTAAAAGAAAATGCTTTAACTGAAATTGCTCACGAAAGAGAAAAGGCGGTAACGGAATTACGTAACCAGGTAGCTATTCTATCTGTTATTACGGCTGAAAAAATTATTAATCAAACAATTAGCCCCGAAACACACCAAAGATTAATTACTGAGTTTGTTAAAGAGGCAGGGGATTTATTATGTTAAAAGGAGCGGTAAGCAGCCGTTATGCTGAAGCTCTGTATAATGTTGCCGTCCATAACCATAAACTGGATGAAGTAGAGCAGGAACTAAATTTTATTGTAGGTATGGTGGAAAGCTTGAGTGACTTTAAGAAGATTTTGTACCATCCTATTATAACCGTTCAAGAAAAAAAAGTATTTTTAGAAAATATTTTTAAAGATAATATTTCCTCTGTAACCAAAAACTTTCTCTTTTTACTTGTTGATCACCACCGCCAGTTTTTTTTAAAGGATATTTTAAAGGTCTATAAAGAGTATGCCAATAAGATTAGAGAGATTACCCAAGCCCAGGTTTTTAGCGCCGTAGAGTTAAATACAGAAGAAAAAGTACGGATAGAGCAAATAATTCAAAGATTTACAGGCAAAAAAGTTGAAACTACTTTTAACGTAGACCCTTCCCTAATAGGGGGAGTTATATTGCGCATTGGGAATAAAATTATTGACGGCAGTGTTCGAGCTAAATTAGACAACTTAAAAGAACATCTTACCCGACAAGCAGTTTGAGGAAAAGAGGAGGGGGTAAATTAAGGAATGAATTTACGGCCAGAAGAAATTAGTTCTATTATTCAACAGCAAATTGAAAAATACGAAGCTAAAATTGAAATGCGGGATGTAGGTACGGTAATTCAAGTAGGTGATGGAATTGCCCGCGTTTTTGGTTTGGAAGATTGCATGTCCATGGAACTTTTAGAGTTTCCTGCCCCTGGTGAAGGGAGCGAACCTACCTTGGGTATGGCTTTAAACCTGGAAGAAGATAACGTTGGTTGTGTTTTATTAGGGCCTTATACTCACATTAAAGAAGGGGATATGGTAAAAAGAACCGGGAGAATTGCCTCCGTGCCGGTGGGTGACGCCTTAATTGGAAGGGTAATTAATCCGTTGGGTCGTCCGTTAGACGGTAAAGGCCCTATTGTTACCGAGAAATTTCGCCCGGTAGAAAAAATTGCCCCAGGGGTAATTTCCCGTAAACCCGTAGATCAACCTTTACAAACAGGATTGAAGGCTATTGATTCTATGATTCCTATTGGCCGGGGCCAGCGCGAATTAGTTTTGGGTGACCGGCAAACAGGAAAAACAGCCATTGTAGTTGACACCATTATTAATCAAAAAGGTACAGGTGTAATTTGTATCTATGTGGCTATTGGTCAAAAAGCTTCCACCGTGGCCAATGTTATTCAGGCCCTAACCGAACGAGGATCGATGGACTACACCATTATAGTTTCGGCTACGGCCTCAGAACCGGCTCCTTTGCTTTACATTGCCCCTTATGCAGGAGCAGCAATTGCAGAAGAATTTGTCGAGCAAGGCCGGCATGTTTTTATCGCTTATGATGATTTATCAAAACAGGCGGTGGCTTACCGGGAACTCTCCTTACTCTTAAGGCGGCCACCCGGGCGGGAAGCATATCCGGGTGATATATTTAATTTACATTCCCGGCTTTTGGAACGGGCCTGTAAACTGAATGACGATTTTGGCGGAGGCTCTTTAACCGCCATCCCGATTATTGAAACTCAGGCGGGAGACGTTACGGCTTATATTCCTACCAATGTAATTTCCATTACCGATGGGCAAATATATTTAGAGCCTGATTTGTTTTATGCTGGTATCCGACCGGCAATTAACGTTGGTCTTTCAGTATCCCGGGTAGGTGGAAAAGCGCAAGTAAAAGCCATGAAGCAGGTAGCCGGTCGTTTGCGCCTGGACTTAGCCCAGTACCGTGAATTAGCGGCATTTGCTAAATTTGGTTCTGATTTAGACAAGGCTACTTTAGCCCGCTTAAACCGTGGGGAACATATGATGGAGCTTTTGAAACAAAATCAATATGTTCCTATGGCCACCGAAGACCAGGTAATGGTTATTTACACAGGAGTTAACGGGTATTTAGATGATCTACCTACGGAAAAAGTACTTAATTTTGAAGCAGAATTTTTAAAATTTATGCACCAAAACAAACCAGAAGTAGGAGCAAGTATTGCGAAGACAGGCGAAATAAGTAAGGATACAGAAGAAAATTTGAAAAGCGCCATAAATGAATTTAAGCAAAATTTTGTGTCTATGTTAACGTAAAAAATTAAAAAGGGACATTTACTTATGGTTTGTTTATTTTAGTAAGTCAAATAATTAAAAGGCTATCTCTTATGATGAGGTGGTGAAAAAGAAGAAGAAATGCTTAGTTTACGCGATTTAAGGCGTCGAATAAAAAGTGTGGAAAGTACCCAGCAAATTACCAAGGCCATGAAGGCCGTGGCGGCTGCAAAAATGAGGCGGGCCCAGGAAGACGTTGTTTCTGCTCGTCCTTATGCGAGAAGACTTAGAGAAGTATTGGGACGGGTGGCTATATCGGCAGGCGATGTAAGGCACCCCTTATTAGAAGTGCGTGAACCGCAAAAAGTGGCTTTTTTGCTTATTACCGCTGACCGGGGTCTATGCGGGGGCTTTAATTCTAATTTAATTCGTCTTGCCTCCCAGGAAGCAAAAAATTTTACCGAGGTTGATTTTATTTGCGTGGGAAGAAAAGGGCGTGATTTTTTTAGACGCTTAAGAAGGAATCTCATTTTTGAGTATATTGGATTAGGAGAAACAGTTAGGGTTGATCAGGCCAGAGAAATAGCAGCTTTCGTTACGCAAAAATACGAAAAAAAAGAATTAGATGTGGTTTACGTAATTTATAGTGAATTTGTTAACGTTTTAGTTCAGCGGCCAAAAATAGTTAAACTTTTGCCTATTGAGCCACCGGAAGAATTTGGTGAGGTAAAAAAGGTAGACTATATTTTTGAACCTGAAGCAGAAGAAATTATGGCGGAAATGTTACCCATGTACGTAGAAAATTTCATTTTTCACGCTCTTTTAGAATCTAAAGCCAGTGAGCAAAGCGCCCGTATGACGGCCATGGATAATGCTACTGAAAACGCTAACGAAATGATTGGTCAATTAACCTTACAAATGAATAAAGCCCGTCAAGCAGCTATTACCAAGGAGCTTTTAGAAATTGTTAGTGGCACCGCGGCCTTAGAATAAATTAAGAAGGTAAATGATTATTGGTGGCACAGGCTCGGAGAGTAGGCATTCTGCCTGCCCGAAGCATGTGTTTAAAGGTAAAGGAGGTATAAAACAATATATGAATGTTGGTCATATTGTTCAGGTTATTGGTGTCGTTGTAGACGTAAGGTTTCCTCCTGAGCAAGTACCGGAAATATATAGCGCTTTACGTGTACCGCGCCAAGACCAGGATGAACTTATCCTGGAAGTGTCCTCGCACGTGTCAAATAACACCGTACGTACGGTGGCCATGAGTTCCACCGATGGTTTGGTCCGGGGAATGGAGGTAATTGATACCGGTAGCCCCATTACCGTTCCGGTGGGTCGGGCCGTGTTAGGCCGCTTAGTAGATATTTTAGGCAAACCAATTGACGGAAAAGGGGAAATAAAAAGCGACACTTACTATCCTATACACCGTCCAGCGCCATCTGTAGCTGAACAATCAACCCGCGCTGAACAGTTAGAAACGGGAATTAAGGTTATTGACTTACTCGTTCCTTTCTTAAGAGGCGGTAAGATTGGTATGTTTGGCGGTGCAGGCGTGGGAAAAACAGTAGTAGTAATGGAATTAATTAATAATATTGCCAAGCAGCACGGTGGTATATCTGTTTTTGCGGGAGTAGGTGAACGAACCAGGGAAGGAAACGATCTTTACCTTGAAATGACCGAATCTGGCGTTTTAGATAAGACAACCCTGGTTTTTGGTCAAATGAACGAACCGCCAGGAGCCCGCTTGCGGGTTGGATTAACCGGATTGTGCATGGCCGAATATTTCCGGGATGAAGAAGGGGCGGATACACTCTTATTTATTGACAATATATTCCGCTTTACCCAGGCTGGTTCTGAAGTTTCAGCCTTATTGGGCCGGATGCCCTCCGCCGTGGGATATCAGCCCACTTTGGCTACTGAAATGGGCTTACTGCAGGAACGCATTACTTCCACCCGTAAAGGTTCGGTAACTTCTGTACAGGCAATTTATGTACCGGCGGATGACTTGACTGACCCTGCCCCGGCTACAACCTTCGCCCACTTGGACGCTACCGTAGTACTGAGCCGGCAAATTTCGGAGCTAGGAATTTATCCTGCCGTTGACCCGTTGGATTCTACGTCTCGAATTTTAGACCCGAATGTAATTGGTCAGGATCATTATGAAGCTGCCCGTGGTATTCAAAAGGTACTGCAACGTTATAAAGAACTGCAAGATATCATTGCTATTTTAGGGATGGAAGAACTTTCTGATGAAGATAAGCTTACGGTAGCCCGGGCCAGAAAAATACAACGTTACTTGTCGCAACCTTTCTTTGTTGCTGAAGCCTTTACAGGAACTCCGGGCGTATTTGTTCCCCTTAAAGAAACAATTCGCGGCTTTAAAGAAATCCTTGATGGAAAACACGATGATTTACCTGAAGAAGCTTTCTATATGGTGGGCCCGATTGAAGCAGCCGTGGAAAAAGGAAAGAAACTAATGGAGGAGAGTGCGTAAAATGGCCGAAAGCACCCAAAGCCTGGAGGTTGTTACTCCCCAGCGTAAAGTTTTTCGTGATGACGTTGAGTTTGTAGTTGTGCCAGGCGCTGAAGGTGAGTTAGGCTTTCTTCCCAGGCACGCCCCTCTGGTTAGTACTTTAAAAATAGGTGAGATTAGAGTAATTCACGAAGGAAAAAGATATAAAGGATTTTTGGCCGGTGGCTTTGTGGAAGTACGGGATAGCCGGGTAACTGTTTTTACCAGAGCCGCTGAAAGGGCGGAGGAAATTGACCGGGCTAGAGCAGAAGCCGCTAAAGAAAGAGCGGAAAAACGTTTAGCTGCCCGTACACCTGATATTGATGTTGCCCGGGCAGAATTTGCCCTTAAGCGTGCTTTAACCAGGTTAAAGATTTCTGAATCTATAAAACAATAGCTAACTGAAATTAAAAAATTAGGCCTTAAAAACAAAGAAGCAGACCTATTTTCAAGAGAAAAAAGGGTCTGCTTCTTTTTATTATAATTTATTATAATAAGATAAAGTTATGGTTAGATTAAACATAATATATTATATGTGGGAATATAAATAATTTAAACATCTAAATCTTATAAAAGGAGACTTTTTGTGCGTAGACTGGTTAGCCTTGTTTTTCTAATTTTTCTGTTTGGCTTAAGCCTGATTTACCTAAAAAAACACGGCATTTTAATCCCTGAGCAAAAAGAGTTGCTCCAGGTAAAACTTTACCGGCATAAAACAGATGAAATTATATCTTTGCCTTTAGAAGAGTATATAAACGGTGTAGTGGCGGCAGAGATGCCAGCCGAATTTCCGGAAGAAGCCCTTAAAGCGCAGGCCGTAGCTGCCCGGACCTATATTCTTAAAAGAATTAAAGCCGGCGGGTTGGCTAACAATATCCACCCCGGGGCGGATATTTGTGATGACTACCGTCACGGACAAGCTTGGGCATCACCTCAGGAAATGCGTAATCGGTGGGGTTTAATAAATTATTACCGTTACCACCAAAAAATAAAGCGGGCGGTAGAAAGTACGCGCGGCGTTGTTCTCACCTATCAGGGTCAACTGATTGACCCGGTTTACCATTCTTCTTGCGGAGGCCGGGGAACAGAAAATGCAGCTGAAGTATGGCAGGATGAAATACCTTATTTAAAAAGAGTTTCCTGTCCTTACTGTGCTGACCCGGCTCCGGTTCAAACGGTTAGTTTGAAAACTGCTGAGCTTAATTATTTATTAAAAACCATGTCTGCAACGGTTATGAATAATGAAAATATACAGCCTCAACATTTACCGGCAAAAGAAAGTGTAAACTTGCAAAAGGAAAAAATTTTACCTTCCTTTGCTGTTTTAACCTATACTACCTCAGGTCGCCCAAAACTTGTTTGTCTTAATAATCAAGTAATTTTGGCTACCACCATGCGAGATTTATTAGGTTTACGCTCTACAGATTTTACGTGGGAGACGGTAGGAAACAAGGTGAAAATAAACACCCGGGGTTACGGCCACGCCGTAGGAATGTGTCAATACGGAGCAAAAGGAATGGCTTTGCATGGCTGGAACTTTGCCCAGATTTTAACCCATTATTATACCGGAGTTGAGTTGACAAAGCTATGAATCCTGATTCAAGTGGCCATAAATATTTTAGCATATTTTATCGTAATGGGAGCATATAAATTTTATTAGCAATATAGTGGAAAATTATTTTTAAAATAAAGGACAATTAACAAAAGATTATACTAATTGCGGTAAGGTTAACTAACTAGGGAGGTTAGATAATGCAGGGCTATATCCAAAAAAGGGTGTTGGATATTTGTGCCTATATTTTGGAGACCCAGGCCACTGTACGAAAAGCCGCTCTAGTTTTTCAGGTAAGTAAAAGTACGGTGCATAAGGATATGACGGAAAGGCTTCCGTCATTAAGCAAAAAACTGGCCCAGGAAATAAGGGCCATTTTAGATCATAATAAAGCTGAACGTCATTTAAGAGGAGGAGAAGCTACCCGTAAAAAATATAAAGGGATAACTTAAAACAATTAAAAAATTTAGCCGGGCAAAAGGATTAAGTCGGAAAATGTAGAATGTTACCATGGATAGTTTAATAATACACTTGCTTTTTTTGGAAAGGAGAAAAATGTATTCTATGCTCGGCTTAAGTGCAGATATTGGTATTGATTTGGGTACCGCTAATGTATTGGTATATGTGAAGGGAAAGGGGATTACTTTAAGGGAACCCTCAGTAGTAGCCATAAATAAAGATAATAAAAAAATTATTGCTGTCGGGGCGGAGGCGCGGCGAATGTTGGGCAGGACGCCTGGAAACATTATAGCTATACGTCCCTTGCGCGGAGGAGTAATTACAAATTTTGATGTTACCGAGAAAATGTTAAGCTACTTTATAAAAAAAACAAACGGACGAAAGCTTTTATTCCGCCCCAAGGTAATGATTTGTATTCCAACCGGGGTAACCGGGGTGGAAGAGCGGGCAGTGCGTGAAGCAGCAATACAAGCCGGGGCAAAACAAGCCTATCTTATTGAAGAACCACTGGCTGCGGCGTTAGGGGTGGGTTTGGATATATCTTCGCCCTCAGCAACTATGGTGGTGGATATTGGTGGTGGAACTACCGATATAGCCGTCCTTTCTTTAGGTGGAATTGTGTGTTGTAATTCCTTGCGTGTCGGAGGAGAGAGGTTTGACGAGGCAATTATTCGTTACGTGAAACGCGAGTTTAATCTAGCTATAGGAGAGCAAAAGGCAGAAGAAATAAAAGTAAATATTGCTACCGCCTATCTTACAGATCAGGCAATAAACATAAGTTATGAAGTTCGCGGCCGTGATTTAACTTCGGGTTTACCCAAGTCAGTTCAAATAACACGCGTGCAAGTTTATGAAGCAATCAAAGAACCTTTATCACAAGTGGTGAGTGCGGTAAAAGATGTTCTTGAACGGACGCCACCCGAACTAGCGGCAGATGTAGTTAACAAAGGTATTGTAATGACCGGTGGTAGTTCGCTTTTACACAACATAGACACTTTACTTAAGATAAAAACAAAGTTGCCTGTTTATGTAGCCGAGGACCCCATTTCTTGTGTTGCTCTTGGAACTGGTAAAGCACTGTCCATGCTAAAGCTGCTTTCTGGTAACATTAGAAGAAAATATACATATCATGAAAAATTGGCTAAATGTTTACAGTAAAATTAAGCTAGATTTTTTTCGTAGTATGTGATAGCCTGCTCGCCTAACATTTTGGCTACCCGGTAGTTTAATCCGCCGGCTAAAAGTAAACCGAGAAAAGGAATTATACGGGCCAGGGTAGAACGGATAGTTATTCTTATGCCGAAGGAAACAAGCATTCTTTCGGTTAATGATACAAAAGCATCCTTTGACATTTGGGTTACCACTGTGCGGGATAAGTTTTTTCCCAGACCGCCGGTACCAGTGGCTAGAAGAAAAGCCCAAAAAACTTCCCGGTGGTAGTTTTCTCCCGTAAGGTCGCGCCCATAGACGGCAGCTATTTCAACTACCAAATTAGCCAGTAAAGAGGTAAAGAGGGTTATATCTAGGGCCATACCTAAAGTCAAAGCAATTACCGTACCTATCCCAGGCAAAATAGCCGGTATGGCCGAAATAACCCCCACTAAAGCACACCAAAAGCATTTTTCCTGAATAAGTTTTTTAGCCAACTCCCGATAAGGCAAGTTCGGATAATTGGCCTGTAGGTAAAAAATTTTTTGTCGGATATTTTTTGTTTTTGGAGGATAAAAATGGTTAAAATTAAACATAAATTTTCCAAATGATTTTAAATGGCAATGGGCAATTCCCATATCCCCCATATTTCGCGGTAAATATTTGCAATTTCACCTAAAGTAGCTCCTTCAGCAGTTAGCTCCATAACCGAAGGCATAACATTTTTATTTTTTTCACAATCACGCCGGAGTTTATCTTTTAAAACAGCAATTTTTTGGTTATCACGTTCTTCTCTTAGTTTCCTTAGTCTTTCCTTTTCAATATCGGCCGCCCAGGGATTTGTTTTAAACGGAACATGTCTTTCCTCTTCTTTAATAACATGACAATTTACCCCTATTATCCTTTCTTTGCCTTCAACAATTGACCTTTGTCTTTCGTTAAAAGCTTTACGCATCTCCTTATAAAGCCAGCCATTTATAAGTGCTTTTATAAATCCTCCTTGAGCCTCGATTTCCTTCATATAACCAAGAATGCGATTTTCCATTTCATTAGTGATCCATTCTACATAATAAGAACCGGCAAGGGGGTCAATTGTATCAATTATTCCTGTTTCCTCCTGGATCACTTGCTGGGTTCTTATGGCAATTCTTACCGATTCTTCGGCCGGCAAGCATATTGCTTCATCGTAAGAATTGGTATGCAGCGATTGACATCCGCCTAAAACTGCTTCCAAGGCTTGAATAGTAGTCCGGATAATGTTAACCATTGGTTGTTGGGCCGTAAGCGAACTTCCGGCAGTCTGAACGTGATATTTCATCGCCACTGAACGAGAATTTTTTGCTCCGTATCTCTCGGTAAGAAGCCTGGCCCATATCCGGCGGGCAGCTCTATATTTGGCAATTTCTTCAAAGAAATTACGGTCGGCGGAAAGATGGAAAGCTAACCGGGAAGCAAAATCATCAATCTGCCAGCCTCTGCGGAGCAACTCTTCAATATGGTCAATGGCGGCCGAAAAACCAATAGCTATTTCTTGGAAGGCATTTATGCCACCTTCCCGGCAATTATAAGTAGTAAAGTTTATCGGGTTCCATTTAGGTACTTGTTTCATTGCCGTACAAAATTCTATTAAATCACAAGCAAGCTTTAACAACTTATCTGGAGAAATTGAATCCCGGCACATTAATGATAAGGGCATAGTTCCAATATCATTTTGTGTTGTACCGGCTATTTTAGTAAGAGGAACACCTCTTTTTTGAGCTACATTAAAATACATGGCGGATAAAGAAGTGGCTGTTACCTCCGTAACTAAAGCCACGCTAATTTTATCTATGGGCAACCCCTCTACCAAAGCCTCTACCCCTTTGATGGAATAAAGAGGTACTCCCCCCGTTCCTACTTCCACTTCGGCGTCTACACCGGGACTATCAGGGTCAAAGCCTGAGGTGGTAAGAATGTCACAAGCGGCTGAAAATCCAGTTTCCCCTTCCTCATAAAGCATCTTCCAACGGGCATTTGTTTCTTCTGGAGTGCTAAATCCAGAAAACATTCTTATTGTCCAGGGCCGTTCCCTGTACATAGTAGGATAAACTCCTCTGGTGTAAGGATATGCTCCTGGAAAACCAAGGTCTTTTAAATAATTTAATTCGGCTATATCGGAAGGAGTATAAATGTTTTTAACCTTAATTCCTGAAGGCGTTAACCGGTACGTGTCGGCGTCTTTTTGACAACTGGTATTTTCAACCCATTTTTCTTTTTCTGCCTTAATGTTATTGATTTCCTCTTCTTTAAACATCCTTAATTTCCAGCTCCTTTTTTTTTACCTTTTCCTGAATTGACTGGATAATTTTATCAGGTAGGGTTCCTGGCCCAAATACGTCATGCGCGCCAATTTGCTTTAACATAGCAAAGTCATGTTCTGGAATTGCTCCTCCTACTACTAAAATAAACTCCTTTTCCAATCCTCTTTTTTTTAGTTCCTCCACGAATTTTCTTACCCAGGTAATATGGGCCCCCGAATGAATACTTAAGCCTATAACATCAACATCCTCTTGTACAGCTACATTAACTGCATTTTCAATGGTTTGAAACCCGCCAAATATTACTTCCATACCGGCGTTTTTCAAAATGAGAGATACAGTTGTTACCCCCCGCCAATGACCATCCAGCCCTACCTTTACCGTTAAAACCCTTATCTTCTTATCCACCTAGTTAAATACTCTCCTTTCTTTAAATAGCAATAGGTAACTCCCAAATACCCCAAATTTCACGGTATACCCTCGTTATTTCACCTAAAGTAGTTCCTTCGGCCGTAAGTTCCATTACGGTGGGCATTACATTTTTGTTTTGGGTACAATCACGCCTTAATTGTTCAAGCAAGGTGGTCACCCTTTGGTTATTCCTTTCCGCTCTTAATTTCCTGAGTCTCTCCTTTTCAATTTCGGCTGCCCAGGGGTTTGTTTTAAATGGAATGGGTCTTTCCTTTTCTTCTTCCAGGTGACAGTTAACACCAATAACCCTTTCTTTTCCTTCTACAATTGCCTTTTGCCTCTCGTTAAAAGCCTTGCTCATCTCGTTAAACAGCCAACCGTTGCTGAGAGCTTTTACAAATCCACCTTGGTTTTCAATTTCTTGCATGTAATTAAGGATACGTTTTTCAACTTCGCTAGTTAGCCATTCTACGTAGTAAGAACCGGCTAGTGGGTCAATAGTATCTACAACTCCTGTTTCGTTCATAACCACTTGCTGGGTTCTTACGGCTATCTTTACGGCTTCTTCGGAAGGCAAACATATTGCTTCGTCATAAGAGTTAGTATGTAGAGATTGGCAGCCCCCCAGAACTGCCTCCAGAGCCTGAATTGCGGTTCTGGCAACGTTAACCAGGGACTGCTGAGCGGTTAAAGAGCTACCGGCTGTTTGAACGTGATACTTCATGATAATCGAACGGGGGTCTTTTGCCCCGTACCTTTCAGTTAATATTTTGGCCCATATCCGGCGGGCGGCTCTATATTTGGCAATTTCTTCAAAGAAATTGCGGTCGGCGGAAAGGTGAAAAGCTAACCGGGAAGCAAAATCATCAATTTTCCAACCCCGTTGCAGCAACTCTTCAATATGGTCAATAGCGTTAGTAAAACCAAAAGCTATTTCCTGAATAGCATTAATGCCCCCTTCCCGGTAATTGTAAGTGGTAAAATTTATCGGGTTCCATTTAGGAGCTTGTTTCATAGCCGTACAGTATTCAATCATATCGCAAGCAAGCTTTAAAAGTTTATCAGGCTTTAAAGAATCATAGGTTATATAACCAATAGTCATTGTACCTAGGTCATTTTGGGTGGTACCGGCCACTTGACTTAAGGGAACACCTTTATTTTTCGCTACGTTAAAGTACATTGAGGTAAGACCAACGGCGGTCATTGGTTCTGTTACCAGGGCTACACTAATGTCTTTTATTGGTAAATCTTTAACTAGCGCCTCAACTCCTTTTATGGAATAAAGAGGCACTCCTGATGTTCCTACCTCTACATCAGCGTCTACCCCTGGAGTATCGGGGTCAGTACCATTAAAAGTAAGTACGTCAACGGCGGCCGAAAAACCAGTTTCGCCGGAATTGAGGAGCATCTTCCATCTTTCGTTTGTTTCTTCCGGAGTGGCAAATCCAGAAAACATCCTTATTGTCCAGGGCCTTCCCCGGTACATGGTGGGATAAACTCCCCTGGTATAAGGGTAACTTCCTGGAAAACCGAGATCCTTCAAGTAGTCTAAATTGCTGACGTCCTCTGGAGTATAAAGGTTTTTAATCTTAATTCCAGAAGGAGTATCACGAAACGTTTCTGCATCTTGCTGACAGCCTGTTTTCTCAATCCATTTTTCTTTTTCGACTTTAATTTTAGAAATATCCTTTTCGTTAAACACAAACTATCACCCCTACCTTAATAATTAATATTATTAAAGTATATTAAACTAATTTTTAAATTTTGTAAACTGATTTTACGGCAAAAACGTTATTTTATATTTTACTATATAAGAAATATAAGATATATTAAGGTAGTGTCAATACTCTTGTGTA
>DHGP01000036.1 GCA_002402825.1 Firmicutes bacterium UBA4795
GGGGTTGCCATGGGGTTTTAATTCATAAGTTTTAATTCATAGGTTTTAATTTAAGTTGGTTTGGTTAAATTTAATACTTTTTATCATTTTAGATTAGTTTTTCCATAAGTCTATTTAGAGGGAAGCTGTTTGGTAAAAGTTTTTACACAAGAGTATTGACACTACCCAAATTTTTGGTTGCGTTCTAGATAGGAGACCTAAGCAGAAGCCGTCTTATCCGATGTGTATTTCTGATTCTGATATCTTTAAATACTTATATCACACCCCCAAAGTTTGTCAAGTATTTTTTTATTTTTTTTCTTGTAGTTGTTATTTTTTTCGGTCCGTTATCATACTATCTTCTTTTAATCGTTCCTATCATCAATAGGTTGGAATATTAGAAGATCACCTATGGCAATCCCGAATATTTATACATCAAATCCGTTGTAATAGTAGGCAAGGCGAATTTTTGTGGCATTAAAAGCCCCGTGAGGACTCCATTTACCCACATTTATCCTCAGGTTGACTGTCCTCATTACCCGCTCGACCTTGCTTGTCGTTTTACCATTCAACCTATTAGATATGGCGGTGAACATGTCAGGCTTTGCACTCTGAAGATAGGTGGCAGTATTTTCATAACCCCTGTCTTTACAGTATGAGATCAATTTTTCCAAGCGTCCTTTTTTTGATTTTATCATTTCCCTTATAACTTCCGGCTCATCTACCAGGGAACGTATGGCGCATATTTCCATGATCTCCCCTAACAGGTACAACCAGTCATTTGTTTTTTTCTTTACCTTATCTCGCCATAACGTGTATTTCATCTGATGCGGGATATGCCAGAGGCATCGCTGAAAAAGAATTTTCACCTTCCCCCGAATACCATCAAGAATGCTTGTATCCCCGTCAGTTACAAGGAGAAAACTGCTAAATCCTTTCATGACCTCAATGGCCGGCTTGAAAAGCCTTTCCCACCCGCCATGGTAATTGCCTATATCCAGGCCGGCAACCCTTATGCCGCCAGCCTTGCTTTACGTTGCACGAAAACCTTCAATTCCTTCCCTTGCTTTTTTATTCCCTGAATAGGAATGCCGGTTCCATCTGCCTCGCCATGCGCAAGTTCATGAGGGTCTAAGTTAAACGTTATCTTTTTTGCCGTCTCTTGCACTGCCCGCCATATGGTCATCTGGTCAATCGTCCAGCCAAACATCCCGATGATCTTTTTGGCAACCCTAAAACTGCAAAGAGCGCCAATAAGACCAAGCTTTTTTCGGGTATCCTCCGGTATCCTTTTCATTGGCTCAACCATAAAAAGCCTTCTGGTGATATAAATTTTGTGCCCACAATCCGAACATTTAACCTGAAGTTGATTCAACGATACCCATTGAAATATTGTCAGTATCCTTGTTGTTTTTCCATGCCTAGTTTTCCAGGTGAAATTCCTGCTGTTTCCGCATTTTTCACAACAAAAAGGCTTCTCTTCCAGGTTCATAACATACTCTGCGTAACCGAGAAGAATTTTCATTATAAAATCTGTTAAAAGAACATTCCTTTATCTTCACCCCAAACTTGCATTCGAATTCTATACTCACTCCCCTTGACTCAGAAACCATGATTTCCATTTCACCCTCCTTTACTCATTTTCCATTTTACATCGTAAAGAAGGCTATGGTATCCTCAAGGTCTCTTTTTTTCTACACGACTAATTTCTTTCTGAATGTCTTCTTCGGTTAAGTCACGAATCTTTTTGGCCGAAGCGCCGGCAACGATACAGTGACCAGGAATGTCTTTGGTGACCACGCTCATAGGGAGAACTACACTTTTATCACCAATGGTAACGCCAGAGTAGATGACGCTGTGACCCCAAATTACGCAACCATTTCCTATTTTTGTAGGTTTCCTTAATATTAACTGGCTTCCCATGATATTATTTAAAGTTAAATTTGCCAAATGGCTTGCATGGGTCCATATCAGACAATATGAACCAATAGTTGTATGCTCGCCAATTTCTAACCCCCCGCTGGCATCTAAAATGGCGCCTTCGCCAATCCACACATACTGGCCACATTTGAAGTTCTCAGGGGCTATTATCTTGGCGTTTTCCCTGATTCGGCACCCTTCGGGCAGGCCCAGATAGGCGGCCCGCTCGTCATCGGTCATTACTGCACTGAGCAAGTATTTAAATATTTGTTCTCTAATTATGCTGTTTCTTTCTTTAGTTTGCAGGTAGCTGCTAGCCTTTTCCCATTCCTGTTCCAGTTGACTACGCAGCTTTTGGTACCAGTCGTCCGGATTTAAATTTATTTCCCGAAGACTGCCCCCCCCCCGAGCCCGTATTTTCTGGCATAGCCTAGACCCCCATATTTCTATTTTAGTTTTAGATACAATTTTTTAAATTCTCTTTATACCATTCAATGGTTGATTTCAGCCCTTCTTCAAAGCTTACTATTGGCTTAAAGTCTATTAACTCTTCAGCTAAACAAATATCCGCCACATGACGCTTGACATCACCAGGTCTTGGTTGCTCATAGCTAATGGGCTTGTTGTATTCGAGGCATTCAGCAATCATCTTAATTAAGGTTTCTATCGGTATTTCCTGCCCGCTGGCAATATTTAATACTTTTCCCCGCGTCTTTTTATTACCGTATATTTTTACGGCGGCATTTGCCGTGTCGGTAACGTATAAATAATCTCTGGTTTGTTTGCCGTCGCCGTAAATTACGGGCGGTTCTCCATTTAAAATTCTCTTTATGGTTAAAGGAATAACGCCCGAAACTTCCTCTACACATGATAACCGTTTCAATCAATCTTTCAGCTTATAGAGTTCTTTGGTCCAATTGATTACTTGCAGATCAGGAACATGGTCAAAGTGAATATCCCGACTGAGAAGGGCAACATCAAACTCTAAACATGCTGCAGCAATCCAAATATCATTCTCCGGAATAGGATGTCCTGCCTTTTTGAGTTGTAAACGAACAGCAGCATAACGAGTAGCTATGCTTTCATCTATAGGCATGAGGACAGATTGGGCCAAAAACTTACGCGCCGCCTGCTCATTTTCTTGAGAACGGGCACTGTTTGCCGCGCCATAAAGCAATTCGCCTAAGACAGTAGCTGGCAAAAGGATGATCTCTGCACCTTCTATTAAGTTACAAACTTCAGAAATCCCTTCTCGGTACGCAATTACAGCATTGGTGTCAACCGCTAGCTTACCATTCACCGTCAATATTTTCAAACTCCTCATCAATAAGCGTTTGCATTTCTTCTGCTTCATCGTGGGCTAGCGTTCCAACTAACTCGTGTAAAACTTCCTTTTTAGGGTGAGGACAAAGAATAATCCAGGCCCTTTCATGTTTTTTAAGCTCTTCGATGGGCATAAGGGGCTTTAGTACATTATCTTCATACACCACTTCAATCATTCGGGCCATATTGTAAACCTCCTTTGATAATTTTGCCCATAATACATCCCTCCGACAAATCTTTAAAGTATTATACCATGGCTCTCATCACTACTTTAAAAAATTTCTGCACCACCATTCGAAGCTCAGCAGGCTCCAGATGAGCAGCCGGTGGTTGATGTCCTGGTGGATGTGCTCATCGAGAATTTTTTCAATGGCTGGAGGCTTTACATATTCTACGATGCGTGGTTCTTTGCTTAATAGAGTGGTCCGGATGTAGTCGACCAATTTGGTCCGGTACCAGGTTCGCTCTGGAGCGCTGAAGCCCTGCTTGTTTCCGTTGATGATTGCTTCCGGTTTTTCCCTTAGAATTTTTGCGGCTTAACATTCTAACCGACCTGGGCACTTTCAGATATCTTTTCACGCAACCAGAGATTAATCAACGTTTCCGTTGACACACCTTGTTTTCGTGCCTGGTCACGTAGTTGGGCCGCAAGATCTTTTGCTACAGCACAATATACCCTGCTGGAATGGACATCTATTTGAATGTCTACGTCTTCCATCAGATCTTCGTAGTCGCTAGTGCTATGAGTGTCCCAAAATGTCCAAAATTCTTCCAAAGAAGTGATGTTTTCAGGTAGCTGATCATGCTTAATAATTTTATTGTTTTTTTCCATAACTTTTACGCTCCTTTTCGTCCATGTCACGGGCACTGAGAATGAGCGCTTGACCCTTTCTTTTTTGGATAAAGAAAACTACCAGGTAACGCCCGGACTCTGTTTGTCCTAGAACTCGGTATACATGTTCATCTTGAAAATTACCTTTTTTCATTTTTTTAAATTGAGGTTTGCCTGTTATAACTTCTTCGACTTCCGTTTGAGTAACATGATGCTTTAACTCAATCTTGTCGATAACTTGATCTAACCACATAATTCCGGTAATCTTCACTATTTTAACCATTATACCATAGCCCTCATTACTCTTCCAAAAATTTTCTACACCACCATTCAAAGCTCAGCAGGCTCCAGATAAGCAGTCGGTGGTTGATGTCCTGGTGGATGTGCTCATCGAGAATTTTTAGTAACAACCCAATTCAACATTTTAGTTTTGGGTTCAATTTTTTAAATTCTCTTTATACCATTCAATGGTTGATTCTAATCCTTCTTCAAAACTTACTATTGGCTTAAAGTCTATTAACTCCCCCGCTAAGCTAATATCCGCCACATGACGCCTGACATCTCCCGGTCTTGGTTGCTCATAGCTAATGGGCTTGTTGTATTCGAGGCATTCAGCAATCATCTTAATTAAGGTTTCTATCGGTATTTCCTTTCCGCTGGCAATATTTAATACTTTCCCCCGCGTATTTTTATTATTGTATATATCTACGGCTGCACTTGCCGTGTCGGTAACGTATAAATAATCTCTGGTTTGTTTGCCGTCGCCGTAAATTACGGGCGGTTCTCCATTTAAAATTCTCTTTATAGTTAAAGGAATGACACCGGCATAACTTCCCTACTTCCCTCATTTTGCCGGGGTCCATAATTATTAAATGGTCTTATAATTGCCGCGTCAATACCAAAAGTATTACAATATGAAAAAATTAGTTGATCTGATGAGGCTTTACTTGCAGCATAAGGGGTGGCACTGTTTAGCGGATGGCTTTCATCCATAGGGGCATATTCACAGGTACCATAAGCTTCAGACGAGGAGAAATGAATTAGGGTATTAAAAAAGCCGTTTCTGGCTAATTCACAGGTAGAAAGCGCAATATTGATATTTTGTTCAAATGTCCATCTGGGCTTGGTTAATGATGTTGGCAGTGGTATGACGGCTAAATTAAATACAACATCTATGGATTCATTTTTCATTATTTTGGCCATCTCTATATAATCTGAGGCATCTTGATTATAGACCTTTAATTCCGGGTAATGCTTAACTGCTTCATTTAAATTAGCTTTCTTTCCTAAGAAAAAATTATCTACTATTACTATTTTTTTGGGATCTTCTTTAATTAGCCGATCAATTAAATGACTTCCGATAAAACCCGCTCCGCCGGTTACCAGAATTGATTTGTTTTTCAGACTCATTTTTCTTCCTCCAGAAATTTTTTAAGGTATAGGGCTGCAACATCAATATCTTCTTCTTTTAGGTTGTAATAAAGAGGTAGCGCCAAGGCCCTATTAAATATTTCTAGTGAATTTGGGCATTTGTCTTTTGATTGGTATACTGGTTGAATATGAGAGGCATAAGTTCCTATTTGGGCTTGAATGCCTACTTTTATGAGCTTTTCAATCAAATTATTCCGGTTAATGTGTTTATCCACTAAGGCTACTTATGCTTGATAGATATGCAATGCATCATTATTGACATAAGGGGGCTGAATAAATTCTATTTCTTCAAGCTTTTCATCCCAATACTGGGCAAGTTTTTGCTTCTGTTTTATAATTCGCTCAAGTTTTTTAAATTGGGCAACTCCTACGGCAGCCGTTATATCACTCATTTTATAATTGTATCCAACTTCAGTAAACTCCGGTATTATAAACTTATTATTTATCTCTCTTTCCCACGCCGTTTTCATGCCGAATACAGCCAGATTTCGGATTTTCTCCGCTAAATTTTTATTATTAGTGACCACCAGGCCTCCTTCGCCTGTGTTTATGCCTTTTCTGGCGTGAAAAGAAAAGCACCCTATATCTCCAATGGTACCAGCGTACTTGTTTTTATACTTAGCCCCAAGTGCACAGACAGCATCTTCTATTACTATTAAATCATGTTTCTGGGCAATGCCCATAATTTCATCCATTTCTGCCGGCTGGCCAAAAGTGTGAACAGGAATTATGGCTTTGGTTTTGGCGGTTATTTTACTTTTTATAAGGCTAGGATTAATGTTGTAAGTTTTTGGGTTTATATCTATAAATACAGGCTTGGCTCTGCAATACAGCACGGCATGACCAGTGGCGGGAAACGTATAATCGGCTACTAAAACCTCATCTCCTTCCTTAATTCCCAAACCAAGCAAAGAAAGGTGTAAGGCCGAAGTACAATTAGTAACGGCAATTGCATACTTAACTCCTAAGTATGCTTTAATTTTATTTTCAAATTCCTTCACTTTGGGACCCTGGGATACCCAGCCAGATTCAAGAACATTTTTAATTTCGGTTAATTCATCTTCATCAAAGTACGGTTTTACTAGTGGTATCTTAATCTCCATATTTATTTTCCTTAATTTAATTCACGGATTCAGGTTTTAGTCTAGCTTTCATTATCAATTTCACAAATTTTAGCTAAATTTGCCGATTGTATAGCCGCCAGCGCTACCTCTAAGGCATGTTTTCCTTCTTTTAATCCTACTTTAGGTTCAATATTGTGTTTAACGCAACTAACAAAATGTTCTAGCTCACATTTTAGGGGTTCTTCTTTTTCTATTTTGGCTTCTTTTGTCCATTCCCAGTCATACAGCTTTAAACTGACCTCCTGATAGTCCAGTTCAGCAATTCCTTTTGAGCCAATTGCGGTAAGTTTTCTCATTTTGTGAGGGGTTAACCAGTTAGTTTCGATTATCCCACTTGAGCCGTTATTAAAGCGTAAAGTTATAACGGCGTGGTCTTCGTGATTATGGAAAGTGCTTCCGGCTACTACATAAACACTTTTTACCTGCGCCGAATATAAATAGCACATAACATCAATGTCATGGGTAGCTAAATCCAAAATAATGCCTACATCCATTATGCGGGTATTTTGCGGACCTACCCTTTTGGCGGAAATAGAAATTATTTCTCCTAAAACCCCTTTCTCAATCAACTCTTTTAATTTTTCCACTGCCGGATTAAACCGTTCAATATGTCCCACCATAGCCTTTACCTTATTTTCGACAGCAGTTTTAATTAAAAGGTTTGCTTGCTCTAAATTAGAAGCAACTGGTTTTTCAATTAATACATTTACTTTTTTTTGCATGGCTTGTTGGGCTATTTCAAAGTGAAGAACAGTTGGCACCGCAATGCTTACTATATCTAATTGTTCTTCCAAAAGCTCCTGGTAATCTTTGTAATACTGGCAGTTGTAAATTTTAGCAACAGACCTGGCCTGTTTTTCGTTAAGATCTGCTACGCCAATTAATTTTACCTCTGGAAGATCAGCATAAATTCGGGCGTGATTTCTGCCCATAGCGCCTACGCCGATGACGCCTGCTTTTAAAGATCCCAACATTTAGTCTCCATCCTTTTCAAAGATAACACTTTCCCGGGGGGGCTTCCTTTACCACCCTGGCCGGAACTCCCATGACTACTTTATAAGGGGGCACGTCTTTGGTTACCACGCTGCCTGCTCCCACAAGGCAACCTTCACCGAAGCGCACTCCCGGCAAGACGGTTACATTAATAGCAATGCGTACGTATTTTTCGGTGGTAAAACCAATCAGGTTTTGACCGTGGCCGGCCCGACGGTGAGTCATGGCCTGGTCGTTGGCACCGGCAAAGCACGGGCCAATAAAGGTATAATCACCAATATCACAAAATTTAGTGATATAACATTGGGTTTGGATACCAGCATAGTTGCCAATTCTGGTATCCCCTTCAACGGAAGTTAAGGAGCCAATGTAAGTGTCGTGGCCAATTATGGTTTTTTCCCGAATAACTGCATTATGGCCAACCGAAGAATTGTTCCCTATTCGGGTTCCCCAGTAAATGACTGTTCCGCTGCGGATTTTAGCTTTTTCACCAATTTCAACTAAAAGTTCAGGGGGGATTTTTCTTCCGCTTTAAATTCCCGGTAACCAATTATTACATTGTCACAAATGAGAGCCCCTTTCTTAATAGTAACGTGGTCGTATATGGTGATGTTATTTCCCAGGATTACGTCCTCTTCAATGTTTACATTTTGGCCCATTCTTACGTTTTCTCCACATTGGAAAGTGGGCATCTTTTTTACTCCTTTTGCATTTATAATTTCGCGAATTTCTTTTTCTCCCAGTGCAGGTTGTACAGAGAGGGTAAGCACTTCTTTGACTGCTCTTTCTGTCTGAGGAAATTTCCGATTATCTCACCTGTTTGCTAATGCTTTTACAATCTTTTGCGCTGCCTTGCCATCACCAAACATATCCCGCTGAGTTTCGCTTGGCTCAAAATATTTAATCGCTTCAATAATTTTATCTTTATCTAAACTAACCAGGATATTCCACCCATCCTCTACGGTTTCCGGCCAGCCGGTGGATGTATCTAGGGTTATGCAGGGTACTCCAGCAAAGCAGGCTTCTTTTTGTAAACCTCCGGAATCAGTGAGGATTTTCCTGGCGTTTTTGGTTAAAACCAGCATGTCCAGGTAGCCTACAGGCTTGGTAATAATTATGTTTGGTGTGTCGTGGAGGCTCATATTTAGCCCATATTGTTTTAAATATTTTTCTGTGCGCGGATGAACAGGAAAGACCAGTTTTTCTTCTTTTGCTATATCTAAAAAGGCTTCGCATATATTTTGCAGGTTTTCCTTAATATCGGTATTCCTGGCCCGGTAGACAGTGGCCAGCAGGTATTTGCCTTTTTGCAAACCAAGCTGGTCTAAAATCTGCGAGCTTTTTTCGGCTTTTTGAGAAAAGTATTCAAAGCTGTCCAGCATTACATCGCCGGTTAGGTAAACTCCTTTGGTTAGACCTTCTTTTTGGAGGTTTTCCATGCAAGCTTGGGTAAGGGCAAATAGTAAGGTGGAAACGTGATCGGTGATAATCCTGTTGATTTCTTCCGGTATACCCAGATTGTAATCCGGCTGGGGGATGCCCATTTCTTTAAAGAATGTATCAGATAATTCCTGGTCATAGTGCTGGCCAGTGTGGATGATAATTTCCTGGTGCTGCTTGTGCAACTCTTTAGATACCAGAGCAGCTTTGATAAACTGCGGCCTGGCGCCTAAAATTGTAAGTATTTTCATTTGCGCTTTTTCCTTTTAATTCCACTCTTCTAAAGCTAATTCTGGATAATTTTCCAGAGGTACTTTAATTTCTTTTTTGGGCGCTTTTCTGGTCGAGTAAATGTCCATAAAGCTTTTCTCTATTTTTTTCAATACGTTTGCTTTAAAATATTGCTCTCCGCAGTATTCACATTCCTCACAGGGAACATCATTAACGATCAAAAAATGATCATTATGCTTGTAAATGTATTGGATATCCTTTTCTTTAAAATTTTTATACCCACAAAAGTTACAGACTTTAATACTCATTTTTTATTCCCTCTTTCAAAGGGTGATTTAAACTTAGGAGGAAGAGGAATATAAACTGTTATGATAACCAGTTGCTCTCCTCTTTTTCCGCAAACAACATGAACTGGCTTTCCTGCATCTGTAAAACCAGCAATTAAACAGCTATCGCCACGTCCAGTATCTTCGTAAAACTCTATTATTTTACCAGAAAGCAGCGCTTCTTCAATTTCCTTAATGGTTAAATTTTCATTTTGACGTTCTTTGTCTCCGTGTCTTGAAAAGTAATAGTTATTTTCTTTAACCTTTGTTTTTATCCATTCAATATTATCGAAAAAACCCAACGTGATCTTCCTTTTTTTATTATAACATGAGAAATATTTAAGAAGCCATTCCTTTAGCAAAGAACCCTTTAATCGTCTTAGCAACATTGCTAATTTGTTCTTCCGTCAGTTCAGGATAAATTGGCAGGGAAAGGACTTCTTCTTGTACCTTTTCGCTTTCGGGAAAATCACCTTTTTTGTATTTCAGATGGTGATAAACATCTTGTAAGTGTAAAGAAACAGGGTAGTATATTGCACTGGCTATGCCTTGGGTGCGAAGGTATTGCTGCAGTTGGTTCCTGTTTTTTTGAGAATTTTTAAGACGAATTGTGTAATAGTTAAATACATGGTTTCTGTCTGGCGCAATGTAAGGCAGTGCAATATTATCAATTTCCTTCATGCATTGGGCATAAACTTCTGTTGCTTTCTGTCTTTTCTCAATCCAGGAGTCGGTATATTTAAGCTTAACCCTCAAGATAGCTGCCTGCAGGTTATCTAGTCGGCTGTTAAAGCCTGGTATAAGATGGTAATATTTTTCTTTACAGCCGTGATTGCGGAGCATTTTTACCTTTTCGGCAATTTCCGGGTTATTTGTTGTTACTATTCCTCCGTCACCGTATGCGCCAAGTATTTTGCTAGGGAAAAAACTAAAGCAACCAGCATCGCCAAGAGAGCCTGTTTTCTTTCCCATGTATTCTGAACCTAAAGATTGGGCGCAATCTTCAATAACCATAAGGTTGTATTTTTCAGCCAGTTCTAAGATGGGCTTCATGGTTGCAGCCTGTCCGTAAAGATGGACGGGGAGAATAGCTTTAGTTCTATCACTGATTTTGGATTCAATCTTCATTGAGTCCATGTTATAGGTTTCCGGGTCTATGTCCACAAAAACAGGGACGGCGCCACACTGGGTAATGGCTTCGGCGGTGGCAATAAAGGTAAAAGGGGTGGTGATTACTTCATCCTTCGGCCCCACGCCGCAGGCAAGAAGACCAAGCTGCAAGGCTTCAGTTCCCGAGGCAACCCCTATAGCGTATTTTACATCCAAATAAGAAGCAATTTCTTCTTCAAATGCTTTTACATCTGCGCCGAGGATGAATTCTCCCTGCTCAATTACTTTGTGGATAGCCTGGTCTATTTCTGCTTTGATGGAATTGTATTGGACATTTAAGTCTGTTAAGGGTATCATGTCGTCCTCCTTTTTAGGTATTGGTTGGCGTTCTATCCAGTTAACTTTATGATTATAAAGAAGAAGTTTATCTTTGGCTACATCATCAAAAACAGCCATTTTATCACTGCCCACCACGATTAGTTTCTGTTCTTTGTAAGGATGCAACCAGCTTACAAAAATATGGGCCTTAACACCATTGGCAAAGGATAAATTGGTGATTGTAACGTCAGCAATTTCGCTGTTTAAGTAAGCACCGCCTTGGGCCGCTACTTCGATGGGGGTTTCGCCTAAAAGAAAGATGATTACTGAGATGTCGTGCGGAGCGAAACTCCACAGGATATTTTCTTCCGTGCGAAACTTGCCCAGGTTTAAACGGTTAGAATAGATGTACTGGATTTTACCAAGGGAGCCGTTAGCAATTAAGTCCTTTAATTTTAATACAGCGGGGTGGTATTCTAAGATATGGCCCACCATTAAGATTTTTTGCTGATTTTTAGCCAGGGCAATTAATTCTTCCCCTTCTTCAACCGTAAGTGCCAGGGGCTTTTCTACAAAAACATCTTTTCCTGCCAGAAGGGCCATTTTTGCCATCTGGTAGTGCTGAACTGCAGGAGTGGCAATGACCACCCCTTTAACCTCCTCTTTTTCAAGCACAAAAGGGAAATCTCCGGTTATGTTTATATCAGAATAGGTTTTTCTATATTCATTTTACTTTTGTAAATCTATTTCACAAATGGTATGCAGAGCACCCAGGTTGGCAAAATTGCGGACCAGGTTCTTGCCCCAGTAGCCGCCGCCAATTACGGCAATATTTTTGGTTGATAACATATATTTTTTCACTCCCTTGAAAATAGGATTTAGGGGTTAGGATTTAGGATTTAGTTTCCTAAGGAACTGTTCAATAATTAACCATGCTTTTTGATAGTATAGTTCCAGTCTCCGTGGAACGGTTCAGGGTGATGACCGAGAGCTTTCAAATCAGCGTCATGCCATAATAATGGCAGACAAAAGACGGTTATGTCAAGTTTATTTTTGAGCAGCTCCTAATTAGTTTAGGAGTTACCCATGGGAACTTTTGTTCTTACCATTAATCATGAAAATAGCTGTTTGATTTAAGAAAACTAAATCCTAAATCCTAACCCCTACAACGTCTGGTAAACAAACCCTTTTTCCAGGGCTTCTTCTTTGTTAAAAAAACGGCGCACATCGATTAAGACCAGGTCGCCGTTGGCAACGGCCTTAAGTTTTTCTAATGTTATTTCCCGAAAGGCGCGATGGGCTACCGCCAGGATTATGGCATCCAGGTGTGGAGCTTCGTCCAGACTGGTTATTTGTTTAATCTTAAACTCATTTTCTATATTGTCCAGGTGGGGGTCGTACCCAAGCACCTCTACGCCATATTCGGCAAGCTCGGCGATAATCTCTTTGGCTGGGCTTTCCCTGGTATCGGCCACGTCCTCTTTATAAGTGAGGCCCATAAGTAAAACTTTGGAGCCTTTGATGACCTTGCAGGCGTTGTTTAAAGCCTTAATGGTAAGTTCGGCTATGTGTGCTTGGGCATATAATCATTTATTGCTCTTCCGGCTAAAATTACCTGGGGATGGTAGCCTAGCTCTTTGGCCTTATAAACCAAATAATACGGATCAACCGGTATACAGTGGCCGCCCACCAGGCCGGGAGTATAGCGGTGAAAGTTCCACTTGGTGGAGGCCGCATTTAATACTTCCTGGGTATCCAGTCCCAGGCGGTGGAAGATGATGGCCAGTTCATTAACCAGAGCAATGTTTAAGTCCCGCTGGATGTTTTCGATGACCTTGGCTGCTTCAGCAGTGCGGATGTCCGGGGCGCAGTAAACGGAGCCGGTCACTAGTCGGTAAAGGTCTGCTACTAGTTGGGTTGTTTCTTCATCCATGCCGGCCACGATTTTGGTAATGGTTTGCAAGGTGTGTTCCTCGTCGCCGGGGTTGACCCGTTCCGGAGAGTAAGCCAGGCTGAAGTCCTGCCCGCAGGCCAAGCCCGATTCTTGTTCCAGGATTGGTTTAACTACTTCCTCGGTAACGCCCGGGTAAACGGTGGACTCTAGGATAACCGTGGAGTTCCGGCGCATGTTGGCGCCCACCAGGCGAGCGGCGTATTCCACGTAAGACAGGTCAGGAAACTTTGCTTTGGTAACTGGGGTGGGAACGCAAAGAATAAAGAAATCGGCCGGTCTTATTTTCTCCGGGTTGGTGGTAAAGACAAGGTTGCCGTTTCGATCGTCATTCGTTAGTTCTCGGTCGTCAGGGGACTTTTGTAAGGCAAATACTTTTTTTTTTATCCAGGTCAAAGCCGATGACTTTTAGTTTTTGGGCAAACGCTTCGGCCAAAGGTAGGCCTACGTAACCCAGGCCAACGATACAGACAGTGAAGTTTTCCAGGGTCATTATTTTTCTCCTTATTAAAAAATATTAAGGATAAACTCTAAATGTTAATCCAGTAGTTGTTTTTCCTACCAAGGTAAACATTCGTCAAATAACCAAAAATTCCTGCTGGATTCTTATAATTTTTTAATTGGAACATCTAATTCGTCCAGGAAATCCACACTTTCCAGAATTGGCAACTTTTTGTAAATTATGGCGAAACTTCTGGTCAAACAGAGCCTTTTTTAAACCCTTAACAATTTCTTCTTTTTGACATTCAAGATCAATAATGCTGTTTGCTCTAATCCTGCCTTTTTGAATTTATTGAAAGTGTTAATTTTAGTCGGGGAGCGGAGAACCCGTTTGCGGCCACTGACACATACCACCGCCAAGCAGTTGATTCCGGCGGCCAATAAGCCCATTATTTACTTTGTTTTAGTGCAAATCTGCGCCGCTGGAATAAAAGATATCGGCATTATTATTTCCCCGGAAACGCTAATTATTAATTAGGGGTTTTTCCAATTGTTTTACCTTACTGCTCATGATAAAATAAAACCAGGTTAAACCTTGCTTTAAGGGAGGTTGAAAGCATGTCAACATTAAAGGAATTGGTAGAGCAGTTGCCCCCTGACCTTCAGGAGGAGGCAAGGGTTTTTGTGGAGTTTTTACTGGAGAAGAAGGCAAGGAAAAAGGCGAGAAAACTTCGTCAAGATTGGGCAGGTGCACTTAGGGGTTACCGTGATCAATATACCTCGTTGGAACTCCAGAAAAAGGCTTTGGAATGGCGAGGCGATTGATTAATGTATCTGGTGGATACCAATGTATGGCTTGAACGACTGCTAGATCAGACAAAGTCTGAAGAGGTTGGTAATTTCCTCGCCCGCATATCTTCTGAGCGCCTCTCTATCACCGATTTCGCCTTCCATTCCATCGGTGTGGTGCTCAGCAGGTTAAATAAGAACAAGGCGCTATTGCGATTTGTTCACGATGCTTTTGTCCAAGGTGCTGTTTCCCTACAAATGGGTGAAAAAGGTCAAAAGTGGGCTGCAGAGCAGTTTACTGAAGAACGTTACGGAGAAAAATTGTTAGCAATATTGAAGCAACTTGCTAACCAGTAACACATTAGCCAAAGGAGATCTACTTAACAATGCACACAATCCTGGTCACCGGCGGGGTTGGCGCACGCGGTGAAAACAGCCAGGGAATTCCTGAAGAAATCCTCTTTTCTTATGTTTCTGGGGGATAACCTCATCCAGGGTGGCGTTGATGGGTTGGTAAGTGAGTTTAAAGGCGGCAGTTGCGATGCAGTTATTCAGTTGAAAAAAGTAAAAGACCCCCGGCAGTTCGGCGTGGCCGTGCTAGGGCCGGACAACCAGGTGCTCCGGCTGGTGGAAAAACCCAAGGAGCCGCCCAGCGACCTGGCTTTGGTGGGTATTTACCTTTTTAGCCCGGCAGTGCATGCTGCAATTGAGAGGATCAAGCCCTCCTGGCGAGAGGAATTGGAAATTACCGATGCTATTCAAGAAATGGTTAATTCCGGCTGCCGGGTGGAAGCCAGGGTGCTGGAAGGCTGGTGGCTGGATACTGGAAAAAAAGATGACATCCTGGAAGCCAACCGGGTGGTGCTGGATGAGTACGCCCGTTATGAGGTCAACGGCCAGGTGGACGAGGCGAGCCAGGTGGTAGGGCGGGTGAACATTGAAACAGATGCGGTGGTCAGCAACAGTATTGTAAGAGGCCCGGCAGTTATTGGGGAAGGAGCGGTTATTAAGGATTCTTTTATTGGCCCGTACACGGCCATCGGCAAAAAGAGCGTTTTGGAAAAGGTAAGCGTTGAGCACTCGGTAGTGCTGGAAAACTGCTCCCTTTACGGCGTGGAGCGCATTGAAGACAGCCTGCTCGGGTGCAATGTACGGGTAAGCAGGGATGCAAACAGACGCCGGGCCTTTCGGTTGTTTTTAGGCGACGACTCAGAAGTTGCGCTTTAGTTTTAAATTAAGCATTCCTGTAATGCCTCAGAG
>DHGP01000022.1 GCA_002402825.1 Firmicutes bacterium UBA4795
ATTCTGTAGCTGCTTAAAACCTCCATGCCGAACCTCACAAAAAAGTTGGTCCCCTGCGGACTCGTTTCCACCTTGATGGAGGCTTTATGGCAGTCGGCAATGCTGTAACAAACCGCGAGTCCCAGCCCCGTACCCTTTTCTTTGGTCGTGAAAAAGGGTGTGCCCAGTTTTTCAAGCGCGTCCGGGCTGATTCCGCCACCCTGATCCTCCACCGCCAGAACCACTTGCTCGCCTTCGGTGAAGGTTCTAATGGTCAAAACGCCATTGGCCGGCATTGCCTCCAGGCCGTTACGGGCTAAATTGAGCACGATTTGACGGATATCCTTGTCGTTAAGCAGTAAATCGGGCGTTTTCTCCAGATTCAGGTTGACGTATTTATCGGATTTTGCGGCGTCTGCCTGGATCAGCGGCCATAAACTTTCCAGGATGGCATTGAGGCTCATCCTCTTTTTGTCGACCACTTTGTTTCTGGCCAGAGAAAGGAATTCTGAGATAATTGAATTGGCCCGGTCCAACTTTTCGATCATCAGGGTTAACCCGCCCATGTCAATGAACTCAAAATCTTTCTCCGTTGACATCCCGTCCAGCAGCCTGATATATCCCGTAGCTGCGCCAAGTGTGCTTTTACAGGCGTCAAATATCAGTCTTGCCGCAACCTCAAACTGACCGTGCTTTAAGATTACTCAACTTTCGGAGTTGACAAGATGTCGATTTTATGAAACGGCTAGCATGAGCCGATGCTTAATATATCCAGGGAGTTTTTTCATTAAGTCGTATGTATCATATCACATATGATACCATTTTTTTTCATTTGATCAAGATGAAGTACAAGGTAATTGCGCAAAATACAAACGGATAAAAGTATCTTCTATTGTAAAACCGAGGAAGGTAGGGTCGATATTGGGATAACCCAAAAGCATCATTTTGCTTACTGCAAAAAAAGCTGTTAATCAAACAAAATCATGATAGTCTTTTTAACAATATATTAAGAATTACATGGTAATCTTTATTAAGAAGAGATAAAAAGAGGTGATCCAGTATGGTAGAATTACTCGGCTGGCTCGGTTTATTACTTTTTGCCAGCACTCTACTCCCCTTCGTTATACGGCGTTTTAAACCACGGCAACCCTTAGCGACAATCTTTACTCGTTCACACAAATCACTAGCCCTTACCAGCCTGGTTGTTTTAACTCTCCACGGGATTCTCGCACTGATAGGAAAGCATGGCTGGCAGTGGAGCAACTTGTTGTATTTAAAAGGTGCCATGCTAACCGGGTTAATAAGCTGGTTGGGGTTGTTAGCTGTAGTTTTGCTGGCATTGTTTGCGATCAGAAAGAAACCGTTCCCTCGTACCCACTGTTGGTTTGCTATACTACCCGTTGTTGCAACTTTGTCACATGTATTCTAGTCATCAATTACTGCTCCCTGCAGAGGGGTAATTGGAAAAGTGCTGTCTTCGGATAGTAACTCGCTGGTCGCCTACTCTACGCACGCCCGGTGACAACGGGGTCTGGCATCCCGCGAGGGGTGCCTTCTACCCACTAACTTTACATCCCCATTGCCCACTCGGCACAAAGCAAAAGACAGCGTCGCTGCAATAATGCGATTCTCCTGATATCCCCCTCGTACTTATCATAGCGACACTCAACACGATCCTCCCGGCCAAAACGGCGCAAGACCTGCCTGCCCGCCAGGATGTGATCTCCGACATTCGCTAGGTCCCCTTTCACACTCCACATAATCAGAGGGCAATCCTGCCAAGATAAAGGGTTATAAATTCCAGCTATCGACAGAAGGTATCTTCTGTTTTTCCTTGCCAATGTTTTTCTCTCAAAAATATATTTCCTTATACCCCATTGGAATGTCAATAACTTCAGCCGTGAAAGGATCTAAGGCAAATAAATCATCTTTGTCGACTTCTTGAATGCTTTTTTTACCCAAGGCTCTAACTGCTACTTTAATTTCTTCGTTACAAGCATTCAGGAATTTAGCTAAATTTTTTGCCCCCTCATCTACGTTAAATTTATGTTGAAACTTCCCTTTAAAAAAAACCACCTCCGGAGGAGGTTCCCAGGGCATCGCTTTTAAGACTTGGGTATGAGTCATAGAAAATAAAGCAATACTACCAATGTAAACAGCATCTCCTCCTAAGGCTAAAGCTTTCAGAAAATCACCAGGTGTTACTAATCCACCTGAAATTATTAAACTAACTCTATTTTTAAGTTTATGCTTTTTAAAAAAGTTAGCTGCTCTGATAATGGCAAATAAGGTTGGGAGACAGAAATCATCTTGCAGAATTGGTTCCGTTCCCTTTGAACCAGCCTTACTGCCGTCGATTGCAATAACATCTACTCCTGCTTCTACAGCTATTTCCAAATCTTTTTCCAAGTATTTGCTTGGCGCTAATTTTACCCCAATAGGAACCCCATCTGTAACATCTTTTAAATATGCTACTAAATGGTGTAGATAATTTTGATTTTGGATTCCTGGAAAACTAGCATGAACTACTCCTCTCTCACCCCACCCCAATCCCATCATTCTTCTGATTTTCCAATCAATCTCTTTGTCTTTTATATAATGGCCTACCCCACCAGCTGATCCCTGCCCAATATGAATTTCAATCATATCAGCCTGTTTTAAAATTTCCTCGGACTTGTTCCATTTCCCCCTGTTATATTGGATAATAAGCTTATCCGCCGCATTTCTTTCCGCGGGTAAGAAAGGTCCTTCACCAGTATTAGTAGCAGTGCCTGCCATCGTACTGCCTTTTGCCAATGCAATTTTAGCTTTTGCAGACAATGCAAAGGAATAAGCCATCCCAGAGATCATAATTGGTATTTTTATTTTCAAGGGCCTTTTCGCTTGAGGTCCTATTATAACACTGGTATTTACAGGTTTTACTTCATCTGTCGGCAACTTATGTAATTGAGCACAATTAAACATAACTCCATCAAAATCAGGGAATCTTTTTGGGCTTCCAAAAGGACGTTTAATGGGTTGACCTTCCTCGGTTCTCATATTAGTTTCGACAATGTTTTGGATCCCAATTTTTTGAGATGCGGAAACAAATTCCCATAAATTTTCGGAATAGGAGTCTACCATTAATCTGTGCAGAAAGCTATTACTAACTTTTTCAATTGCCTTCCTACCTAACCACGTAACCCCTTTATAGCCTATAAATCCTAAAACACCTGTAAACAATAATTTAT
>DHGP01000024.1 GCA_002402825.1 Firmicutes bacterium UBA4795
GCCAGGGTGGTGACCGAAGCCGCGCGAATCCTGGGACTGCCCGTGGTGGCCACGGCCGCGCCGGCTGAAGTCGCCGCAGAGATCGGCCCGGCCGACTGCATGGGGAACCCCGTCCGGCCGCTGACCCGCTTTATGCAAAGGGCTATGTGGTAATCCGGCCTGACCTGTCCTTATCCTGAAAATATAGTTTTTATGTTTACCCCATCGTTGCAAGTGCGACACAGGAGAACCGTCCCCTTGTCGCTATGAACCCTGACTTGCTGATTGAGTTATAGTAAGGGTATTCACATAAGGATTAGGGTTTGCCCTGTTGTCAACATAGCTACTTGCGATGAGCGTAAAAAAATCTATGTGACTAGTAGGGAACTGTCATCTGGGTCGGGGGCACCTGGTATCGGTTGGTGGGACATTCCTTGCAGAACAGTTTATAACCTGCGTCGTCCAGGGAAATAACCAGCTCTTCCAGACCATCAAAGGGCGAAGCAGGGGAGACCTTCAGGTCCATCAAAGATGCGGTTCAGAAACCTCATTCGCAATCCGGGAATTGTCACAATCGGCAAGCAACCAGGCTCATATATCGGAGAAACTGGTGGATAACGCCCAGGCCATCGCTGCCGTAACTGAGGAGGCTGCCACCACTACTGAGGAAACGGCGGCGACTGCCCTTGGCATTCCGGAAATGGCCGCCAGAATTAAAAAAATCTGCAAAATATGGTTATTACAAATCCCCACCGCACATGTTAACCCATATACGGCGGGGATTTCTTTTTTATCCACAATATCCCCATTGATTGACATGCAGTATTTGTCAATCTACAATGAGTGGCATGTGCCATTTATTACTGACGGCTGACTTCTCTTTATATTGGCGGTATGTCGTTACTCTTCTGCCGCCATTGGCGTTGAGAAATACGCCGTCAAATAAGGTGAGAAGCAACAACATCAATTATAATCATAATAATAATTTGCGGGGTTAAATGCATAATAATATACATTGAGCGTTTCTTTAGCTGCTTGATATATATCTATTGAGACATAAGTATAGCTGGATTGTGGGGCGTAATTTGAAAAAGATAGATCTGTTCTATGAATTGATTTTCTGGGAAAACTATTAGAAAGTAGTTCAGCCTCTTTAAAATAAGCTTCAAAATAATTACCAGATAACGATAATGTTGAGGATACAGAAACTTTTCCGCCAGGGTAATAAGTAAAACCAACTGATGGGGGAGAAAAGTTAACACTTATAGCTGTTGTTCCCCCCTGACTTGAAGGTCCACCTGCTCTAACTACATCATCACTATATTTTAGTTTTAATTTGCTAAAATATTCGTCAGCAGAACCCAAAATTCCATTATACCCAATATCTAGCTCGGATATTGTTTCTAAAATAAAGTAATCGTAAGTTGGATCATTGTCACTTACCCTGTGTAAATAACAATCACTAATAAGATACCATGCGTTAGATTTAAAAGATGTGGATTTTCGTTGATAATTTACTATTGGGTAATCATCTATATTTGCAGCATATACTTCACTGTTAAAGATTTTTTCAGAAACAGTTGATTTTGTTTGTTTATTAAGATCTTGATAAGGTTTAGTTGTCTTAACTTCCTTTCCATGAAGTGCATCTTTTAATAAATAACCTGCGGCCCTGTAAAAGTTAAAGTCGCTATCTTCACCAGTGATCATGCCATAACCCCATTCATTTTTTTCAACTCCAACAAATATTGGTTCTTTTTTCTCTGCAATTGCATTTAAAAGGTTTTCAGATTGATTCATGTTCTGTGTTTTTTTTGCATCGGTTTCTTTTGGAATAGAATTTTCCAAATTGAATAGTGAAGCAAACTTTTTAATATTTACATTATTGCCATAAAAATAAATTATTTTTCCTTCATTTACTTGTTTTTTTGCATAATCAATTACTTTTTCATTGTCTAAATAATTATAATTTACAAGAATTGCTTCTGCTGCTTCGATATCGCTAAAATTCAGGTTTTCGGCTTTCTTAGTGTCCTTTATTGCGATTCTTTTGCCTAACTGCTCAAAACCAATTTTAGATATTTTATTTTCTTTAACGAATTCGTTATCTTTTAGTTTATCTTCTAAATTATTAATAAAATCTAGTTCATTATTATCCTCAGTTATAAATAAAACACTTGTTGATATGTCCGGATCTTGACTAAAAGCGAACCCTGAGTTTAATGATATACAAAATAAAAAAATCAAAATTGAAAATAAACTTATCATTTTTTTCATTTAATTTTGCCTCCTTAAATAATAATTTTTGATATTTAGTTTTAAAACAAAAAACCTTTTATTGGCTCCTCGCTGTTTTGAGCGGGTAAACATATGTTTGTCTCATTATCGCAGCCGTTCATCGGAGCGAAGCGGGGACCCTTGATATGGAGAAGCCCGTGTTAGCCTTGCTTGGTAAGGGCAAGGACCACGTCAAAGTCCTAAAAAAAATTACTCACATCATTAGACGCCAACTAACTCCAGTGCACGCTCAATATCTCAGCTTAGATTTCGTAAGCCGGAAGCAATGTTTTTCACACCGGCCAAGCGAAGTAAGCTAATAGCGAGATTACGCATCGTTGCAAAAACACGGGGAGCAGACCCGGTTCTGATCTGCGAGCGGTCTTCGTCAAAGGTTACGACCAGCCAATCCATTTTTCACGGTGGCCGCTTTTGAAGGCGGCGGTCCCCCAACCAATAAGCGCAACCCACTGGTCATTCAGCAAGGCTACGTATTTGAGGGACTTTACGGTCAGTTTACGGAACCCCAGGTAGTGGTGCTTGCCCATCAATTCGTTCCAGGGTTTTTCTTCCTTGGGAGTGATGGGACGAACGAGCAGAGGTTTGAGGTTATCGTATTGTTCAATATGGGTATTGTCTGGCGTAGTTCTGTTTATATCCATAAAGACTATTTTAAAGCTTGTTACAGTAAAAAATCAGATAGATTCTGTAAATTAGGCGGTTTTAGGGTGATTTATTACTTCGACGATATTCTGTCCACAGAATTTAGAATTTCCTGCCGCATGGTGAAGAATTTAAAATTCTCAGGCAGATTCTTAGATATTGCAACTTGCAATTAGATATGGTTGAATACAATTAGTAATAGTGGTTTAGGCTAGTTTGCTATGGGTACAAGGGGCGAGTTACTGTTCCCAGTTTTCCTACCAAGTCACTATTATACTTTTGGTTTCGGGGGGGTCTCGGGGCCTTTTTTGATAGGGAATCATAATTTCACCTCCTCTTGTAATGGTTTTAGAACCACGGGGCAGCCAAATTCCAAATAAGTAATAATATGGATATCCCTGTGGTTTGAGGAGCCGATCCTTATATGCGGGTACTGGTGGAGCCTTGTTGGCTAATTCTTCGTAAAGTCAGTTACTCTTGGTCCGCCGTTTTTTTCTAGCCGCTGATTGTGCCCACGGCATTTTGGTGATGGAATTTTCACTGTTACTCATTCATACACTTCCTCCATCTATGCGAATCACTATTTATCACGAGGGTGAGTAAGGCAGTACCCCAATGGCACTAAGTTCCTATGTCCTGTTTGATTTCTTTTTCAAATAAAAAAATGTCTCTTTACTCTATAAGACTTTTAATTAATACATCTGGTTGCAAAAACCTTTAGACAAAAACTGACAAGGTTCGCCTTCTTTCGTTGAAGATTCTCTGAGAGCGTTGATTTTTGTGAGTTTTAATCGTCCCACTCCAGATAACGAAAGATAAAGGATTTTTTTATAATATGTAGAATTATTTACATTGATAAACACTGGGAGGTCGGAGGATTGGTTCTTGAATATTAGGTTTATTCCGTTCGGCAAAAGTAAAATGTGTAATAAAGATTTTCCCACAGGAAAACCGGTGGATGAACCGCTCGAAGGTGGTTATGATATCCGAACGGTCCAGGAACTCTTGGGCCATAGCGACGTCAAGACGACGATGATTTATACTCATGTCCTCAATAAAGGACCAGCCGGAGTTCGCAGCCCGTTCGACGGGCTATGAGGCAGTCGA
>DHGP01000026.1 GCA_002402825.1 Firmicutes bacterium UBA4795
CCGATGACAAGGGGACTGAAAGGATGAGTTCTGGGCAAAACCGCGAGGGTCACAGCTAGTTGCACCAATTGACCCGATGACAAGGGGACTGAAAGTTGGTATGGATTTCGGGGTAGTTTGGGCATCTATAAGTTGCACCAATTGACCCGATGACAAGGGGACTGAAAGATTTCGTGATATGACCACCCGAACACCAGCATTGAGAGTTGCACCAATTGACCCGATGACAAGGGGACTGAAAGGCGGGCTTTACCGCCGGCGATAGGCATGGCGGTGCGGGTTGCACCAATTGACCCGATGACAAGGGGACTGAAAGCTTTGGTATCTACGAATCTGACGATACCCCTCCTTGGTGTTGCACCAATTGACCCGATGACAAGGGGACTGAAAGCCTGCCTTCAGGCAGGGACTTCCCGGTGGTTTTATTAAGTTGCACCAATTGACCCGATGACAAGGGGACTGAAAGCGCCAAGGAAGGTAAAAAAAATATCCCAGAAAATTAGCTAGGAATCGGCTTGTTGACTTTTTCCAATCAACTAACGCTATTTTAGAAGGGGAATGCGATAGGCGCAACATGAGGTTTTAAGTTATGGAGAAGCCTATGAAACTGTTGATAAGTTCATTCAGTTTTATAATAAGGTACGCATTCATTCAGGCGTCAAGTATCTTGCCCCGAACGAATGTTATTCCCTTGCTAAGAAATAATCTTGTGAATTTAAAACCAGTTAGAGTTTAATATTAAAAGGAGGTGTTAATAGCTTATTATGGCAAAATTTAATGAGATTTTGTGAAATGATTATAAAAGAAGATTTATTGTCCAATTTTAGGGGGTCAGCCCGGAGGGCTACATTGAACAACAAAGGAACTCACACACCCCTTGCTATTCTTGGTGGGCAGTGGCGGATTTGAACCGCCGACCCCATGCTTGTAAGGCATGTGCTCTCCCGCTGAGCTAACCGCCCTATTTTGGTCGTCAATCACCGCACATCGGTCGTCAGGAGTTTAGGTTCTATTCTTTTCCTGACGTCTGATCTCTGACGTCTGAAGTCTTAAATGGTGGGCCCACCAGGATTCGAACCTGGAACCAACGGATTATGAGTCCGCTGCTCTACCGTTGAGCTATGGGCCCTATGTGGCTCCTCGAGCAGGATTCGAACCTGCAACCCTCCGGTTAACAGCCGGATGCTCTACCGTTGAGCTATCGAGGAAAATAATGGCTAACATTTGGTCGTCAGTCATAGCTAACAACTAATATTACCCGCTTAAACAACCACTTAAATTATATATTATAAGTTAGTTTTAGTCAAGAAATTCTTTTTTTTATTTCTTTTTTATCCTTTATTTACTCAAGATAATCCTTCAATTTTTTACTGCGGCTAGGGTGTCTTAATTTGCGCAGGGTTTTAGCTTCAATCTGCCGGATTCGCTCCCGGGTAACGCCAAATTTTTGGCCTACTTCTTCTAAGGTACGAGCTCGTCCGTCATCTAAACCAAAACGAAGGCGTAAGACCTTTTTTTCCCGTTCGGTAAGGGTTTCTAAAACATCGTCCAGTTGCTCCCGCAAAAGAGCAAAGGTTGCCTCTTCGGGAGGTGCTTGGGCTTCGTGGTCTTCAACAAAGTCTCCCAGGTTAGAATCTTCTTCTTCCCCAATTGGTGTTTCTAAAGATATAGGCTCTTGGGCAATCTTCATGATTTCTCTGACCTTTTCTTCCGGTAATTTCATTTCTTTTCCAATTTCTTCTGGGGTTGGCTCACGGCCCAACTGCTGAAGCAATTGACGTGATACCCGCACCAGCCTGTTTATTGTTTCCACCATGTGGACTGGAATACGAATTGTCCTGGCCTGATCAGCAATAGCCCTGGTAATTGCCTGGCGAATCCACCAGGTGGCGTAAGTACTAAACTTGTATCCTTTACGGTAGTCGAATTTTTCTACGGCCTTAATTAAACCCAGGTTGCCTTCTTGAATCAAATCCAGGAAAAGCATCCCGCGTCCAACGTATTTTTTAGCAATACTTACTACTAAACGCAAGTTTGCTTCTACTAAACAACGTTTTGCTTCTTCGTCACCCTTTTCCATCTTTTTAGCTAACTCTATTTCCTCTTGCGTGGTTAATAAAGGTACCCTACCAATTTCTTTAAGGTACATTCGTACTGGATCATCTATGCTTACCCCTTCCGGCAGAACTACAGCATGATTTTCCCTTGCTTTTTCAGGTGAAATTTCTTCTTCGGAGGAGGATTTTTCAATTACCAATTCAGGTGACTCTGCAATTACTTCTATTCTCATATCCGCCAGTTGTTCATAAATATCATCAATCTGCTCTGGCGTAAGGTCAACATCCTGCAGACTGTCCATAATCTCGTTATAGGTAAGTATGCCTTGCTTTTTTCCTTTTTCAAATAATGCTTCAATGCTACTAATACTATTGCTATTGATACCGTTGATTTTAGGTTCGTTCTTCATCCTACTTTCCTCCCATTGTTAGGGACTTTAATTTTTTATCGGGTTTACCATCCTTAAAAATTTGTTTCAAGGCAGCCAGCAAATGAGCTACTTTTTCTTTGTCCCCGGTTTTCTCCGCTTCGGCCAGTTCTTGTAGAAGGTGCGTTTGTTGTTCCTGACGATCAATTTCTTTAATGGTCTTAATCAGAGCGGTTGTTCTTTCTTCCGGCTTATCTATAGCTATTCTTTCCACCAACAAACGGTTTAAAACCTTCTGGGCGTCTTCGTCCAGCTGATGCAACCAGCTTACTGGATTGAGATGAGCACCTTCCGTATACGTTTGCTTTAAACAACGGTATATTTTATTAAAATTCGTTTCCTTAAAAGCGTATTCACCCAATTCTTGCTGGATTAAAACTAAAAACGCTGGTTCAACTAACAATAACTGAAGAAGCTCAAGTTCCGCTCTAATTCGACGATTTACAGGTAATTTTAAGAGCATTTGGGTATTTATGTTTTTATTATAACTATTATTAACAATTTTATCCGAATCTGGTCTGATTTTTCGCTGCTGGGTTTTAAATTGTTTTATTTCGCTTTTAATTACCTCCCAACTTAAGTTTAGGTAAGCGGCTACTTTTCTTATGCCCTCTTCCTGCTCTACCGCATCCTTATAACTAGCTAAATTGGGTAATACTTGCTGTAGAATAGCCCTGGTAGTGCCTCTTTTTTGTTTGGCTTTAGTTAACTTATACTCTATTAAAGGCAGGGCGTTTGTAACCAATTCCTTCCAGGCATTTATTCCCTTAAACCGGATGTATTCGTCAGGGTCTTTGCTCTCGGGAATGGTAACCACCCGCACCATACAGCCCGAAGCATGTAAAATATCCACTCCTCTTAAAGCAGCGGCTTCACCAGCTAGGTCAGCGTCGAAAGCGATTACTACTTCCCTGGTGTAGCGGGTTATTAAGCGAGCCTGTTCTTCGGTCAAACTAGTACCTAAAGTGGCTACCGTATTAACTAAACCAAACTGATGGGCGGTAATTGCATCCAAATATCCTTCTACAATAAGAGCAAACCCCTGTTCTTTAATGGACGATCGGGCAAGGTTTAAACCATATAAAACATTTCTTTTGTTAAAAATACTGCTTTCTGGCGTATTCAGGTATTTAGGCAGGCTGTCATCCAGCACCCGTCCTCCAAAGCCAACTACCCGCCCTAAAAAATCATAAATTGGAAAAATAAGACGGTTGCGAAAACGGTCGTAAACCTTACTATGTTCGCTGCTGATGACTAAACCTGCGTCTATAACCTCTCCAGTTAAACAATTTTGTTGTTTCAAATAATCCAAAAGTTTAGTCCAACCGGCGGGGGCATAGCCTAATTGAAAGCTTTTCAAGGCGGCCAGAGATAAACCTCTTTTTGCCAGGTAATTCCGGGCCGGCTGGGCTTCCGATTGCTTAGTAAGGAAATGGTGATAAAAATTTTTCGCTAGTTCATTAATTTTCCAAAGCCGTTCTTTTTTTTGGGTTTTCTCCTTATTTCCCGGGTAATCCGAAACCGGAATCCTTACTCCTGCCTGGGTCGCCAGGTTTTGCACTGCTTCCGGAAAAGTAAGATTTTCTACCAGCATCAAAAACTTATATATATCTCCCCCGGTACCACAGCCAAAACAGTAAAAAACTTGTTTTTCCTGGCTTACCGTAAAAGAAGGCTTTTTTTCCTGGTGAAAAGGACATAAGCCAGTATAATTATGACCCTTTTTCTCCAGGGAAACATACTTACCAATTAAATTGACAATATCTGTTTGATGTCGGATTGTCTCCAGCACTTCTGTTGAAACTTTGCCTTCCATCAAAATCACCGATCAGCAAACATCCTTTAGTTCACGGCTTTTAAGCATTATTATACTTCTGACAGCTAATTGCTGACAGCATATCACATTATTTTTAATCATCTTTATTAAATATTCGTTATCAAACTTTTTTTTCCTGCTGTCTTTTAGGAATTTCTTTTATTCTTAAATAAAAAATCCCTGGTTTTAAGATTTATGCTGACCAGGGAGGAAGTTATAGCTTATGGCGTCGTTTCGTACGTTTTTAGCTTTTAGATTTGCTTTTCGTTTTTGCCCGCAACTCCTTTGTCGCGTTAGCTACCTCCACCATTCTTTTAGCTAAAAACACAACTCTTTTTAATCCTTCGGCTTCGACATCGAAGGGAGCCTGGGCACACACCCCCTGGTGTCCCGCATCCCCATTTACGTAACCATCGCCAACAATGATCATTCCCTGACATAACATCATGTCGTGCAGCGCCCGCAGTGTGGTTTCCTGACCTCCAAAGCGGGCGTTCCCTATTGATAGAGCGCCACCCACTACGTTTAGTAAAGCTTTATCGTAGCGCAGGCGTCTGGTTTTATCCCAGAAAGCTTTTAATGGCGCGGATACAGTGCTAAAATAGACAGGACTGCCTACCATTATGCCATCAGCCTTACGCATTAAATTAAACATTTCCGCTAATTGGGTTCCTTCATAACATTTTCCTGAACAAGGACTGGTGCACGCCATACAATAAGGCACTTTTAATTTTGCCATGGCTTCTGAAACCTGCAAAAACACGTACTTTACGGTTGCAGATTCAATTGCCTCCCGTGCTGCCTGTAATAAACGGGCGGTAAAACCATCAGAACGCGGACTTCCGTTAATGGCTAGGATTAACATAATTCACCTTGCTGTTATACTCATCCTTTTTAATCCTATATTACTATAATATATTATAATTTAAAAATTGCAACTACTCAAGTGGGCACCTTGAAGCTTATTGCTTTTGTGCTATTTGAGAAATAGATAGGATTATCAACCAGTATCTTGTAACTTTCTTTACAGTTTTACCTGGGCCACCTGGGTGTAAATAGGCCCTCTTTTGGTTAACTCACTTTGCATTAAGTCAATAGACGTTACTTTAAAATGTCCTAAAGATAGTACCCTGTCCTCTAAAATATTTATTTTTTGTTTTAAATCAGCTATGCCGCGCTGAGAACGTAAGCGGGCTAAGGTTAAATGAGGCGTAAATTTTTGTTTTTCCGGTGAAAAACCTAAGTAAAGATGCGCCTCTTCCGTCCTTTGTTGGATTTGCATTAATTGGTCTACTTCCCCTTTAAGACCAACCCAAAATACCCGGGGTGATTTAAAATTTGGAAAAACGCCTGTCCCCCCAAATTCCAGGAAAAAGGGTTGACAGTCACCTAAAGCAGCCTCCACTTTGCCTACTAATTTTGTGACTAGGGAAACATCTACGTTGCCTAAGAACTTTACGGTAAAGTGTAGATTTTTTTCTTCCACCCATTTTACGTCACAAGGAATACTTTTTAATTCGTTTCGCAAACCAGCCAGACGGCTTTTAATAGCCGGGGGTAAATTAATAGCCCAAAATAAACGCATCTTAGGCAACAAAAACACTTCCTATCGGAACGGTAAATTGTAAATTGTAAGAGGTCCAAATCTTAATTTAACCAGCAGAATTATTATGCTGTGTTCCTCCAATGACTAGTTCCTTGATTAACATGGTTGGTTGAGCATCACCTACCGGTACACCTTGTCCATCTTTTCCGCAGGTGCCAATGTTAAAACCTAAATCGCGTCCAATCATTTCAACCTGACACAACACTTCGGGTCCGTTACCCGTTAAAACAGCTCCCCGGATCATCGGTCCTATTTCCCCGCCATTGATTAAATAACCTTCAGCAACATCAAAAACAAAATCGCCAGTAATTGTATTTACCTGACCCCCGCCCATTTTCTTTACCAGAACCCCCTTTTTTACCGCTTTAATTATTTCCGCTGGGTCTATTTTACCAGGGGCAATGTAAGTGTTGCCCATTCGGGGAATAGGTTTATGCTGATACGATTCCCGGCGCCCGTGACCGTTAGAGAAGCGTCCTTCCTGACTGGCGGTAAACCGGTCGTACAAGTATTCCTTTAAAACTCCGTTTTCAATTAGAACTATTTTTTGGGCCGGCACACCTTCATCATCAAAGCGGTAGGAACCGTAACATTCAGGAATGGTGGCGTCATCAATTACCGTAACTAATTCGGAGGATACCTTTTGCCCTTTTTTACCGGCGTAAACGGAAAGTCCCTTCAAGACCAGGTCAGCTTCCAAACCGTGGCCGCAGGCTTCGTGAATCATGGTTCCACCTGCTTCACCGGCCAAAACCACCGGCATTTTACCTGTAGGTGCCGGCCTTGCCTTGAGCATGGCTATCGCTCGCCGGGCCGCCTTTTCTCCTAATTGAGTAGGGGTGAATTTTTTAAAAAGTTCAAATCCAGCTATACTCCCCGCGGCTTCGTAACCAGTCTGGATGGTTTCACCTTCACCAGTTACCACGCGTATCGTCAGCCGGGTCCGAATGCGTTCGTCCTCTACATATTCACCTGTGCTGTTGACCAAGGTAATTTGCTGGATAGTATCACCGTAGCTAACCATCACCTGCTTTATATATTGACTGCCCACCGCCCTGGCCGCCTCATCGGCCATTTTTACGGCCTCTACCTTGTGTTTAGCCTCCACCGTGTCAGGACGCTCTTGTACGCTAAAATAGATCCCTGACTGCACCTGGCGCAAATCTAAATTATATTCTTTTTGGGCCTCTTGTCCGGCCTTACTTATCAGGCGCGCCGCTTCAAGAAGCCCTTCCCGGCTTAAGTTGTTGGTGTAAGCATAAGCCGTAGTTTCCTTATTAATTACCCGGATGCCTGCCCCTACATCTATTCCTGAATGGACCCGTTCAATTTTACGATCTTCAGCACTAATACCGGTTACCTTCCTGCGCTCTAAAAAAACATCAGCAAAATCCCCGCCGCGAGCCAGGACCTCGGTTAACACCTCTTTCAAAATTTCCCTGTCTACCACCAGCCCAATCCTTTCCTTTTTCAGAATTTCCAAGGGATTATTTCTACTTTCTGTCAGCCGTTCCAGCCACGGCGGCAGCGGCTTCCAAGTTGTTTTTGGTTATTTTCTTCGTCTGTTGCTTCAAACCGAGCTTCAGCCAACATATATTTACCTCCTTCTACCCGGATGGCTTTACCTGTTACCAGGGCTTCTGCTACTTTTGCCCGGGCAGCGCATAAAATTCTTTGGAAGGTGGTGCGAGCAATCTTCATCTTTTCCGCGCAAGCCTCCTGGTCCAAACAGACTAAGTCTTTTAAACGCAAAGCTTCTAATTCTTCTACGTACAAACACACCTCACCTAATTCCCGCAACGGGATGCCAGCGGGCTTAAAATAGGTACACGAAGGGAACTGTTCTACGGTACGCCATTTTGGCGGTCTGGGCATAAAGGTAAAGTCACCTTTCTATTGAGGCGTTAAATTTAACGCCCCATATCATATTTATAATTTAACTTCTATTTTATATTAATATTACTATTATGTTATAGGATAAAAAACTTTCTATAATTATTTCTTTTATTTTACTTTATTTCGTTTGACGAGATTTGTCAAACGATTTTTTGCTTTGTCCCAACCTCCCGCACTAATAATTAAGAAAGCACCTCCCGCTAAAAATGTCAAACCCACAATCCAGGTCAGCGCCTTCCAACTGCCTGGTGTGCGTGAGGTTGGGTCGGTAATGGGCTTTAAGTTTTCCGGTGCTCCTGGTTGGGCCCGGGGCCCGGTTAGACCCAATATTACCGGGACTGCTTCTGCCAGCATGGAAATGCCCTGGGCGGCGTCCGTTTTCACGTTGGTATAGGTCCCTGCTTCAATAAGAATTGCAGTAGGCATGAGGTCCTGATTGAAATTACCACTGCTTAAATAAATGTCTTTAACGATTGGTTTATACACTTTGTTTGCGTAAGCCATTAAACGCTTGGCAAAATCCAGGTTCGCCGCGTAGTGCGGGTTTTCGCGGCCAATAACAAAACGCACCTGGGCTACGTATTTTTGAGCAATATTGCGGCCGTAAAAACTAGGGTCAGGGATGCCGTCCCGGTGGACGTCAAAAAGAGCGATGGGGTTGTTTTTTATAAGCTGGGCCGCCGTTCGCCGCGAACGGTAATAAGCATTGTTATCGTGAGGGTCATGGGGTGTTTTATCGTAATTTATTTTGACCCCTCTTTCTTTTAGCCTTTTTACCATTGCTTCCCCTACCTGGTAAATACCACCCCGAAAAGGAATGGAAGAGGCGCCGTCTGAAGGAAGGTAAGATTCATCGCTGTGGGTGTGGTAAACTCCGATGGGTTGTTTTCTCCAAGCGACTGCGGCGACGGGGAATTCTAAATGATCATAAAACTCATCATAGCCAAGAATCGCCTTATCTGGTCCATTAAAACTGGCCCAAGCTTGATTACCTTTTACTTTTGTGATCTGGTAATGGCAGCCGTCAGCCGTAAATATTTCGTCACCGATGCTTGCCTGGCGGGATATCTTAGTGACCAAACCGCCTTTTTCATCCCTTACGGTACAATACTGTCCGGCTTGAAGTTCATTGTCGAATTTATTAAAAACGCCGGCAGGACTCCAGGCTGGCAAATAGGAAGATAAATTATAACTTCCAAATAAAGAGACTATACCTACTATTATCAGGATTATTCCTAAAACGGCCTTATTTTTATTCATCAGCTAAATCCCCTTTCCGCTGTTCTTCTGGCTTGATCTTTAGAGCAGGCTTGCGTAAGCCTTGCAGTAATTTTGGTGAACGTCCTATGGTACTTGGTCCGCCTTGGAGTCGTTCCCGCACTTCGCCTACTATTTCGGCTAAAAAAACAGCTAGAATACCGGCCAGGATTACCGCGTCAAAGACGCCTGCTCCCCCAATGTTTACGCGCCCTGCCGGTGCACCACGCCATACCAGCCACCCGTAGTAACCAAGGTCCATTAAAATCACCCCTAAAGTGGCCCCTACAAAAGCGGCGCGCCGGGAGCGGCCAAATAAATATGCGGTTATGCCGGCTACTAAAGGAAAGAGCCATAAAGAACTTAAAAAAACCCACCTGCTTCCGGGTTCAGCGGCCGCGCCCCGCATTAAAAAAGAATTTACCCCGTAAATGGCTAGGGCAGTAATTACGGCCGTACCAATGGCCCGCAGTTTTTCCCGTTGCGTACCGGCTCTTGCCAGAAGGTAAACAGCCAGGCCGGCTGGTATCAGGGCACCTCCTACATTAACCGAAACGTGATACGGTTTATAGGCCAGGGGGATGTTAATAAAACTGCCCCCAATTAGCGCAGCAATTAAAATTAAAGCCGCCCGGTCGGACAAATACAATCGGTCTAAAGCCCGGTGAGCAAAACCCAAATAAATAAGGATAGATACAATAAGTAAAGCAATTAGCCCTAAAGGAAAATAAATCATTTTTAACCTCCCATATTTAATGTTTTTTACCCGCAGTTTTTGCTCGTTGTTTAGTTTTATCTTTGCTTTACTTAGCCTATCCCCGGTTGGGTAAAATATACAAAAAAAGCGGTCTTTTTACCGCTTTTTTTAGAAAAAACAAACTTTATCTTTTAGGAGTTGTTCGCTTTAAAACAACGCCACTTCCTTGCTACAATGAGCTGCTTCAGTGAATATTTACTGTTTTTCTATTTTAGTTCCTTAGCCTCCTTTATTTCTGCCTTTCCTTCATTTTCTTCAAACATGTCGCCCACCATATCGCCAATGGTTACCCTATGGCTGTCTTCTGTATTTTGGGGTGTAAACTGTGGCTCATCAGCCTTCTGACGGCCTCGATTTTTTGGTTCTTGATTGGCTTCTCGTAAAGAAAGACGCATCCTTTTTTCCGCAGGATTTACACTTAATACCTTTACGTTTATCTCGTCACCACTTTGGACAATTTCATCAGGGCTTACGATATGGTAGTTGGCCAAGTGAGAAATGTGAACCAGTCCTTCCACGCCAGGTTCTAACTGCACAAATGCCCCAAAAGGAGCTAACCGGGTTACTTTTGCTTTTACGATGCCGTCTACCGGGTATTTTTCGGTTATATTGTCCCAGGGATTAGGTGTAAGCTGCTTTAAGCTTAAAGAAATTTTTCCGTTTTCTTTATCTACCCGTAAAACAACCACTTCTATTTCTTCGTCAATATTAAGCAGTTCAGAAGGGTGACTTACCCGGTACCAGGCCAGTTCAGAAATATGCAACAGTCCATCTGCCCCGCCTAAATCAATAAAGGCGCCAAAATTTGTTAAACGACGTACGATACCCTTAACCCTTTGCCCCTCCTCTAGAGCAGCAAATAATTCCTGACGTTTGGCGGCCGTTTCTTCTTCTAAGACACTTTTACGGGAAAGAATAACTTTTCGCTGGCTCCGGTTCAATTCAATAATTTTAGCTTTAATGGTGGTTTCTAAATATTTGTTTAAATCTTCCGCGTAGCCTTGTTCTACCAATGAGGCCGGCAAGAAGCCCCTTATTCCTATGTCAACCAAGAGACCGCCTTTAACTACCTCCCGCACAACCCCCTCTACACACTCGCCGTTATGGCATAGTTTCTCCAAAGTAGCCCAAGCTTTTTCTGTATCTGCTTTTTCTTTGGATAAAATTAATTTACCTTCGCTGTCTTCGGTTTTAATAATCATTACGTCTATTTTGTCTCCTACCTGAACCACTTCATGGGGAGAAACTACGTTAGGAAAGGAAGAAAGTTCCCGTAAAGGAATAACCCCTTCTGATTTGGCTCCAATATCCACCATTACTTCATTAGTTCCCACCTGAACTACGGTACCGGAAACAATTTCTCCCTGAATCAGTGGCTTTAAGGCTGCGTTTTCTTTCAAACTCATTCTAAAACCCGATTCTTTTTCCACCAATTCTGCGTTTTTATCTGCCGTTTCAAAAATGGCTTGGTTTTCAGCCAAGACTTCATTTTCAATCAGGACTTCATTTTCTCCTAAGCTTTCGTTTAATTTTCCCTCGTTTATTTCCGCTAATTCTTTCATCTTATTTTTAACCTCCTCTAAAATCCAGTGCGGCGTAGATGCACCCGCCGTTAAACCGGCTGTATTTATATTTTTAAACCATAACCTTTTTAATTCCTGGGCAGTTTCTACCTGATAGGTTGGCGTTCCTGTACTTTGGCATAAATGAAGCAACTCTTTAGTGTTAGCACTATTTTTTCCTCCCACCACAATCATAATACCAACTTTCCGGGCCAACTCAGAAGCTGCCTGTTGTCTTAAGCGAGTGGCGTTGCAAATGGTATTATTAATTTCCAGTTGGGTACCTGCCTTTTGCTTTAAGAGACTTACCACGGTCTGAAAATTAGCCAAGGATTGGGTGGTTTGAGCCAAGACAGCTATTTTTGTAAAATCAGGTAGATTTTCAACTTCTTCTGGCCTTTCCACCACAAAAGCCTGCCCATTTGTCCAATCCACCAGCCCTTTTACCTCCGGATGTTCTTTACTGCCTATAATCACCACCTGCATCCCTTTAAGAGCGTATTCACTGACAAGCTGCTGGGTTTTACGCACGTATGGACAGGTAGCATCCACTACCATTAGTCTATATTGTTCCGCTTTTTTTAAAATTTGCGGCCCTACCCCGTGTGACCGGATAATTAGCGTTCCGTTGTCTTCTGCCTGTTCCAAAAAATCAATTTTTTTAATTCCTAACTGGGTTAGTTTCTCAACTACCTGATCATTGTGGATCAAAGGACCCAGGGTATAAATAGGTCCTGCCCGTTTTTTAATGGTTTCTTGGGCTATTTCAATTGCCCTTTTAACGCCAAAACAAAAACCGGCCCACCTGGCTAAACGAATCTCCACCATTCATCACCTTTAACATACAATTAATACGGTTAATACGGTCAGGTATTGTTACTCATTGATTAATCTTTCAATCTCCTCCATTATTTTTTTGCTGATTTTTTGATATTCCTCTTCCTTAACTTTATTTCCGGCTAAACTGGAAATGTTTAATGGCCGGCCAATTTTAACCCGCACCTTGCTTCTTATGCCGCGGGTACCAATTAAAGCTACGGGTAATATAGGTACCTTTGTTTTTAAAGCTAATACAACGGCTCCTACGTGAGGAGGAAGCGGATTGTTGGTACGGCTGCGAGTTCCTTCCGGAAAAATACCAATTATTCGCTGGCTGCGAAGCAGGTTTAATGCACACTTGATAGATTGCCGGTTAAATCCCCTTCGCTGGACCGGAAAAGCTCCTAACCGAGCAATCAATGGACCTAAAAGCGGAATTTTAAATAACTCCGCTTTAGCCATAAAATGAACCTGCCGGTCTAAAGCACTTCCAACTACTACTGGGTCCCAGTAACTAACGTGATTACATACTACTATCAGCCCTCCGGTTGAAGGAAAATTTTCCTTTCCTGAAACGTTCCAACGACGAAAAAATAAAAGGATTAGGCGACATACCACCCGGGCAAACCGGTAAAATTGTTGATCTTTGGGTGGCAATTCTTTTGCGGCTAACTCTGGGTAGTTAATAGGTAATGAACTACCCGAAGCTATGTTTACCATACGATTTAACCTTCTTGACAATTAACTCTACCACCTGTTCAATGCTTAAAGAGGAACTGTCTATAACTTGTGCGTCTTGGGCCGGGACCAATGGGGCCGTAATGCGTGAACTGTCCAGATAATCCCTGGTTGCTATTTCCTGGTTTAACTGTTCTAAATCTACATAAACATTTTCTTTGGCTAACTGCATTTGTCGGCGCCTGGCTCGTGTGAACTGGTTGGCGGTAAGAAAAATCTTTACTTCAGCGTTTGGAAGCACGACTGTGCCTATATCGCGACCCTCCATAACTACTCTTCCTTGTTTTGCCATTTGGCGCTGCTGGAATACCATATATTCCCTTACTTTAGGCAGGCGCGCGGTGTATGACACATACCGGGATACTTCTGGTTGGCGAATTTTGTCTGTAACGTCTTCCCCTTTTACGAAAATACGCAAAAAATTATTTTGATCAGGACCTAAGGTAATTTTACTTTCCTGGGCTAGCTTAATCATCTTTTGTTCGTCGTTTAAATTAACTCTGCTTTTTAAAGCTTCCAGGGTCAAAGCCCGGTACATTGCTCCGGTATCTATGTATAAAAACCCCAGTTCTTTTGCCACTAGCCTAGCTATGGTGCTTTTACCCGCCCCTGAGGGCCCGTCAATAGCAACGCAAATTTTTGCCTCTTGCATATTACAATTATTACAATTCGACATTATTATAAAATTTCCTTTTTAAGAGGGAACTCTTAACGTGTTTAATACCTGCTCAAAATCAGGAAAAGAAGTTGCTATGCACTTTGTATCCTTAATTAAAGTTTGACCTTGGGCTGCAAGGCCGGCAACAGCCATAGCCATAGCAATACGATGATCCTTATGGCTAAAGCATTCTGCTCCTTGCAGGGTGCCTCTTCCGCCTCCCTGGATAATTAGACCGTCTGCCAGTTCAGTTATCTTCACCCCAAACTTTCTTAGTTCTTCAGCTACTGTAGCTAAACGATTGCTTTCTTTTACTTTTAATTCCGCGGCGTCACGGATTATTGTCTCTCCCTGGGCGTTGGCGGCGGCAACAGCTAAAATTGGGATTTCGTCAATCAGACGGGGAATTAGTTTTCCTTCTATGGACACTCCTTTTAAGGAAGCCGCTTTAACCCGAAGGTCGGCAAATGGTTCGTTATTTAATTCCTGCTGGTTAAAAATAACAATGTCTGCCCCCATTTTCTTAAGTACTTCTATGATTCCCGTCCGCGTTGGGTTTATTCCTACTTTAGTCAGGGTTATATCTGCTTCGGGAACAATAGCGCCGGCCACCAAGAAAAAGGCAGCTGCCGAAATGTCGCCCGGTACATATATTTTTTTAGCGGTGAGAGGTCGTCCCCCTTCAACCTGGATTGTATTATTGGCCAGAGAAAGCTTAGCCTTAAAAAATTTTAACATTCTTTCGGTATGGTCACGGGTGGGAATTGGTTCGGTAACCAAAGTTTTTCCGGCCGCAAATAGCCCGGCTAATAAAATTGCTGATTTAACCTGCGCGCTGGCTACAGGCAAGGTATAATGGATGCCTTTGAGCTTTCCTCCTCTTATGGCCAAAGGAGGATAATTACCATCCTGGCGGCCCCAAATTTCTGCCCCCATTTGGGTTAAAGGCTTAACCACCCGTCCCATTGGACGCCGGCAAAGAGAGGCGTCTCCGGTAAGAGTACTAAAAAAAGGCTGTCCAGCTAAAATGCCTGATAAAAGGCGGATTGTTGTTCCCGAGTTGCCCGCGTCTAAAACTTCAAAAGGTTCAGTCAAGCCGGAAAGCCCTTGTCCGTGGACATACATTTTATCTTTAGCTACTGTGGTAAATTTAACCCCTAAAGCATTAAGACATCTAACGGTGGCTAAACAATCTTCACTGGGCAGGAAATTTTCGAGGCAGGTGTCTCCATGAGCTAAAGCACCTAGCATTACCGCCCGGTGGGAAATAGACTTATCCCCGGGTACCCTAATTGTACCAGATAAAGTTTTAGCTGGGGTTATTTTTAAGTCCACTGCGCTACTGTCTCCCCCTGTTTTTACTCTTGTCAACCACAGGTTGGAGGGAAGGTAGGCTTGTAGGGTAAGCATCCTGCCTGCCCGAAGCCTGCCCTTCGCCTGTGCCACTCTGGTTGACCTACCGAATTTAGATGCCTAAACGTATTTTCCTGGCTTGTTCTAAAAAATTAAATATGGCCTGTCCATTTCCGTTGGCTATAGCTTCTTCAAAAAGGCCCAATTGGTGACGGAAAAAATTTGCCATGGTTAAAACCATTTCCTGATTAGAAAGAAAGATATCACGCCACATTTCCGGGCTGCCGGCAGCAATGCGGGTAGTATCCTTAAAGCCTCCAGCGGCTAATGATAAAAATTGTTCTTTATCTGGAAAAGCGAGCAGGGTGTTTACCAAAGAGGCCGCTACTAAATGAGGCAGGTGACTGATGGCGGCCATTACGCAATCATGTTTCTCCGGAGTCATTTCAACAGCCCGGGCGCCTAAGTTTTTGGCTAAGGTTTTTAGCTTAGCCAAGGCGGTAAAGGAAGTTTTTTTGGTAGGGGTAAAGATATAAAGGGCCTTATCAAAAAGACAGTCACTCGCAGCCGTAATCCCTCCTTGTTCCGAACCGGCCATAGGATGGCCTCCAATAAAAAAAATGTCCGCCGGTAATATATTTTCTGCCTGCCGGACCACCTCGGCCTTGGTGCTGCCTGCATCGGTAATTATTGTGCCCGAAGATAAATAGGGTAGAATTTCTTTTAAAGTAGGAATTATAGCCTTTACTGGGGTAGATAAAAATACCAGCTCTGCGTTTAATACGGCCTCAGCCGCAGTATTGTACCCTTGGTGCAATGCACCTCGTTTTACAGCCAGGTGTATGTTTTCCAGATTTCGCCCTGCTCCAACTACTACCTCGGCTAAAGAAAATTTGCGTAAGGTTAAACCTAAAGAACCACCAATAAGACCAACGCCAATAATTGCTACCCGTCGAAACATTTACCCACTTCTCCTGTAGGGGTGTTAAATTTAACACTCCTTGAGCTTCGCAAGATTGCCCTACATTTTATAATTCACGCTGTATTGCCCTGGCTATCTGACGCAATTCTTCCATCATCATAATAAAGGTTTTGGGTTTAAGGGATTGAGGACCATCACATAATGCCTCTTCTGGCTTAGGATGAACTTCGACTAACAGACCGTCGGCTCCAGCTGCCAGCGCGGCGCGTGACATGGCCGGGACAAAACGCCACTTACCAATTCCATGACTGGGGTCAACTACTACCGGCAGGTGGCTTAAATATTTTACCACCGGCACGGCCGTAAGGTCTAAAGTGTTACGGGTATAAGTTTCAAAACTGCGGATGCCGCGTTCACATAAGATTACACGCGGATTACCACCTGCCACAATGTATTCAGCAGCCAGCAACCATTCTTCAATTGTCGCTGAAAACCCTCGTTTTAAAAGAACCGGTTTGTTTGTCTGGGCCACTTCCTTTAACAGGATAAAGTTTTGCATATTCCGGGCTCCAATTTGTAAAATATCGGCGTATTCAACCACTAAAGGCAACGAGCGAACATCCATTACTTCAGTGATAATACGCAGGCCCGTGATTTCGCGTGCTTCAGCCAGGAATTTTAAACCTTCTTCTTCCAGACCTTGAAAAACATATGGTGAAGTTCGGGGTTTAAAAGCTCCTCCTCGTAAGACAGTTGCTCCTGCTTCTTTTACCGCGAAAGCCGCTTCTAGCAACTGCTCCCGGCTTTCTACGGCACAGGGACCAGCCATAACATGGATTTTTTTAGTCCCAATGGCCAAATTATCAACTTGAACTATCGTATCTTCAGGTTTAAAAGTGCGGCTGGTTAACTTATAAGGTTCTAAGATGGGCAATACTCTTTCCACGCCTGGAATTACCTCTAAACTTATTTTATCCGCTAAGATCCTTTCGTCACCAATAACGCCAATGATTGTACGTTCTGTGCCTCGTGACAGGTGGGTTTGAAAACCGGCTTCCTGTAGTTTGGTGATAACGGCCGTTATTTGTTCTTCTTGAACATTATGTTTCATTACAATAATCATTTTTTTGCTTAAGGGCACTCAAGATGCTTTGAGTGTCGCTTCTCTAAACCTCCATTTAAATTTATCTTATGTTAACATAGTTTTTTATGTTCGGCAACTTGTTTTTTTATAATTTAAAAGGGCGGATTTAATATCTTGCGTCAATGAACCAATGGCTAAAGACATACCTTTAAAATCGTTATTTTTGGCAATAAGATTTACCACTGCACTGCCTACGATTACTGCTTCGCAAAAAGGAGCTACTTGAGCCGCTTGATGCGGCCCGGCAATTCCAAACCCAATGGCTACAGGCAGGTTAATGCACTGGCGCACCCTGTCCGTGAAAGAAGCCAGGTCGGTAGTAATCTTATTCCTTACACCTGTTACTCCGGTAACCGAAACACAATAGACAAACCCCCGGGCATTTGCCCTAAAAGCGGTTAACCTTTCCAGGGGGGTAGTTGGAGCCACCAGCGGGATTAAAGCCAGGTTATACGCGTCGGCAGCCGTACGCAGTTCCTCTGCCTCCTCAAAAGGAAGATCGGGTACAATCAGCCCGTCTATTCCAGCCTTACCGCTATGGGCTACAAACCGTTTTAAACCATACTGCAATATCGGGTTATAATAAGTCATAAAAATCAGGGGTACGGGCGTTAAAAGGCGTTGCCGCATTTTACGCACTGCCGCTATAATTTCCGCTATTTTTATTTCTTTTTGCAAAGCAAAATTTGCCGCCTGCTGAATGACCGGACCATCGGCTATGGGGTCAGAAAAGGGAATTCCCAGTTCAATGAAGTCTGCGCCGTGTCCGGCCATTACTTCTACTAGTTTAATAGTAGTGTTCAAGTCGGGGTAACCGGCGGTTAAATAAGTAATCAATCCCTTTTCCTGTTGGGCGGTCAGCTCCTTAAACCGTTTAGTGATTCGGTTAGTGCTTAACTCTACTGCACGAGCAGGCTGGAAGCCCATCCTTTGAGCAGGCTGAAAGCCTGCCCTACTACTGTCCTTTATTTTATCTTCCCTCCTCTGTTGGGGGTTAAATTTAACACCCTTACTTTTTAAAATTTAAAATTTTCATTTTACAATTACTTTACTAACTATTTCCACATCTTTATCTCCCCGTCCGGAGAGGTTAATCACTATGACTTTATCTTCAGGCAAATTAGGAGCGATTTTTATGGCCTGGGCAACGGCGTGAGCGCTTTCCAAGGCAGGAATAATTCCTTCCGTACGGGAAAGCAGTTGAAAAGCCTGAAGGGCTTCAAGATCAGTAATGGTTGTGTAAATAACCCGGCCGCTTTCTTTTAAAAAGCTATGTTCCGGTCCAACACCCGGGTAATCTAAGCCTGCCGAAATAGAATGAGCTAGTTTAATCTGACCTTCTTCATCCTGCAGAACATAGCTTAAGGAGCCATGTAACACGCCAGGCCGTCCTTGAGTTAAGGTGGCAGCATGTTTTCCGCTGGCCAGACCAAGACCGGCGGCTTCTACCCCAATTAACCGAACCTCTGGTGCATCTAAGAAAGGGTAGAATATGCCCAGGGAATTGCTCCCGCCACCTACACAAGCAATAATAAAATCAGGTAAACGCCCAATTTCATTTAAGAGCTGTTGTTTTGTCTCGATCCCAATAACGCATTGAAAATCACGAACCATCAACGGGTACGGGTGGGGACCAGCCACTGATCCGATAACATAATAGGTATTTTCCACATTGGTTACCCAATCCCGCATGGCTTCGTTCATGGCGTCTTTTAAAGTCTTACTGCCTGTTGTTACGGGCACTACTTCTGCCCCTAACAAGCGCATGCGAAAAACGTTTAAGGCCTGGCGGGCAATATCTTCTTCTCCCATATAAATAACGCAACTCAGACCAAAAAGAGCGGCTACGGTAGCTGTAGCAACGCCGTGCTGCCCTGCTCCTGTTTCAGCAATGACGCGATTTTTTTTCATGCGCCGGGCCAACAAAACCTGGCCTATGGTGTTATTAATCTTATGGGCGCCTGTATGATTAAGATCCTCGCGTTTAAGGTATATTTGGGCCCCTTTGCAATTGCTCGTTAAGCGCGCTGCAAAATATAAAGGGGTAGGACGACCTACATAATTTTTTAAATAATAAGCCAACTCCTCTTTAAATTCTTGCTCTTGGCTTACCATCTGGTAGGCTGTGGCAAGTTCTTCTAAAGCGGGCATGAGGGTTTCCGGTACAAAACGACCACCAAAACGGCCAAAGTAGCCCCGTTCATTTGGAAACATATTTTTCCCCCTTTGCCCTGGCTATAAATTTATATATTTTAGTCAGATCCTTTTTTCCGTTTGTTTCTACGCCGCTACTTACATCTACCGCGAACGGGTTTACCAGGGTAATTGCCTCCCCGACATTTTCCGGGGTTAACCCTCCTGCTAGAATTAGAGGTTGGGCTAATTTTAAGTTTTGTGCTAAAGCCCAGTTAAAGGATTCTCCTGTTCCACCGGCACGGGCCGGAAGGTAGGTATCTAACAAAACAGCGTCAACTGGGTAAGCATTGATTAAAGCTTCGGACACCTCGTTTTTTACCTGAAAGGCTTTAATTACCTTGTGCCTTTGCCTTAATAAATGGCAGTATTCGGGAGGCTCACTTCCGTGCAGCTGAACAAAATCCAGATTACAGTAAGAAGCAATATCCTTTACCTCTTTAATTGGGGAATTTACAAATACCCCTACCTTAATAGTAAAAGGAGATAAAGCTTGAATTAGTTTTTTTGCCTCTTGGGGTGAAATTTGGCGGGGACTGGGGGCAAAAACAAAGCCCAGAGCATCTGCCCCGGCGTGAGCAGCTGCAAGGGCAGCCCTTAAAGTTGTTATCCCGCAAATTTTAACCTTTACCACCGTTAAAATCACCCTCCAAACAGTTCTTTTATTTTAGCCGCTGGATCAGGGCTTTGCATTAAGGCCTCGCCCACCAAAACGGCATCCACCTGGTAGGTTTGAAGGGCTAAAATATCCTGGTAAGAAGAAATTCCGCTTTCACTGACTATCACCACATCAGGATCAGTTATATATTCCCTCAAGCGATAGGTAGTGGTCAAGTCAATTTGAAAAGTCTGTAAGTTTCGGTTGTTAATTCCTATTATCCTGGTTCCGCTGGCTAAAGCCCGTTTCAACTCTTCTTTGGTATGCACTTCAACTAAACAAGCCAAACCTAATTCTGCCGCCAGATTATAAGCCGCCGCAAGTTCTTTATCGGATAGAATAGCTACAATTAAAAGAATGGCGTCCGCTCCGTAAAATCTGGCTTCAATAATCTGGTAGGGATCAATAATAAAATCTTTTCGCAACAAAGGAAGGCCGGTTTGCTGGCGTATAAGAGCTAAAAATTCTGTTTGTCCGCCAAAATATTTGGTTTCAGTAACTACGGAAATTGCCGAAGCTCCAGCCTGAGTATAAATCTGGGCAATTTCAACCAGGTCTATTTTTAAGCAAAAAGGTCCGTGCGAAGGAGAGGCCTTTTTAATTTCCGCAATTAATGATAATTTTCCCTTTTGGCGCAAAGCAGTTTTAAACGGGCGTGTGGAAGGTAAATTAACCAGATTTCGCTCTAAATACCTTAAAGATACTTTTTCTTTTTGCCGGGCTATTTCAAGTTTTTTGTAGGCCACTATTTCATCTAAAAACAAATTAATTTAACCCTTCCCTTTAGGTAAAATTGTAAATTATAATATTGTAAATTATAGATTAAATCTTTAATTTTCTATTTACAATTAAACGCTTATTGAATATTGCCTTAGTTGTTCCATTTTTTTTAAGGCTGCTCCTGAGTCAATGCTTTCCTTTGCGGCAATTACACCTTCTTCAATTGTACCAGCCACCTCACCAGCAATCATGCCTAAAGCAGCGTTGAGTATCACTACATCTCTTTGGGCTCCTTTTTTACCCCTTAAAATTTCTAAAATAATGGCCGCATTTTCCTTAGAGGAACCGCCAGCTAAATCCTTTAAGGGAACAGGAGAAAAACCATATTCCTCTGGATGTAAGTAGTATTCTTTAACCTCTTTTTTATTTACTTCAGCTACATACGAGGGTCCGGTTAAAGATATTTCATCTAATCCATTTGCCCCGTGAAACACAAAGGCGTTTTTTACACCCAGACGTACTAGTACCCTGGCTATTTTTGGAACTAGGTTAAGGTCATACACTCCCATAATCTGAGCCGTGGCGTTAGCCGGGTTGGTTAAAGGGCCTAAAATGTTAAACACAGTCCGGATGCCAATTTCTCGTCTTGGTCCGGCCGCATATTTCATGGCTTCATGAAAAAGCGGGGCAAACAAGAAACCAATCCCTATTTCGTTTAAACAACGGGCTGCTTGAGCGGCAGTTAAATCTACTTTGATCCCCAAAGCTTCCAAGACATCAGCTGAGCCGCAGCGGCTGGAAACAGAGCGATTTCCGTGTTTTGCCACCGGAATTCCTGCTCCGGCTAAAATAAAGGCAGCTGCCGTTGAAATGTTAAAAGTATTAGCGTCATCACCTCCGGTGCCGCAGGTGTCCACGACCAAGGAATGAGTTGTGGATATAGTGGTTGCTTTTTGGCGCATTACCCGGGCAAACCCGGTAATTTCCTCTACGGTTTCTCCTTTTAACCTTAAAGCTGTTAAAAAAGCCGCGATTTGCGCCGGAGAAGCCTTCCCTTCCATAATTATTTCCATGACCTGTTTGGCTTGTTCCTCGCTTAAATCTTGACCGGATACAACCCGGGCAATAGCTGCTTTCATGAGCACGTAAGGTGCCTGTCCTACTGGATTAATCATAATTTATCGCTCCTTTGCGAGTAAAAAGATGGTAAATTTAAGAAATTATTTAATATTTCCAGTCCGTGCTCCGTTAAGATGGATTCAGGGTGAAACTGAACTCCTTCTACAGGAAGTTCACGGTGGCGTAAGGCCATAATCTCCCCTTCTTCTGTCCAGGCGCTAACGATTAATGAACTTGGTAAGCTTTTCCTTTCTACAATTAGAGAATGGTAACGGGTGGCTGCAAAGGGAGAGGGAAGGTGACGAAAGATGGTCTTTTGGTCATGGTAAATACTTGAAGTTTTACCGTGCATTAACCGGTCTGCTTGCACCACCCGTCCACCAAAAGACTGTCCGATAGCCTGGTGACCCAAGCATACCCCTAGAATGGGAATATGCCCGGCCAGGTGCTGAATTACCGCCAGACTTATTCCTGCCTGGTCTGGAGTACCAGGACCTGGTGAAATCACTATATGGGTGGGCTCTAGTTGTTTTATTTCCTCTATGGTCAAACAATCGTTACGAAACACTTTGACTTCTACCTGCAACTGGCCAAAATACTGGACCAGGTTATAGGTAAAGGAATCATAATTATCAATCATTAAAAGCAAGGTAGTTCCTCCTCGCTTACCTTAACTCCCAGGGTTTGCAAAAGGGCCTTGGCCTTATTTACCGTTTCCTGGTATTCACGTTCGGGTATTGAATCGGCTACAATCCCGCCGCCGGTCTGGACATAAGCGGTGTTTTGGTTAAAAACAATAGTGCGAATAGTGATCGCGGTGTCTAAATTGCCGTTAAATCCAAAATATCCTATGGCGCCAGCGTAGGGGCCGCGCCGGGTAGGTTCAAGTTCCTCAATGATCTCCATGGCCCGTATTTTAGGAGCCCCGGAGACAGTTCCAGCGGGAAAACAAGCTTTTAAGGGCTCAAATACAGAGCAGCCATCAGGTAAAATACCTTGGACGGAAGAAACAAGGTGCATTACGTGAGAATACTTCTCAGTTATCATAAACTGGGGAACAGTAACGCTGCCGGGTATACAGACCCGACCCAAATCATTACGGCCTAAATCTACCAGCATAATGTGCTCTGCTCTTTCTTTTGGGTCAGCTAATAATTCCTGGGCTAAAATAATATCTTCTTCTTTAGTGACCCCGCGGGGACGCGTACCGGCAATGGGCCTGGTTTCCACCTCAGTACCCTCCACTCGAACCAGCATTTCCGGCGAGGAGCCAGCAATAGTAAGCTCACCAAAATTTAAAAAATAAAGATAGGGTGAAGGATTTATGGTCCGCAAGCGGCGGTAAGCTTGAAAAGGGTCAATTTTAAGCGGTACTTTGAAACGTCGCGAGGGCACAACTTGTAAAATATCGCCTTTGCGAATATATTCTTTGGCCCTGGTTACCTTTAGCTGAAAATCTTGCCGGCTGATGTTAGTTTCAATTAAAGGCTCTATTAAACCGTTCACTATTTGTAGGGGCGTTAAATTCAACGCTCCTACAGAGCCGTTTTGAATTAATTTGGTTAAAATTTCTTCTATTTGTTTTAGGGCATAGTAGTATGTGTGGCGTGGGTTTAAACCTGGCTGGGTGTTTATAACAATAATTAAAGAACGTCGCACATGGTCAAATATCAGGAGGATTCTGGTAAAAATAAAGAAACAATCAGGTAAATTTAAATCATTACGGGTAAGTGAGGGAAGCTTTTCTAGCCAGCGAACCAAGTCATATCCAAGGTATCCTACTGCGCCGCCATAAAATCTTGGTAGTTCTGGTGAAGAAGGGGCTTTAAAGCGCTTTAAAATTGATTCCAAGATGTCAAAGGGGTTACCAGTAACCAGGCGTAAATTACAGGGCTGATTTTTACCGTTTAACTTACCTTCCGGTAAGGATGTTGAATTTAATGCTCCTGTAAATTCGGTAATTTGTCCCGTATTACCCAGGTGACGGTAAATTAAAAACGGGTCAAATCCAATAAACGAGTACCGGGCTAACTTTTCTCCTCCTTCAACACTTTCCAGCAAATAGGCCGGCGAGGATAAAGCCAGCTTATGATAAATGGTAATTGGCGTTTCTGTATCCACTGACCATTCGCTACTTACCGGAATCAAATTGTACCTGGCGCTTAGCTTTATATAGTCCTTTTCTGTGGGGTAAGGCAAACCATCCCCTCCTTGATTGAAAATAAATTTTATCGAAACTAAAACATAAAAAAACCAGCACCCTAATGAGCACTGGTTATCTTTTTTAATTAAAAAGATACACTCCGCTCATCTCGGCTTACCTACGCTAGATTTTTATTTATTTCTCAACTAAGCTCAATAATAAAATAATTAACTAACTGTAACGAAATATAGCAAAAAGCATTTCCTTTGTCAATAAGAATTTTTTATTCCCGGTTATTTTAACGCTCAATTCCATCCCGGGCATAAACTCCTTTTTGGAAATAGTGCTTAACCTCTACCATTTCCGTAACCAGGTCAGCCATGTCAATAATTTCAGGAGGGGCATAGCGTCCGGTAAACACAATTTCTATCCCCTCCGGCTTATCGGCTATTAAACCCAGCATATCGTTTAAAGAAATCAACTGGTAAAAATAGGCGGTATTTATTTCATCAAAAATTATAAGGTTATAATCCCCAGATAACATTGCCTTTCTTGCTTTATTTAATCCTTTCTGGGCCAGTTGAATGTCCTCTTCGCTAGGCGGTTTTTGAACGTGGACGTCTTTTCGACCGTATTGTTCAATGGTAATATAGGGCTGAACCATAGTGGCCGATTTTAGCTCCGCGTAAAACTGTCCTTTCATAAACTGTCCGATATAGGTTTTTAAACCTTGTCCCATAGCCCGAAAAGCCAGACCTAAGGCCGCGGTGGTTTTTCCTTTACCATTTCCAGTGTAAACTTGAACATATCCTTTTTCCAAGGTTGCTTTTTTTTCCGGCATTTAGATTCGACTCCCTTGTCTTATAAATTTTAAATGCTCATATTACTGGTGATTATACATGGTAATAATTAAATAAGTCAATTTTTTATTATTCAGGTAAAATTCTTGTAGTTTTTCTTTACTTTATTATCCCGAGCAAGATGTTTGAAAAAGTTTAAAAATGGTTTAAACTGGTAAACATATAAATAACAAAAAGAATAAGTCACTTAGGAAAGTAAAGGAATGAAGTAAAGATGAAAAAATTTAAATATTATAATCAGTTATGGCAAGAAAAATGTCTGAAAAAAAAATATTTGCGGTATTACGAAAAACCAGTAGCAGATAAACGAAATTTTTTGGCCCGCCGGTTTGATTTATACAGCAGCCTTTGCTTACTTTGGATCATTGCCTTTATTGGTTCAATCTTTTTCCTTTCATTTCTTAGTTCTTTAATTTTTACTTTGATTGTTGTTGCTTTGGCGGCATTAACTGAAAAAAGGTTAACTCAGAAAAAACAACAAAGTTTAAATAAACACCGTCAAATATGGTTGGCCGGAAAAAAGTGTTTAAGCGCCATAAAAAAGCAAAGCCAGGAAGAATATGTTGCTTTAATATATGATTTATTTAAAAGAATACCTAATTTTAAAGAAGTGCATTTAAATTTACCTGAAGAAAGCCAAGAAAATAAAGTTAATCCTTTGATTTCTTTTTGGGCTGTTTACAAAAACTATCCTTTAGCGGTTCAGTGTCTTAAAACAAGGGAAAATTTAATTGGAGTGGAATACGTAATAAACTTTGTGGAAGGTTTAAAAAAATACGGTTTTAAGAATGGGATTTTAGTTGCCCCGGCCAAATATACTCCTGAAGCACGTTTACTGGTTGAAAAGTATAAAGATGAATACTTTATTGTTTTACTAGAGGGAACTCATATTGCAGAGTTGGCCAGGAGGTACCAACACAAGATATATCCAGATGACGATTTTCTTAGCAAAGAAATATTGTTAACAGATACACCAAATGGAATAAAAAACCCCTGGACTCTTTCCTTAAAACAAGCAGCCTTAGGGAAAAAAAGCAAGGGATTTAGCTATCTTGCTCTTAGTTTAATGTTATTTTTTATTTACCTGGTTACCAAAAAATTCAACCCGTACGGGATTATATATTTATTATTTGCCGCTTTTAATCTTGGGCTGGCTATTTTTTGTTTTTCTCGTGCTCAAGACCGCAAAGACCCGCAAATATTAGAGGAACTCTAGAATATTCCTGGTGGGCGGGATTGGAATTGAACCAACCACCTCTTGCGTGTCAAGCAAGAGCGGGTACTTTCCCTGGTGCTTGATATAACTTCGGAAAGCCTTATGGCTCTAGGAATTTGGCTTTTCATGGTTTATCAATATTATATATTTTTTAACACTGTTTTAATTAAGATTAGCACCAGATTAAGCACCAGATACAAAAGCCCGGTATCGGGGTAATTTTTTTCAGAGTTTTAAAGAAGAAAAACAAAAAAGAAAATGCCGGCAAACAATTTGGTTGACACAAGGTTGACAGTTACAACAATCTCCTTATATTATATGTTATTATTAATATGAATTAAAGGGGGTGAAATAATTATGAAAAAATACTACAAGTATATAGGCATTTTTATTGGTATCTTGGTTTTGATTCCTATTATTATATTTTATGCTTTTATCGGGGCCAGTTATTACTTCGATAAAAACCAATTACCAAAAGAAGAAGTTAAATCTGTTGCACCTTTACCAGTTAAAGTAGAGAATAACTACCCTGAAAGCAGCAATGATTTTGTAGCACCGCCCCCTGCTATATCAATTCCCCAGGATAAATACTATACCCCGTTTATTATACCAGGGCCATCCGGCACTAACCTGTATTATGTATCCAGGCCGGATGGAGGCTATGACCAGGTATGGGGGCCTCAAATAAAATAAAAAAATAAGGCTAGGAGCCAGAATCGCCGCCGGACGTTCGCCGTATCTGCGAGAAAATCAAGCGTTTATCGCCAGATAAGCGCAAGGTGCTTGAATCAGTGCTGGATACCTGGGTGAGCGAGTAAAGTTGTGCTCCATTAATTAGTCACCTCACTTTCCGTCGGTGCCGGTGGCGGGTATATTGTTAATGCTATGTCCCGTAACGTGGCAATCATTTGCAAAAAAATGTCTTCAATTGTTACCCTAAAGTATTCTGCGATGCGTTTGGCAAGGTCTAGATCAGCTTTTCGCAGGCCGATTTAAATCATTGAAATGTTTGACCGGGACGTTCCAATGGCTTCAGCAAGTTGTTTTGCGGTGATCTTGTTTTTTTTTACGAAATTCTTTTATTCGATTCATGTCTACCACCTCTACTTGTTAATACCCTACCACGTTATGTGGCAATTGTAAAGCCTTGTTTTTAACCAAATAGTCCCGTTATGTGACTAATAACAAAGACTATCTTTTACTTTCTTGTTCTGTCACAAAAAGGGACGTTATTTTGTCTCATGTTGTGGTAATCTATAATTGGAGGCAGAAAAACATGATGATAGGAAAACGTATCAAAGAACTAAGAGAGCAATTAGGTTTAACCCAGGAAGAATTAGCTGAAAAGGTAGGGGTTACCCGTTCTGCCTTGGCTAATTATGAAAGTGGTCTTAGAGAACCAAAGGGAGATATATTAGTGAGGTTTGCTAGAGCACTCGATACAACCACTGATTATTTACTGGGTAAAGTCGGCCGCACCAACAATCCCAAACCGCCAAATAACAATCACTCCGACCTCTCCACCTCCTCTTGGTGGTTCCAGGACACCCCGCCCACCGATGTAGAACTGGAGGAATTTCTAAAAAACGCCAACGTATATTTTGACGGGGCTCCGCTTAACGAAGAGGACAAGGAGGACATCATCACTTACCTTAAGGTTAAGTGGGAAAGGGAGAAGAGGAAGAGGGAGAAGGAGAGAAAAACCTCTAGCGATGAAAAACAACAAAAAACAAAAGGGGCAAGAGAATGAATGAAAAAACACCCAGGACAGAAGAGAGATTGGATATATTAATAGAATCGCCAGATTCTCATGTGGAATTTGTAGATTTAGCTCAGGTAAATGCTAATCCTGAACGCGTTGTAATCAGCTTTATTCAAAGATTACCTTTAACAATCGGGTCTTCTTCTCAAACACCTGCGTCAGATAATGAGCAACGTAAACAGAGCCAGCCCGTTCGTCTTGTGGCCAATATAGCAATGAGTTGGCAACATTTTGCCCGGCTCACAGCGTTAATGAACCGTGTTTTGTTAAGAAACAAAGATCAGCTAAAAAATGACTGGTTAAATTTTCTTGAATCATTAGATGATGAACTTATAGACACTTCGGATCAAAAAGAATAACATAGAAAGGGGAGAAAATATGCATAGGCTTATGGATGGAAGATTAATACCTACCACGGTGCCTCTTTCTCCTGAGCAAACAACAGCCGTGGGCGTTACCAACGTTTACATGAATATTGATGATTCCACATTAGTATTTCCCGAAAGTAGACCTGGCAAAAGGCATAGAGGAGGAGCGAAAATGGGCGGCGGTCTATTTACGTCTTATATTGATGCCGCAATGAAAGAAGCAGTTATTAAAAAACTTGAAGATGGAACTTTTTATGCAAAAATTCCTTCTTGTCCAGGAGTCTGGGCTGATGGAGATAATGAAAGCGAATGCCTTAAAACACTACAGGAAGTTTTAGAAGAATGGCTCCTTTTTAAGCTCCGGGACGGTGATTCTATACCTGTCGTCGGTAACGTTGATTTAAATATACAGTGGAAGGAAGATCTGTCATGGGTGGGTGAAGATTTTGAAACCAATCAGCCGGAGAGAGCTAATTAGACGCCTTAGAAAATATTTTAGTTTTAAAGGACCATTTTCCGGTGGCAAACACCCATTCATGGTTAGAGGAGATTTTAAACTTCCAATACCAAATCTACATAAAAGCAAAGATATAGGCCCGGAACTGCTTTTAGATATCCTTGAACAGGCTGGTATCTCTAAAGAAGAATGGGACAAGTTGGATTGAATTTCCTAAATTATTCTGTCTCCCCAAAATTCAGCTGTGGGAGGGATCACAGAAATGGTTGCTATGCCCGATCCTAAATTTATAGACCTTGTTTTTAATGTTTTTAACCAAAACGAAAGGGACGAATTCCTACGAGAGCTTTTACACGCTGCTTTAACAGGCGTGCAGACGGGGAACATTGAAAGTGTACGGAGAGTTCTACTTGCCTGGGAATATACCGCTTTATGGAAAAAAGAACCTGAAATGTTAAGGGAGATATCAGAGGAGGATAGCACCGGATCTGGTGCAGATTGGCGGGAGTTTTTGGCTTCTGAGGGGGTATAGTATATACGAAATCCTGCCCCTCAGCAAAAAAGTGCAAAAACAAATTCAAGAACTGAGGTCCTCTGAAAAGAAAAAATTAAGAGCAGCCTTCACCGATATAGAAACCAATCCGTACTAGGCACCTGGCAACAAAATCGATAGATTTAAAGGAGACCTTGCTTATTTGGGATGGCATTATGAACTTTCTTATGGATACCGTATTCATTATAAGATTGACGAAAAATCTAAGAAAATAAAAATTACTTATATAGGTCCTCATCCAAGGTACTAAAAACAGATTTCTGAATAAATAAGAAACCTGTTACTCTCAAAGGGATGGCAGGTTTTAGTTCATATTGGGAACGTGACATTCTTCGACACGGTTTTACATGAACAAGCAGGTGATCCCTGTGGACTATATCAAGCAGTCTGTCAAACAATTAATTGAGGAGCATGAAACCAGCGATCCTTACCGCCTGGCCCATTTAATGAATATTGACGTAGATGAATTTCCCTTTTGCCGGATTAAGGGCCTGATCCTTGAAATAGCCAGGAGGATTACCATCGTTCTCAATTCCAACTTCCCGGAATGGCTGAAGCGTGTCGTTCTGACCCACGAATTGGGGCACCGGCAATTGTCTCCGCAGGGAGTGGGGTATTTCTTCCTGGCAGAACACGCTTTAATGGAATCAAAGGTAGAGTACGAAGCTAACAGGTTTACCGTAGAATTGCTTACGTGGGGCGAAGAGCCAGGGTTCGATGAAGCCCTGGACAGTTTGCGGCCAGGGTTGGCGTACCGGTGAAAATGATGCGGTATAAGGTTATTAAGTAATTATCGAGGAAAGAAGGTAAAAACCATGCCTCCTAAAATGGTCAAAACTATCCGTGACCTCATTTACTGGGAATATGCCAACCTTATCGCCCGGGCCGCCGGTTTTGAGCGCAATTATCGCTTTATCGTCAGCCGCTTCAAAAAGCTTCAGTCCGGTGAAATCAGGATGAGCGATTTAACCAGGGATGACCGGAACATGATTTTAAAAGACGAATATTGCATCTACTGCGGTAGCACCGAAAACCTTTGTTTTGACCACGTCAAGCGTATAAAGGGCAGCAAAGCCGAGGCTGAAGCCTTAAAGGCTTTGCTTATTACTGAGATAGAAAAAGGAAAATCTGGTTAGAACCAGTAAGGGATTAATATTCCAATCTCCAAAAACAGAGAAACAAAGCGGGTTATCCCATTAGCTAATAATGTACTAAGCGAACTGAAGAAGTATAAAGCCAGGCAAAATCAGGAAAAGTTATTGGCAGGCGAAGCATATCAGGATAACAGTCTAGTGTTTTGTACCAGAACAGGTACTCCTATTATCCCTAGAAATTTTAACCGGGCGTTTCATTCTTTGTTAAAGAAAGCTGGCCTGGTAACTAACCTGCACACATTGAGACATACTTTCGCTACCAGGCTTTTAGAAGCTGGTGAGAACCTTAAAATAGTGCAGGAATTATTAGGTCATAGCCGTATTAGCACTACCGCAGATATATATAGCCATGTATCGCCTGAGATAAAGCGAGAGGCAATAGCCAAACTGGACGGTATTTTTTCAATTAGCACCAATTTAGCACCAAAAAAGACTCCGGAGGATGGTGCTAATCCCCCGAAGCCTTGATATTCCTGGTGGGCGGGATTGGAATTGAACCAACCACCTCTTGCGTGTCAAGCAAGCGTTCTCCCACTGAACTACCCGCCCTTATTTTGGTTAAGTTTATTTTAATTATGTCCTAAAAGGGTTGAAAAGTCAAGATAAAATATTATAAAAAATTTTAAAACTTTATTTTCTCTTTTATTTGTTGCCACCAATTTTTTCGCAAAATTTCTTGTTCAACTACTAAATCTACCCGAGCTAGCTCTTGTTCGGGCAAGGATAAGATTATTTCCCCTACTTTTTGATTAGCCTTTACGGGGGCTAAGAGATTTGGGGTTAATTTTATTTCTTTTTTTAGCCGGGGCAAGTCATCTTTAGCCAGGTTTACGATAAGCGAATGGGCTGTTAATACGGCTACTTTAGGTTTTGTTCCCTCTTTAACTTCCAGGTGGGTTACCGTTTCCCTTTTTCGGTAAAAGGTAACCGGTTTCACCTGATAAAAGCCGTAGTCAAGTAAATTGATGGCATCAAGGTAGCGATTTTGACAGTTTAAAACCACTGCGATAAGGCGGCATTCTTTTCTGGTGGCGGAAGCAATTAAACAATTACCAGCCTTTGCAGTAGTACCTGTTTTTACCCCGTCAATTCCTGGGTATGCTTTCATGCGTACTAACATGTTTGTGTTGCCTATTATTTTTTGGCATTTTTTGTTATTCCAGTAAACAATAGCTTCTTTTGTTTGCACTAGTTCAGCAAGCTTAGGATTTTTTAAGGCGAAGCGGGTAATTTGTGCCAGGTCAAAAGCCGTGGAATAATGGTTGGGGTCAGTGTAGCCGTTGGTATTGGCAAAACGCGTATTGAGGGCTCCTAAAAGGATGGCTTTAATATTCATCATCTCAATAAAACAATCTTCTGTTCCGGCTAGATATTCCGCAATAGCCACGGTGCTGTCGTTAGCCGAAGTAATTAAAGCAGCCTTGATAAGATTTTCTAGCGTTAATTTATCGCCGGCCGTTAGGCCTAATATAGAACCGGTGTAAATTGAGGCGGCCTTTGGAGTAACCGTGACTATACTGTCAAGCCTGCCGTTTTCCAGGGCAATAAGAGCCGTCATTATTTTGGTAAGACTAGCCGGGGGACGTCTTTTCCAGGGGCTGCGGGTAAAATATAACTGTCCTGTTTTGGCGTCCATTAAAACAGCCGTTTCAGCAGTAATGGATGGTGGTGCTGCCTTTGCAGGGTAAGAAATAGTTAAAGTTAAAAAAAAACTAATGGAAAGAAAATAAGGCTCCTCTTAGGTGAAAGCTTTCTTAAAATTTGAAAGTATTTTTTTATCCATTTGGTCACCATATATCCACTCCTTTCTTTTATAATTTAGTTTTTCTCAGGTTTAACTAAATTTATAAAGGAAAGTTTTAGGGTTTTTTAAGTTGAGTGTCTCCTTCTTTTTCTTAGCCATAAATAAAAAATTAAAACAATTATACCTACCACAACTAATATATCCAGCCGGTGGAACCAAAACTTTAAGTTTTCCCAGTGTTGGCCCATTTTAAAGCCAAGGTAGGTAAGAAAAAGGCTCCAGGGAAGGGAACCCAAGAAAGTATATAGAACAAAACGTGGAAAATTCATGTTTGAAATTCCGGCCGGTAAAGAAATAAAGGTGCGAATAACAGGTATTATACGGGCAAAAAACACGGTTGCTTCACCGTAACGTAAAAACCAATCTTCAGCTAAGTTAAAGTGGTGTATAGAAATTCCAAAGTAGCGTCCGTAACGTAATAAGAAAGGGCGTCCGCCCCAAAGACCGATATAAAACGAAATTATTGATCCTACTGTGCCTCCTGCCGTTCCAGCTATAACCGTCCAAAAAAAATCCAGGCAGCCGGTAAAAACTAGGTATCCTCCAAAAGGCAAAATTACCTCGCTTGGCAAAGGTATATTACAGCTCTCAATAGCCATGCCGACGGCTACCCCCCAGTAGCCAAATTTAGCTATAAAAGCAACCGTTTCTTTAATTACTGGTTCAAGCAGCGAGATTAAAAAATCAAGCAAAGATAATCTTCCTTCCCCCTTTCCATCTAGGCATTTTAAAATATTCCATAACAAAGGGTTTCTTTCCTGCCTACTTTTTGTTTTAATGATTTAGGCCAAAAGAAATATTTATCAATAGCAGGTTTTTTAAGTTATAGTGGAGAAATAATATTATTACCACTGGCGGCACAGGCATCTTGCCTGTGGTTTCAATTTAATTATTTTATAAAATTTTACTTTGGATTACGGGCAGGTGTTAAATTCTGGCTCAAGAAACATTTTTGCTTATTGATGGTAACAGCTTAAGTTACCGAGCTTTTCATGCTTTACCCCTTCTTGCTACCAGCCACGGTATTATTACTAACGCAGTTTATGGTTTTACCAATATGCTTTTAAAGATATTGCGCGACCTTAAACCAGATTTTGTAGCAGCCTGCTTTGATAAAGAAAAAATAACCTTCCGTCACGAAAAATTTAAAGCGTATAAGGCGCAACGTCTGGCTACTCCGGCTGAATTAAGGGCCCAATTTCCTTTAATTAAAGAACTGCTTCAGGCCATGTGCATTCCTGTTTTGGAATTGCAAGGATATGAAGCCGATGACCTCATTGGTTCGCTGGTTTTAAAAGCTGAAAAAATAAGTTTACATAATATTATTCTTACCGGAGACCAGGATGTGTTGCAACTGGTATCGCCGCAAACCAAAGTTTTGCTTACTAAAAGGGGAATTAGTGAATTGGAAGAGTATAGCGTTCAAAAAATAAAGACGCAATTTGGGGTTACCCCGACCCAATTTACCGACTTTAAAGGTTTAGTTGGTGATCCTTCAGACAACGTTCCCGGTATCCCTGGTATTGGGGCCAAAACTGCCGCAAAATTACTAAACAAATTCTCTTCTTTAGAAGAAATTATTTCGCGTCAAGCTGAATTGCCTTTAAAATTACAACCTAAAATAAGAATGTTTGCCGATCAAGCTAGGTTGGCCAAGGATCTAGTTACTATTGTCCAGGATGTCCCTGACCTGATAGAACCTAGCGAATGCCAATGGCCAGGCCCCGATCATTCCAGATTATTGGCTTTCTTTAATCGGTTGGAATTTAAAAGCTTAATCCGCGCCGCCTTAAACAAACCCGAAAAAGAAATAAGAGAGCAAAACAGTAATTCAAAAGAGAATTTTTTGAAACAAACGTCTGTAGTTTCTTGCCAGGTAGACTATCAAACAATAATCCAACCGGAAGATTTACATAACATGTGCCGGAGAGTTTATAGGGCTGCCCGGGCTGCCGTGATCTTAAAGGGTAGCCGTGAAAAGGGGGTTTTGCAGGCTGCTATTTCATTTAAAGAATCGGGCGAAGAGCCAAAAAATTTTTATTTGCCGCTTGTTATTGACCACGAGGCGATGGCTGCTTCGATTGAGACTTTAAAAGATATTTGTCAAAATCCTGAGCTTGAAATATTAACTCATGATGGCAAATCGGTTCTTTGGTGGTTAAAATATCACGGGTGGGAAATAAAAAACCTAGCTTTTGATACCATGATTGCAGGTTATCTTTTAAACCCTGGTCTTTCCAGTTATGACTTGCCAGGTCTTGCCTTAGAGCATTTAAATATTGTTTTGCCTGCCGGCAGTGGGGAACAGGCCTTGGTAACCCAGGCTAACGCGGTGTTAAGACTAGCTGATGTTTTAGCCGCTAAAATTAATCTGCAAGGACAGAAGAAGCTTTTTTATGAGGTGGAAATGCCTTTAGTTAAGGTCTTGACAGCCATGGAAATGGCAGGCGTGACAGTAGATAAGCAGCAATTAATGCTTATGGCCGAGGAACTATCCAGGCAAATTGAATTATTAACCCAAGAAACTTATGTTTTGGCTGGGAAAAAATTTAATCTATCTTCTCCAAAACAATTAGGTCAAGTCCTCTTTGAAAAATTAAAGTTACCGGTAATTAAGCGGACTAAAACAGGTTATTCTACTGATTTTGAAGTATTAACGGCACTAGCTGGCACCCACCCTATTATTGATAAAATACTGGCCCACCGGCAAATAGCTAAATTAAAATCTACTTATGTGGACGGGTTGGCTGCTTTAATTAACTTATGCACTGGACGGCTGCACACCACTTTTCACCAAACAGGCACCGCTACCGGCCGGCTTAGTAGCGCTAATCCTAACTTACAAAATATACCTATTCGGATGCCTGAAGGCCGAAAAATCAGACGGGTATTTGTTCCCCGGCAGACCGGAAATTTGATTTTAACGGCTGATTATTCCCAAATTGAGCTACGAGTGTTGGCCCATTTGTCGGGGGATGAAAGTTTGTGTTTGGCTTTTCAAGAAAAACAGGATATTCATGTCCGGACGGCGGCAGAAGTTTTTAATGTAGACCTAACTGCCGTAACACCGGAAATGCGAGAAAGGGCTAAGGCCGTAAATTTCGGGATTATTTACGGTATAAGTGATTTTGGCCTGGCCCGAGGGATTAATATTTCCCGTCAGGAAGCTAAACAGTATATTGAATATTATTTTGCCCGTCATCCAGGGGTAAAAAAGTATATTGAAAACACTATAAGTCAGGCCCGGGAAAAAGGTTACGTGACCACTTTGTTAAACAGGCGCCGTTATTTGCCTGATTTACTTAGTTCTGACCACAACGTACGTAGCTTTGGGGAAAGAATGGCCATAAATACTACTATTCAAGGCAGCGCGGCCGATATTATTAAGCTGGCCATGGTACATGTTTATAACGCCCTAAAAAAACGCAAATTAGCCACCCAAATGATTTTACAGGTTCATGATGAGCTTATTTTTGACGTTTCGAGCGAGGAAATTAAGGAAGTCAAAAAACTGGTCAGACACTGCATGGTTAACGCGCTGCCCTTGACTGTTCCTCTGGTAGTAGATTTAAAAGCTGGACCAAACTGGTACGAAGCCGGTTTAATCAATAATGACGAAGGTGGTTAAATGCCTGAATTGCCGGAAGTAGAAACAATTAAACGTAGCCTGGCTCAAAAAATTACCGGACTTACCATTCGTGAGGTAAAAATATATTTACCGAAAATTATTCAAATACCAAGTCCAAACGAATTCCAAACCGTACTTAAAGGAAAAACTTTTCTTAACGTTAATCGACATGGTAAGTATTTACTTTTTTATTTGTCAGCAGGGTATGTTTTAGTAGTGCATTTAAAAATGACAGGTCAGTTAATATACTCTCCAGCAAATGCTGCGGTAGCTAAGCATACCCACGCTATTTTTAACTTAAGTAATGAACACCGCCTTAGTTTTTTAGATTTGCGCCAGTTTGGCCGTTTATACCTGGTCCTGCTTGGGGAGTTAGAAAATATACCCAGCCTAAAAAAGTTAGGAGTTGATCCCTTAGGAGAAAAATTTTTCCCGGATATAATGGCCAAAGAATTACGCCGCCGGCGTACTAGGTTAAAGCCGCTTCTTTTAGACCAGTCGTTTATTGCAGGAATTGGAAATATATACGCTGATGAAATTTTATACCGGGCTTATTTGCACCCCTTGCGGCCGGCTAATACGTTAAAGGCTCAAGAAACAGTCTGGTTATTTGAGGCTATTCAGAAAGTCTTACAAGAAAGCATTGCTTGCCGCGGCACTACTATCCGCGATTACGTGGATGGAGAAGGCCGGCCAGGGAATTACCAGAATAAGCTAAAGGTACACGGACGCGCCGGCCAGACCTGCGAGCAATGCGGTCAGCTTATAACTCGCCTGCGCCTACAAGGTCGCAGTACCTATATTTGCCCATATTGTCAAAAACTATAATTAAGCACATCAGCACACTTTTGCTTTTCCCCCATACGATTTTTAGGAGAAACAATTCTTGGGGGTTGGTCATAGGTGGAGCTGTTTACCATATTTGTGCTTGCTCTGGCGCTAAATTTAGATTCTTTTGGGGTTGGGGTGACCTACGGGGTAAGAAAAATTAAATTGCCCTTTAGCTCTGTTTTAATAATTTGCTTGGAATCTATAGCCGCCATTAGCCTGTCTATGTTAACGGGTAATTTTATAACCCAAATAATTTCGTTAAAACTGGCTAGACATTGTAGCGGGATTATTTTATTCTTACTGGGCTTGTGGAAAATAATCGAGGGTAAATCTAAGGAAAAAAAGGATACCCAACTACCGCATTCTATATTACAACTGCAAATCCAAACTTTAGGGATAGTCATTCAAGTGCTCCGGGAGCCCCAACGGGCCGATATTGATAATTCTGGGGTCATTTCTTTTCAAGAAGCGTTGTTGTTGGGTTTAGCTTTAGCTCTTGATGCTTTTGCGGCTGGATTTGTCTTTTCAATGCTGAAAATTAACCTGCTGTTAACAGTTTTTATTATAGGAGGGGGCCTTATTTTCCTTATTTATCTTGGCTTATACTGCGGGAAATTTTTAAGCGCTACCATATTTAGCCGGCATTTTTTGATCTTGCCTGGTTTTATTTTAATATTTTTAGGGTTTCTGAATTTAAAGTAAGTTATTGTTATTATTATTTAAATAATTTACTTTAAAATATATTAAAGTGTACTATAAAGTAAATTTAACTGTTTTTAGCAAATCGTAAGAAATAATTAGGGTGGGAATATTAAAGTGAAAATTATTGGCCTAACTGGTAATATTGGTAGTGGTAAAAGCCTTGTTTCCCGTCGCCTGCGGGAGCTTGGCGCGCAGGTAATTAATACTGATATTGTAGCCAGAGAAGTGGTGGCTTCTGGAACTCAGGCTTTGGAAAAAATAGTGCGTAAATTTGGCCGGGAAACGCTCCGTTCAGATGGGACCCTGGACCGTAAATATATGGGAGCAAAAGTCTTTAGTGACGCTAACGCGCTGATCAATTTAAACGCTATTGTTCACCCTCAAATTAGGAAAGAATTAATAAAGCAAATAAAAGCATTTAAGAAACAAAAAAAAGCGGAACCAAAGGTGCTGGTAATTGAAGCACCTTTGTTAATTGAAGCAAAAATGCAAAACCTTGTTGATGAAGTCTGGTTAGTTACCGTGGATGAAGAAATCCAGTTGAAACGGGTTATGACCAGAGACGGCTTGACCGAAAAAGAAGTAAGGTTACGTCTGGCAGCTCAAATGCCGCAGGAAGAAAAAAAGGCATATGCTCACCGGGTAATAAATAATAATGGCAATATAAAGGATTTGCTAGCTCAAGTAGATAAACTTTGGAGTGAATTAGAATAGCAAGGTTAAAATGGCAGTTGTTGCTCTTTTTCATCCTGATATTAATCTTTTATTTTAAGCCCATAGGGCGCCTCTTTTACCCTTTTCCTTACCAAAAGAACATTTCTTACTATGCCCAAAAGAACGATTTAAATCCTTACCTGTTGGCCGCGGTTATTAAAACTGAAAGTAATTTTAACCCGCGGGCCATATCAGCCAAAGGGGCCCGAGGATTGATGCAGATTATGCCGAAAACAGGAAGATGGGTGGCTTTGCAGACAGGACAAATTGAATTTAAGGTAGAACAGTTAGATGAACCCGAAATAAATATTTGCCTGGGGTCGTGGTACCTGGCAGAGTTAAAACGGGAATTTTACGGAAACACCATTTTGGCTTTAGCGGCCTATAATGGGGGGCGTGAAAATGTAAGCCGGTGGTTGCAGCAAAAACAGTGGGTTGGTGAGCTGACAAAGCTGGATTCACTTCCTTTTCCAGAAACAAGACAGTTTATCCGGAAAGTTTTATGGAACTATAAGGTATACCGATACCTTTACGGATAAAATGCTTACTGGTCACTTAACCCCCTCTTTAATTTCTTTTACTACAATTTGGATAAAATAATTCCTCCGTCTTTTTTTCACTTATTTATTTAGTTCTAATACTCAGGTTTTTCCCAATAAAATATATTAAAACATATCATAAAATTAATTAGTCCCCATATTAGCTATAACCGATCAGCAGTCAGTTTCCATTTATCAATCATAGGTATTTATAAATCTAAATAAACAGATGGTTTTTTAATGTTAACTATTATATTAATTATTTTGGCGGGTTTTACAGGAACTATATTTTTAAAAGCCCTTAGAAAAAGGAAAATATTTTTTTTGGCTAGTTTTTTAAACCAGCAATACCACCAATTATCCCGGGTTTTAGGGGCTGTTGGGGTGGTGGCCTTTGTTATTTTTATGGTTGCTTACCCGGGTGCTACGTACAACGGAGCAGTTAGTGGGCTTAAAGCCTGGTGGAATATTGTTTTTCCATCCCTGCTCCCCTTTTTTATTGCCTCGGAAATTTTAATGAGTTTAGGGGTGGTTCATTTTATGGGTGTTTTACTTGAACCAGTAATGCGCCCTCTTTTTAATGTTCCTGGCGCCGGCTCTTTTGTGGTGGCAATTGGTTATACTTCCGGGTACCCGGTAGGGGCAATGATTACGGCGCGTTTACGTCAGCAACGTTTATGCACCCGAATTGAAGGTGAACGCCTGCTGGTCTTTACTAATAACTCCAGCCCCTTATTTATGTTGGTTGCAGTGGCCACCGGAATGTTTCATAACCCGTCTTTAGGACCACTTATTGCTCTTAATCATTACCTGGCTAACCTGACCCTTGGTTTTTGCCTGCGTTATTATGGACGTAAAGATCCGGAAACCATTACCCTGCCTAAACCAAGTTGTGGGAACATTATTAAAAAAGCCTGGCGGGAAATGAGCCGGGTGCAACAACAAGAAAACCGCCCCTTGGGAAAAATTATTAGTGAGGCGGTAAGTAGCGCGGTTAATAACCTTTTGAGCATCGGGGGTTTTATTATTTTTTTCGCCGTGGTAATCAGACTTTTAACCGATACTGGCTGGATAAACTTTTTGACGCGGGTAATGGGTGTTTTTTTGCTACCCTTAGGCTTTGAACCAGCTGTTTTGCCGGCTATAGCCAGCGGCTTGTTTGAGGTGACCATCGGTACTAAGATAGTCAGTGAGACTATAGCTCCCCTTTCCCAGCAATTAATGGCGGTAGCCATGATTTTGGCCTGGAACGGGTTTTCTATCCACGCCCAAGCTGCCAGTATGATTGCTAAAACTGATTTACGCTTAGCCCCTTACGTATTTGGGCGCCTGGCCCATGCTTTTTTGGCTGTCTTTTATACTTATTTACTTTTTGGGCCATTACACGCTTTAATCAAATCGTTTGTCCAGCCTGTTACCGCCCCCTTTAATTGTTTGGAACGGTCCCTTTCTTTGTGGCTAAGCTTACCTTTATGCGGTTATATTTCTGCCTCTTTCCTGGCCGCTTTAATTATTCTTTTTTTGGCCCTTCTTTTTTTAAGCTATTTACTTCGTTTATGTTTACGGGCTAAAATTAACTAACTTTATTTAAACAGCGGTTAATTTGCGACTGAAATAATGTCCTAACCAGCGGGCCAATAAATTAAATATTAATACTATTAAAATTAAAACAGCTGCCGAGCCGTTGGCTACCCTTTTTACGTCGGGAATAATTGCTTCTGCGTTTACTTTCCAGATATGAACGGCCAGAGTTTCTGCCGGGCGAAAAGGGTTAAGGGGAGAAGCGGAACTAAAAATATTCCAGTTGGTAAAGTCTAAAGCCGGACTGCTCATGCCCGCAGTATATAATAAGGCGGCTGCCTCGCCAAAAACACGTCCGGAAGTAATGATTATGCCGGTAATCAAAGCAGGTAGGGCTGCCGGAATCATAATGCGCCAAATTGTTTGCCAGCGGGTAGCGCCTAAAGCTAGACTGGCCTCACGTAAATCAGGAAATACGCCCTGGATGGCCTCCTCAGAGATTCTTACCATCATTGGTAAATTGATTACCGTCAAAGTTAATGCTCCAGCCATTAAGGAATATCCCCAACCCGTGTAATTAACAAAAAGCAGTAAGCCAAAAAGACCAACTACAATTGAAGGAAGTGAAGTTAAGGTTTCAATGCTTAGCCGAATAATTTCAATTAAAAGTCCCTTCTTCGCGTATTCGGCCATGTATATCCCGGCTAATAACCCCAAGGGAATGGTTATGAACATGGTAAGGATTAAGAGGTAAAAAGAATTAAATATTTGGGGACCAATACCCCCACCAGGACGGATTGTTGCTGCCGGTGAAGTTAAAAAATCCCAACTGATAGCCCTTGTTCCTTCAAGCAAAATAAAAAATAACAACCCCAACAGCAAAACCAAAATTAATCCCGCTCCCAGCCAAAACAAACATAAAGCAATCCGATTTACCAGCTGGGCGTTCAATACCCTATCCCCTCTTAGAAACTATTTTAATAGTTAAAATAAAGAAAAAAGAAAACCCTAATAAAACTAAGCTCATTGTCCATAAAGCGTTATTCCACAGGGAACCTGTGGTTGTGTACCCCATATCCATAGTAATGGCGCTGGTAAGGGTCATAGCCGGGTCTAAGATTGAGGTAGGAATTTTTCTGGTATTACCAATTACCATTTGTACCGCCAAGGCTTCTCCAAAGGCACGCGCCAGGCCTAAAACAATACCGGTGATTATTCCCGAACGTGCCGCCGGCAGTAAGACCAGTCTAATTACCTGCCAGTGAGTGGAACCTAGAGCAAAGGCTGCTTCTTTCCATTGACGGGGCTGCGAACGGAGGCTGTCGGTAGAAACACTAATAATGGTAGGTAAAATCATTACGGCAAGAACCAAAAAACCCGCCAGGATGCTAAATCCGTTGCCACCAATATAATCGCGAATGAAAGGAACCAGTAAAATTAAACCAACATAACCATAAACCACCGAGGGAATTCCAGCTAGCAACTCAATGGCTGGTTGCAAAATGCGTTGCCCCCAGACAGGAGCAATTTCCACCATAAAAACAGCCACCAGAATGCTTAATGGGGCGCTTACCAGTACGGCCAGCATAGAAACAGCAAGAGAACCAATGATAAAGGGTAAAGCTCCTACTTTAGGACCACCGTTAATCGGGGGGCGGTCTGGCCACCATTGGGTGCTTAAAAAAAATTCATTAAAGCTTACTTTGTTGATGAAAAAAGTAGCTAAGCCTTTGGTACTGATAAAATAAACCAGGGCTAACGTTAAAATGATTACCACGGCTGCACAACTAAAAGCTAGAGCTTTTCCACCAATTTCATGGTACTTTTTCCTTTTTGCCAACCATGAATCAGTTTTAAAAGAAAATGAACTTTTAGTCATTACCAGTCCCCTTTATGCCTGGATAAATACTTAAAATTACGGGATGCTACTTTTTTTTATTTATTTATCTCTTGTAACTTTCATGGCCGTAATAGGGATATATCCTAAATCTGGTACAATGGTTGCTTGAACCTCTGTACTTAACATATAATCTAAAAAAGTTTTCTTTAATCCTGTTGGCCGACCTTTGGTATACATATACTGGTAAGCCCAAACAGGATATGTTCCACTGGTAATATTTACTTTTGTAGGAGCGTAACCGTCTATACTTAACGTATTTACAGTATCGTTAACGTATGGTAAAGCTAGGTAACCAACAGCACCAGGGGTTTTACTAATGATTTGTCGCGCTACGCCTGAGGAATCACTTTCCATTCCTTTAGCTTCTTCAGCTCCGTCTAAGGCAAACTTTTTAAAGGTAATTCTTGTACCTGAACCTTTAGGACGATTAATTAGAACAACCTTTTGGCCAGGACCGCCAATCTCTTTCCAATTAGTAACTTTCCCGGTAAATATATCTTTTAATTGTTTCTTACTTAAGTTTTTAACTTTAAGATTAGGGTTAGTTACCACTGCTATTCCAACCACACATATTTTGGTGCCTGTCAATTGACTTGCATCAATTCCCTCTTTTTCATGAGCCTCAATATCAGAATTTCCTATATCCGCTGCTCCCTGAACTACCTGGGTTAAACCTGTTCCGCTTCCCCCTCCCTGGACTACTATTTGCGCCTGGGGATTCTTAGTTTGAAATTTTACCGCTGCCTCTTCCACTAAAGGTTGCATGGCGGTAGAGCCAACAATGGTTAAGGTACCTGAAACCGGTGAGGTTTGGCCGTTATCCTTTTGCTTGCCACAACCAGTAAAAGTAACTATAAAAAAAATAAAAAGACCCGTTAAGAATATAAATAAATATTTTCTTCCTTTAAGCAAAACAAACCCTCCTTTTTTTCATTATAAAACAAGGTAAATTTTTAATATAAAATGTTTATATAACTTAATTATCACCAAAAGTGAATTAAATATAATGAATGTCACCATCTTCCGAACTAAGTGAATCAAAACTAAGACGGGTTTTTTGGGCTTGTTGTTTTTTTAAAAAACATATAGCTGCTTGAGGAAATAAAGCAATAGAAATAATATCTTCTATTTTATCACTGTATGGGGCAGCTTCTTCTCGTGCTTTTTCCAGGCCAGGAGGTAATAAATCTGCTGGACGGCAGGTAATTGGTTTTTCGTTTCCAATAACTATTTGTCTGACCTTTTCATTTACTGGGCCGGGTGGTAAACCATAATAACCACGTAAATACTGCTTTGTTTCTGTAGAAGGCATTTTATAACGACCAAATAAAACATTAAATACTGCTTGCGTACCTACAATTTGACTGGTTGGGGTAACCAACGGGGGATACCCTAAGTCTTCTCTTACCCGGGGTACTTCTGCCAAAACTTCAGGTAATTTATCCAACGCGTTTTGCTGGGTTAATTGGGAAATAAAATTAGAAATCATCCCCCCAGGTAACTGGTAAATTATAACATTCGGGTCTATGTTTTTAGCTGCTAGGTCAAATTCAGCGTAGTGTTCGCGTACTTCTTGAAAATAGGCGGCAATTTCACTTAAAACGGTAAGATTTAAACCAGGATCATAAGGTGTTCCTTTTAAGGCCATAACCATTGTTTCTGTAGCTGGTTGGGAGGTTTGAAGGGCCAGGGAGGAAATAGCGCAGTCAATAATGTCTGTCCCTGCTTCAATAGCCTTTAAGTAAGACATGGAGGCAAAACCACCTGTATAGTGAGAATGGATTTGGAGCGGTACCCTTATATTTTCTTTCCACGTTTTAAAGATTTCAAAGGCAGCCTGAGGAGTTAAAATGCCGGCCATATCTTTTAAACAAATGGAATCTGTCCCCATTTCAACTAAGTCTTTGGCAACTTTTAAATAATAAGCCACGTTATGAACGGGACTTATGGTGTAAACCACCGTGGCTTGGGCATGAGCCCCTTCCTGTTTTACTGCTTCAATAGACCGGCTTAAGTTACGAACATCATTTAAAGCATCAAAAATTCGAAAAATACTTATGCCGTGGTAAAATGCTCTTTTAATAAATTCCGTAAGCACGTCATCGGGATAATTTTTATAACCCACTATATTTTGACCTCGTAAGAGCATTTGCAATGGAGTTTTTAGGTGCTGGCGTAATAAAGTTAATCTTTCCCAAGGGCTTTCATCTAAAAATCTTAAACATGTGTCAAAAGTAGCCCCACCCCAAACTTCCAGTGAATAAAAACCAACTTCATCTATTTTACTGCAAATTGGTAGAATATCTTTAATTTTCAAGCGGGTAGCCAAAAGAGACTGATGCCCGTCACGTAAAGTGGTGTCAGTTATTTTAACTTGCTTACCTTCAATCATGGTTTTGCCCTTTCTTAAAAATATTTGTTAATCTCTGTTTGTTTAAAAGGCTTTAATAAATATAATAATTGTAATCGCCGGAAATCTAACGTCAAGTATAAGCTACCAATATCCGGCACTAGATCCCCGACGATTTTTTATTTTTTATTCAATAGAAATTAGTTCATCGCCTGTGTTGACGGCCTGGCCTTTTTGAACCTTAATTTCTTTAATAGTACCACTTTTAGGAGCGCTAATTTCATTTTCCATCTTCATTGCCTCTAAAATTAAGATAACGTCTCCTCTTTTTACCGTGTCTCCTACGCTTACTTTAATATCAATTACGCTGCCAGGCATTAAGGCACATACTACGCCTGGTTTTGCCGCTGCCGCTGTTGGTTTAACTGCTGCAGGAGCTGCTGCAGGTCGTGGTGCTGCAGCAGAAGGCGGTACAAATTTTGGGGTTGGTTTTGGAGCGGTACTTACTGATGGTGCAGGTCCGGGTGCTTTAACGCCTGGCTTTACCGTTCTCATTTCTTCTATTTGAGTTGCCCCAGTTATTTCTTCTACCTCAACTTCAAAAGGTTCGCCGTTAACAATAACTTTAAATTTTTTCATTATAATATATAACCTCCTCCTATGTAATAAACTCGGCAATATTCTACGAATATCAGATTATAAATTAAAGACTGGAAACTTAGAATTTTAAAAAACGCCTAACTTTTTATACCGCGGCCAAGCATCATTTCAAATACCCCGGCCCATTTCCAGATGCCAGGTTTTTTGAGAGGCTGGATGCTAACTACCCTAGTTTCTACGGCAGGCATGCCAATTGCATTTATTGCTGCAATAACTGCTGCCGCTACTTCTGGCCTAATTTTTTTCTTAATCATTATTATTAACACCTCTTTTAGCAAGAAAATTCTAGTATTTTGTAAAACTAAGTTTTTAATATAATTACACTGGGAAATTACCATGTTTTTTGCGCGGTCTGCTTTCTCTTTTATTTGCTAAGGCCCGTAAAGCCGTAATTATTTTTTTCCTGGTGTCACGAGGATCAATAACGTCTTCCACAAACGGCCGGGCAGCAGCAATGTAAGGATTAGCGAACTTTTCCCGGTATTCGGCTACCAGCTGTGCCCGCATGGCAGCAGGATTTTCTGCCTTAGCAATTTGTTCCCGGTTAATAATATTTACTGCTCCATCAGGCCCCATTACCGCAATTTCGGCTGTTGGCCAGGCGTATGAGGAATCAGCACCCAAAGCTTTAGCGCACATAGCCAGGTAAGCCCCTCCATACGCTTTACGTAAGATTATGGTAATTTTAGGTACGGTTGCTTCTGAATAGGCATAAAGCATTTTTGCACCATGGCGGATAATTCCTCCGTATTCCTGGTCTGTTCCTGGTAAAAAGCCTGGCACGTCCATAAAAGTAACTAAAGGAATATTAAAACAATCACAGAAACGGATAAAACGGCTGATTTTATCCGAAACGTTTATGTCTAGGCATCCCGCCAGGTGGTTAGGTTGGTTGGCTATTATTCCAACTACTTGACCGTTAATTCGAGCGAAACCTATTACACCATTACGTGCGTAGTAAGGATGGACTTCAAACAATTCACCACCATCAAAGATTAAACTAATTATTCTTTTTACATCATAGGAACGATTTGGATCGTCAGGAATAATAGTAAGCAATTCTTCAGGGTCACCTACAGGTTCTCTTGGTGGAGCTAAAGGTGGTTCTTCTAAATTGTTAGCTGGCAGGTAACTTATTAGTTGTCTGATCATGGTCAGGCAAGTATCTTCATCTTCAGCCATAAAATGAGCAACGCCGCTGGTTTGATTATGAGTCAACGCACCTCCCAGGTCTTCCATAGAAACTTCTTCTCCGGTAACTGATTTAATTACGGCTGGACCAGTAATAAACATGTGACTGGTATGCTGAACCATAAAAATAAAATCCATTAAGGCCGGAGAATATACCGCTCCCCCGGCTGATGGACCCATAATTACAGAGATTTGAGGGATGACCCCTGAGGCAACGGTATTACGGAAAAATATTTTCCCGTAACCGTTTAATGCATCTACACCCTCCTGAATCCTGGCTCCTCCTGAATCATTTAAGCCTATAACCGGAGCCCCTGTTTTCATGGCTAGATCAAGAACTTCGCATATTTTATCAGCGTGAATACGCCCTAAAGAGCCACCAGTAACCGTAAAATCCTGGGCAAAAATATAAACTAAGTGGCCATCTATAGTTCCGTGTCCCGTAACCACACCTTCACCAGGGTAATCGATTTTTTCAGTGCTTGGTTTACCGGCAAAAGCATTTATCTCTATAAAACTACCCGGGTCACATAATAATTCAATACGCTCTCTTGCGGTTTTTTTACCTGCTTCATGCTGTTTTTCAATTCTTTTTGGTCCGCCTCCAGCAATTATTTGAGCCCGCAGTTTGTTTAACTGTTCTAATTTTTCCAACATACTCATGGTTTTTCTCCTTTCTCCTATCCGCGTTCACATAGTTCAACCAGGGTACCAAAAGTAGATTTAGGATGTAAAAAAGCAATCATTGCTCCTCCGGCTCCTCGTCTGGGCTTTTCATCAATTAAGCGCACCCCTTTTTCTTTTAGCTCGGCTAATTTTTCTGCCAGGTTTTCTACCCGAAAAGCAATATGTTGAATTCCTTCACCATTTTTTTCAATAAATTTGGCTATTGGCCCATCAGGAGTGGTAGATTCTAATAGCTCTACTTCACTATCACCTGTAGGTAAAAAAGCTACCTTTACCCTTTGATTCTCGACTACTTCGGTATCTACTACCTTTAAGCCTAATAGCTCTTCGTAAAATTTAATAGCCGCGTTTAAATCCTTAACGGCTACGCCAATATGGTCTATCTTCTTGATCAAAGTATCCCCTCCTTAAATTAGACTAAAATATAGGTTGTTGCTGGTGTTCACCAAACACTTCTCTTAATACTCCGCAAATTTCGCCTAAGGTAGCATAATTTTTGACTGCTTCAACAAAAAGAGGCACTAAATTTTCTTTGGTTTGGGCAGCTTGACGAATTTCCTTTAACGCTGCCTCAACGATGGTATTGTTCCTTTCGGCTTTAAGCTTTTTTAGCCTGGCTATTTGCTTTTCACCAACGGCCGGGTCTACTTTTAACAAATCCTGGGGTAATTCTTCAGCTATCTGGAATTTATTAACCCCTATCACTACCTTCTTACCGCCTTCGATGTCTTGTTGGTATTGATAGGCGCTTTGTTGAATTTCTTTTTGCATGAAGGCCAAGGCTTCCGGAGCACCGCCCAATTCATCAATTTTTTCAATATATTCTTGGGCTTTTTGTTCTATTTCATTAGTCAGGGCTTCGACAAAAAATGAGCCGCCTAAGGGGTCAACAGTATCGGCCACGCCGATTTCATAACCAACCACCTGCTGGGTGCGCAAAGCAATTAAAACAGCGTGTTCACTAGGCAGCGCCAATGCTTCGTCTTTAGAATTAGTGTGTAAAGATTGGGTGCCGCCCAAAACGGCGCTTAAAGCTTGAAAAGCTACCCGCATAATATTTACGTCAGGTTGTTGAGCGGTTAGGGTACATCCTGCCGTTTGGGTATGAAAACGAAGCATTTGGGAACGGGGGTTTTTAGCTCCAAAACGTTCTTTCATAATTTTTGCCCACAGCTTACGTGCGGCTCTAAACTTAGCCACTTCTTCAAAAAAATTAAGGTGAGCATTAAAGAAAAATGATAACCGCGGAGCAAACTCATCTACATCCAATCCAGCATCAATAGCTGCTTTTACGTAAGCAATACCGTCAGCCAAAGTGAAGGCAATTTCCTGGACGGCAGTGGAACCTGCTTCCCGGATGTGGTAACCACTGATGCTAATTGTATTCCAACTGGGAACGTTCTTGGCACAATAGGCAAAGACATCTGTTATTAAACGCATGGAAGACCCAACAGGAAAAATATAAGTACCACGCGCTACATATTCTTTTAAAATATCATTTTGAATCGTCCCGTTTAATTTATCCGGGGAAATTCCTTGTTTTTCTCCCAAGGCAATATACATGGCCAGTAAAATTGCGGCTGGTGCATTAATGGTCATAGAAGTACTTACTTTATCCAATGGAATTTTTTCAAACAATGTTTCCATATCCAACAAGGAGTCAATAGCTACTCCTACTTTTCCTACCTCTCCCTGGGCCAAAGGATGGTCAGAGTCATAACCTATTTGGGTGGGTAAATCAAATGCGATGCTTAAGCCTGTCTGTCCCTGTTCTAGCAAGTAACGAAAACGTTTATTTGTTTCTTCGGCAGTGCCAAACCCGGCGTATTGTCGCATGGTCCATAACCGTCCGCGGTACATATTTGATTGAACCCCCCGGGTGAAAGGATATTCCCCCGGAAGCCCCAAATCCTTTTCGTAATCCAGTTCGGCTACTTCAACTGGAGTATAGGTTGTTTTAACCCTAATTCCGGCATCGGTAGCAAACTCGGTTTGCCTTTCAGGACGTTTTTGATTTTGAGCGTCTAATTTAGCCTGCCATTTTTCTTTTTTTGCCTGTAAACTAGACACCATTTCCTGGTCAAACAAAAACATCTCCTCCTTCATTATTTATTTATGGTTTTATGGCGTATTTTTTCCAACCTTCTTCGTATATATCACCTCCATAAATATCATTGGCTACAATAACGGGGAAATTTTCTGCCACCAGTTCTTGAATGGACTCTGCGCCTAATTCAGGAAAGGCAATCAGGCGATTTTTTTTAATGGACTTAGCAATTAAGGCGGCTGTACCACCAACAGCAATAAAATAAACTGCTTTATATTTTTTCAACGCTTTAACTACCTGAGGAGAACGCTTTCCGTGTCCAATAGTCCCTTTAACTCCTAAAGCCAGCAAACGGGGAGTGTATATATCCATCCGGCTGCTGGTGGTAGGCCCGGCCGAGCCAATTACCTGACCAGGTTTTGCTGGTGTTGGAGCTACGTAGTATATTACGATACCCTGAAGGGAAAAAGGAAGTTCATTGCCTAATTCCAGAAGTTTGTTTAATCTTTTATGTGCCGCGTCTCGGGCCGTTAAAATTACACCGTTTAGAAGAACCCGTTGGCCAACGCGAAGTTTTTCAATTACTTCGTCGGTTAAAGGTGTATATAATTTAAGAGGGGTCAACAGGGTCAATTTTTTTATTTCACCTTCTTTTTAAAGTATAACTTCCTTTTGACGGTGGGCGGAACAATTAATATTTACAGCTACTGGTAAACTGGCTATATGGCACGGAAAAATTTCAATATTAACTGCCAGGGCGGTTGTGCTGCCGCCTAAGCCTTGAGGACCAATACCTAAAGAGTTTATATCTTGTAATAATTCTTTTTCCAGGATAGCAATTTCAGATAAAGAGCTAGGCTCACCGACTTTGCGTAACAAAGCCTTTTTGGCCAGTAAAGCTGCTTTTTCAAAAGTACCGCCAATACCCACGCCCACAATAATTGGGGGGCAAGGATTAGAACCTGCTAATTTTACCTGCTCAAGAACAAATTTTTTAACCCCTCTTTTTCCTTCACCGGGCAAAAGCATTTTTAACCCGCTAAAATTTTCCCCCCCAAAACCTTTAGGAAAAACAATAATCTTTAATTTATCACCCGGGACCACTTTTACGTGAATAACGGCTGGGGTATTGTCGTTAGTATTTTTTCTTTTAAAAGGATGACTTACTATGGACATACGTAAATATCCTTCTTGATAACCACGCCGGACTCCTTCATTAATTGCTTTAGTAAGGTCACCTCCTGTAAGGTGGACATCTTGACCTAATTCAATAAATACTACGGTCATTCCCGTATCCTGACATAATGGAACTGATTCTTCCCGCGCAATACAAGCATTTTCAAGCACTTGCTGTAAAATCTCTTTACCTAAAGGAGAAACCTCTTCTTTTTTAGCTTTTTTTAATATCTCCGTAACGTCTTGTCCTAAACAATAATTAGCTTCTTGGCATAGACGCGCTACGTGATCCGTTATCGTCTGAACATGAATCTGTTTTAGCATAAACCCATTCCATAATTTTAATACCATCAACCATCATATAATATTTCAACAAATATTTTTAATTTCCTGCTTGAAATAATCATATCATATTATAAACTTAAAAATAAAAGAAAAAGGCCGCTTTATTTTACGACCTTCAATGCTATTTAAGTATCTGGTTGTAACATTCATTTTCAAGGTAAGATAACATTTAAGGCAAGAATTAGAATTAGCTTTTTCGTAACGTAATTTCCCTGGCCAGGTTTCGACCTAGTTCTTTACATTCTTTAAAGGCCAATTCGTCTTCCCGGATGCTTTTCTTCCAGTTAATCCCATTATTTTCTTGACTAAGACCTTGAAAAATTGATCCCGTTGCTCCTATATTATAAATACCTTTTTTTGAATTTCGACTGTCTACTATGTGTAAGCCATGAGCCATTAAAAATCGGGTTAAAATGTTTAAAACAATCTCCTGTCCCCCATTACGCAAACCAGCGTTAGTCACCACCGCGCCAATTTTAGCACTTAACATATTGCGGCACATATGCATCCACCGGGTACGGTCTATGAAAATTTTCATTAAACCGGTTACGTTAGTAAAATATACCGGTGAGCCTAAAACAATCCCGTCCGCAGTAAACATCTTCTCTGCCAGAACAATCATATCATCATTTTTTATGCTGCACTCTGTTTTTTTTAAACAAAAATTACAGGCCTTACATGGTGTTATTTTATAGTCCGTAAGTTCTATTAACTCAGTTTCTATGTTAGCAGCCGCGACCTCTTCTAAAACCCATTGGAGCATGATAGCGGTATTTTTTCCTTTGCGGTGACTGCCATTTATTGCAATTACCCTCATTATAGAATAAACCTTTCTGTTAATTTAGCGCTGTTAAATCATGGTTAACCCGCCGCTTACACTAAGAGTTTGACCGGTAATAAATTCTGCTTCATCAGAAACAAAAAAGGCCACGGCATTAGCAATATCTTCTGGTTTTGCTAAACGGCGGAAAGGTATTGATCTTTTCATGCCTTCTAAAATTTTAGGTTGGTCAGCAAAAATTTCTAATATTGGCGTATCGGTAGGCCCTGGGGCAACGCAGTTAACGTTTAATTTATAACGGGCTACTTCGCGGGCTATTGTTTTAGAAAAAGCAATTATTCCCCCTTTGCACGCTGAGTAAACAGCCTCACCGCTGGAGCCCACTCGTCCAGCATCAGATGAAATACTCAAAATTTTGCCGTACTGGCGCGAGATCATGTGGGGTAGAACCGCTTTAACGCACCGGATGGGGCCTTTTAAATTAATGGCAATTACCTTGTCCCAAGTATCTTCAGAACTATCAATAAAATTTTCTACTTTATCCCAGCCAGCGTTGTTGACTAAGATATCAATAACCTTAAGTTCATTAAGCGTTTTTTGCACCATTTCATCTACGTCTTTAGGTATAGTTATGTCCACTTTTAAAGCCATTGCTGTTTGACCATTTTTTTGGATTTCATTGGCTACTTCTTTTGCCGTTTCTTCATTCATATCCGTAACCACTACTTTTGCTCCCTCTTGGGCTAGCTTTAGGGCAATAGACCGGCCAATTCCCCTACCCCCACCCGTTATAATAGCAACCTTATCAAGCAATCTCATTTTTTTTACCCCCTATGTTTTTCTTCTAATCATCACAGTCATCTGGCCTTGCTGAACTACCTCCCCACGTTGGTTGACCAAGGATACTTCTCGCACAATAATGCCTCGGTCTGCTTTGGAAGTTTCTTTCTTTTGGGCAATTTTCATTTTAAAGTGGACGGTATCACCAATAAAAATAGGACCAGTAAACCGCCAGTTGTCAACACTTAGAAAAGCTATAATTGTACCTTCAAAGATTTGGGAACGCATCATTAAACCGGAAACAATAGAAAGACCTAACAAACCATGGGCCAAACGCTGACCAAATTGAGTTGTTTTAGCGTATTCCACATCAGTATGTAAAGAATTATAATCTCCGGTGAGAGCCGCAAACATTACTACATCCGTCTCTGTAATTGTTCTGGCTGCACTGGTAAATTCTTGCCCTACTTCAAAATCTTCAAAAAATAAGCCCATTCCCCTCGCCCCTTCTAAAACTTATTACCGAAAATAACCATACTTGTTTAAAAGTTAAAAATCACTTAAACAACCAGCGGTTAAAGGCCCGAAAAGCAGTTTGTCTGTTTAATTCACCAATAATTGAAACTAAGGGTATATTTTTTGGACAAACCCGTTCACAGTTTAAAGCTTTACCGCAATCAGCAATTCCCCCGTCTCCGGTAATTGCATCCAGTCTTTTTTCCTTTTCCATTGCTCCGGTAGGATGACTGTTAAATAAATATACCTGGGCCATAGCAGCCGGTCCCATATAATTAGATTTTCCTATATAATTAGGTTCCTTTTTTACATAAGGACAGGCTTCCATACAGCATCCGCACGTCATACAGGTAGCAATTGGATAAATTTTTTCCTGTACACTTTGGGACACTCTAGGTCCTGGTCCTAAGTAATATGTACCGTCTATGGGAATCCAGGCCCTTATTTTTTTTAAATTCTCAAACATTTTAGACCGGTCAACCATTAAATCCCGGACTAAGGGGAATTTGGTTAACGGTTGTAAAACGATAGGCTGTTTTAAATTTTCCACAATGGCCGCACAAGCCTGGCGGGCTACTCCATTAATAACCATAGTGCAGGCGCCACAAACTTCTTCCAGGCAGTTGCAATCCCAAACTACCGGGGTTGTTTGCTGCCCTTTGGCGTTAACCGGATTTTTTTGAATTTCTAAAAGTAAAGAAATTACGTTCATCTTTGGCGTAAAAGGAACTTTAAATTCTTCCCAGTAAGGCTTTGCTTGCGGATTATCCTGACGTTTAATTTTTAACCAAACTTCTTTCATTACCCTACCACAACCTCCTCCTTACGCAATGTCGCTACCTTTTCTTTTTCGGCTTCTTCTTTGATTACTTCATCTTTGCGCACATCATACCGTCGCACCCTGGGTTTAATTAAGGATGTATCAACATCTTCCAGGCTAAATTGAGGTCCGTCAGGTGTCCACTTGGCTTTAGTTGTTTTTAACCAGTTTTCATCGTCCCGATTAGGATATTCAGGCATATAATGTGCTCCTCTACTTTCCTTACGCAGTAAAGCACCGTGAACAATAGCCCGGGAAAACTCAAACATATTCCACAGGTGCCGGATAAAAATAGCCGTCCGGTTAGACCAGCCACCAGCGTCACAAACCCCAATTTTTTGGTAACGCTGCATTAATTCTAGAATCTTTTTGTCGGTTTCTTTTAATTTTTCTACATAACGTACAACAGTTACATAGTTCATCATATATTCATTTAACTCTTCTTTTAATTTATAGGGGTTTTCAGAACCATTTAACTTGTATATACTTTCCGTTTTCGCTTTTTGCCGGGCTACTTCCGTCTCAAAAACTTTACTTGAGATATCGCGATGGTCTTTCTTTAGTTTCTTGCCATATTCTGGCACCTTATCTCCTGCCACCATACCACCGTAAAAACAAGAAAGAAGGGAATTTGCGCCTAAACGGTTTGCCCCATGGTACTGATACTCACATTCTCCAGCAGCAAATAAGCCAGGAATGTTGGTCATTTGGTCGTAATCAACCCATAAACCACCCATGGTGTAATGCATAGCCGGAAAAACCCTCATAGGTACCTTTGTTGGTTCTTCACCGGCAAATTTGCGGTAAATTTCTAATACCCCGTGCTGTCTTTTTTCAATCCATTCCGGGTTTAGATGGGTGACATCTAAATATACAAAATCCTGGCCGTCAATGCCTAATTTTAAATCCCGGCATACCTTATAAATAGCCCGGCTGGCTACATCGCGGGAAACTAAATTACCATAAGCTGGATACCATTCTTCTAAGAAATACCAGGGTTTACCGTCTTTATAGGTCCAAACTCGACCGCCATCACCCCGTACCCCTTCTGAAATTAGACGGTATTTATCTTCACCGGGGATGGCTGTAGGGTGAACCTGGATCATTTCCGGGTTGGCGTAATAAACTCCTTGTTGGTATACACTGCTGGCTGGGCTACCCGTGTTTATATATGAATTGGTAGTTTTACCAAAAATTGCACCAATACCACCGGTGCACATAATTACCGCATCAGCCGGAAAAGCCCTTATTTCCATAGTCTTCATATCCTGAGCTACGCAACCCCGGCAAACGCCCTCTTCGTCAATTATAGCAGATAAAAAGTCCCACTCTTCATATTTTTTAACTTTCCCTTCTACTTCCCATCTACGTACCTGCTCGTCTAAACCATATAGCAACTGCTGACCGGTCGTGGAACCGCAAAAAGCGGTCCGGTGTACAAGCGTGCCGCCAAAACGACGAAAGTCGATCAGTCCTTCCCCGGTTCGGGTAAACGTAACCCCCATCCGGTCCATTAAATATATAATTCCTGGGGCAGCTTCACACATTCCTAACACCGGAGGTTGATTGGCTAAGTAATCCCCGCCCAGTAAGGTATCGTCAAAGTGATTCCAGGGTGAGTCTCCTTCTCCCTTTGTATTTACCGCGCCGTTAATTCCGCCCTGGGCACAGACCGAATGCGAACGCTTTACCGGTACATAAGAAATTAAATCAACGTCAGCCTCGTGTTCACAAAGTTTAATAGTGGCCATTAATCCGGCTAGGCCACCACCAACAACAACAACTTTCATAACCATTCATCCCCTTATCTTTTATTTAAAAGCAGTAAGAATATTAATACCAGTGATTCCCAAAACAACAAAGATTAAAACGCAAATGTAAGTCCATATTTTTCGTGATTCCGGGCCAATAGTAATTCCCCAGGAAAAAGCAAAGGTCCACAACCCATTGGCAAAGTGAAAAAGAGCAGCTAAAAGGCAGATAATGTAAATTACAAAGTAGGTAGGATTGGAAGCCCACTGGTGAAAAATATCGTAGGTCATTTCAGTGCCCGTGAAAATGCGGGCAATTCTAAGTACGTAAACGTGCCAGAGTACAAAAATAAGGGTAATAACTGCCGTAACCCTTTGAAAGTAAAACATCCAGTTGCGAAAATACTGATAGCGAAAAATATTTGTTTTACAAACATAAGTTACCCATAGACCATAAAAGCCATGGTAGGCAATGGGAATACCAATCAGAAAAACCTCTAACCAGGGAGTAATGGGTGAACTATTTAGTAATTTTACTGCCTGGTTATAAGCTTCTGGTCCCTTAAGAACGAAAGAATTAATGAATAAATGAACAAGTAAAAAAACACCTACCGGAATTAACCCGGATAAAGAATGCAGCCGGCGCGCAATATAGTGATACTGTACAGACAAACCTCTCTCTCCTTTCTAAAATATGTTAAATTTATTAAAAACTTATTGGTTTATACTATAACATCTCTCCTTTCCGTATTAGGTTTAAATTAACTAAAACATCAAAAGGTTCAGAATAATAAATTTAAATATATACCTTAATACTTTATATTTTACTATACTGTAATACCTTTACCACGTATAGCAATTATTTATTTAATTACTTGATTAAGAATTAAGGTTCATGTTGTTTTTCAAAGTATCTTTCCAATTTGCGCTTTACCCGTTGCAAAGCATTATCAATTGACTTTACGTGTCTTTTTAAATCCTCGGCTATTTCCTGATAAGACTTACCCTCCAGGTATGATGTTAGCACCTTCCATTCTAAAGAACTTAAAATTTCTCCCATTTTTTCTTCAATATGATAAAATTCTTCCTTGCTAATAATTAGCTCTTCCGGGTCAGCAATTTTGGTTTGGGAAATTATATCCAGAAGGGTACGATCGGAGTCTTCATCGTAGATGGGCTTATTTAAGGAAACGTATGAGTTTAGTGGAACATGTTTCTGTCTGGTAGCAGTTTTAATGGCCGTGATAATTTGACGGGTAATACACAATTCCGCAAAGGCTCGAAAAGAGGATAACTTGTCCATTTTGAAATCGCGAATTGCTTTATAAAGACCAATCATTCCTTCTTGATAAATATCTTCTTTATCAGCGCCAATTAAGAAATACGAACGTGCTTTTGCTCTCACAAAATTTTTATACTTGTCAATTAAGTACTCCAGAGCTTCATCATCACCTTCATGGATATACTCAATTATTTCTTCGTCAACTAATAAGTCATAAGCGTCAAACGATACTTCTTTAGGAACATTTAGCCCCACTGTATCCCCCCACCTCAGGTAATTTTGCCTTATGCCTTAATTAGTAACACAACATTTCTAGCTATTATACCGTAAAGATAAAAATAAAGTCAAGATAAATTACCCGATTTGGGGCCATAAAGCGCCCAAAAATTTTTGGTTTTTAAAAAAGAAAAAAAAGCTTTAGCAGCAAAATTTCCCCACCATTTTTGGGGGTGAATAATGTATAAATACCGTTTAAAATCAACATCTTTAAAGGAAATGAGGCAAAGTTTATTTAACGCTACCAAATCATGAACAGCAAACAAGGAAACAATACTTATCCCAGTATTGGATAAAACAGCCGTAATTATAGCCCTGGTACTTCCTAACTCCATTGTTACCTTAAGGTCCTTAAAACTAACCCCCTTTTTTTCTAAAAACAATTCTATTGTTTGCCTGGTTCCTGATCCTGGTTCCCGTAAGATTATTGGTTCTTTTCTTAGTTCTTCCAAGTTAATACTTTTTTGATGGGCCCATTTATGTTGTGGGGAGACAATTAAAACTAAATAATCTTTTATCCAGGGCGTACAGACAATATCATCTTCCATAAATGGAAAGCCAACAATACCTAAATCAAGCTCTTTATGGCGAACCTTTGCTCCAATGCTTCTACTGTCCGAAATACATAAATTTATTTTTATTCCCGGATATTTATAGTGAAAGTCGCCAATTATTTGGGGTAATAAATATTCACCGGGGATGGTACTGGCTCCAATCATTAACCGCCCTATTTTTAACTCCTTCAAGTCTGCCAAACCCGCCTGAATGTTGTAGTAATGGTGTAAGATTTGTTTTGCTTCAGTGTAAAAAAGACGGCCCGCTTCGGTAAGGGTAACTTTTTTTTCATTACGCTGAAACAAGATAACCTGCAGTTCCTCTTCTAAAGCTTTGATTTGCAAACTTATGGTTGGCTGGCTTAGATATAAATGTTGCGCGGCTTTAGTAAAACTTTGCCATTCTACAACCCGTAAAAAAGTCTCTAATTGCTTAAAGTTCATTAATTATTCCCTTTCTTTTAGCAGGGCTTGGGCAGCAGAAAGCACGGCCAGCTTAATATGTTCATAGGCTAAACCTCCCTGTAGGTAGGCAATGTATGGCGGGTGCATGGGCCCATCGGCACTTAACTCAATGGAACTTCCCTGTACAAAAGTACCGGCAGCCATAATAATGGCCTCAGCATAACCTGGTATTTTTGCCGGTTCCGGACGAACATGAGCATTTACCGGTGAGGCTTCTTGAATGGCCTGGCAAAAAGAGACCAGTTTTTCAGGCGAGCCAAGGGCAATGGCCTGAATAATGTCTGTTCGCTTTTCATTAAAAGTTGGGGAAACAGGAAAACCTAGCCTGGCAAACAAACAGGCCGTAAAAACTGCTCCTTTTAAGGATTCTTTAACTACGTGGGGGGCTAAAAATAGGCCTTGAAAAAAAAGACGTTGCAGATTAAGAGAGGGTCCTATCGCTGCTCCAAGGCCTGGGGCAGTCCAACGGTTGGCCACCATTTCCACCAAGTGGCGCTTACCAACCACATAACCCCCCGTTGGAGCCAAACCGCCTCCCGGATTTTTAAGCAGTGAACCTGCTGCCAGGTCTACCCCTATTGCGGTTGGTTCGGTTTTATCTACAAATTCGCCGTAACAATTGTCAATAAAAATTATCACTTCAGGAAAACGTTCTTTAATAAATTTAGTTACCTCTTTTATTTGGGCTAACTTTAAAGGAGAAGCCCAACGGTAGCCGCGGGAGCGCTGCAATAAAACCAGCCGGGTTTTTTTGTTAAGTGCTTTTTTAATTTCATCCCAATTAAGGTTGCCGTCAGGGAGAAGGTCTACCTGCCGGTAAATAATACCAAGTTCTTTCAACGAACCGGCAGCCCCGCCTTGAATCCCAATCATTTCTGCCAGGGTATCATATGGAGCACCCTGGACAGTAAGCAATTCATCGCCTGGTCGTAAAATCCCGTATAAACAAAGGGCAATAGCATGGGTTCCGCTAACAACTTGTCCCCGTACCAAAGCTTTTTCGGCCTCAAACAAGTGGGCGTAAATTTTTTCTAAAATTTCACGCCCCTGGTCATCATACCCGTAACCAGTAGAGCCTTGAAGGTGATAATCATTAACTTTAAACTGGCGAAAAGCCTTTAATACCCGGGTATAATTATGAAAAGCCTGGTCTTCTAGTTCCCGAAATACTAATTGTGTTTCTTGTTCCACTTCATCCGCTAAAGAAGTTAAATAGGTCAAAAAATTTAATGTCCCCCTTCGGGCGCAGAAACATTCGGGCTTGTTTTTGGTTCCGAAAAAGAAGTATTTAACCGGCGTCCTGGACTTATGGTAGAAACAGCATGTTTATAAACCATCATTTGTTTACCTTCGCTTTCCAGGATAATGGTAAAATTATCAAAACCTTTAACCATTCCTTTTAGTTGAAATCCGTTAACCAAAAAAATTGTTACCGAAATATTTTCCTTACGTATTTGGTTTAAAAAAGCATCCTGAAGATTAAGTTGCGTTTTGGTCATTTAAAAAGCCTCCGTTGGAAATATTTTTCTTAAAAAATTTCGATGTTTCTTTATATCTTCCTGCAATTTTTTGGGCAACTTCTGAAATATTACCTTTCTCCACCTTCAACCACAAAATACGTTTATCCCTTTTAAACCAGGTTAATTGACGCTTGGCAAAGTGACGGGTGTTACGTTTTATGAGAGAAATTGCCTCAGCCAAAGTATTTTCTCCTTTTAAATAAGCAATAATTTCTTTATATCCCAGACCTTGCAAGGAAGTTGATCCAATATCATAACCTTTATTTAATAAATTTTGAACCTCTTCTACCAAACCTAGACGGATCATTTTATCTACCCGTTCTTCAATTTTATGGTACAAAAGTTGTCTTTCCATATTTATTCCGTACATAATCAGGTTATACTTTTCTTTTTGTTCCCTTTTTTGAAAGTAAGAAAATGGTTTTCCGGTGAGATAGTATACTTCCAAAGCCCGGATAACCCGTTTTAAATCGTTAGGGTGTAGTCTGACGGCCGTAGCAGGATCTATCTGGACTAAGCGCGCGTGGAGGGCCTCTTGACCGTATTTTTGAGCTTGACGCGCCAGGCTTTGCCTCAATTCATAATTGTTTTCTGTTCCTGGAAAATTATATTGTTCGGTAAGGGCACGAATATATAAACCTGTTCCACCTACCAGAAGGGGTATCTTACCCCGTTTAATTATATCCTCAATGCATTTTGTGGCCTGGCTTTGGTATAAAGCAACACTATATTTTTCATCTGGGTTAACAAGGTCAATCATATAATGAGGAATACCCTGCCGTTCTTCTAAAGTAGGTTTAGCCGTCCCAATATTCATATAACGATAAATTAACATTGAATCAGCGGAAACAATTTCGCCGCCAAGTTGTTTGGCTACTTCTACCCCAAGGGCACTCTTTCCTGTAGCCGTGGGACCGGTAATTACTATTAAAGGAGGCAGTGCATTTTCAGGTGGCATTGTATCTCTTCTTTCTATGTTGTAATCCGGGACGATTAACCTACAATTGCTTAGACTAAAGTAACCTGCGCTACCCCGGCTAAATGAGTTAAAGTAGCAGCGGTAATTTTTACCTGGACCAACTTCCCGGTTATATCCTTTTTGGCGGGAAATAAAACCAGTTTATTTGTTCTGGTTCGGCCGGCCAGCAAGGAAGGATTTTTTTCGTTTTCTCCTTCTACCAGCACCTGGTGTATTTTTCCTATTTCGGCCTGGTTTTCGGCTACGGTAATTTCATTTTGAATTTTTATTAGGGTTTGAATTCTTTCCTTTTTAATTTCGACGGGTACCTGATCAGGCATCTTTGCCGATGGGGTTCCGGACCGGTTGCTATAAACGAAAGTGAAAGCGTTGGCAAAACGTGCATTTTCTACCAAATCAAGTGTTTGAAGAAAATCCTCGTTTGTTTCTCCGGGAAAACCAACTATAAGGTCAGTAGTAATAGCCACTTGCGGTATTGCTTGCCGAAGGTTTTTAATTAAGGCTAAATATTCTTCCCGGGTATAACCGCGGTTCATCTTTTTTAAAATTTTATTACTTCCGGCTTGAACAGGCAAATGAATATGCTCACATACTTTTGGCTGTCGGGCAATTTCTTCTATTAAACGTAAGTGAAAGCCACGGGGGTGAGAAGTTAAAAAACGAAGGCGGGTAAGCCCTTCAATTTGGCAGACTCGGGAAAGTAAAGCAGCAAAATCAATTTTGTCAGGCAAGTCTTTTCCGTAAGAGTTAACGTTTTGACCCAATAAGGTAACTTCCTTGTAACCAGAGGCTACCAACTGTTTAATCTCGTTAAAAATTGCTTTCGGTTGACGACTGCGTTCTTGCCCGCGGACGTAAGGAACAATGCAGTAAGTGCAAAAGTTATTACAACCAAAAGTAATAGGTATCCAGGCACATACATTTGAGAATCGCTTAACCGGTTTATCTTCGGTTATTTCAACCAGGTTTTCTTGAATGGCAATTATTGTTTCCGTGTTTTCGTAAGTCCGCCTTATGAGTTGCGGTAATTGAAAAAGGGTAGGGGGACCAAAAATAAAGTTTACGTAAGGAAAACGGCTTTTTATTTCCCAGGCTATATTTTTTTGCTGAGGCATGCAGCCACCTACGCCAATAATTAAAGCCGGGTTAGCCTGTTTTAGTTTACGCAAGCGGCCAAGCAAGCCGTAAACCTTATTCTCAGCTTTTTCCCGTACGCAGCAGGTATTGACTAAGATAAGGTTGGCTTCCCCCTGTTTTTCGGCCGGAAAATAACCCAACGCCTCACAATAGCCGGCCATTACTTCTGAGTCGTATTTATTCATTTGGCAGCCAAAAGTAATTATTTTGTAACGGATAACGCCACCCCTTCACTGATTGACTGAATATTTACCTATTTTCTCTATTTTTTTGCCTTTTTGTCTTTATTACGCTGGGTCTTGGGGTTTGCCTGGGTTGTAATTGCATCTTTCCGCTTTTGCCCCTTTTCCTGTTCTTCTTTAATTAATTTATCTTTTACCGCCCCACATGCCTTACATTTACCCGGTTTACACCGGTTTTCCAAAATGTTACCACATTCCTGACATTTCCATATAGCCATTGTTTTACCTCCTTTTGCTAAAGGCGTTAAATTTAACGCCTCATTTTAGTTTGTTATTCCCCTGACGTCTGACGACCAACGGCCGACGACCAATTTTACAGCTTTCCCGAATCTTTTGAATAGCTTCGGCAGGGTCAGGAGTACCAAATACAGCTGCTCCGGCCACTAAAACATCAGCTCCTTCTTTAACGGCCAGCGGGGCTACTTGAAGGTTAATGCCTCCGTCGACCTGAATTTCAACTGGGATATTTGCTTTAAGAAGCATTTCTTTAACCACCTTAATTTTTGGTAATATTTCCTTAAGAAAAGTTTGTCCTCCTAAGCCAGGGTTAACGGTCATTATTACTACCAGGTCTATTAAAGGTAGAACATAGCTTAAAATTTCAGGAGAAGTAGCCGGATTTAAAGCTACCCCAGCTTTAACGTTCTTTTTTTTAATTTCGGTTAACGTATAGTGAAGGTGAGAACAGGCTTCCGCGTGGACAGTCACTAAATCAGCCCCGGCTTCAATAAAAGAATTAATTTGACGTTCAGGTTCTTTTACCATTAAATGAACATCAAAAATCAAGCTGCTGTGAGGGCGTAAACACTTAACAATATCTGGCCCTACGGTAATCTTGGGCACAAAATGCCCATCCATAACATCAATGTGAAGGTAATCAGCGCCTGCGTCCTCCACTATTTTTACTTCATCTTTTAATCGCCCAAAATCTGCCGCTAAGATAGAAGGAGCAATTTTAATCAATTTTTAATACCTCTTTCTTTTATTCATTTCCTTTAATAATAAAAGATAATTATGGTAACGTGAAGGGTTGATTTTTCCTTCCGTTACTGCTTCTTGTACCGCACAACCCGGTTCAACTAAGTGTAAACAATTGTTATATTTACAATTTTCTTGATATTTATAAATTTCCACAAAACAAGGGGCCAACTCTTCCTGGTTTATATCTGGAAGAGCCAGGTTGGAAAAACCAGGTGAATCAGCAACCAAACCATTATCCGGCAAAGGAATTAACCTAACATAGCGCGTAGTATGCTTTCCTTGCTTTAGTTTACGGCTTATTTCCCTAGTGCCTAAGGATAAATCAGGTATAAGAGCGTTTAAAAGACTGCTTTTTCCTACTCCTGAAGGACCGGCTAAAATCGAAGTGTTGTTTTTTAAAACGTTTCTTAAATCAGCTAAACCTTGTTTTGTTTTAGCACTAGTGGTTAAAATTACGTAGCCAAGAGAACTATAAATCTGGATAAGACAATCAAGTTGTTGCTTTCCTAAGTCAATTTTATTTAAGCAAAGCACAGCCTTAACTTTGGTCAGTTCTGTTTGGACTAAAAAACGGTCTAATAGGTACAGATTAGGTTCGGGTTCTTGCAAAGAGAAAACAACCACCACTTGACTAATATTGGCGATAGAAGGTTGAAACAGGATATTTTTACGGGGAAATATTTTTTCAATTACTCCTGTAGCTGCTTGAGCTGTTTTTAGTTGAACCCTGTCGCCTACTAATACCTTTTCTTTTTCTTGTCTAAATCGTCCTCTTAAAGTACATACCAAGATTTCAGCACCGCTTTTAACGTAATAATACCCTCCCGTAATTTTAATTACCAGTCCTTCCTGCACAAAATTCACCTGATTGTTTTTGTATTCCTTTCTTCGACTAATTTTTGGTCGAGGTAAACCCGTATAAAACCATCGGAGTAATAACGTACTGTTTTTTCTACTTTATCACCGGGAGGATGATTGCCAAAGTAAACAGTTCTGGTTCCGGCTACATCAGTTACCTCTATACTTACTTCATGATTTATTCCGTCATTAGGAACGGGTATTTCTACCGTAACGTCTCTAGGTAAAGGACCAGGGCCCTCGCTTACCACTACTTTTACCTTGGTTTTTTTAGTTGCCTGACTATTTGCTGGCGGCTCTTGCCTAATTATTTTGCCGCTAAGATATTGATCGCTGGTTTCCCACTGGAAGTTTTCATCTAAAGATAAGCCGTTTTCAGCTAGCTTGTTACGCGCCTCTTCTAAAGAAAGACCCTTTAACGAAGGTACAATAATTTCTTGATTTTCACCAACCTTATCTGGAGATAGCGGCGGAGGCCCCATAGAAACATAAACGGTGACTTTGCTTCCTTTTTTTAACTTATCTTTGGGGGCAGGTGCTTGTTTAAAAATAAGGCCTTTGGGTATCTGTTCATGATAATCTTCTTTAACTGGCTCTTCTAAGTTTAAATCAGCTTTTATGAGTTCTAAACGGGCTTCATTTATGGTTTTTCGATATAAATCAGGTACTTCTCTTAACTCAGGTCCCAAACTCACCGTAAGTAAAATTTCGCGCGGTGGTTTTACCGGCGGGTCGTCCGGACCGATATCCTGGTCAATTACGTAACCAGCTGGTATGGTATCATTATATTCTTGTCGTACCGTATATTGTAAGCCACGCTCCTTCAACAAAGCCGCGGCTTCTTGCAGACTCTTATTTTTTAAGTCAGGAACCTTGATTTCGGGGATATTAAAGTAACGATTAAAAGCGTAAGCGCCGCCTCCCAGGAAAACAATAAGCGTAAAAACTACGGCTAACCATCGTAAAATAGGCCTGCTATTTTTAGCTTTTGTTTTTAAATTTCTTTTTGTTTCATTCAGTTTAGGTGATAATAATTTGGTAGCAAATCCGTCTTTAGGGATAAGACGAGTAGCTTCCCCTGAATCAGGTAGAGTTTCGGCCAAATATAAGGCCATTTCTTTGGCGCTGGAAAAACGTCGGGCGGGGTCTTTTTCCATAGCTTGCAAAATTACCTGTTCTAATTGGGAATTAACCAAAGGGTTAATTTGAGACGGCGGGAGAGGCTCTTCTTGGATATGTTTTATCGCTACGGCAATTAAGTTATCTCCGGTATAAGGTACCCTTCCCGTAAACATTTCGTAAAGAGTAACTCCTAGGGCATATATATCAGACTTAGGAGTAGCTGGCTCACCACGTACCTGTTCAGGAGAAAGATAGTGGGCTGTTCCCATTATTGTCTCTTTACCAGTTTGCGTAACCATAGTGGCTGTAATATCATGGGCAATGCCAAAATCCGTTAATTTAGCTTTACCGTTAGGAGTTATTAAAATATTATTTGGTTTTATGTCTTGGTGGACAATATTATTTTCGTGCGCGTGTTCCAGCGCGGTGCATACCTGCAAGGCAATTTTAGTAATTTGGGAAAAAGGCAGGGTTTTATCGCGCTTTAAAATTGTTTTTAAGTCCTCACCGTTAACGTATTCCATGATTAAATAATGAATATCATCTTCCTGGCCAACATCGTAGATATTAACAATGTTAGGATGAGATAACCTGGCTACTGCCTGAGCCTCTCGCTGGAATCGACGGATAAAATCTTGGTCCTGAGTAAACTCGGGACGCAGTACTTTTATGGTTACCAGGCGGTGCAGCAGTTTGTCCTGACCCTTATAAACAAGGGCCATTCCTCCACCACCTAATTGTTTTAAAATTTCGTAACGGTTGCCTAATATTTTCCCGGTCATTTCAATTCCTTCTTTGCTAAAACTAACGATTAGTAAGAGCAGCTCTTAATAATTCTCTGGCTATAGGAGCAGCTATTATTCCTCCTGCTCCTTTTTGCTCCACAACTACCGCTACCACTACCCGCGGGCTTTCTGCCGGGGCAAATCCAACAAACCAGGCGTGGGTTTTCCCTTGTGGATTTTGGGCTGAACCAGTTTTACCCGCTACCTTAAAACCTGGAATAGCTGCTGCCCGTCCCGTACCACATTCTATTACTGCTTGCATAGATTCGTTAACTAACCTTGCTACTATTGGCGTAACTGCCGTTTTCCATTTTTTTGGAACATTTTTTTCTAAACTCTTCCCGTTTAGGGACTGAACTTCTTGTAAAAGGTAAGGTTTCATAATTACCCCTGCATTAGCAATACCTGCCGCTACCAAAGCCATTTGCAATGGACTTACCGTAATCTGCCCCTGGCCAATGGCGCTGCTAGCCAGTTCAGGTTTGCTAATTTGATCGGGAAAAGGTATTTTACCGGGCAAATAAATTTCTTGCCATAATTTATCTTCATCTCCTAGATTTTGGTTAAACCCAAAAGAAAGGGCATTTTGGTAAAATTTATCCTGACCCAAGGCCAAACCTAAACGGGCAAAATAAGTGTTACATGAAACAGCTAAGGCTCGTTGAAAATAAACTTCTCCGTGTACGGCGTGGTCGGTTAAGCGAAACCCATCTATTATAAGGCTACCAGTACAATTATACGTTTCTTGCGTCACCTCAGGAATATAAGTCAGCGCTCCAGCAAGGGTAATAATTTTAAAAGCAGAACCTGGAGGGTAAGCACCCTGGGTAGCCCGGTTTAAAAAAGGAGCGGCTGGATCTTTTTTTAAAAGCTCAAATTCAGTTATTTTTTTTCCTGTTCCTAAATCTACTAACCTATCAATTGTATTAGGGTCGTAACTGGGAGCACTGGCTAAGGCAAGTACCGCTCCTGTTTTAGGATCAAGGGCAACTATGGCCCCTCGTCGGTTATTTAGCAGTTGTCGGGCTAAATGCTGTAAATTAGCGTCCAAAGTAAGGATCAGGTTATTGCCTAATTGTGGGCGCTGCGCCAGTTGGTTAATAAAATTTTTAAGCTTACTAACTTTACTTATTCCCAAAAGCTCCTGGTTATAGACTGATTCTAAACCAGTATGTCCGTATCGTAAAGAGACAAACCCGATTAAAGGGGCAAAATCTTCTCCTTGCGGATAAATACGTTTTTTTAGTCCTCCTTGCGTAACGGTTTTAGCTATCGCTATCCCGTGACAATCGTAAATTGTGCCGCGCTGAATTTTAGCTTCTAGGACTGTTGCCCTTTTATTGTACGGGTGGTTAACTAAAACAGGCCCCTGCCAGAGGTTAAGGTAAAATAAATAAACAATTAAAACGATAAAAAGACCGATTAAAAAGTAAGCCAGTTTCTGAATATTAACAACCATTAATAACCTCTATGCCTATCTGAATTTTCTTGGGAAACAACCAGCAATAAACCTAAAATAAAAAAATTTGCTAATAAAGAACTGCCTCCATAACTGATAAAAGGAAGAGTTATTCCCGTTAAAGGTAAAAGTTTCGTTACTCCAGCAATAATAATAAAGGTTTGTAAACCTATTAAAGCAGTTAAGCCGCTGGCCAACAAGGCAGCAAATTCATCTTTTGCTTTTACGGCCAGTTGAAAACCACAGTAAAAAAACAATAAATATAAAATTATGATTCCTGTTCCACCCAATAAACCCATTTCTTCAGTGATTGCCGCAAAGATAAAGTCTGTATGAACGGCCGGGATAAAATTGGGGTAACCATTACCTAACCCGGTGCCTGTAAAACCTCCAGCGCTTATGGCAAAGAGTGACTGTAGTACCTGGTAACCAACAGTATCAGCATATGGCCAGGGATTAAGCCATACTTCTATTCGCCAACGAATATGTTCAAAATAATGATAACAAAGTGCTGTTCCTATTAAAAAAAGACTTGCTCCACTGATGGTGTAAATGATACGGGCTGTGGCCACGTAAACCATAGCTAAAAAAGTGCTAAAATAAATAAGAGCCCCTCCTAAATCCTTTTGAAAAATTAATAAAAGCAAGGAAATGGCCCACATTCCAACCAAAGGCCCCCATTCCTGGGGTCCAGGCAAAGTAAAACCATAAAAATTACGGGTACCCTTGGTTAAAATTAATCTGTTTTCAGCTAAAAAGGAGGCTAAAAATAAAACAAGCAAGATTTTTACAAATTCGGAGGTTTGAATTTGAAAAAGACCTAAGTTAAGCCAACTTTTCGCGCCTCCTTGTTCTATTCCCCAGAAAATGGGTAAAACTAATCCTATTATTCCTAAAACGGCATAGATATATTTATAATCGGCTAAGAAATTGTAATTACGTAAGAAACAGGTTATGACAGCAACTATTGCTAAACTAGCTAATAACCAGATAAACTGACGTAAGGCATAAACTTGGTTTAACCGGTATAGAAAAATTAAGCCGGTATAGGAAAAGATAGCTACTAGAGGTAATAAATATTGGTTACCGCTAAAATCAAGGCGCTGCCATAGGTAACTAAGAGCGAAAAAGGCAAAAACTAAAACTACCACCCCGGTTAAAAATAATCCTTTATTATCAACCGGTCTGACTAAATAAATTGTTCCCATGCCAGTTAAAAAATAAATACTGGCAATTAAAAGAAGGGTTCTTTCTTTAAAACGTGCCGTGACTAACATTTAATCCACCGCCACTAAAATAACTGTAATATTATCAGCTCCTCCCCGTTCCAAGGCCATTTCAGTTAGGTTATGGACCGCTTGTTTTACCTCGGCCATGTTGCTTACTAAATGGTGTATTTCTTCAGGCGTTACGTAATTAGTCAGCCCATCGGTACATAATAATATCTTGTCTTGCGCTTTTAAGTTTATTTGGCTTATGTCTGCTTTTATGCTTGAATCAATGCCTAGAGCCCGGGTTAAAATGTGGCGTTTTGGATGAACCCGGGCCTGGTCAGCGGTAATAGTACCACTGGCTACTAAGTTTTGAACAACCGTATGGTCTTCAGTTAATTGTTTAATTTGTTCTTGGCGCAACAGGTAAAGGCGGCTGTCTCCAATATGAGATAAATATAAATGATTGTTTTGAATTAAGACTGCCGTGAGGGTAGTACCCATCCCACGGTACCTCTTGTTTTGCTGGGAAATAAGGTATATCTGTTGATTAATTTCTTGCATTCCCCGGGTTAAAAGAGTTTCCTGGTCAGAGTATTGCCTTAGGTAAGTACGGATGAAATCTGCTAATTTTTGAGTAGCCAGGCGGCTGGCTATCTCGCCTGCTTGGTGACCACCCATACCATCTGCTATGGCAAATAGTCCTATATCAGGACAAATACAAAAATTATCCTCGTTTTTTTTGCGAACTCGCCCCGTTTCAGTTGCTTGGCTCCATTTCATATCTTTACCCCTTAAACTGAAAAACCGTATTACCAATTTTAATCAAGTCATTTACCTTTAAAACGGCCGGTTTTTTAAGTCGTTTTTTATTTAGGTAGGTTCCGTTTAAACTTCCCTGGTCTAAAATCCAGTAGCGGCCCTTTTTTTGAACAATTAAGGCGTGTTTTAAAGACACATAAGGGTCGTTGATTGCTAAATCGTTACTTGCTTCCCGACCTAGGCTCAATTTTTTGTTCAGGTTAAAAATCATTCCTTTTTCTAATTCCGCTTCAGAAGTGGTCACGACAACCAACCGGTAATTTTTTTGCTTCACCTGATGGTTAATTTGAAATAATACCATCTTAACGATAAACAAATACAAAAAAATAATTAAAAGCCCGTGAAGAATAATTAATATAAAATTTAACATTATATGCCTTAAGGAGAAAATATAAAAACGTAAAGAACCAAAAGCACAAGTTTATTTTTAGAGCAAAGTAATCATATATTAAAACTATTATTCCTTTATGTTGCTTATTCTGCTTTAAAAAATAAAAGTGAAGTGCCTACTTTAATGGTATCCCCGGTCTTTAACGGGTGAGTGGTAACAGGTTTACCGTTAACAAAGGTCCCGTTAGTGCTTCCTAAATCAGTTAGAATATATTTTCCCTGCCGGTATTCTATTTTTGCCTGGCGTCGGGATACACTGAAATCATTTAAAATTATATCACAAGAATCATGGCGTCCGATAATCATGAGGCTTGTTTTAAGATAGAATGTTTTACCAACTGAAGTACCCGTGTTAAGTATAAGTTGCCCTTTTAATTCCGGAAAACTATTTTGAGCAGGAATAGCGTTTTTAACTGATTTATAACAAAGGGTGTTTTTTTCATCTTCTTCATCTTTTTTATCAAGGGGCAGTTCATTTTCGGTCTCTGTCCCCTTGCCTGTTTTTACTTCTTCAAAACTTCCTTCAACACGTAACTGGCCTGTTTCCAGTTTTTCATCTGCCTGGAAAAAAATCTGCGGGGGAGCAATTAAAATATGCTTTTTTTCGGCTGCTTTTTTTTCCAGGTAATCTTTAAGTTCCCTGATTAACAATGGAGCAATAGGTGTTACCGCCTGTAAATCCCCCGGATGCAAATAAACAAGATATTTATTAGGAACGTAGGTATGGTTAATACTTACTCTTTTGCGGTTTCTCATTTCCCGGTTTAACTTTTTGGCAATTTCCAAAGGGTGAACGCGTCCCTTATATTTATCATGAAAAAACTTCTCAATATATTTTTCTAAACTCCCCTCTATGCTTAAAAAAAGCCCCATTACATCACCTTCAGTACAAGCTCTGGCTTAGACTAGTTTAATGTTGCATTCTAATTATATTATTATACTATACTACCTGGTTTCTACAAGAAAAACCATAAAACTTTCTTTTTCTAACCTTTAGTTCCTAACCTTTGGTTTGCAGAAATGGGGTTGCCTCTTAAAAAATCTTGGACAGCCAAACGTTTACCTCCTTCTGGTTGCAATTCCATAATCCATACTTGACCTTCTCCCGTTTGAACCAATAAACCCTTATCTGGGGAGGCAGTTAAAACTTGGCCAGGGAGTGATTTATGTGCTGTTAAAAAGTGAAGTTCAGGGTTAATTTCGGGCTTATTTATTTTTACGCGGTAAATTTTTAATATTCGTTCATCCCAGGTTGTTTTTGCTCCTGGCCACGGGTCCATCCCTCTGGTATGGTTAAAAATAGCCTGGGCTGATTTTGACCAGTCAATTATTTCATCCTCACGTCTTAACGGTGGGGCGTAAGTTGCTTGACTGTGGTCTTGCGGCTGCGGTTTTAATTGCCCTTGGACCAATAAGGACAAAGTTTTTACTAGCAAGTCCGCTCCTTGTTTGGCCAGGCGGTCATGTAGCGTACCTGCATTATCTTCCTCTCTAATAGGAATTATTTCTTGAAGCAAAATATCCCCTTCGTCTAATTTCTCGTTTATAAACATAGTAGTTACCCCGGTTTTAGTTTCCCCGTTTATAATGGCCCGGTGAATAGGAGCGACCCCGCGATATTTAGGTAATAATGAGGCGTGAAGATTAATACAGCCGTACGGGGGCAAGGAAATAATTTGAGGGGGTATAATTTGACCAAAGGCAACGATAATAATTACTTCGGGTTGTAAGCGGGTCAACACATCCAGAAATCCTGGTTCTTTTACGTGAAGGGGCTGGTAAACTGCCAGGCCGTGAGAAAGCGCAAACTCTTTTACGGGGGGTGGTTGTATTTTTTTTCCTCTTCCGCGGGGACGATCTGGCTGGGTTACTACCCCTAATATCTGGTGGCCGTGAGCTAAAAGTTTTTCTAAGGACGGTAAGGCAAAAGATGGAGTACCCATAAATACTACCTGCATAATAAGTTCTCCCTCATTCTCTTTTTATTTTAACTGCCCGGTCAATAAATAAAATACCGTCCAGGTGGTCAACTTCGTGCTGTAAAGCTCTGGCCAAAAGACTATTAGCCTTAATTTTTATTTCCTTGCCGTGACGATTAAGACCGGTAACAAGTACTTGGGCTGCCCGCGGCACTTCCCCCAATAAACCAGGTATACTCAAGCAACCTTCAATACCTATTTCCTGACCCTCGCTATTGACGATACCAGGGTTGATTATTTCAATTAAACCTTCACCTACGTCAATTACAATTACTCTTTTAGAAATACCAATTTGAGGAGCAGCAAGACCTACCCCTTTATAGAAGTACATTGTATCCTGTAAGTTGTTTAATAACTTATGGATGTTGGTAGTAATTTTGGTAACTTCTATTGCTTTGGCCCGTAAAATTTTATTATTTACTTTTATAATCTGGTAAACAGCCATTCTTTGCTTCTGCCTCCTAAAAAAGATGTCGATCGTCAGTCATTAGAAAAAATACAAGGGTCAGTGAACCTTCTTCCCTCCCCCTTTGGGAAGGAGGATTATTTTCTTACATCATATTTTGCGGTTCCAGATCAACCACTAGTTTTACTTTTCTCTTTAAAATGGTTTTTTCTTCGTACCAGTTTAAGGCTATTTGAGCGGCGGCACGTAAAATTGTAATCTCTTTGGCCTTAAGAATCAAGTGCCAGCGGTAATAGTCTTTAATTTTAGCTAAAGGGGCCATCACGGGCCCTAATATTTTTATTTGCTCTTCCTGGAGAGGTGTTAAACTTAACGCCTCTACTTTTAATTTGGTGCCAAGGTTACCAGCGGCTTTAGCTGCTATATCCGGATTGGTGCTAGATAAAATCAACCGGCATAATCGAGTAAAAGGGGGGTAATTCATTTTACGACGCACCATCATTTCCTGACGAAAAAAGTCGAGATAAACCTGCTTTTGGGCAGCTACTATGGCGTAGTGTTGCGGCGAATAAGTTTGTACTAGTACCTCTCCCCCCTTGCTGCCGCGACCGGTCCGGCCCGCTACCTGCATCAGCAATTGAAAGGTGCGTTCGCTGGCCCGGAAATCAGGCATATGTAAGGTAATGTCGGCATTTATTACCCCTACCAGGGTTACCCCGGGTATATCCAATCCTTTAGCCACCATTTGCGTCCCTATTAAGATGTCTGCCTCGCCTTCCTGAAAAGTCTTAATAATTTGCCGGTGAGCATTTTTCCGGCTAACCGTGTCTTTGTCCAAACGCAATACCTTAGCCTGGGGAAAAAGAAGGGCTATTTCCTTTTCTATTTTTTGGGTTCCGGCGCCAAAATAGCCCAAATGTTGCTCTTGACAATCAGGACATAGAGAGGGGGCGGGAAGAAGATAATTACAGTAATGACAAATTAAGTTATTGTTTGCGTGGTAGCACAAAGAAATATTACAGTGAGGACACTTCATGACTAAACCGCAGGCCCGGCAAAAAACAAAAGTAGCGTAGCCCCGGCGATTTAAAAATAAAATAATCTGTTCTTTTTTATTTAAACGGTCTTGTATTGCTTCTTGCAAAGGCTGACTGAAAAGATGCCGGTTCCCCCCCCTTGCTTCTTGGCGCATATCTATAATTTGAATTTCTGGTAAGGGGCGTCTGCCTACCCGATGAGAGAGTCTTGATAAGCAGAAGGGCCCGCCGGATAAAGCCCGGGAATAAGAATAAAGTGACGGGGTAGCACTGCCCAGTACTACTACTGCCTGGTGCTGTTTGGCTAAACGTAAAGCAACCGTGCGCGCGTGGTAACGCGGATTTTCTTCTTGCTTGTATGATGGTTCGTGTTCCTCATCAATTACCACCAGGCGTAAATCTGTTACTGGAGCAAATATAGCCGAACGGGTACCTAAAATTACCCTGGCTTCCCCACTTTGGATCCGGTTCCAGTCATTAAACCTTTCGCCGGCCGAAAGGCGGCTATGCAAGATAGCTACGGTGGAGCCAAAACGGGCGTAAAAAATATCTACCATTTGGGGTGTTAAGGCAATTTCCGGTACCAGAATAATGGCCTGGCCCCCTAGAGAAATCACCTGTTGTACGCATTGCAGGTATACCTCTGTTTTGCCGCTGTCCGTTATTCCATGAAGCAAGAAGACCCTGGGATTTTTAGCCTGGATGGCCGTATTAATAAGGTCAAAAGCAGATCTTTGGCTCGGGTTAAGAGCTAAGGCCTTATTTTTTAGGGCTTTATCTAGCGGGCTAGTTCCGGCTGGTCCGGTATATACCCTTTCGGATAACAATCCTTTTTTCACCAGTAAGTCTATCAAGGTAGAGGAAACGCCGGCCAAGGCAGCTAATTTTGTCCGGGAAAGACCTGGATTGGCTAGGGCAACCTGCCATAAAACGGTTTGTTTAGGGGTAAGAAGTAAGGAGGATGGAATTTCATTGTCGTTTTGTTTTATTGGCCAGTATTCTTTTAACTGCCGGCGAACGGTTGCTTTGAGGCGCGGCCCAATAACTGTCTGGATGGCTTCCACCGTGGGACGTAAATAATAGGCCGCCATCCAGCGGGCTAAAGCTAGTTGGGAAGGGGTAAAGAACGGCCCTTGGCCTAAAACAGCCGTAATTTCTTTTACCTTTTCGGCAGGTTGGTCTAAGTTAAGCCCAACCACATAACCATCGACCGTCCTTCGACCAAAAGGTACCCTTACGCGAGCCCCTATTTGCACTTTATTTTTTAATTCTTCAGGAACGGCATAAAGAAAAGTTTTATCTACCTGGCGAACGACGATATTAACCAATACTTCGGCAAACAAAAACCTATCTCCTGCTTTTAAAAGTTCATAGCAACTTTATTTAGGAACGTTAAATTTAACGCCCCTACAAAATATTTTAACGGAACTTTAAAATTTATGAAAACCGGCCGCGTTAAAAAATTAAAAAAGTTACTAATGACATTATACCACGAACCAAAGACGGGAAAATCAGTATTTTAACTAAAAAGTAGGAACGTTAAATTTAACGCTCCTACTAGTTTTTGAAGAAATTTAATTTTTTGGATTTAAGTTTACTGAGCTTGGGCTACCAAATGGTTATCTTTGCCTCTTAATTCCAGGCGTAATTCTATAAGCAAATCTCGCAGCCCGGCCGCCTTTTCAAATTCTAGTTTCCGGGAAGCTTCCCGCATTTCCTTTTCTAACCGGGCAATGGTTTGTTTTAATTCTTTCTTCGTTAATTTACTGGTTTTTGGCTTTGCTTGATAAATTGACGCGCTTTCCGCTACTTTACTGGTGGCTTCAATAACCCCATGGACCTTTTTAGATATTGATTGGGGAATGATACTGTATTTTTGGTTGTAAGTCAATTGTATTTTTCGGCGGCGTTCACTTTCTTTAATTGCCCGCTCCATAGAAAGGGTAATCCTGTCTGCGTACATAATTACTTTTCCTTTTATATTGCGGGCCGCTCTTCCGGCAGTTTGAATTAAGGAGCGTTCTGAACGTAGGTAGCCTTCCTTATCAGCATCAAGAATAGCGACTAAACTTACTTCAGGTAAATCCAGGCCTTCGCGCAAAAGATTAATCCCCACTAAAACATCAAAAAATCCCAGGCGCAAATCGCGTAAAATTTGCATTCGTTCAAGGGCGTTAATCTCGGAATGTAAATAGCGTACCTTTACTCCCAATTCCTGAAAGTAAGAGGTTAAGTCTTCCGCCATTTTTTTAGTTAAAGTGGTAACAAGTACCCTCTCCTTACAGTTTACCCGTTGCGTGATTTCGCCAAACAAATCGTCAATTTGTCCCCTGGTAGGTCTTACTACCAGTTCCGGGTCCACCAGACCAGTAGGGCGAATGATTTGTTCCACAACTTGCTTACTATTTTCTAATTCGTACGGGCCAGGCGTAGCCGAAACATAAATAATCTGGTTAAACTTGCTTTCAAATTCGTGAAATTTTAAAGGACGGTTATCAAAAGCGGAAGGCAAGCGAAAGCCATACTCCACCAGCGTTTCTTTACGCGAGCGGTCACCTTCATACATCCCCCGGATTTGGGGAACGGCCACGTGAGACTCGTCAATAAACATTAAAAAATCCGGCGGGAAATAATCAAGCAAAGTGTAAGGCGGCTCGCCAGGAGAGCGTCCGCTAAGATGGCGGGAGTAATTTTCAATTCCTTTGCAGTAACCCATTTCACGCATCATTTCCAAATCATAATTAGTTCTTTGCTCCAAGCGCTGAGCTTCCAAGAGTTTTCCTTGCTCTCTTAAGGCAGTTAGTCTTTCGGCTAATTCCGCTTCAATACTCCGGGTAGCCTGCTGCATACGGTGGTAAGATACCGCGTAATGACTGGCCGGAAAAATGGAAACATGCTGGCGTTCCCCTATAATTTCCCCGGTTAAAACGTCAAACTCCAAGAGACGCTCTATTTCATCCCCCAAAAAATCCACCCTGATAGCGTGATCTTCAGCCGCAACAGGAAAAATTTCTAGTACATCGCCCTTAACTCTAAACTTGCCGCGGGTAAAATTAACGTCGTTGCGCTCAAATTGAATATCCACCAGTTTGCGCAGTATTTTATCCCGGTTTAAAACCGTCCCCCGCCGCAGTGAGAGGACTAAATTGTTGTATTCCCGAGGGTCACCCAGACCGTAAATACAGGAGACGCTGGCCACAATAATCACATCTCGCCTTTCAAATAGGGAACAAGTAGCGGAATGACGTAATTTATCTATTTCTTCATTAATTGAAGCGTCTTTTTCTATATAAGTGTCTGTTTGAGGAAGATAAGCCTCGGGTTGGTAATAGTCATAATAGCTAATAAAGTATTCAACCGCATTATCAGGAAAGAATTCCTTAAATTCAGCGCAAAGCTGAGCCGCTAAAGTTTTATTTGGGGCCAGGACAAGAGTGGGTCTTTGTAAAGCTTGAATAACGTGAGCCATAGTGTATGTTTTGCCGCTTCCCGTAACGCCTAAAAGCGTTTGGTGGCGGTAGCCCTTTTTAATTCCTTCTATTAAAGAGTTAACTGCTTTTGGCTGGTCCCCTCTTAAGGGGAAAGGTGATTTTAATTGAAACATCGAGCCAATACGCACCACGCTTTAAAATTTAAGCTTTTTTTAAAACATTTAACTATTAATTCTTAACTATATTTTACTTAAAATTTTAACCTGGGGCAATTGTTCACTTGATTACTAACCGACGCATTAAATAAATGGGAAAAGGGAATAAGAGGATAGTAAAAGCTAAAAGCCAAAGTAAATCCAGCCATAAGTCTTTGTCTAATTGACCCAATATTAATCCTCTACTAAGGTTAGCTACGTGAAAAAGAGGATTAAACCAGCCGATTTTTTGAATAAATTGCGGTAGGCCAGTAAGAGGAAAGAAAATACCAGAAAATAAAAACACCGGGGTCATAATTAAAGTAAAAAAGTAATTAAAGCTTTCCATCCTGGGGACTAAACCGGTCCAGGTTATAGAGATAATAGAAAAAAATAATCCTGCTAGCGCCAATAAAAAGGGCATTAAAATTATCCAGGGTGAAGCTACCAGACCCAAAGCCAGAGTAACCAACAAAAAGATGATCCCGTAAAGAGTGCTTTTAAAAGCACCATACATAATTTCACCTGCTATTACGTCATCTATGTTTATTGGTGTGGTTACCATGGCTTGAAAAGTTTTTTGGAATTCCATCCTTACAAACGTTCCGTAAGTACATTCATAAGAAGCAGCAAACATAGCTGAGGAAACTACTAAGCCTGGAGCAAGATATTTAAGGTACGGTAAGCCTTCTATGGGCTGAACATAAGCGCCTAGGCCTATTCCTAAGGCTACTAAATAAAGAAGGGGTTCAATAAAATTAAAGGTTATATTTACCTTCCAGTTACGGGAAAATACAATCAAGTGTCGCCTAAAAACACGCCAAACTAGCGGAGAGACGTCAATTTGAAAAAAACTATCCATCTAAAAACCTGTTTTTAATCCCTTAATATTATTTAAACTTCTGAATCCTTAAATTACACCCTTAATAATTATAGCACGGATAGGTTATCTTTGAAAAGATTATCTTCAAGAAGACCAGATTTTTTATCAGGTACTAGACGGTAAGTAAAGTTGCAATCGCCCATTGGCTGAAAACCAAGTTTTAACCACAATGAATTAAACTCTTTTTTTGACGTGAGGGTAATTTGTTTAAATTTGTACTCCAAAGACCAGCTTTTAAGCAAGGTAAATACTTTTGGAGTATAGTTTTTCTTGCGCAGGTGTTCAGGAAGATACATAAGAATTAAATTGAGGGTATCACCCTTAATGGCTAATGATAAAACAAACGAATCTTTTGCCTTCCTTTTAAAAGTAAAAGATAAAACATACGGATTAGAAAGATTTAAAACATGAATTTTTGTTGGTTGATTAAAAATGCCCTCTAATCCATTTTTTAAATATTCCAGATCTAAATTATTGATTAGTTGCCGTTTTTCAGCTCGTTTTTCCCGGTTGGAAAATATTTTTTCAAATTTATGAAGTTCTAAAGCAAGATAACTTAAAATAGTACCAATAATAGCCGGGAGATACATTCCTGCTCCTACTGCCAACCCAATAGCACTGCTTACCCACAACGTGGATGCTGTGGTTAAACCTACTACCCAGGAACGCTCTTTCCAAATTGCCCCAGCACCAATAAAACCCATACCCGTAACCACCTGGGCGGCAATACGGGCCGGGTCTCTTTGGCCGGGAATACCAGCAAAGCCATAAATGGAAATAATCATAAAAATTGCTGAGCCTAAGCAAACCAGGGCGTGAGTTCGTGAACCTGCTGGCTTTTGCTGCATCCGGCGCTCATAGCCTAAAAGTGCTCCAAAAATGAAAGCAAGCAAAAAACGTAAAGCTATGGTTCCCTGTAAATGTAAGTCCAAAAACATCCCCCCCCGATTATTGACTTAATTATATAAAATTATATAAATTATTTGATAAATTAGCAAGCATTTAGCAAGCATTTTGAAAATATAATTAACTATTTTTTACATAATGAACAACGTTGCGAAAAATAGCCAGACCTTGAGGCTCCCTTAAGTTACTCCGGCGCCAGTTAGGATAGTGAAAAATTTCGGTGAACCGTTCCGGATGAGGCATTAATCCCAGAATATAACCTGAGGGGTCACATAAACCAGCAATGGCATTTAAGGAGCCGTTGGGATTATCAGGATATGTTTGGGTGGGCCGGTCATTTTTATCCACGTAGCGGAAAATTACCTGACCATTAGCTTCAATATTGTTTAAAGCAACTAAATCAGTATAAAAATTGCCTTCCCCGTGAGCAACGGGCAGATAAATTACTTTATTGTCCAAACCCCGGGTAAATATATAATTATTTTTTTCTATCTTTAATTTTATCCAACGGCATTCAAAACGACCACTTTCGTTGGCTGTTAAAGCGGCACTAACACTTCCCAACTTACCTGCCGGCAAAAGGCCAGTGCGGACTAAAACTTGAAAGCCATTACATATTCCTAAAATAGGCTTTTGGGCCTGCAAAAATTCAGCAAGTTGTTCCTTTAAGAAAGAAATAAGCTCTACCGCCAGGACTTTGCCAGCGCTAATATCATCCCCGTAGGAAAACCCCCCAGGGATAACCAAAATATGGTAAGCAGCCAGCTTTACTTCTCCCTGCCGTAATTGATTTATATGGACAAGCTCGCTTTCTCCCCCCGCTTTATTAAAAGCATAAAAGGTTTCTAAGTCGCAGTTAGTTCCGTCAGTGCGCAGGATACAAACTTTTGGTGGCATGAACGTCAGGCGGTAATACTACCACCAAAAACCTCCTTCATTGGCCTTTGCCAGGCTTTTTTTAGCGGGGCTAGAGGCAAAGCAAAAAGTAGTTTTTCTTGCCTATAGGCCGCAATTTCTTCTTGACTAACAGTATGACCAATTGTCTTATGGGGTACATCAGCAAAAAGACTAGAGGGGTTAATTTTTTGGTCCAGTTCCACCAAAAAACAGCCTGCCGTTTCGTTAAACATAAAGTTTTCAGCTTTTTCTTCAGCCGGGATGTTTATCACCGCTCCCAGGTTGCCCCCAAAGCACATTTCGGCTAGTGCGGCTGCCAGCCCTCCTTCACTTATGTCGTGGCAAGCCAACACTTTACTATTGGCTATGGCCTGATGTATGGCCTGATAAACTTTGGGTAAAATGGTTAAATCAATTTTGGGTAAATTATTTCCTATATAACCTGCCAAATCATAATAAACAGAACCAGCCATTTCTATGGGGTTGCGGCAACCCACCAGGACAATCTGACTGTGCTCTTTTTTAAAATCTGCCGAGACCGTTTTGGCCACGTCAGGCAAACGGCCAAAAGCTGAAATACAAAGAACGGGGGGAATGTGGATTACCAGGTTGTTTTTTCCCCGGTATGTACTGGATAAACTATCTTTACCAGAAATAAAAGGCATACCTGTTGCCTGGGCAAAATCAACGCAGGCATCCACAGCCAAATCTAAAGCTCCCAAAAAATTTTCTTCCGGTACAGGCCAGATAAAATTATCAATAAGCATTAGTTCCTGCGGATTTGCTCCCACCGCTACAGCGTTAGCTACTGCTTCTGCCATAGCCCAAATACTACCGTAATATGGGTTAATTCTGTTTAGGACAGGGTTTAGACCGTGGCTAATCACTACCGCCCAACGCTGGCCTAAAAGAGGGGTTAAAATCACCGCATCATTAGGGGCATCGCTGTTTGCCCCGCTAAAAGGAGGAAGAGCACAGGTTCCCTGGACTCCGTGGTCATACATACGTATAATTGGCTCTTTAGAGCAGACATTTCCGTGATTCATTACCTGTTGGTAAATCTCCTCCCATTTGGCCGGGGGGGGCAAATCAGGCTCTTCAAAAATCGGAGCCCGCCAGGCCCCCCGTTTGATTTTTTGGGGCCATCCATGATGAAGAAAATCCATTTCTAGAGAGCAAACCACCTCACCATGATAACTTACCAAAAGACGGCGGTCACCGGTAAATTCGCCCATGATAATGGCCTCTACATTTAAAGCCTGACAGATAGCCAGCACTCTATCGGCCTTTGCCGGGTCTACGGCCAATACCATCCTTTCTTGGCTTTCAGAGACCCAGATTTCCCAGGGAGCCAGTCCCTGGTACTTTAAGGGGGCCCGTTCCAGGTAAATTTTAACCCCGGTTTCGGCGCCCATTTCTCCTAAAGCAGAGCTAAAACCACCAGCTCCACAGTCGGTGACAGCCCGGATTAACCCCTGCCTGCCGGCCGCTAAAATTGCGTCTGCTACCCGCTTTTCTTCAATGGGATGACCAATCTGGACGGCACTGGCGTTTACTTCTATGGTACGCGCGGTCATTTCCCCGCTGGAAAAGGTAGCGCCGTGAATTCCATCCCGGCCTGTTCTCCCCCCAATAACAATGGCTAAATCACCAGGACGAGGCTTCCCTTTATGGCAGCGTTCTACAGGTAAAATTCCATACGCTCCTACTATTACCGTAGGCTTGGCCCGAAAATCAGGGTGAAAGTGAACAGAGCCGTTATTGGTAGGAATACCCATACGGTTGCCGTAATCCCTTACCCCGGCTACCACCCGGCGCAACAGATAATGAGGGTGTAAGCAGCCATCCGGAATTTTTTCGGCCGGATAGTCAGGAGGAGCGAAACAAAAAATATCGGTGGAAGCAATTACCTTTGCCCCCTCGCCGGTACCCATGATATCCCGAAAAACTCCTCCGCTGCCCGTCATGGCTCCTCCATAAGGCTCAATAGCTGAAGGGGCATTGTGTGTTTCTACCTTCCCGCAAATAGCCCAGCCTTGGTAAAATTCAAAAACTCCTGAATTATCTATAAAAGCAGAACGAACCAGCGGGTGATTAATTTTTTGGGTAGCCTGCTGCAGCCGTTTTAAAAGCGGTATTTTTTCGCGGCCGTCAATTATTAATCTAGCCTTAAAGGTTTTATGAATGCAGTGTTCCGACCAGGTTTGGGCAATTGTCTCCACTTCACAATCGGTAGGATCCCGGCCAAGGGAGATAAAATAATCTTTTATCCGCTGCATTTCTTCCAGGTCAAGAAATAATTTATCCTGGCTTAAAGCCATTAATTGCTGCTCATTCATTGCCCTTAGAGGGATGATTTTTGTTTTTTGAGTCGAACCGTGGATAACTAGGGTTAGGGGTCTAGTAGGGTAGGCATCCTGCCTGCCCGAAGCAGGGTAGGCATTCGGTAGAACGGGCTTCCAGCCAGTTGGCCTGCTCGTAGTTTGTTTTTCTTCTGACGTCTGACGACCGACGACCGACGACCGACTGGTAACCACCTGCTCTACCGTTTCATTAACCAGTAAGCGCCTTAAAATTAAATTTATGTCTGCAGTTGTAACACAAGGGCCAGAAAAACCATATTCCCAACTGGAATCACAAGCAATTAGATTATTAATTCCTAAGTCACGGGCTGCCTTCATCAGTGAGGCTGTCTCGGGGTTCATTACTCCTGGTTTATAAGCCACTTCTACCACAGCCATTGCATTGGTAATTACCGGCTCATTTAAGCAGTAAGATTGATAAATATCCTCCGCCAAAAGGTTTTGAGCTAAAAAATGCGCTTCTTTTTCGCTAATACCTTCCAGACGGTAAACCCTGGCCGTAGTCACCCGGGTAATATTTTTAAGTCCAAGGGCATGTTGAATTTCATAAAGAACATCCTGGCCTTTAGGATCAGGTATCCAGGGGTGATTGATTACTCTTATTTCGTGTAAAGCCATCTTTCTCCCTTTAAGAATTTAAAATATTTTAATGTTTGTTATTAAGTAAAGATAAAAAAATTAAAAGAAAAATTAAAACCGGTAAAATATTATAACATGAAAATGCTCTTTATTTAAAGGAAATTTAAAAGGTAGGCAGTTAATGTTCAGTTCTAAAAGCGAATTAATTATTGCCATTGACCAAGAATTTCTTAATGTATATAATTTTGGTCGGACATTCAGGAAGTGAGTTACTTTTAATGAGTGAGCTGCCTATTGTGTTTATGTATACCGACGGGGCATGCAAAGGCAACCCCGGCCCCGGAGGTTACGGAGTAATTCTTAAATATAATAACCATCTGAAAGAATTAAGCGGGGGTTACCGGTGCACCACCAACAACCGGATGGAACTAATGGCGGTAATTAAGGGTTTGGAAGAGTTAAAAAAACCCTGTCTGATTAACCTTTACTCTGACAGCCAGTATATTGTTAAGGCCATGACCTTGGGTTGGGCTAAAAACTGGCAAAAAAATCACTGGTTGCTTCAAAGTAAAAAACCGGTCAAGAATATTGACCTTTGGCAAAAAGTTCTCTCTTTGGTTCAAAAACACCGTATAAACTGGTTTTGGCTAAAAGGCCACGGTGACAATCCGGATAATAAACGCTGCGACCAATTAGCGGTGTTGGCCAGCAATGAAGATAATTTACCTGAGGACGAAGGCTTTAAACAAAGTTGCCCGCTTTAATTACTTCAAGGCAGCGGGGGCAAAGGTCAGGATGCTCTGCGTTTAAACCTACCTTTTCATTAAAAATCCAACAGCGGGTGCATTTAGCTCCCTTGACCCGCCGGACTGCCACCGCCAGATCAGGTATATTTTTAGCCTTGGACAGGTAAGATGCCTGTTCTACCACCGGAAGCAGGTTATTATTGGTAGGACAGGCATCTTGCCTGTCTTTGGTAAGGTAGGCATCTTGCCTGTCTTTTAACTGGTGCAGGCTTACTTTAGAAACAATAAAAATCGTAGGTAAATTTGTTTCTTCCTTAAGTAAAAAATCATATAATTCGCCTGAAGCATAAAGGGTTACTTCTGCTTCCAGGGAATTACCAATTAATTTTTCTTTGCGGGCTATCTCACACACCGCCGTTACTTCTGCTCTAATATTTAATAAACGTTCCCACTTTTGTTCTAATTCAAGGTCCAGGTAGTTTTCTTTTACCTGAGGTAAGTCAGTTAATTGTACACTTACCGGATCCCCTTCTTTTTTGGGCAGGTAACGCCAGATTTCTTCACTGGTAAAAGCTAATATGGGAGTAAGTAAACGCACCAGGACATGTAGGGTTTTATAAAGCACCGTTTGCGCTGCCCGCCGCTCCCGTCCTTGGGCTTGCGAGGTATAAAGGCGGTCTTTAATCATATCTAAATAAAGGGCACTCAGGTCAACCACGCAAAAATTATGAATAGCGTGGTAAACTATATGGTATTCGTAATCATAATAACCTTTGAGGGACTTTTGGATTAAACGTTGTAAGCAGATTAAGGCCCAACGGTCAATCTCAGTTAATTCTTGATAATTTACTTGGTCTACTAAAGGGTCAAAATCGTAAAGGTTGCTCAGTAAAAAGCGCGCGGTGTTGCGTATTTTCCGGTATGCTTCCGTAATTTGTTTTAAAATATTTGGTGAAACGGCCATATCATCCCGGTAATCAGCGGAACTAACCCATAGCCGCAGAATATCTGCTCCCATTTGCTTAATTACTTTTAAGGGGTCAACCACATTCCCCATGGATTTACTCATTTTACGTCCTTGTTCATCAACCACAAAACCATGGGTTAACACGGCTTTATAAGGAGCTTTATTCCGGACCGCTACTGAGGTGGTAAGAGAACTATTAAACCAGCCGCGATGCTGGTCACTTCCCTCCAGGTAAAGTTCAGCCGGCCAGTGAAGCTCCGGCCAGGTGTCTGGTTGCTTTAAAACGGCTAAGTGGCTTGAGCCGCTGTCAAACCATACGTCCATAATATCCGTTTCCTTGGTAAATTCTTGCGCTGCGCATACCGGACAATTAAAATCTGGCGGAAGGAGTTCTGCTGCTTCACGGGCAAACCAGACATCCGAACCATGCTGGCGAAATAAATTTTGCAGGTGGCTAATGGTCTGGTCATTGATAACTTCTTTCCCGCAATTGGCACAGTAAAAAATAGGAATAGGGACACCCCAAATCCGTTGACGTGAAATGCACCAATCGCCCCGTTGAGCAATCATGTTATAAATCCGGTCCTTGCCCCAGCCAGGAATCCAGCGGACTTGTTGAATGGCCTGCAACAACATTTCTCGAAATTTATCTATGGAAGCAAACCATTGTTCAGTTGCTCGAAAAAGAATTGGTTTTTTACAACGCCAGCAATGAGGATACTGGTGCTGAATTGTTTCCTGTTTAATTAAAAAAGTACCCCTTTGCAATTCTGCTATAACTTCTTGGTCGGCGTCTATATAAAACCGGCCGCTAAATTTTCCAGCTTCTGCGGTAAAATAACCCTGGCCATCAAGCGGTGACAAAACAGGCAGGTTATACTGCAACCCAACTAGATAATCTTCCTCACCATGTCCAGGGGCAATATGCACGCAACCAGTGCCGGTATCCAGGGTAACGTATTCACCTAAAACAACAATTGATTCCCGGTCTAAGAAAGGATGGTAACAAATTATACCTTCCAGTTCTTGGCCACGAAATACCTGGATTTTCTTTAAATTTTGCCGCCTGGTTGCTTGGGCAAAAGAAGATAAAAGTTCCTCCGCTACAAGATATTTCTCTTTTTCTTGGGCTATTAAAACGTAATTATAGTTCGGGTGAAGACAAATGGCCACATTTGAAATTAAAGTCCAGGGAGTGGTGGTCCAGATAATGATACTGGTATTTTCTTCCGGTAATAAACCCTGGCCGTCTTTAACGGGAAATTTTACGTAGATGGCAGGTGATTTTTTATCCTGGTATTCTACTTCTGCTTCTGCCAATGCGGTTTCGCAATAAGCGCACCAAAAAACAGGTTTTAGACCTTTATATATGTAACCCCGCTTTACCATTTCGGCAAAAACTCCTATTTGGACAGCTTCATAATTAGGGTGCAGCGTTAAATAAGGTTTTTTCCAATTGCCGCTTATGCCTAACCGTTTAAATTCTTCACGCTGGATATTCACAAATTTTAAAGCAAACTCCTTACATTTTTGCCTGAATTCTACCGGGTTCATTGACCGTCGGTCTAAACCCAACTCTTTAATTGCCTGTTGCTCAATAGGTAATCCGTGAGTGTCCCAACCTGGCACATAAGGAGCATCGTTTCCTGCCATGGAGTTGTACTTAACAATAATGTCTTTAAGGATTTTATTCAAAGTGGTGCCCAGGTGAATATGCCCGTTGGCGTAAGGGGGTCCGTCATGCAAAACAAACTTGGGACGACCGGTATTTTTTTGCTGGACCAGACGGTAAAGGTCAATTTCTTCCCAAAATTTTAAAATTTCTGGTTCTCTTTCGGGTAAATTAGCCCGCATGGGAAATTCAGTTTTAGGTAAGTTTAAAGTTTTACTGTAATCCACTAATAAAACACCTCTTATGTTTTTAGGCTTAATTTATATTTATTAAAAGGTTTAGAATTTGCTGCTGTTTAGCACCGGTTATTTTAATTAGTTTTTCCCGGCTGCGTACACCACTAATAATTTTTACCGACGACTTAGGAACCCCTAATTTTTGGGCCAGGAAAGAGCAACAAGCTTCATTGGCTTTTCCTTCTACGGGTAAGGCAGCCACCTTAATATGCAAGGCATCTGCCCATAAACCAGCTAACTGGTTTTTCTTAGCTTTAAAGCTTATCCAGACCTTAAATATAACCCCGTCTTTATCTTCCCGGACATACAACATAAAACGTTATCTTCTCCAAGGTGGGGGCGTTAAAATTAACTCCTCTATTTACCTGACTTATGCGTGTATGAGCAAAGTAAGGACTAAATCGATTATTAAGCGGCGGATAATTTCTAAAATGAAAAAGGCAACCAAAGGAGAAAAATCGAACATCCCTACTGGAGGTATGACCCGCCGGAATAATCTTAAATAAGGCTCAGTACATTCGTATATAAATTTGAAAAAAGGGTTATAAGAGTTAAATCTAACGTAAGACAGAATAATCCGGGTAATAAGCAAACATTCATAAACAAAAAAAAATACCTCTATAGTTTTAATAAGACTCATTTTTTTCCCCACTCATTATTTTGACAGTTCACGCGCCCGGATGGCTGCTTTTTCCACTGCCCGCATTATCGTTACCCGTAGACCACCTTCTTCCAAGGAGAATAAACCGGCCGCAGTCGTACCGCCCGGGGTGGTTACTTCATCCTTTAGCTTAGCGGGATGCTCTCCTTTTTCTAAAACCATTTTGGCTGCTCCCAGCATGGTTTGGGCGCTTAAAATTAAAGCCTCTTCTTTGGGCAAACCTAAGTGAACACCGGCGGATACAAAAGATTCTATAATAAGGTACATATAGGCAGGTCCGCTTCCACTCAAACCCGTAACAACATCTATTAAACTTTCTGGTACTTCAACAATCTTCCCGGCTGACTCAAAAATTGCTTTTACTCTTTCTTTATCCTTATCTTGAGCGTGCATTCCCAAACAATAAGCACACGCTCCTTCTCCCACCAAAATAGGGGTATTTGGCATTACCCGAACTACTGCCCTTGGTTCAGGCATAAATTGAGCAATAAAGTTAGTATTAATTCCTGCCGCAAGAGAAATTAAGGTTTGTTCGGCTTTTATTTCTTGGCCAATTTCAAACATAACTTCTTTTACAACGGCTGGTTTTACGGCTAGAATAATAATATCACAATTTTTAACCAGGTCAAAATTATTTCTTACCGGGTTAATACCTAATTTTTGGCTTAGGTAAGTAAGGCGGCTATCTTTAATCTCACTTACAAAAAAGCTTTGGGGGTTAAGGCCGCTTCTTATTAAACCTGAAAGGATTGCTTCAGCTATCACCCCTCCGCCTATAAAGCCCAGGTTAAGTTTAGTTAGCGGCAAAAAACCACTCCTATCTCAGTAATTTGGAGCCATTCTTTAAATAACTTCATTTGTCAACCTTTTTTATTGCATTTTCATCCAAGAAAATAGCTCGCCGTCCTTAATTTGTTCTTTAAATTCACTATTAATTTCTATGTTGCTGGGTACAAAAAGAAAAATACCGTTTCCAACTTTCTGCATGTTTCCGTTTAAGGCGTAAGTGGTACCGCATATAAAATCTACTATACGTTTGGCTACTTCGGCATTAGTTTTTTCTAAGTTTATAATTACCGGCCGCCGGTTTTTCAAGTGGTTTGCTAGTCCTTGGGTTTCTTCAAAGGTTTGCGGCTTAGTAACTACCACTTTAACTGCTTGCTGGGTGTGTAAATTTAATACTTGTCCTTTACGCTTGGGTTTGATAAACTCCTCTTGTGTTTCTTGGTGATGCTCTTCTAAATTTTTTTCCTCAAGTTCCTCAGGCACCTCTTCAAAACCAATAAATCCTAACACCTTGTCCATCAGTTTCATTCTCAAACAAACCCTCCTTATGATAATATTGATAATAAATATAAATTAAATATATTAAGCGCTAAAAATAGCGCGGCCTAAACGGACTATATTTGCTCCTTCTTCTATAGCCACTTCGTAATCGTTACTCATCCCCATAGAAAGGTAAACTAAGGCCAGACCCGGTCTATTTTTGCTTAATTTTTCAGCCAGGACCCTTAATTCTCTGAATACCGGTCTTGTTTCTTCAGGGTTGTCCGTTTGGGGAGCCATAGTCATCAAGCCCAGTATTTGTAAACCAGGCCAACGCACCACTTCATCAAGGAAATCGGTCAGCTCAACCGGGGCAAGACCGTGTTTGCTGGGTTCTCCTGATATGTTTACTTGCACTAAAACATTAATTTTTAAGCTTTTCTTTAGGGCCCAGCGATTAATTTCCTGGGCTAAAGAATAGCGGTCAAGAGAATGAATAAGTTTTACCTTTCCCACAATATTTTTAGCTTTATTTGTTTGCAAATGACCAATCATATGCCATTCAATTGCAGAAGGCAAAAGAGGTTGTTTAGCTAACAATTCTTGCACTTTATTTTCACCAAATGTGGTAAGACCCTCGTTTATAGCCTTCTGGATAGTTTGAGGGGGGATTGTTTTGGTTACGGCGACAATTTTTATGACCTCTGGATTACGTCCTGATTTTTTAGCGGCTAGTTTTATTTTTTTGTACACCGTAAGCAAATTTTTCCTAATTCCCATTAATGTTTACCTTAGGCTCTTTATCCTTTACCGTAATTTTATCTTAACCTTCACAACCGGGACGATTAGGCTACCTTTAATTAAGCTTTTTTCTTTCCCCGGTAATTAAATAAATTACAGCTTCCCCAATATCTGTGGCGTGGTCAGCTATCCTTTCCAAATACCGGCTGACATAAAGCAAGTAAGATGATTGGACAATTGACTTGGGGTCAGTTAAAATGTTATCAATCAGCAACTGAAATATTTTAGTAAAAATATGATCTACTTCATCATCTAAAGTGCACATTTCCTGGGCCTTTTGAACGTCCCTTTCACTGTACGCCTCTAAGCTATCTTTAATCATTTGTTGGACTATACGGGACATTTTAGTTAAATATTCGCTGCTTTTCCGGTTTAATTCAGACTCCCTTATGCACATGGTAGCTTGAGCAATATCTACCGCATGATCGCCTATGCGTTCTAAACTTAAAAGAATTTTAATTCCTGTTACAACCATTCTTAAATCCCGGGCTATTGGCTGTTGGGTGGCAATTATTTTAATACATTTACTTTCAATTTTGGCGTATAGGTCATCAATTTCCTCATCACACATAATTACCTGTGCCGCTCCTGCTGGATCCAGTTTTATTAAGGACTGGACAGCATTATAGATAGCCTGCCCCACTAAATTGGCCAACTGGAAAATATCTTCTTGTATTTCAATTAATGCTTTATCAAAAGACGAACGTGGATTCACTTTCTATGCTCCCCGATTTAATGGTATGTTTTTTAATATAATATGCATTTTCCCGGTTGACAAGTAAAAACTCGCCATAAAAAAAATTTTTAACCAAACCTGCCAGAAATATAATCTTCGGTACGCTGGTCTTTGGGACGGGTAAATATTTCCTCGGTAGCCCCATGTTCAATCAATTCCCCATTTAAAAAAAAGGCGGTAACGTCAGAAACCCGGGCTGCTTGTTGCATATTATGGGTAACAATAACAATGGTATAGTCTTTTTTTAAGACTTGAATTAGTTCTTCAATTTTAAGGGTAGAAATAGGATCCAAAGCTGAACTGGGTTCGTCCATAAGCAAAACCTCGGGTTCTACCGCTAAAAGACGGGCAATACAAAGGCGTTGCTGTTGTCCTCCCGAGAGTCCTAAAGCCGACTTGAAAAGACGGTCGCTTACTTCTTCCCACAAGGCGGCCAGATTCAGGCTTTTCTCAATAATTTCATCAAGTTGGCGCTTGTTTTTTAACCCGTGAATCCTGGGACCATAAGCTACATTATCGTATACTGACATGGGAAAAGGATTAGGGCGTTGAAATACCATGCCCACTCGTTTGCGTAAATTGGCTACGTCAACCTCAGGTTCATATATGTTTTCCCCTTCCAACAGGATAGTCCCTTCTACCTTGACCCCTTCAATTAAATCGTTCATCCGGTTTAAAGTTCGTAAAAAAGTAGATTTACCGCAACCTGAAGGGCCAATAAGGGCGGTAATTTTATTTGCTTTTATATTCAGGTTAATATTCTTTAAGGCTTGATAATCTTTATAAAAAAGGTTCAATTTTTTAACTAAAATTTTGTTTTTATTTGGCTCGTTTAGTTCACTTTTATCCATAAGTTGACCTTAGTTTATTTTAAGTAATGATATTTTATTTTAGCATATTACCGCCCTTGTAAGCTAGTAATATTAAATGACTTGACTATATTGTGTTTTAAGTATAAATTAATTTTAGTAAATATCATAAAAACTAAGAGGAGGAAAATAAAATGCCTATTTACGAATTTCGTTGTTCTGGGTGCAAAAAACGTTTTGAGAAATTATGTGTTATGGGAGAAACTGGCGAAGGTTTAACCTGTCCCAATTGCGGAGCAGTAAAACCTACCCGGGTAATGAGCAGCTTTAAGTCCGTAGGAAGCATTGAAAGTAACTTTGAGAATGACTTTGCCGAAAATAATGGTTTCAATAACAAAGGTTGCAGTAGTTGCAGTGCTCCTTCATGTTCTTCTTGCGGTTATTAAATTTTGCGGGTGGGATGGCGTAAATTTCGTAAATAACAAACATAATGGTAGATTAAGTAAAACAACAAAAGCACGCCCCCAATTAAAACTAGCCGGGAATTAATTAAACGACTGAAGGTTTCCCATTTGTAACCAAAAAGCATACCCACGGATAGGTTAAAGGCGGACCAGGCTATAGCAAAGATAGTATTGTAGAATAAAAATTTAAAGATATTTAACTTGCTTAAACCAGCTATATAAGGGGTCAGGTTACTGACCATAGGCACAAAACGACCGAATATAATAAAAGCGGGGGCGGAGTGTTCAAACCAGGTCTGGGCGCGGTTAAGTTTTTGCGGGGTTAAGTAAAGGTATTTACCGTAGCGGTAAAAAAAGGGCTCTCCTATATACTGGCCAATAAGATAGGCCAGTATTGCTCCTAAATTAAAGCCTACCGTAGCCGCAATTAAGGCCGGGTAGAAGTTTAATTTACCCTGATTGATTAAAAAGCCGGTAAGAATAACTATAATTCCTCCTGGAAAAAAGGGTATTCCCATGGCTTCAACAACAACGCCTAGTAAAAGGCCTCCTATTCCTAACGCTCCCAGGTAACTAATTATCCATTCCTTAACCAACGAATTTTGCCCCTTTTGGAAGTAGTATGTCCTTTTGAAACGGTTTTTTTACTCGAAATAAAAACCTGCTAGATAGCTTTACTTTAAACAGGTTGGTTGTTTCACGGGTTCTTCTTTTTTTAATCTTCGAAAGTGCGCAGTTTACCGTGCTTGGTCAATACTTCAGCGTTGCCCCGGATTTTAATGGCTGAGGTATGTTCGGTAAATTGAGCGATCATAATTTCTCCTTTATCTAGCTTTTCCGAATGATGAAATTTTGTATCTTTGCCGCGGGTAAGACCAAAAATAGCTACCCCATTATCCAGGGCTTTAATTACCACGTATTCCGCACAAAGTTCCCACTGGTCTGTCATTTTAACCTCCATTCCGCCGCT
>DHGP01000013.1 GCA_002402825.1 Firmicutes bacterium UBA4795
GGTTGCCATGGGGTTTTAATTCATAAGTTTTAATTCATAGGTTTTAATTTAAGTTGGTTTGGTTAAATTTAATACTTTTTATCATTTTAGATTAGTTTTTCCATAAGTCTATTTAGAGGGAAGCTGCTTGGTAAAAGTTTTTACACAAGAGTATTGACACTACCACTTCACCTTTTCAAACCATAGAACCCTTGGGAATCAAGAGAAAGTTATTTTTTTATTTAGTCTACAATTTTCAATTGCACTAATATCAAGCATTAAATTGGTTGTAATAGGCTACAACTTTAAATTCCTAAGCACCTGATAAAAAAAGAGAAACCCTTGAGTATTTGATTGAAGCAATAAAAGTTTGCCTAAAAATATTAACAAAAAAGAAGGAAAATAAGGTTAAGCAAAGAATAAATAACATGGCGAGGAAAAAATTATTGCTTGCTAGAAATAATTGGTCAATGTCAAAGCTATACATTTGTAACCAATGGCCCGGTATTTAAAAAACGGCTTAAAGCTATTCAGGGCAAAAAGGAAGAAAGATAGCATTTAGTTTCTGGAAATCTTTACCGGGCTGGGGGAGAGGATTATGAATTACCAAGACGAGCTTGAGAAATTTGGGATGAAAGTAGGCTATGAATCCCTTTTAGTTAGAAAGGATATTGTTACCGATGAAAAGGTAAAGGAAAAATGTAAAGTTGATACATCAAATTACGGCAAAAATTATGCCTGTCCTCCTTTTTCCCCTGTTATTACTCAATTCAAGAAAAGGAATATCTTTGTTTACCTCTTATATATCCAAGGGAAAGAGGTAGAGAAATGGGACTTGCTTACTAAGTTAATCTTTGATTATGGCAAAAAGCTAGAGAAGGAATTGGCTGGTATTTGCTTGATAGCCGGGCCTTGCAAGTTATGTAAATCATGTAAAGCTGAAACAGCCGAGACCTGCCCTTTTCCCCAAGAAAGGCGCTATTCATTTACAGGGGTAGGATTAGATACAGAGAAATTAAACAAGATTTTAAGGCGAAAAATAGTCTGGGACAATAGATATATAAGCGCGGTGGGGGGATGCCTAACGGATAAAGAGGGAGTAGATTAAGACAAATTATTTTCCATTTTGCAGGGAGAAAGGGGGGGTGAGTTAAGTAGGAAATGATAAAAACTAAAGTTTATCATATTTCCTTCCACGCGGCCCATAATTTATCCTGCCTTTTTTTCTGGGGATGTAACTTTTCCTGTAAAGGATGCTTAAGAAGAGCAGAGCCTTTAGATTGCCACTTTCCAGAAACAAAAAATCCTAAGCCTTTTTCTCCTACCTTTCTTACTTTAGATGAAATAATCAGTGCTTTAAAAAAGGCAAAACCAAAGATCATAGTTTTTGAAGGGTGGGAGCCAACGTTTGATCAAAATCTTTCTGAAATCACTAAAAGGCTCCACCATGAACTTGGAACCTGGAATTATTTGCTTACAAACGGTTATTTTCTCCCCGAACTTGAAGGAATGGACGAGGTTAAGGTAAGTATAAAAGCTATATCTTCAGAAATACATCAAGAATATACTGGGAAATCAAATAAAAGGGTTTTGGAGAATTTTCAAAAACTTTATCAAGGTAAGATTAAGCTAAGTGCTGAAACTGTTCTTATCCCCGGTTTTGTGGACAAAGAAGAGGTTGGTAAAATAGCGAAATTTATCGCCTCCGTTAATAAAGAGATCCCCCTTCGTATAGATGCTTATTGGCCAATCGTCTCTAAAAGATGGAGAGCACCAACTACCAAGGAGATGAAGGAAGCAGTCGAGGAAGCAAAAAGCTATCTTGTAAATGTTTCCTTTTTGGATGGAAGTGAAGAAGTTCAAGGAGAAGTAATAAGGCTAATTTAGTCTCATTATAACAGAAGATGTATAACACCTTGGATTGGTTGTGCAGTTGCCCGGAAAAAAGCCTTCATCACAAACAAAAAAAGGTTATCCAGTTAGCTTAGGAAACGAATCATATAACCATCTCAATCCTGACATAAGTTATTTAAAACCACAAGGTGTTGCCTTAATGCTTGGTAAACAAAAAACTCAGGAGTAAATTTTTCGCATATGTTCTGATTTTTGAATCAAATTTTGTACCTCTATGATTTGTTTTTCTTTTATTTCCAAGGCGTCAGCTATTTCAGAAATTTTCCATCCTTTTTCTAAGGCTAATAAGATTAAATCCAATTTTTCATAAGGGATTGTTATTGCTTTTTCATCGGTAAGTCCTGGAATAATATCGGGTGAGGGGGGCTTCTCTATAATCCTGGAAGGAATATTTAGATATTCAGCAAGTTCTCGCACCTGAGTTTTATACAAGTTTAAAAGTGGCATGATATCAACTGCAGCGTCACAGCCATGTTTTACAAAAAACCCAATTTTGTATTCGCTTTTATTTGCGGCTCCAACTACTAACTTATTTTCGAGCTCTGCGTAAAGATAAAGTAATAGCATTCGCAATCTATGTTTTATTCGATAATAGGCATTACCTTTTTTAAGATAAGCGTCAAATTCCTTATCCTTAAAACCTAAAATACTGGCTGAAAAAGGGGTCTCCCCTGTTTTTCTTTGATAAAAACTATAAGCTTTTTCAACTAAAGTTCCCTTTAACTTTTCTAAGAAGAGAAGTTTATTTAAGGGAAACAATTTATACGTTCCAAGCTTTTTAAGGTAAGGAGTAATATCAATTAACCTTGTTTCAATCTTCAGTTCGTTAGCCAAATTCAGCGCATCTTTTATGTGTTCCTTTTTTGAATCCTTCTCTGGCATGATTAAAGCCAGAGTTTTCTCTGAGCCAACTGCCCTTTTACATAAAGCGGCGACCACGGCTGAATCAATTCCCCCGCTTAGCCCTAATATCGTTCCCTCTCTTTCTAGTTTTTTTGTATATACCCGGATAAAATTCTCTAACGAAGGAGCTAATTCTTCTGGCCTAATCTTTATTTCAGATTTTAAGTTTTTCAATTTAGTACCCAAATTCATTTCCCTAATTTTCTTCTTTTTTGCTAATAATTTTAAGCTAAACTTTATTATAGTGATAATTTATTATTTTTTCAGGATTAAAACTATGTTTACAACCGCGATTTTAACCTTTTACAAACAATTTTTTCTAGTAAAGTAATACCTATATAAAACATGCCTGTAATTTCGCCTATCTGGTTGATTTATATTAAATTTACGCCTTAAGGTCTTTTTAATTTCTTTTTCAGGAGATATAGAAAGAAATAATAGTTAAAATTTTAGCAATAAATAGCAGGATAACGGACAAAAAAATAGAAATTAATCATAAAAACAAGTAAATTAAAAAAAACTTTACCTGAAGCCAAAAGAGGACAAACAGTAACAAAGCTCGAATTAACAAGAGAAATAACCTCTAAGGCTGATATAACCCAAAAAATGAAGTCGGGTAAAAGTAATTCTTCAGTCAGGAGGAAAGATTTTTGTCTTGTGAAAAGGAAGAACGCTTATTAGTTAAACCGGAAGGCTTGCTTGCTCTTAACGATGCGCTGAGTTTAAACAGAGAACAGGTTAAAGAACTGCATAAAAAATATCTGAATTCTGCTCTGACTACCTTACTGGGATTGATAAATTTCGATAAGCGGTTTGTCCGGGCTCAAGGAGTATCAGTTTGGGATAGTAAGGGAAGGGAGTACCTAGACTTTCTTGGAGCTTTCGGCGCTTTGAATCTTGGACATAATCATCCTAAAATAATTGGAGCGTTAGAAAAGGTAAAAGAATTACCAAATCTACTTCAATCTTCCTTGGGTACGCTTGCTGGAGCTTTAGCTAACAATTTAGCTAAAATTACACCTGGCAATCTCAGTCGCTCTTTTTTCTGTAACAGCGGCGCAGAAGCTGTAGAAGGAGCATTGAAGCTGGCCCGCATAGCAACTGGCCGGAAGGAATTTATTTACTGTCAGGGTTCTTTTCATGGAAAGACTTTTGGTGCTCTTTCAGTCACCGGGCGAAAAAAATACCAGCAGCCTTTTTTGCCGTTACTTCCTGGTTGTGTAGAAGTTCCGTATGGAGATCTTCAAGCATTGAATCTTTCCCTTAAAAACCAGCAGGTGGCAGCTTTTATTGTTGAACCAATTCAAGGAGAAGGTGGAATCATCTTGCCACCGCCAGGCTACCTGGCAGAAGCCAGAAGACTGTGCTTAAAATATGGAACCCTTTTTATTGCAGATGAAGTACAAACTGGCTTTGGAAGAACGGGAAATATGTTTGCCTGCGAACATGAAGGAATTGTTCCGGATGTAATCTGTCTTGCCAAATCACTGGGCGGCGGGGTAATGCCTATAGGAGCTTATCTTACTACTGATGAAATCTGGAAAAAAGCTTACGGAAGCATGGAAAAGTGTACTTTGCATACTTCTACTTTTGGCGGAAATTCTCTGGCATCAGCAGCAGCCCTTGCCACCATTGAAGTAATTTATGAAGAAAACTTAATCGAACAGGTCCGGGAAAAAGGCAAGTACCTGCTGGATAAATTGCTTAAGCTTAAAGAAAAACACCCTCATTTGCTTAAAGATGTCCGGGGCAGAGGTTTATTAATTGGGCTTGAGTTTAATCAACCAAAAAATAGCTTAAGCAACAGGCTTTCTTTTGGCCTTGTTGAAAAGCTATCCGATGAGTTTTTGGGCAGCATGGTAGCTGGAGAGCTTTTAAATAAACATGGCATTATCACTGCCTACACTTTAAACAATCCAAATGTAATCCGGTTGGAACCACCGCTTATTGTAACTTACAATCAGCTTGACACGGTAATCAACGCCCTGGAAGAAATCCTGAAAGCCCATAAGGGTTTTCTTAGCGTGGCAGCTTCTACAGCCAAAACCGCAATCAAGTCCCTGGTCACTAAAAAATAGTTGGGGAAGTCACTTTGGATCACCAACATAAAAGAAAAGACAGCTTACCCAATGAAGATTGCCGTCTTAAGATGAAGGCGGATCAGGAAGGGTGGTTATTGACCAGGTGGAACTGGTTAAGTGAAGCACGCAGGGTAATATTTTATCAAGAAGAACAAACAAAAAAGGAGATAAAAGCTATTATGGAGATAATTATCGTATATGTGGTGACGGTAGCACTATTTGCAGGCGTTCCCATGATTCTTGACATCTGCCTGGCCTACCGCTCAAAAAACAAAGAGTTAGGGATGTTAGTTGAAAAAGCATCCCAGGATAAATTAGAGCCTGACGAACTAAAAGAGCTGATCAAGAAGGCTGGTAAGCCGCCTCAGGGCATACCAGGTCTTGCCCGGGCAACAATGGCT